>CAZWTK010000006.1:56670-77918 GCA_964636655.1 uncultured Gaiellales bacterium
TGCCACTTCTTCGTCGGCACGACGCCGGCGTAGTCGCCGATCTCGATGCCGGTGTGCTGGCCGAGGCCGAGTTTATCGGCCCAGTCCTGGATCGGCTCGCCGTAGCTGGGAGGCAGGCCGTAGATCCGTTGCGCGAGCTGGTAGAAGTAGGTGTCGCAGGAAAGCGCGAGCGCCGTCGGCAGGTTGATCCAGCTGTTCGCGTTCGGGTCCCAATTGTTGAAGGGGCGGCCCTTGACCGTCACCTTCCCCGTGCAGTGCAGGTTCTCGCTCGGGTCGAGCACCCCGGACTGGATGGCGGCGATCGCCGTCACCGGCTTGAAGGTCGAGCCGGGCGGATAGAGGCCCATCGTGGTTCGGTTGAGGCCTGGCCAGTTGTGAGCCTCGCCGGTCGAGGATGTCAGCCCCCAGCGCGCAAGCTTGCGATTCGTGACGTGCCCGGAGTAGGCACCGGGTGGGTAGCTCGGATTGGAGGCGAGCGCGAGCACCGAGCCGTCGTTCGGATCAAGCGCAACGATCGCGCCGCCGTTGGCGTTCCAGCAACCGCTGCAGAGTGAGTTACGCCCCGCCTGGATGCCGTTCTTCAGCGCCTTCTGAGCCACCGACTGCAGCCTGGCATCGAGCGTCAGGCGCACCGTGTCGCCGGGCTGCGGCTCGGGCTTGACCACCAGTTCGCTGCGCGGACGGCCTTGCGAGTCGATGCGCTGCGAAGCCAAACCGGGGATCCCACGCAGGTATTCGTCGAAGGCCGCCTCGACGCCGGTCTGCCCGATCACGTCTCCCGACCTGATCGAGCCGCTGGAATCGCTCTCGATCTCCTTCTCCGTGGCCGAGCCGACGTAGCCGAGAGTCTGAGCCGCAAGCCAACCCTTTGGATAGTCGCGAACGTAGCGCGCCGCGACCTCGACGCCGGGGAACTGATCGGAGCGCTCGAGGATGTAGTTGCTCTGCCAGCGGTTGATGTCCCCTTTGGCGACGACCGGGTTGAGCGGATCGTTCTTCCTCTTGTCGATCTCGCGATAGAGCCGGCGCGGCCGGATGCTGAGAACGTGGGCCAGCTTCTTGAGCACCGCGTGGCGCGTCGGTCGGTCACCTTTCCCGGGCAGCTCCGCGTACCAAACACGCACCTCGTGGGTGAGCCGGTTCTTAACCAGGACGTGGCCCTTGGCGTCGATGATCGAGCCGCGCGCAGCCTGAAGGCGAACCGTCCTGACCTGGTTGTTCTGGGCGATGCGCAGGTAGTCGTTGCCCGAGATGATCTGAAGCGCCCAGAGGCGGACGATCAGGGTCACGAACAGGGCGATCGCGATCGCGCCGAGGATTCCCGCGCGCAGAATCGTCTGCTGGTTGACGTGCCAGGGCTCGCGCGTACGCGGATCGCCCGGTACGAAAGAGCCGAGAGGGTTCTCAGGCAAGCACCCTCACCTCCGGGGCGCCCAGCTCGTCGCCGTGCTTGCCGACTGCCCGGCGGCAGAGGACGTAGACGGGTGCGGTCAGGATCAGGTTGAGTACGAGCTCTCCGGGGAGGGCTCCCAGCACGAGCTTCCCGAAGGGCGCCGGCTCACCGATCAGGAAGCGAACGACCAACCCTCCCAGCTCGTAGAGGACGGTGATGACGGCAACCGAGAGAAAGGGCGCGTGGGCTCGGTCACGCCCGGTCGTCTCACCGTAGCGACCGGTCCAGAAGCCGGCGAGCGTGAGTAGTAGAGAGGTGAGCCCGAGCTGGCCGTAGGTCGAGATGTCGAACAGAAGTCCGGCCGCGAATCCCGCTCCGGCGCCGAACACCGAGCCGCGCAGAAGCGCGAGCGAGACGACGGTGACGAGCAGAAGGCCGGCACTGCCGTATCCGAGCGAGAGGGCGTTGAACCAGCTACCCTGCAGAATCGCCGCGGCAAAGACGATCGCAGCCGTCTTCAGCACGAGCCTCACGGGCCACCTGCCTGCCTGTTCTTCGCGATCAGCACGACGACGGCCTCGAGCGAGGACAGGTCGACGCTCGGCTCGACCTGAATCCGCTTGTTGGGGTCGACGTCGCTCTGGCTGAAGCTGCTGATCCGCCCGATCGAGATCCTGGCCGGGTACAAGGAGGAGAGATCCGGCCTGCGCCAGCCCGAGGTGATGATCGAGTCGCCCTCTCTCACCTGCTTTTCGATCTTGACGTCGTCGAGTATCAGCGCGCTGCCGGTCGCCTGATGGCGGACGATTCCCTCGACGCCGGTGCGCAGGTCGCGCGCCGAGACGGCGAAGCCCGGATCGCTCAGCAGCGTCACCTTCGACGTCGTCGGGCCGACCTGGGATATCCGCCCGACCAGGCCGTCACCGACAACGACGGGGTCGTCAACCCTGATATCGCGATTCTGCCCGGCGGCGATCACGATCGTCTGCTCGAAGGCTCCGGTGGCCGGAGTCACCACTTCGGCGTTTACCTTCAGATAGTCCTCCGGAAAGCGGGAGGAGTGCTCGTAGTTGAGCAGCGCCTCCAGCCGCTTCACCTCGGCCTCGGCGTTCTTCTGCCTCGCGCGCTGCTGGCGCAGGTTCTCGAGCTCCTGGTGCATCTTCTTGTTCTCGTCCTTGGCCCGGAGCATGCCGTGGATCCAGCCGTAGGCGTCCTCGAAAGGCTGGGCGATACGATCGGCGACCACCTGGAAGGGCTTGGTGACCGCGCTTCCGTAGCCCTGGAAGCGATGCAACGGGCCGTTCGACGACTCGCGGAAGGAGACGGTGAGAAGAGCCAGCGAGAGCAGCACGAGCACAACGACGATGATTCGACGCCGTATTGTCTTCCGATCCCGAGCCAAGGAAGAAGTGGCGGACGCTCGCCGCTCCGCCGAGCCCAGGACCCCGAACCGTGTGCGGTTGCGAGGCACGTGGCGACCCATTTTAGAGAGCATCGCGAGCCTAGGCGCCGATCACGACGCCGGCGGCGCGGGAAGGGCAGGGCCGGTCAGCGTTTGTTGTGCCGTCGCCGCGAACGCTCGCTGCGGTGGATCACGTCGAACTCTTCCAGGCTCTTGCCCGATCCGACCGCGACGCAGGTGAGTGGCGACTCGGCGACCTGAACGGGCATGTGCGTCTCGTGCCTGAGCCGTTCGTCGATGCCGGTGAGGAGCGCGCCGCCGCCGGCGAGGACGACGCCCCTGTCCATGATGTCGGCCGCCAGCTCGGGCGGCGTACGATCGAGGGTGGCCCTGATCGCGTCGATGATCTGGACGACCGGCTCATCGAGCGCCTGGCGGATCTCTTCCGAGGAGATGACGACCGTCTTCGGCAGCCCGGTGAGCATGTCGCGCCCGCGCACCTCGGCTTGAAGTTCCTCGCGCAGCGGATAGGCCGAGCCGACCTCGAGCTTGAGCTCCTCGGCGGTCTGATGGCCGATCAGGAGCTTGAACTCGCGTTTGAGGTAGTTGACGATCGCGTCGTCCATCTCGTCGCCGCCCAGGCGAAGGCTCTGCGAGACGACGATTCCGCCCAGTGAGATGATCGCCACCTCGCTGGTGCCGCCGCCGATGTCCACAATCATGTTTCCGGCCGGCTCCGCGACGGGTAACCCCGCCCCGATCGCGGCCGCCATCGGCTCCTCGATCAGGTAGGCGCGGCGAGCGCCCGCGGTCAGCGTCGCCTCTTCGACGGCGCGCTTCTCGACCCCGGTCACGCCGCTCGGCACGCAAACGACCACGCGCGGATGGGCAAAGCGGTTCTGGTGCACCTTCTGGATGAAGTGGCGCAGCATTGTCTCGGTCACGTCGAAGTCGGCGATCACGCCGTCCTTGAGCGGGCGAATCGCCGAGATCGTTCCCGGAGTGCGACCGAGCATGCGCTTGGCCTCGACGCCGACCGCGTGCACCTCGCCCGTGCGCTGATCGATCGCGACTACCGATGGCTCGGAGAGCACGATGCCACGACCCCGTACGTAGACGAGCGTGTTTGCCGTCCCCAAGTCGACGGCCATATCGCGGCCCCCAAGACCGCTAATCGAGCTGAAGATGCCCATGGCGGCGTCCGAGTCTAGCTGTTTTCCATGTGCCTGGTACCGGGACGGGTCCGGACGGGCCGATGTGCCAAGACTGTGTAAAGCGCCGATCACGCCTACCGTTCGCCCGACCGAACGCGTAGAAATCGATTCGTGGCGCGCTCTCCTCGCCCTCAAATCACTGCCGGTCTCTACCACGTCATGAGTCGTGGAAATCACCGCGAGCGTATCTTCACCGAGAGGCGAGACGGCTTGACGTTCCTCTCGATGCTCGCCGAGGTCGTGAAGAGACACAACTGGCGCTGTCATGCCTACTGCCTCATGCCGAACCACTATCACCTTCTCGTCGAAACTCCGAACGCGGACATCGCCGCCGGAATGCACCGCCTCAACAACCGCTTTGCGAAATGGATCAACGCCCGTCATGCGCAGACGGGCCACCTGTTCGAACGCAGATACCGCTCGATCGTGATCGAGAGCGACGAGCAGCTGCTCGAACTGGTTCGCTATATCGCACTCAACCCGGTGCGCGCCATGCTCTGCGAACGGGCGGAGATGTGGGAATGGAGCAGCTACGGGGCGCAGGTCGGCGTTCGCGAGCGAAACCCGCTGCTCACGACGACACGTGTAGCAACGGCCTTCGCCGGTGGCGGTTTCGCGCCGACCGCGGAGCGAATCAGAGAGTTCGTCAACGAAGGACGTCCGAAATTCGACACATTTTCGGGCTAGTTCCGTCCAGTTTCGGAGACTAATCTATTCGCCGCGTTTACCCGGTGCCAGGCACGCGGGCGTGACCTCGCGGGACGACTTGACTATTCCCCGGCGAGCTGCATGCCGGCGAGCTGCATGCCGGCGACGAGCCGGGTGCGCCGCTAGCCGAGCCCGTATACGCCTGGGAATCGCCGCGCGAGGATGCTCACGAGGAGCGCCGCCGGAAGGCCGACCACATTCAGGTAGTCGCCCTCGATGCGCGCCACCAGGCGCGCGCCGAGTCCCTGGATGGCGTAGGCGCCGGCCCGCTCGCGCCATTCGTCACCGCTGAGATAGGCGTCGATCTCGCCCGCACCAAGCTCACGAAATGTTACGCGTGTGATCTCGTGCCCGAGCTCCTCCCAGCCCGAGCCGATCAAACAGAGGCCCGAGATCACCTCATGGGCTCGTCCCGCCAGGCGAGCCAGCATGGCCCGAGCCTCGCTCTCGTCAGCCGGTTTGCCGAAGACCTGCCCGTCGAGCAGAACCGCAGTGTCAACGCCCAGGACGGGACGGCTCGCCACTTCGCCGACCAGCGAGCGCGCCTTACCGCGAGCGTGTGCACGCACCAGCTCGATCGGGTCGGCCTCGGGAGCATCATTCTCGTGGTAGCGGGGACGGGCGACGTCGAACGGAATACCCAGCTGACTGAGAATCGCGCGCCGCTGCGGCGAGGTCGAGGCGAGCAGAAGCGGAGTGGGCGCGCCGCCGTTCACAGCTTCCGCGCGACCCAGATCTCCTCGGCCGGCCAGCTACGCGCCCATTCAGGACTGACGAAATCCCAGATGGGATTGAGAGTCGCTCCCTCCGGCGCATACAGCTCGACCAGGCGCTCGACCTCGAAGCTGTTCCCGCGAAGCAGGTCGATCCAGTCGCCGTGTGCGAGCTGGAACTCGCTCCCTTCGCCGTCGTCGTCCATCCAGTCGATGCGATGCAAGCCGGACTGCGGGCGCTCGAGCTTCTCCTGAACGCGCCCCTTCTTGTCGCTGCAGAGCACGAGCAGGGTCGAGTTGCGCAGAAAGACGAGCCTGCCGCCGGGACGAAGCAGCCTTTTCGCCTCGGCCACCCACTTGTACGGATCGCACCAGACGCTGGCGCCGTACTCGGAAAGGGCCAGATCGAACGCGTCGCCCGGAAGCGGAACCTCCTCGGCGTTGGCCTCGATCAGCGGGAACTCGAGCTCGAACTCGCGTTGGAAGCCGCGCGCCCGCTCGAGTTGATCGGGGTTCAGGTCGACGCCGACGACGCGGGTGCCGCGCCTGGCTAGCCAGGCCGAGAAGTAGGCCGTTCCGCAGCCGAGCTCGATCGCATCGGTCTCGTAGAGGCCGGGTAGCACCTGAATGTCATTCTCCGGCACGCGGAAAAGGCCCCAGCAGATGTCCTCCATGGCCCACTGTGCGCGGCCCCATTCCTCCTGATCGCGCCCGTAGCGCGACCAGAGAGCCAGGTTGCGCGCCGCGTAGTCGGGCAGGTCAGACGGTTTCATCGAACCAGAGCGCCAGTTCTCGCGCGGCCGATTCGGACGAGTCCGATCCGTGCACCAGGTTGTCGGGCATCGAGAGCCCGAGGTCGCCGCGGATCGTTCCCGGCGCCGCCTTTGCCGGGTCGGTCGCGCCCATGGTCGCGCGTACGACGCTCACCGCCGCCTCACCCTCCACGATCAGCGCGAGTGTCGGACCGGAGGTGATGAAGGAGACGAGCCTTGCGAAGAAGTCCTTCCCGCGATGCTCGGCGTAGTGCGCACCGGCCAGCTCCTCGTCGACCTGGGTAAGCTTGGCGGCGCGTAGCACCAGGCCTCTGTGCTCGAGGCGCGCGATGATCTCGCCGCAAAGGCCGCGCCTGACCGCGTCGGGCTTGACGAGCACGAGTGTGCGCTCAACAGCCATCAAGCCGCAAGTCTAGTTAAGCGACCTAAAGGGGAGCTTAGATTGCAGTAGTTTCACTCGACCGAGTGAGAGATCCGGCGCCCGAAAAGCTCGGGCGGGTCAGGTATCGACTGATCAGCGTGACCGGCGCAGGTGTGGCGGCCGCTCCCATGTTTCCTCGGTGGCCGTTTCTTGGGGCGACACGGGAGCCTCGCAGTAGGGGCAGATCTGCCAGAGCGGCTCGAGCGGCGCCTTGCAACGTGCGCAGGGCTGCTTGAGACGAGTGGTGCAGACGGGGCAGACAAGGTAGTTGGAGTCGATGTCGACCTGGCAAACCGGGCAGCGAGTCACGCGCTTCCCGAGGCGTGCCTCCATCTCCTTTATCTCGAGCTCGCGCTCGTGCACCTCGTCCAGGTACTCGGGCGGCCTGAACAGCATGTAGATGACCGCGCCGAAGAACGGAAAGAGGAGCGCCAGCGCCGTCGAGGTACCGATCAGCCACGGATCTTCGATCCGCCGGCGAGCATCCTTGTTGACCCAGTACGCGACCGCCAGCCAGAAGACGGCGATGAAGAAGAAGGAAAGATTCCTGATCACGTCCCAGAGGTTGGAGTCGAAAAAGCTGCTCAGCGAGGCAACGGAGACTGGGGCAAGAAGTGAGTTCGTCATATGAGCAGTTTGCCTACGAAGTATCCGATTCCGAATGCAGTACCGAGAACGGCGACGACGACGACCAGCAATACGAAAAATGCGGTTAGACCATGGCTTGCGTTCTTCATTTCCCCACAGCTTCCTCTATCGACACAAGATCGGCAAGGAGGTAGAGCGATCCGGTGACGAGAAGGTACCCGTCGCGAGTCGCCAGCTCGCGCCCCCAAGCGAGAGCCTGCGCGGGATCGTCGACCGCCTCGACCCGCTCGAAGAGACCCTCGGCGCACACCGCCAGCTCGGCCGCAGAAAGCGCCCGCGGGTTGGAGGAACTCGTCGCGACGAGGGTACTCGTGCGCGGCGCGAGAGTCTCTAGCATCGAGCCGACATCCTTGTCGGCGAGGATCGAGCAGACGACCGTCCAGCGCTCGCGAGGCAGCTGCCGAACGAGCCACGCGACGCCGGCGGGGTTGTGGGCGCCGTCCCATAGCTCGCGCTCATTGCGCCATTCGAGCCGTCCGGGAATCTTCGCCTCGGTCGTCTCGGCCCCGATCGCCCGGCCGAGCACTAGCTCTACCGCCTTGCGCGGAAGCGCTTCGGAGGCGACGACCGAAATCGAGCCGGCGCCCGCCTCGCGCGCCGGCGCCTCCCACTTCTCCTCGACGAGTACCACTTTGGCGCCGGGCGTGATCACGGCCAGCTTCTCGCGTGCGATCTGCTCACGCGTCGAACCGAGCCAGCGGGTGTGCTCGAGCGCGACGTTCGTGAGCACGACAACCTCGCTCGCAATCACATTGGTCGCGTCATAACGACCACCGAGACCGGCCTCGACCGCGGCCACTTCGACCCCGGTGGCGGCGAACTCCGCGAAGGCGGCCGCTATAACGACCTCGAACTGGGTGGCCTGCAGGCGCTCCGCGGCCGGTCGCACACGGGCGAGTGCGCGCTCGAGATCGGGCTCGGCGCCGTTCACGCTGATCCGCTCGGCCCAGCCGCGCACGTGTGGCGAGATCGTGGCGCCGCTTGGCACGCCCTCGCGCACAAGCAGGGCCTCGATCCGTTTGGTCGCCGTCGTCTTGCCGTTGGTGCCGACCACGTGGACCGAACGGAATGCGCGCTGCGGATAGTCGAGCTCGGCGAGCAGCGCCTTCATCCTCTCCAATCCGAAGCGCTCGGGCCAGGGACTGAGAGAGCTCAGCCAGGTCGTGTTCGGGCCGGTGCGTGGATCAGCCGCTGAGGGCATCGAGCTCACGCCTGTAACGGGCGAGCTTCTCACGCTCGGCCTCGACGACCTCGGCTCGTGCGCGCTCGACGAAGCTCGGATTGGAGAGCATCTTCTCGCAGCGCGCTATCTCCAAGTGCAGGCGACCGGTCTCGGCCTCGATGCTCACCGCCTCGACCTTCGTCCGCTCGGGCTTGACGACCGCCTGAAAGATGCGCTCCTCGTCGTCTGTGAGACTCACGCGCAGTCCGCTGCGACGGAAGATCGCGGCGGCATCCTGAACCCGCTCGAGTGCGTTTGCATCGGCCGCGAAGCGCGTATCGGCCGCCGGCCAGGGCGAGACGATCAGGCGAGCCTCGCGCCCCGGCAGGTTCGACCAGATCTCCTCGGTGACGTGCGGCATGACCGGGTGCAGGAGCGTGAGTAGACGCTCGAGCGCCGCCAGCGCCGTCGAGCGAGCATCCGCATCGCCGTCGTACAGTCGCGGCTTGATCGACTCCGCGTACCAGTCGCAGAACTCGTCGAAGGTCACGTGGTAGAGCCGAGTCACGACCCCCGCGTAGTCGAATGCGGCGAAGCACTCCTCGATCTCGCTCCGCGTCGCCTCGAGCCGGGCCAGGATCCAGCGCTCGCCGATCTCGCCGGGACGCGCGCCGGGCTCGGCGTCGCCGACGTTGGCGAGGATCAGGCGCGAGACGTTCCAGAGCTTGTTGGCGAGCTTGCGCCCCTCCTCCACGGCGCCGTAGGAAAAGCGCACGTCCTGCGTGGAGGACATCTTGAGTAGGCCGTAGCGGACCGCGTCGGCGCCGTGCTCGGCGATCACCTCGAGCGGGTCGATGCCGGTACCGAGGCTCTTGGACATGCGCCGACCGTCGGTGGCCAGCACGGTCGAGTGAATGACCACGTCGCGGAAGGGCACCTCGCCGAGTAGCTCCAGCCCGGCGAAGATCATCCGGTTCTCCCAGAGGCGGATGATCTCGCGTGCGGTTGTCTGCAGATCGCCCGGGTAGAAGGCGCGTAGATCGTCGGTATCGTCGGGCCAGCCGAGGGTGGCAAACGGCCACAGCGCCGAGGAGAACCAGGTGTCGAGCACGTCCTCGCTGCGCGTCAGCTTCTCCGAGCCGCACTCCGTACAGGCGCTTGGCTCCGTCTCCTCGACCGTCAGGTGGCGTTGCGAGCACTCCCAGATGGGAAGCTGATGGCCCCACCACAGCTGCCTGGAGATGCACCAGTCGGGCGCCTCCTCGAGCGACTCGATCGCAAAGCGATGCTGCGACTCGGGATGGAAGCGGACGCGCCGCTCGCGCAGCGCCTCGAGCGCCGGCTTCTTCAGCTCCTCCATCGAGCACCACCATTGCAGCGAGACACGCGGCTCGATACGGGTCTCGCAGCGCTCGCAGAGGGCGACCGCGTGGCGAAAGGGCTCGCGCGAGACGAGATGGCCGCGCTGGTCACACCAGGTGAGGATGCGTTCGCTTGCCTCCTCCTGTGTCAGGCCCTCGAGCAGAGGCACCTGATCGTTCACCAGTCCGTCGGGGCCGATCACGGTTAGCTCGTCGAGCCTGTGCGCCCGTCCAATCTCGAAGTCGATCGGATCGTGGCCGGGCGTGATCTTGAGCGCCCCGGTACCGAACTCGGGATCTACGTGCTTGTCGGCGATCACCGGCACCCGCCGGTCGACGAAGGGCACCACGACCTCCTTGCCGACGAGATCCCGGTAGCGCTCGTCCTTCGGGTGAACGGCTACGGCGGCATCGGCGGGAATCGTGGCCGGGCGCACCGTGGCGATGGCAATGTGGCCGGAACCGTCGGCGAGCGGGTAGCGGATCGTGACCAGCTCGTCGGTTGCATCGATATGCGTGAGCTCGAGATCGGAGAGAGAGGTCTGATGGAAGGGGCACCAGTTGATGATGCGGTTGTCGCGGTAGATCCAGCCCTTGCGATAGAGCTGGACGAAGAAGCGCAGCACCGCCCGCGTGTAGCCCTCGTCCATGGTGAAGCGCTCGCGCCGGTAGTCGAGCGAGGCGCCGATACGCCGAAACTGGGTCATGATCTTGCCGCCGTACTCGTGCAGCCACTCCCAGACGCGCGCCTCGAAGGCTTCCCGTCCCAGCTCCTGGCGCGTCTTGCCATTGCTTGCGAGGTACTTCTCGACCGCGTTCTGAGTCGAGATACCGGCATGGTCGTAGCCGGGCTGGAAGAGCACGTTGAAGCCCTGCATGCGCTTCATGCGCACGACTGAATCGCCGAGGGCCAACTGAAGGGCGTGGCCGATGTGCAGCTCGCCGGTGACGTTGGGCGGCGGGTGGGCATCGACGAACGTCGGGCGTGAGATGTCGGGGTCGGCGTTGTAGAGACCCTCCTCTTCCCAGGTCTTCTGCCAGCGCTCCTCGACGCCCGCGGGCTTGTAGAGAGGATCCATGGAGTTGGATTCTACGGAGGGCACGGCGTGGACCGGTCGGCTGGGTGGATGGCGGGGCATCGGCTTACTCGCCTTCCCCCGAGCTCCTAGTGAAATGAAGACCCGCCGACTGGGTGCGATCGGTGCGCGCGATGCTAGGACGCGGTGCCTCATTCGCAGCAGGGCTACGGACGAGACCGAGGCAGGCGCACGCGTGCATGCCGAGCGCGGTCAGGCGGAGCTCGTCTGGGGACGAAGGGGCGCCGGATGAGTGCGAGCTCGTAGTTCGAGGCTAGGGCGCAGGGCGCATTCGTATCGGTTGGAGGTACGGATGCGCCCGAGGACAACGTCCTCGGGCCGCGAGATCGTGCTCAGCCGGTGTTCCTCTGTTTCCGGCCGAGCTCCAAAATGGAGCGCTTCGTTTCGATTCGCCTTCGAAGGGGTCTACGCCGATTCTTCGGTGAGCTCTTCCTCTTCTGGCTCGTCGGCTGCGGCGCCGCTGGTGACCAGCGTCGGGCGCTGACCCTTCGAGATCGTCTCCTTGGTGATGACGCACTTGGAGACGTCCTTGCGCGACGGCAGCTCGAACATCACGTCGAGCAGGGCGGCCTCGATGATCGAGCGCAGGCCGCGAGCGCCGGTCTCTCGCTCGAGCGCCTTGTCGGCGATCTCCCAGAGCGCGTCCTCGGTGAAGACGAGCTCGACCTCGTCGTAACCGAAGAAGCGCTGGTACTGCTTGACAAGCGCGTTCTTCGGGTCGGTCAGGATCTTGACCAGGTCCTCGCGCTTGAGCTGATGCACGGCCGAAATGACCGGCAAGCGGCCGATGAACTCGGGGATCAGGCCGAAGTTGAGCAGATCCTCGGGCATCACATCGGCGAGCAGCTCCGAGCTCTCGGCGTCGTTCTTGGAGCGAATCTCGGCGCCGAAGCCGACGGCGTTCTTGCCGGCGCGGCGGCCGATGATCGCGTCCAGGCCGGCGAAGGCGCCACCGCAGATGAAGAGGACGTTGGTGGTGTCGATCGAGAGAAACTCCTGGTGTGGGTGCTTGCGCCCGCCCTGGGGCGGCACCGAGGCGATTGTGCCCTCGAGGATCTTGAGCAGCGCCTGCTGCACGCCTTCGCCCGAGACGTCGCGCGTTATCGACGGGTTGTCGGCCTTGCGCGCGATCTTGTCGACCTCGTCGATGTAGATGATCCCGGTCTCGGCCTTCTTGATGTCGAAGTCGGCTGCCTGAATCAACTTGAGCAGGATGTTCTCGACGTCCTCACCGACATAGCCGGCCTCGGTCAACGCGGTCGCATCCGCGATGGCGAAAGGCACGTTGAGAATGCGGGCGAGCGTCTGGGCCAGCAACGTCTTGCCGCAGCCGGTCGGGCCGAGCAAGAGGATGTTCGACTTCTGCAGCTCGACGTCGGAATCTTCGACGACCATCTGCACGCGCTTGTAGTGGTTGTAGACCGCTACAGCCAGCGTCCGCTTCGATTCCTCCTGGCTGACGACGTAGTCGTTGAGAACGCCGTAGATCTCCTTCGGCTTGGGCAGGTTCTCCAGATCGAGCTGGGCCGGGACGGTGAGCTCTTCGTCGATGATCTCGTTGCAGAGATCGATGCACTCGTCACAGATGTAGACCCCGGGGCCCGCGATGAGTTTCTTGACCTGCCTCTGCGATTTTCCGCAGAAGCTACAGAGGAGCTGCTCGTTTCCGTCGCTTGCCCTTGCCACTTCTACTCCTTGTAGCTCGAAAACGTCGTTTCGGCTAGCTCCAACCGGCGCCGAGCGTTCATGTTGGCGGCAATACTCACTTGCTCTCGTTCTTCTCCGGCGTGGGCGTGCCGGAGCGGTGCGCCAGAACGCGGTCGATCAAGCCGTACTCGAGCGCCTCTTCCGAGGTCATGAAGTAGTCGCGCTCCATGTCCTTGGCGACCTTCTCCATCTTCTGACCTGAGTGCGCCGAGAGGATCTCCTCGAGCCGGCGCTTGATGTTGATCACTTCGCGCGCCTGAATCTCGATGTCCGAGGCCTGGCCCTGAAAGCCGCTCGAGACCTGATGAATGAGGATCTTAGAGTTGGGCAGCGCCGCGCGTTTGCCCTTGCTGCCGCCGGCCAGAAGGACCGCACCCATCGACATGGCGATGCCGACACAGGTCGTCTGCACGTCGGGCTTGATGAACTGCATCGTGTCGTAGATGGCAAGGCCGGCGTACACGGAGCCCCCGGGCGAGTTGATGTAGATGGAAATATCCTTGTCCGGGTCTTCGGACTCCAGGTGGATCAATTGAGCGATCACGAGGTTGGCGATCTGGTCGTCGATCGGCGTGCCCAAGAAGATGATTCGCTCGTTGAGAAGCCGCGAGTAGATATCGAACGAGCGCTCGCCACGCGATGTCTGCTCGATGACCATTGGGATCAAAGGACTCATGGTGTCTCCTCACTACCGGGGGTCCACAGTTTCGTAGTGGAGGCCGGCTTTTCCTTCCCCGGCGTCCAAATTTGCTCGCGTGCCTCGGCCTGAGCGAGCGGAATCGGCTTGACTTCCTCGCAGATGCGATCGAGGGCGCCGCTCATGCGCATGTCATCGCGCAACTCCTCGTGGCGGCCCTGGCGCCAGATCTCCGCCACCAGCTCGTCGGCGTCCTCGCCGGCCGCGCCGGACTGCTCGCGTACAAGCTCCTCGATCTCGTTGTCTGAGATCTCGATCTTCAGCTTGTCGGCTCCAGCCTCGAGCACGAGCTCGCGCGCGATCGAGCGGCGGGCCTCGCCACGTACCTCTTCTACGAGCTGTGCGGCCTCCTGACCGGTCATCTGGAGATAGAGATCGAGATTCATGCCTCGACGCTCGAGCGAGCGAACCAGATTGGCCAGCAAAGCGCGTGCCCGCTCTTCTACGAGCACCGGGTGCACGTCGACGTTCGAAACTTCGACCAAGGCGTCGACGGCCGCCTCGCGGAAGGCGATGTCGCGCTCGGCCTCGGCCTGCGCTTGCAGTCTTCCTTCGATCTCCGAGCGCAGCTCGTCCAGAGTCTCGAACTCGCTCGCGGCGCGCGCCAGCTCGTCGTCGAGCGGCGGCAGCTCCTTCTCCATGATCTCTTTCACGGTCACCTTCACGGTGCTCGAGTTACCGTCGGCGAGGAAGAAGGGGATCTCGCGACTCTCGCCCGCTTCCGCCCCGATCAGTCCCTGCTCGAGCTCGCGGGCCAGCTTGCCCGTCCCGAGCTCGATCACCTGATCGCGACTCTCCTCTTCCCGCTCGCTGACGAAATCGACGACGAGCGTGTCGCCGTCTTGGACGGGCCTGCCCTCGACCGGTATGAGCTCGGCGACGCTCGAGCGCAGGGCGTCGAGCTCGTGCTCGAGCAAGCCGTCCGGAATCTCCGCCTCGCCCTTGCCAACCTCGAGCTTGCGCCAGTCGGCCAGCTTGGGCAGCGCCTGCAGATCGAACTCGGCGCTGAAGCTCCAGCCCGAGTCGGTCGATGCGGGCAACTCGTAGTCGAACTGGGGCTCCGAGACCGGGCGCAAGCCCTTGCTCACCACGGCTGCTCTGAGCCAGCCGCCGACATGCGTCTCCACCGCTTCGGTATAGATGCGCTCCTTGCCGAGCCGGCGCACCAGTATCGGCATCGGCACCTTGCCGGCGCGAAAACCGGGCACTTTCGTGCGTTCGGCGAGATCGGCGCCGGCGTGCTCGACCGCATGCTTGATGTCGGCGCTCGGCACTTCGACCGTGAGGCGCACACGGTCTTCAGCGAGCTCAACGACGTTCGTCTCCACGCCCCGCATTCAAGCAGAGCGGAGCCGGCCGGCGTCGGATCTCTCGGCGCGGCAGGAACGGAGTTCTTCCGCCGGGCTCGCAGAACCCCTTGACAGACGAAGCGCTCCACGGCCCGACCGCCTTCGGCGGGTCTCGATTCCGCCAGTGGCTCTCAGGCGAGCAGCTCGAGGCGCTCGCCGTCCGACAGCTCCAGGTTGCCGTCGGCATCGACTTCGTTGGTCAGGATCTGCTCGGCACAGCGCGCGCAACGGGGACAGAACTGCTTGCCGGCACCGGAGCGTAGTTGCTCGAGTGCCTCGGCGACCGGGCGTTGGGCCTGATAGATGCGAGTCGTGAGCATCGAGTCGAGCGCGTCGGCGACGTGGATGATGCGAGCGCCCAGCGGGATGTCCTCACCGGCGAGGCTGTCCGGGTAACCGTTTCCGTCCCAGCGCTCGTGATGGTGACGGATCGCGGGCACGGCATCGGCGAGGAAACCGAGTCGCTCGATGATGCGGGCTCCTTCGTCGGCGTGCTTGCGCATCACTCCCCACTCCTCGAGGCTCAAGCGAGCGGGCTTGAGCAGGATCGAGTCGGGGATGGCGAGCTTGCCGATGTCGTGGAAGAGGGCTGCGTGGCCGAGTAGATCCAGCTCCGGCTCGGAGAGCTCGAGCTCGCGACCGATGGCCAGCGCCAGCTTCTGAACACGGCGCGAATGGCCGGCGGTGTAGGAGTCGCGAGCATCGACCGTGGCCGAAAGGCTTTCCATCGCGGCCGTCGAGCGTTCGCGCAGCAGCTGGTTGGCCTCGGCCAGAGAGACATTCTGCTTCTTGATCAGCTCGGCGGCCGTGCGCAGGCGGCGCGCACTGCCCTGCGTGTGGCTCAGGTAGGCCTCCTGGGTGCGCCGGATGAGCACAAGTGGCAGGGCGAAGACGAGCAGCGCGTAGGCGTGAATCGAGTCGTAGCCGATAACCATCGCCGCAGCCACCGCTCCGTAAACGAGGTAGTGACCGGTCATCCAGGAGAAGCGATCGCGCCAGAGCGCCCACCAGCCCTGCTCCGACTCGAACGCCAGGGCCAGGGCCAGCAGGCCGGTGTTGAGAATGAAATAGACGCCCGAAGCCGCCAGCGCCGCCGGAATCGCCCTGATGTCGTGCGAGCCGAGTGGCAGCCCGACAACGAGATCGAAGGCGCCGACTGCTCCGAGCGTCGAGAGGGTGAGAGCGCCCACGTTGAAGAGCGGCTGGTGTAGCGGCGAGCGGCGAGCGCTCCAATCGACGAGCGCCGCCACGAACGCTGCCGCAAACGCAACACGAGCGCCGAAGAGCGAGGCTCCGGCGATCGCGCCCACCGCGGTGACCGAGATCGACGAGTCGTCCGTCTCGATCGCCAGCACCTGGCCGATCGCGATCAGGGCGACGAGCGCACACATTCCGACCAGGTCGCGGCTCGAGCCGAACACGGCGCCCGCCACGCCCCCCGCGACGCCGGCGATGGTGAGCACGCCGATCAGCCACATCAAGCGGCGCGGAACATCGCGGATGCCCAACCACTCGCGCGCCCGTACTCGCCGCCGCTCCTTTCGAGGCCTGATCACAGCAGGCGCCGGCAGCGGTGTGACGTACTCGCCGTCCTCGGGGATCACGACCGCGGCGGCCTTCGCGGGCTCGATCAGAAGCCCGAGCTCGGTCGAAGCGGCGACGACGCGGTTGCGACCCTGGAGCTTGGCCCGATATACGGCCAGGTCGGCATGGTGAACGAGATCGGTCTGGGTCGTCCCGTCGGCCGGAAACGAAGACACGCCGATAGACACCGTCGCCCGAATCGGTTCGGGCACCGTCTCGACCTGGAAAAGCTTCTCGGCCACCTCGCACCGAATTCGCTCGGCGATCTCGAGTGCGTCGTCGAGCGGCGTCTCCGGAAGGAGCACGCTGAACTCCTCTCCTCCGAAGCGCGCCGGAACATCCTCGATGCGAAGGCTGGCCCGGAAGACCTCGGCCACGCCCCTGATCACACCGTCTCCGGCCAGGTGACCGTAGTTGTTGTTGACCTCACGCAGCAGATCGAGGTCGACCATCATCAGCGCAAGCGGGCGGTGACGGCGCCGCGCCCGCTCCAGCACCTCGGCGAAGACGCCGCCGAAGTAGCGCGCGTTGTAGAGACCGGTCTTCGGATCGACCCGTACCTCGGCCTCCAGGGCCGGTACCGACAAGGAGCGCTGGATCAACGTCAGCGGCGCGAGCGCGAAGGGAACGAGCACGGGGTTGTAGTGCCAGAAGAAGGCAACTGCGATTCCGACCGAGACGAGCACGAGATCGGGCGCGTAGTTGGCCGGCGAGAAAACGCCGAGCTCACGGAAGCTGTGACCGCGAGCCAGGTGCACGACCTCGTCCAGAAGAACGTGGTTGACGATGACAAAGACGGCGCTCGCAGCGGCGGCCGCGAGCACGCCGTGCAGACGGCTGGAGATCATTCCCGCCTCGGGCAGGTAGCGGTAGACGGCGCTGGCGGCCAGGATCGAGAGAATCGAGTCGCAGGTGTTGAAAACCTGGATGTACCAGGGCCGCCGCTCCCTGAGCCAGTCGGGGATGAACTGCGCGACGGCCACGAGCACGGCCAGCTCCGGCGGCAAGAGAAGCACCGCGGCGATCACGAAGACGATGTCGATCGCGTAGCCCTCGTTATTGGGCGTGACCACGACGAGCAGGTGTGAAATACCGGCCAGAGCGGACAAGATGGCGAAGGTCACCCAGGGCTCGTCGCGCCCGGAGCCGAGCTGGGATACGAGCGGCGCCAGCGTGACCACCGAGCCGCTCAGAACGAAGAAAAAGAAGACCGCAGCCCGCGGTGGTAACCACGCGTGCCGCGCCTGTCCATCTACCGCCGGACTGCGGCCGTTCATACGATTCATCGTCGTCGGCTTACGAATATTTCTTTAGTGCTATTCCTTTGTGGCGCGCCGGGGCGAGGAACGGCGCCGGGGTGAGGAACGGCACCGGGGTGAGGAACGGATTGCGGAACAGGGCCAAGTAGTCGGACTTGGTGAGCAGGTAACCGGTCGTGCTTGCGTCTCCCTGTGCCTGCCTTTCGTTCTGCAAATCGATCTCGCTCTGGGCGATCGAGGCTTCCACGGCATCCGAGACGGCCGTCCACCACTTCGCCTCCCAGGAGCCCGAGACCCACCACTTGTCTTCGATGGAGCCCGAGACCCACCACTTGTCCTCGATGGAAGCCGACGTCCACCACTTGGCCTCCCAGGAGCCCGACGTCCACCACTTGGCCTCCCAGGAGCCCGACGTCCACCACTTGGCCGTCTGCGATCCCGACGTCCACCACTTGGCCGCCGATGTCCCGGAGGTCCACCACTTTGCCTCCCAGCTCGCGCTGGCCCAGTCCGTTTCGTGTACGACCGCGTTCGTCCACGCCTCAGCGTCGAAGGAGGGAATCGAGCCACGCTTGTAGACGACGAACTGGTTTAGCGCCGCGTTCGGGTTCGGCAACTTCCGGCCGAGCAGACTGTCCGCTCGACCGGCGTTGAGCTCTCCCAAGCCGAGCGAGCCCGGCGTCGCGGCGCGCGTCCGCTCAGAGCCCAGCATGAGGCCGGCCTTGACGTCGTCGGGCCTCAGATTGGGGTGCCGCGCGAGCAGCTGGGCTACGGCGCCTGTCACGACCGGCGCTGCGAACGAGGTGCCGGAGAGTTGTAGATACCCCGGGCTGTAAATGTTGTTCGGAAACTCGCTGAGCAGGGAAGAGCCTTCCGGCACGGCGCCGATCATGTAGCGACCGGAGGCGCCGATCTCGGGCTTGGCGAAGCCGTCGAGCGTGTGGCCCCAGGTCGACCAGGGAGCCGCGCTGTCATCGGAGTAGTCGAGCGTTCCCTTGTTGTCGAGCGCACCGACGCTGATCACGAAGGGGTCGTTTGCGGGTGCGTAGCGCACCGCGGTCGGCTCGCCGTCAACGCCGTAGTTGCCCGCCGCCGTCACGACGACGACGCCAGAGAACCAGAGCTTCTCGACCGCTTTATCGAGCGGATCGTTGACGAAGTGGCTCGGCGTGATCGCGTGCAGCGAGAAGTTGACGACCCTGATGTTGTACTTGTGCCGGTGATCGACGATCCACTGAGCGGCGGCGATTACGTCGCTGGTCGTCGCCATGCCTTCGTCGTTGATCACGTCCAGCGAGATCAACTTCGCGTTCGGCGCGGCGCCGACGTGGCCGGCGCCGTTACCGGCGATGATCGAGCTGACGAAGGTTCCGTGGCCGTCGCCGTCACCCGGCGAGTTGGACGCCAGGCTGCACAGATCCACCTGCGGAACGAGCAGGCTGTCCGCCAGGTCGGGAAGGCTCGTATCGACGCCCGAGTCGACCACGGCAACGGTCGGCATCCGCGGCGCCCGGCGTCGCTGCCCGGCCCAAAGGTGGGCGTTTCCGCTCAGGTACGGCCAGAGCTGGATGTTGGGGAGGTCGTCGTAGCGGCTCTCCTCGAGCGTGGCGTCGGGACTGACGGTGAGCCCGTCGATATCCGCCAGCGCTGCAACGCGTGCTGCCGGGAGCGTGACGGCAACTCCGCCAACCAGGGGAAGCTCTGCGCGCAAAGTCCCGAGCCCGTAACCGTCATCGACGGCGCTGGCCTGGTTGAAGGCGTCGGTAGCGCCACTCACGTCCTCGGTGCTGAGAATGATCATCTGCTCGCTCTTTGCAGGGCTCGACACCGCCTCGGCAAGCAGAATCGGGTCGATGGAGCTGGTCGCGGCGGCCGCATTGCCTATCCAGGCAAGCGCAACGAGGCAGACGGCCAACAGGCCAATCGTCTTCGTAAACCGACGGCGTAGTAGGGGTAGCGCGACTGGGCGCGTACGCTTATTGAAACCGTCGTTCAACACGGTCAGCTCCTGTTCGAGAACTGCTCTAGCGAGGGCCTGGTCGGGGGGGACTGCCACTCGCTACGACTCCTGCCTCGAAGGTACACCTCTGAAAACGCTCCCAGGCTCACCCGGAAGAGTGAGAGACCCGCGTACTAGGGGGAAATCGAGGCCGATTTACTCATTTCGGGGGATTTAGATCCTGCCCGCCAGGCCCAACCGCATTCCAAGGGATAGCCTCTCAGGCCAGGCGGGCAGGCCCAATTGCAGGCGCCGTCGCAGTAATCGGCCCCGGGAGGAATCGAACCTCCGCACACGGATTCGAAGTCCGTCGCTCTATCCACTGAGCTACGGGGCCCGAACGGGAGTATGCCCGAGCGTACGCCTGCACCCGCTTTTCGACCGCCCGGGCGAGATCCGACAATGGGGAGGTTGCCAGAGCTCGCGGGTGCGGCCTCCCGTACCGACACGGCGGTATTCGCGGACGATAATCGAGCAAGACCGCTGGAGACAGGAGGAAGCATGGAAGCATCTGTTCGTCTGAATTATCCCGCTCGCCTCGAGGGCGAGCTCGAGCCGGAGCTCAACCGCTGGTTGTGGCTGGTCAAGTGGCTGCTTTTGATCCCTCACTTCGTTGTGCTCCTGTTTCTTTGGATCGCATTCATCGTAGTGAGCATGATCGCCTTCTTCGCCATTCTCTTCACGGGGCGCTATCCGCGCGGACTGTTCGATTTCAACGTGGGCGTGATGCGCTGGAGCTGGCGCGTTAGCTTTTACGGTTACTCCGCGCTGGGCACCGACCGCTATCCGCCCTTCACGCTTGGACCCGTGCCTGATTACCCGGCCACGCTCGAGATCGAGTACCCGGAGCGACTCTCGCGTGGGCTCGTACTGGTCAAGTGGTGGCTGCTGGCGATTCCCCAGTATCTGATCATCGCCGTCTTCCAGGGCGGCGCGCGCTTCTCTGGCGGACTGACCGGCCTGCTCGTCGTGATCGCGGCGGTCATTCTGCTCTTCCGCAAGCGCTATCCGCGCGAGATCTTCGACTTCGTGATGGGGATGAACCGCTGGGTCGTGCGGGTGGTCGCCTACGCGGCGCTGATGCGCGACGAGTATCCGCCTTTCCGTCTCGATATGGGCCCGAAGGAGCCGGCGCTGGAGCAAACGCCCGCAAGCACCGGGTAGAGCGAACAACCGGATCCGCCGGACGGATGCGATCGGCCGAGCCCTCGGTCTATCCTTCCAGAGCCGCGGGCGTGGCGGAACTGGTAGACGCGACGGGTTTAGGTCCCGTTGGGCCGAGTGCCTGTGGAGGTTCGAGTCCTCTCGCCCGCAAGTCCGATGCAGGCCCGGCGACTTCGGTCGCTGGGCCTGCGGGCTTTACGTTACGTAATGAGCGGTACGCTCCGGCCGCGGCGGAAGGGGGAGCAACCACCGCGACCAGAGCGACGAGACACCGAGCTCAGCCGGTCCGAGGGATCGTGCAATCACACGTATCGAGATGCCGCCCTCCGGCGTAGAGATCGCCGGGAAGCCGCTCGGATTGACCGAGACAGGCTCGAGGGAGTTTGGCGCTACGACGGGATGGCGACGGCATATCGACGGGAGATGGACGGCTGAGCCGGTGCATGTCGAACCATTGCCGGAATTTGTCATTCCGCAATCCCCCGCACGGGTACTTCTTGGATCGCGTGGAAGGTCGGCACTCCGCGAACAACGACTTTGTGCAAAGAGAATCGCTCTCGCTTGCTCGGGGCGCCGCCGGTGGTGCGAGCCCGGAGA
>CAZWTK010000007.1:0-69300 GCA_964636655.1 uncultured Gaiellales bacterium
GGAAGAACGCGCTTTGAACGCCCATCCTGAACAGGATCACGACCATCGCTTCGGCGGCCAGGAGCAGCGCCACCTCTCCATAGGCGGATTTGTTGAGGTAGTCCGTGTAGATCGGGAGCAGGACGATTGCGACGAGGCGCGAGACCACGCCGCCGATGCCGTACACCAGCGATTGGCGTGCAAGGCGGGAGAGCTGCCCGCGGATCATCGGAGCGTTCCGTTCATGATCGCTAAGAGTGCCGGAGATCGAGATCCGGCGCCCGATCGTATCCGGCACCGGCGGATATCGGCAGCCGCTACGATCGCTCTCCGATGAGCGAGAAGACGATCGACGAGGCGACGCGCTCGCGTATACAGGGCTTTCTCGGTGACTCCTCCGAAGCGCCTGCGATCGTGCTCGAAGTCGGCTGGGTGAACGGTCTCGGCGCTATCCAGACGCTCGCTCGCGCGGGCGTCAAGGTGCTTGCACTCGACCACCGTCCCTACGCGATCGGGCTTCGCTCTCGCTACGCGCTGCCGTTGCTCTGCCCCGACCCCTACGCGGCCGAGGAGCGCTTCGCGGCCTTCCTCTCCGAGCTGGCCGAGCTGCTGCCGGCTCCGACTCCTATCTTCGCCACCCACGACGACGGCTTGGCCTCGATCGCCCGCGTGCTCCCGAACCTGGACGGCAAGCTGCTATGTCCGGCGCCGGAGGTGGAAAAGCTCGATGTGCTTCAGCGCAAGAGCTGGCAGCTCGCTCGCGCCGTCGAAGCGAACGTCGACGCGCCGCGGACGCTCTATCCCGGCTCGGCCTCCGAGGCCCGCCGGGCGGCGGGCGAGCTCGGCTTTCCGCTTTTCGTCAAGCCGTCGGAGCCGATCGCCTTCCGCAAGGTCTACCCCAGGCGCCGCGTCTTTCGCTGCGACTCGCTCACCGAGCTGGAACAGGCCTACGCCAAGGCAGAGCCCTTCGCCCCGATGCTCCAGGAGGTTGTCCCCGGCGACGACGACGAGCTCTACACCGTGGGTAGCTACCTCGACGCCGAGGGCCGCGCACTCGGCGTCTTCTGCGGCCGCAAGTTGCGCCAGACTCCGCGCAGCCGCAAGCTCGTGCCGCGCGGAGTCGGCAGCTGCCGACACGGCGAGGCGCTCTGGTTGCCCGAGCTGGTCGAGGACTCGCTTCGCCTACTGCAGGTCTGCGACTTCAACGGAGTCTCGCAGGTCGAGTTCAAGCGCGATCACCGTGACGGCTCCTTCAAGCTGATGGAGATCAACCCGCGACTGTGGATGTGGCACTCGCTGGCCGCCGCCTGCGGCGTCAATCTGGCCCACATCGCCTATCTCGATCTGACCGGACGACCGCCGCAGCCGCGTACGAGCGAAGGCCGGCGCAAGCACTGGGCGATCGTGCTGATGAGGGGCGAACGCCCGGTAGTTCCGCTGCCGCCCTTCGTCGAGCCGGTGCTTCAGCTACGCGATCCCAAGCCCGGGCTCGTTCACCTGTACCGCTACTTCAAGCACCTGGGCCGGCTCTAGCCCGCTCACAGGCTCGACCGAAGCGGTCAGCGAGCCGCGATCTGCTCGATCAGCTCGGCCACCTCGCGGGCGCGCTCCCTGCGATCGATGTCGCGGGCAAGGTCGGGCGGGAGCTCGACGTCGGCGAGAGCTCCCTTGCGCCAGCGGTCGATCAGCTCTTCGAGAGCGAAGCGGATGGCATCGGCGTCGTCGGGAGGTGCGACGAGGCCGGCGCCTGCCGCGCGCACCAGCTCGGCCGCCGCGCCCTCCGGCGGCACCGAGGCGAGAATCGGCCGCCCTGCCGCCAGGTACTCGTAGAGCTTCCCCGAGGTGACGTCGGCGCCGCGACCGCCCGAGTAGGGGATCAGGAGTAGTAGCGCCTCGGAGTGTCGCTGCGAGGCGATCGTCTGCGCATGCGGCTCGAAACGCGTCAGCTCGAGCCGCTCGCCCAGGCCGAGGCTCTCGGCCCAGAGCCTGTCGGCTGTCCTGAACTCGCCGATGAAGCGAGCCGTGATCGGGGCGTCGATCTGCGCCAGGGCGCGTAGGAACGGACGCGGGTCGCGCTTGCCGAAGAAGTTGCCGGTGTGGGTGATGACGAAGCGCTCTCCCGGCTCGTACTCGATGTTCTCGAACTCGTCGAAGTCGGCCCCGTTCGGGATCACGTGCGCTTCGCCGCGCGCGCCGAGCGCGACCATCTGTTCGGCGATCGTCGGCGTGACGCAGACGATCGCGTCGGCTCTGCGGGCGATGCTACGGGCGACACCCCGATGCGTGCGCTCTTTGAGGCGCACCAGCGCGCGCTCGAAATGGCGACCTGATTTGGCGATCAAGGAGTCGCGCAGATCGGCGATCCAGCGTATTCCCGAGCGACGCCGCAGCAACGCGCCGATCAGGTGTACGGAGCTGGGGGGCGAGGTCGTGATGACGACGTCGATGCCCTCGCGCCTGATGATCCGGCGAGCAGCCGGTAGTGCGCCGGCAACCCAGGCGACGTTCTCGTCGGGAATGAGCAACGATCTGGGTATGAGCAACGCGCGCCGCCAGAGCCGCCGCGGCCGGCTCAGGCCGAGCAGCTTCTCGCCCGGCCTCCCCCCGGCCGGGCCGAGATAGCGGGCACGGTGCACGCGCACTCGATCCGGGATCTCTAGCTCGGGGTCGCTCTGAATCCAGCGGGGATCGTCTGGGGCCAGGACGTGCGTCTCGATTCCGTGCTCGGGCAGATAGCCGGCGAGCTTCAACCAGCGCTGCACGCCTCCGCCGCCGGCCGGAGGAAAATAGAAGCTGACGATGAGGACTTTCGTGGGCAAGTTGCAGGTTTTTCGGAGCGAGACGAGCGGACTGCGCCAGCATACGGACGACGAGCGGGCGCGGGCGCAGTAACTGAATCGGGCAACGTCGGTGCGCTCGCGGCCGTTCGGTCGTCGGGGAGGTTGCCGGGGCCGGCGCGACGAGATCGATCTCGCGATAGCGCGCAATCTCGGCAAGCGCGCAGCTAGTGTCTGCGGCGCAAGCCCATGTCCCACACGAACCTAGCCTACGTCGCC
The DNA here is from genome assembly GCA_964636655.1 of uncultured Gaiellales bacterium. Taxonomy (GTDB): domain Bacteria; phylum Actinomycetota; class Thermoleophilia; order Gaiellales; family Gaiellaceae; genus Fen-549. The sequence continues at coordinate 3,036 of CAZWTK010000007.1, forward strand.
GCAGTCCTGGGGGCGCTCGCGAGCTTCCCGATACTGCTCGGCCGGAATCGAGCAATCCTCTCAGGCCTGATCCTGCTGGGCGCGGCCGAGGCGGGGTTGGCCGTCGCACTCATTCCCGGGCACGACCTGAAGCTTCTCGTTACCTCGCCGATGCGAGCGGCGGCGCTTGTCGGCGGCGGGCTCGTCGTCTTCGGCATCGCCTTCTTGTTCACGCGCCACGCCGGAATCGCTCCTCTACTGCTCCTGCTCGCTGCGCCCTTTCGTATCGGAATATCACTCGGATCTCAGTCTGCAAGGCTGCTCTTGCCGCTGTACGGAGTGCTCGCGGCCGCCGCGCTCGCGCTCGCATGGAGGCTGCTTCGCGGCGTTCCGGTGCGCCGCATGGCTCGCTCGCTTGCCGTGCCGAGCGCAGCTTTGGTCTGTCTCTACGCCCTCTCTCTGCTCTGGGCGAAGGATGTGCGCGCGGGCTCGATCGAGCTTGGCGCCTTTCTCTTCCCCTTCCTGGTGCTCGTCGTGGTCGTGGTCTACGAGCCGCGCCGGGCATGGATTCCGCGCGCTCTCGCCTATGCGCTGGCGGGGGAGGCGGTCGGATTTGCGGCCTTCGGACTGTGGGAGGAAGCGACCCACCACGTCTACTTCTCCCGCTTCCTCGAGATCTCGAACATCTACACGAGTTACTTCCGTACCAACTCCCTCTTCTACGACCCGAACATCTACGGGCGCCATCTCGCAATTGCACTGAGCGTACTCGTGGTGCTGATCTGGAAACAGCGTCTCGCTTTGCCCGTAGCTGTGGCTCTGATTGCCTTTCTCTGGACAGGTCTGTACTACACGTACTCGCTGTCGAGCCTCGCTGCGCTGTTCGTCGCCGTGGTCTGCATCGCGCTCGTCGCCGGCGGTCGTCGCACCCGGAAGGCGATCGTTGTCGGTGCCGCCTCGTTGGCGCTCGTCGGGGCGGGGTTCTTGGCCGTTAGCGTTCAGGGTCACTCTCTGCGCAATCTGACAAGTGGACGCTCGCACCTCGCTTCGATCACCTTCGACGTCTTCACCGAGCATCCGCTGGTCGGGGTTGGCGTCGGCTCACAGCCGCGCGCGGCCCAGGACAAATCGGTCTCCAGCGACGCGATCAAGCGAGACACCTCACACACGACGCCGCTGACCGTCGCCGCCGAGCTCGGGATCGTCGGCCTCGCCGCCTACCTGGCCTGGTTCGCAGGTGCCTTCGTCACGCTCCGAAACGCGTTCAGACGCGATGCGACGATCGGGCTGAGCCTGGCCGCCGCATTCGGGGTGCTGGTAGTGCACTCGCTCTCCTATAGCGGTTTTTTCGAGGACCCGATCACCTGGGGCGCGCTCGCGCTGGCCGCGGCGTACCTGCCGCGGGACGCGCCGGTCGAGTGATCTCGCTTCCAGGCCGCCGCTATACTCCCGGCCTTGCCGGGACTGCCTAGTTGGGTTCAGAAAAAGCGATTTCTCGTGCCGCTGGGGATCGTCGTCCTACTCATGCTCGCAGCGCTCGGAGCCGCGCTCGCCCTCCACTTCAGGAGCCCCGGCCTCGCCGGCTCGGTCACCTCACTCGAAAGCGTGACGATCAGGACATCCGACACCTCGACGAAAGCTGCGAGCCCGCCGAAGAAGACCCGTCGCACGCGGGTCGACGAGCCCTGCTGGAACAACTTCGGCGGGGATCCGCTGCGTTCTTTGGCCCGACCGAATCTGCACCTCGGGCGGCCGACCAAGATCCTCTGGACGCGCGGACTTCACGACCTGATGGAGTATCCGCCGAGCTACTGCGACGGATATCTCTACGTCAACCTGGAGCGGGGGAGGACGGTGGCGCTCGATGCCCGAAGCGGCCGCGTAATCTGGTCGCGCAAGGCCGCGGGATTCACGGCCTCGACTCCGGCGATTGCCGGTCATCGCCTGATCGTCAGCTCCCACGCCGGAAACGTGACGGCCTACAGGCGCACGAACGGTCACCTGCTCTGGCAACTCGAGACCGGCGCCGCGGTCGAGTCGTCGCCGGTCGTCGTCAAGGGCGTCGTCTACGTCGGCGCCGCCGACGGAAAGCTGTACGCCCTGCGAGTGCGCACCGGGCGACCGCTATGGGTCTACGACACGGGCGGCCGGATCAGCTCCAGCCCCTCGGTCGTCGGAGGCCGGGTCTGCATCACCACCTACAGCGGCCTGGTCGCCTGCTTGCGGCGGGGAAACGGCCAGCGCATCTGGGCCGTGGCGGTGCGGCGGGACTTCGTCAGGTACGAGAGCTTCTATGCCAGCCCTTCGTCGGACGGAAAGCGGATCTTCACGGTCGCGCGCACGGGCAAGGTAATCGCTCTCGAGGCCGCGAGCGGGCGCACTCTCTGGACATACAGTCTCGGAGCGCTGACCTACGGTACGCCTTCCGTCGCGAACGGCCGCATCTTCGTAGGGACTCTCGGCGGCAGCCTGAGCGCTTTCAGGGCCGCAACCGGCACGCTTCTTTGGCAGACGAGCGTCTCGGGCCGCATCCTCGCCCCTTCGCTGGTGGTCGGCAACCTCGTCTTCTTCTCGACGTTGGAAGGCGACACCTACGCCGCCCGCACCACGGACGGGAAGATCGTCTGGCACGTGGGCATGGGGAAGTTCTCGCCGGGGATCGCGACCAACCATGCCTACTACTTCTCGCTTAACGGTCGGCTCGTAGCCTTTCGAGGCCGGTTCACCAAGGCACAGGGCTGAGTTACTATCGGCGCCGGTCGTGAAGATGGGACCGTGCACCAGTTGAGGCGAGCAAACGGCCGCGTGCTCTCGGGCAGTGAGGCCTGGCTTCTGGTCGCCGCGCTCGGCGGGCTCGTCGTGCTCAACGTGCCGGTGCTCGGTCTCGACGCCTGGACCTTCCACACCGGCCCTGTCCATGCCAGCGGCCTGTTCGCCTCGCTCGTATCGGCGGCGCACGGGCGCTGGGATCTGGGCCTGCTGCGCTCGAGCGCCGTGCTCGCGGGCGTTTTAGTGGCCGCTCTCACGGCCGCCGTTCTCGCCTGCGGTCGCCTGCGCCTACGCTGGGCTGTCGCCTGCGCCGTGGTCGTCATCGCCGCGCTTCTGCTGCCCGGGGTGGCACTGCAGGCGGGCTTGCGGCAATCGACGGCGCCGTGGTTCTACACGAACGACTCGACGTACCAGATCGAGATCGCCGGCAAGCTCTTGCAGCACGGCTCCAATCCCTACGGGCACGACTACGCCTCCTCAGGGCTCGAGCGCTTCTACAGCCTCGACGGCAGCGTCGAGCCGCAAGTCGAGAAGCAGCAGGTGGCGCTGCACCACTTCGCCTACTTTCCCGGCGGCGCGATCGCTGCGGCGGCCTGGGGGGCTCTGCCCAAGCCGCTGTCCGATTTCCGCTTCCTGGTAGTGCTGTGCGCGCTTGCGCTGTTCCCTGCCGCCTTGCTGTTCCCGGGTCGGCTCGGGCCTCGACTGGCGCTCGGAGCGCTTCTGGCGGCCAACCCTCTGATCGTTCACTCGGCCTGGTTCGGCACGGCCGACGCGCTCAGCCTTCTGCTCGTGGTCTGCGCCTTCGGGCTCGCCTCGCGCTCGCGCTCAAGCGCGGCGGCAGGGCTGCTCGGGGGCGCCGTGCTGTGCAAGCAGTTCGCCCTCGTTGCCGCGCCCTTCCTCTTCCTCATGTTTCTGCGTAAGACGGAGTGGCGGCGGCTCAAGGCCCCGGTGATCTACTTCTCGGCCGTTGTTCTGGCGGGCCTGCTCCCGTTTCTCGTCGCCGGTCCGGGGGCACTCTGGACCGACACGGTTAAGTACGGCACGGGCACCTACCGCATCATCGGCTACGGCCTCTCCGCTCTGCTTCTGCGCGCGCACGTGATCTCGAGCCGCACGGGCTACTACCCGTTCGTTCCGCTGGCGCTGGCGGTCTGGTTGCCGGTAACGCTGTGGCTGCTCTGGCTCCAGCGGCGCTCGCAATCGCTCTGGAGCGGAGCGGTCGGGTTCTCTCTCTCGGTCTTCCTGCTGCTCTTCATCGCGCGCGTCTTCCAGACCTCGTATCTGGTCTGGCCGCTCAGCGGGGGCCTGATCGCCCTGCTACTTAAGGGCGCCGAGGAGCGGGAGGGACTGGCTAACCAGGCGACCGCGACGACGAAGAGGGCGCCCGTCGCCGAGGCGGAAGCGCGTTGATACCGGAGCAGATCGAGCGGCGAGCCCGCTGGGTGCTCGACACGATCGGGGCGAGCGAGCTCGGCTTCGGCGACGATCTTGCCTACGACGCGCAGGCCTGGGAGGAGGTGGCGCGCGGCAGGCGCCCCAAGGGAGACGACCTGGCCGCGGCCTTCTTCGATCTGGCCCGCGTCGAGGAGCTGGACGGGCGCCGCGACGAGCACGGGCGCTTCCTGGCCGCGTACTCCTCGCTCGATCCGCTCGATCCGCCGCTCGAGCGCCTGCGCCGCAGGCTGGGTGTTGAGCCTCGCCGCTGGGGTGGTGCCCGTTTCGCGGTCGCTCTCTCGACCGACGTGGACGTGCCCTGGCGCTGGAGGCGGCGCGCCGTTCTCGGCTCGGCGGCGCGGCTCAAGAGCGCCGCTCTAAAGGGCCGGCTTCGGCCGGCATACGGGGAAGCGAGAGCTCTGGCCGGCGTTCCGCTGCACAAGCTGCGGGGGAGCGACCCCTACTGGCGGTTCGAGCAGGTCACGGCCGAGCTCGAGCGCCACGGCGCCCGCTCGACCTTCTTCGTCATGGCCGGCCATCGTCATCCGGCCGACGGCCCCGCGCCCGAGCTGTACGACCGGCTTCGCCCGAGGTTGGTGGAGACACTGCTCGACGGCGGCGCCGAGGTTGCGTTGCACGGTAGTTACACCGCCGCCGACGATCCGAGCCAGCTCGCGCTCGAGACCGAGCGGCTGCGCGAGCTCGCCGGCCCGGTTTCCGGACAGCGTTTTCACTATCTGCGCCTCGACATGAGGCGGAACCTGGGCGCGATCGAGAAGCTCGGCTTCGTCTACGACTGCTCGCTCGGCTTCCCCGATCAGCTCGGTTTCCGCGCCGGCATCGCGCAGCCGTTTCGCCCCTGGAACTTCGCGACCGATCGCCCCTTCGACCTGGTCGAGATCCCGCTTGCCGTAATGGACGCCACACTGGCCGAGGAGAACTACCTGGATCTCTCGGCTCGGCAGGCCGAGCCGCGCCTGCTCGAGTTGCTCGACTGGGCGCAGGAGAACGGCGGCGCCTTCTCGCTGCTCTGGCACCCCGGCAGCTTCGACCCGGCCGGGGCGCCCGGCTGGGACAGGCTCTTCTTCAGCTTCGTCGACGCCGTTCGCGAGCGCGGCGGGGTATGCCTGAGCTGCGGCGAGCTGGCCGCCGAGGCGGCGACCGCGCTTCCCCGTGCTTCGGGCGGCGGCGGTGCCCGAAACGGGGCACGGTTATAGTTCGGGCCGGATTGTCGGATGCCGTGGGAGCCCGTTCGGAGTCGATCGTTCTCCCCGCCAGGCCAACAGATCGAAGGAGAACGTGATCGCCGACCTCTGGAAGCGCGCTTTGGTACTCGCCCCGCACACCGACGACGGTGAGCTGGGCTGTGGCGGCTCGCTCGCTCTGCTTGCCGCGTCGGGCTGCCACGTTCGCTACATCGCCTTCTCGATCGCCAATCGATCACTTCCGGCGGGCTTTCCGCCCGACACGCTGGCGCACGAGGCCAGGGAGGCGACCGCGACGCTCGGGATCGAGGACGTCGTTCTGCACGACTTCGATGTGCGCACCTTCCCCAAGCATCGCCAGGAGATCCTCGAGCTGCTGGTCGAGGAGTCGAAGCAGTTCAAGCCCGATGTCGTCTTCCAGCCCTCGCCCTCCGACATGCATCAGGATCACCAGACGATCGCCAAGGAGGGGTTGCGCGCCTTCAAGCGCACGACGGTGCTCGGTTACCTGCTGCCCTGGAACACCTCCGGCTTCTCGGACGACTGCTACATCGCCTTCGGCGAGCACGAGCTGGCGCAGAAGATCGAGGCGGTGGGCAAGTACGTGTCGCAGAGTCATCGCTCCTACGCCGATCCCGACTACATCCGCAGCCTGGCCAGGGTGCACGGCGTCACCATCGGGCGGCCGCTGGCCGAGGTGTTCAAGGTGCAGCGGCTGGTGCTCGATCCGCTGGCTGAGTAACGCACGGGCGGACGCTGACGACCTCCAAGGCCGAACCTCGGAGGCCGCGAGCCGAAGGCGGTAGCTGCCGATTCTGACCGGCTTCCCGGCGAAGAGCCTCTTGACGGATATTTGCTTCCGGCCCCTGAGGTAGCTCGTCTTCACGACGCTCTCGACCAGCCGTCACTTCTTCCCTTTCTTGAGCGTGAGCCGATAAGAGAAGCTCTTGCTCGGCGTCGAGAACCTGTAGACGAGCTTGACCGATCCGGCCTGGGATTTCGTGAAGACCTTCTCGGTCAGGTGTGCGGAAAACTTCGCGGAGGCGGCGCTCGGTGCGGCGCCCGCAAAACCAACGAGAGAGGAGGCCAGAAACGCGAGGCCGAGTAAAAGGCCGGGAAGCCCGCGGGGGCTGAGCGAAACGACCCGGAACATATCTCTCTCCTGGCGTAGACCTCTGGCGGCGTTGACAGAGGACTATGCGCCGGAGTTTTTCGCTCTCGAATTGCAGCGCAATAGCTCGCGCCGCATTCTTACGCTCTCTCTTCTCAAAGGATTATTCGGCTTTTCTCAGCTTCTGTGCCGAAATGCACGAATTCGCGCGGCGAGAGGTCTCGCTAGGACTCGTCCCAGCCGAGTTGATCGAAGTAGCGGAGCGTTCGCCGGCTGGGGCGGATGCGCGTCGAGTAGGCGCGCAGCTCGTCGGCCGAGAGCTCGCCGACTGCGCGTTTCAGCGCCAGGTAGGGAAAGTTGAAGTCTTCCTGGTAGGGCACGGTCGAGATGCGCGGATTGATCTCGATCACGCAGTCACCGACCAGGTTGACGCTGAAGAAGCCGTCGAAAGCGAGCTCGCGAACTATCTTGGCGCCGGCCTCCATCAGCTCGGGGCTGTCGAGAGTCTCGAAGTACATGGCCAGGCCGGCGCGCATCGACTCGCGCGTCTTCGGGTAGCCGAGCAGGATCTCGCCTTGCTCGGCGTAGCCGTCGATGGTGCGCTCCATGCCGGTTGCAAGCTCCATCACCAGCCACTCGACACCCGTTCCTCCAGCCAGGTCGGTGGCCTCCTCGAGCCTAAGCGACTCGGGCATGCCCGGGCGATTCTCGAGCAGCTGCCTGCGCCGGTCGGCCGAGGCCGAGATGACGCGAAAGCCCCGCGTCCCCGAGGAGACGAGCGGCTTCATGCAGATCTCGCGCTCGGGATAGCCGAGCTCGCGCCCCGCCCGCTCGAACTCGGCCGGCGTGGTGGCGCGGCGCCAGCCGGGGACGCGCACTCCGATCCTGTCACAGAGGGCGAAGGTCTCGGCCTTGTCGTTGGCGCGCCTGATCGCTTCGATCGAGGCCACGACGACGACGACGTCCCCGAAGCGATCCTTCTCGAGCGCCAGGCCCTCGAGCGTGTAGGAGGACTGCGGCAAGACGACGTCCACCCGTTCGCGGCGGCAGATGTCGAGCACGGCGCCGGCGAAGCCGGGATCACTTCCGGCCGGGACGGTCGCAAAAACGTCGCAGAGGTGGCGCCCGATCGCCCGCTCGTTCATCTCGACGCCGACCAGGCGCACCTCCCGCTCGCCGTTCTCGCGCAGCGAGCGCAACAGCGCGACGGTTCCGGGGCAACCGACTGCGGTGACGAGAATGGTGAGCGGCTCGAGCATCTTCGGTCGCGCGCGGCTGAGGCGCGCAAGGCGTAATCGTAGTGGGGTTGGGGCGCCGTGGGCTCGAGCATCTGGCCGGTCCACCGGCGGGCAGATCAGAGGCCGGATGTAAAGAGAAAGGCGAGCCGACCCCAGCGCGCGATCTCGCAGCCGTTCGTGCGCTTGAAGTCGGCCTCGATCGGTTGACCTGCGAGGCGCCCACTGACTCGGGCGGTCTGCGGGCCGCCGTAGATCTCGCTGCAGACCGTGCCGGTCGGCACCGGAGCGAAGGCCGCGGCTTCGATTCGTTGCAGCTTCGAGCAGGCCGCGCGGGCCTTGGGAAGGCTGCCCGTTCCCTGGGGGCAGTTGAGCGTGCGGCTGATGCTCACGCCCGTCTTGCCCTGCGGCCAGACCGTGATGCGCAGATCGGTCACCGCGCCCGAGTCGGAAGAGCCGCCGCATCCGGCCGGCACGAGCAGAAGGAGCATGACCAGAGCTCGGCTCATCTCGCTGGAAGTAGGCTGCCGCCGGTCTGGCGGTTCGCCGAGCTAGGCACTCTCTTCCGGGCGGAGCCTGGCGCGACGCCCGCGCAGTAGGTCGTAGCCCTGGCGAAGGCACGGCGTGCGATCGATCAGCGCGCTCACGTCGTCGGTATCCGCCGCGCCCTCCTCGGTCACGACACGGTCGATTAACGCCGTTGGAACCAGCTCGAAGGTGTCCTCCGTGGGCGGCTCGGGGTCGAAAGGCGCCAGCTTGAAGGTCTCGCAGGCGACGATGACCGTTACACCCGCGTCCTTCGCGGCGCTCGCGATTGCCCGCGTCCCGATCTTGTTGACGAGCGAGCCGTCGCTGAAGACCGTGTCGGCTCCGAGCAGAACGAGATCGCTCTCACGGGCGGCGTCGGGGCCCTCGGCGTCGGAGACCAGCTCGACGACGACCCCTTCGGCCTTCAGCGCCGCCGCGAGCCCGCGGCCCTCGCCGCCGGGCTCTGAGACGGTGCAGAAGACCTGCCGGGGCGGAGTGTGAACCAGCGCCTCGTGCACCGTGCCCGAGGCCGAGTGCGTCGTCACGGTGCCCGAGATATCCGCGGCCAGCATGATCGCAATGGCCTTGGCCGCGCGATCGCGCCCGCCGATCACCGCTTCGGCCTCGGCGACGACCTGCTCGGGCGTCCCGGCGCCGATCACGCGGCCCACCGCGCCGGCGATCGCGCCGAGTGAGATTCGCGTCGAAGCGAGGATGCGAGCGACCTCGACCGGGTCTTCGCCGTCTTTCACCGCCTCGACCAAGGCCTCGAGCGCATGCCTGGCCATCCAGCTCGCGCCGTGGTGATGTTCCTCCTTCAGCTCGCGTACTCGCGCTTCGAGCGCGGAGTTCATGACCCTATTGTCGTGCCTCGAGCGCCCTAACGCCAACTCCCCGTAAGCGCGCCGTCGCCCGCAGGCGCGAGAATGGGTCTCCGTGACGGGCGATTCTCATGTCTGGGCAAAGCGGTTGCTCGTGCTTGGGGCGGGGCCCGGGCAGCTTGGCCTGCTCGAAGCCGCGCGCCAGCGGGAGCTCTACGTGATAGCCGCCGATCGCGAGGCGGGGGCACCGGGCTTTCCGCTCGCCGATCGGCGTGCATTGATCTCGGCCGAGGACGAGCCGGCGCTCGAGCGGCTGGCTTCGGCCGAGGAGATCGACGGCGTGATCGCGCCCGGGATCGACTGGTCGGTTGCGATCGCGGCGCGCATCTCGGCCAAGCTCGGCCTGCCCCATCCACTCAGCGTAGAGAGCGCCCAGCTGGCCGTCTCGAAGCTACGGCAGCGCGAGCGCTTCGCCGAGGCTGGGCTTCCCTTTGCCAGGTACGCCGTGGCGAGCCGCGGCGAGGAGGCCGAAGCCGCCGCCGCCGAGCTCGGCTTTCCGCTCGTGGTGAAGGCGCCCGATCGCCAGGGGCAGCGGGGGCTTGCGCTCGCCCGCGGGCGCGAGGAGCTCGGACCCGCCGTCGAGCGGGCGCTGGCGGCTTCCCGCTCCGGGCTCTGCATCGTCGAGCAACTCGAGCCCGGTCGCGAGGCGACGGTGATCGGCTTCTCGCTCGACGGCCGCTATCACGCGCTCGCCGTGACCGATCGTCGCAGTGCCTCGGCGCCCGCTTTCGGGGTGTCGCTGGAGCACGCCTGGCCTTCGTCGCTCGATGATGCCGAGCTGGAGAAGACGACCGAGATCGCCGGGCGCGCGGTGGCCTCACTGGGAATCGAGCAGGGGCCCAGCTACGTACAGATGATCGTGGGCGAGCGGGGGCCGCGTGTGGTTGAGCTCGCGGCAAGGCTGGGCGGCGGGCACGATGCCGAGCTGGTCGAGGCCGCGCTCGGGATCGAGCTGAACGGGCTCGCGCTGGCGGCGGCGCTGGGGGAGACGATCGAGCCCCGGGCCCTGGTTCCACGTGCTCTCGCCGGCGGCGCCTGCACGCGCTTTTTGATTGCGCCCGAAGGTGAGCTCGTTGCCGTTCACAGAGTCGAAGAGGCAAGTGCGCTGGAGGGCGTCAAGCGCGTTCGCCTCTACCGCGAGCCCGGCTATGTCTTTACTCCCTTCCTCTCACGGTCGGATCGCGCCGGCTCGTTGCTCGTGCTTGGGCCCGATCAGGAACATGCGGTCGAGCGCGCGCGGGAGGCGGCCGATCTCATACGCTTCGAGGTCGCGGGCGCGAGCGCTCCCCGCTGAGGCCCGCTACGACGATGAGACTCTTCTCTCGAATAGTGGTCAGGCGCTCGGGAGCCGGCCGGTGAGCGACTCGGGCGAAGCGACAGCGGTGAGTTTCGAGGTCGCGGACGTGTCTGTGCCGGACTCGGTCTCGGCGATCGTCGTCACCTACGACGCCCTGCCCTGGATCGAGCCCTGCCTCCGCAGTGTGCGTGGCTGCGAGCTGATCGTGGTCGACAACGGCTCGACCGACGGCACGCCCGCGCTCGTGCGCGAGCGCTTTCCCGAGGCGCGCCTGATCGAGCAGCAGAACCGGGGCCTGGGCGCGGGCTGGAACGCGGGAATCGAGGCCGCCAGCGGGCGCTGGCTCTTCTTCCTCAACGCGGATGCCTGGGTCGTGGGCGACGGGCTGGCGAAACTCGTGCAGGTGCTGGAGCGCGAGCCCAAGGCGGCCGTCGCGGGACCGCGCCTGCGTTACCCGGACGGGCGGCTGCAGCGCTCGGTGCGCGGCTTTCCGACTCTCTGGCGGCTCACCACCGAGTACTTCTTTCTGCGCAAGCTGGCGCCACGGACGAAGCTCCTGAATGCCTTCTACGGCGGAGGCTTCCGCCACGAGCGCGAGCTGGAGGCCGAGTTTTTGATGGGCGCGGCCCTGCTCGTGCGCCGGGAGGCGATCGCCGAGGTCGGCGGGCTGGACGAGCGCTTCTTCCTCTTCAGCGAGGAGGTGGACTGGTGCTACCGCTTCCGCCAGGCGGGCTGGAAGGTCGTCTTCACACCGGCGGCCGAGGTCGTTCACGTGGGCGGCGCGTCGCATGCAGGTCGCCTCTTTCGCGAGCAGGTGCAGGGCCATCTGCTCTTTCTCGACAAGCACCGCGGCGCTCGCGCGGCGGGCGCGGCCCGGCGCATGCTGTCGGCCTCGTTGACGCTGCGCGGGCTCGTCTTCGGGGGCGAGCGCGGTCGCTCGTACCGGGACGCGGCGCGTTGGCTGCGCTCCGGCTCGCTGCCCGAGCTTCTCGCCTGGCGGCGTCGCTAGCGGGCCGATCGAAGTCGCCAACGCCGGCTGTCTCGGGCGTCACGGGGGCGCTCGGCTCTTTCACTGCGTCCCTCGTCAGCCGCCAACGCGTACGATCATGCTCGTGGCGGCGATGAGGCAGCGCTTGAGCAGGCGAACCGACTGGCTGCTACTCGTCACGCTTTTCACGGTCAGCTTCGAGAAGCTGCACTGGGAAGTCGGCGTCACGGTCGATCTGTCCGATCTCGTCGCGCTCGCCTACCTGGCCAGCTTCGTCGTCGACTGCGTGCGTGCGCGCGATCTCACAGGCCCGCGCACCGCGCTCGTGACGCTGGCCTTCACGGCCGCCTTCCTCGTCTGCTACCTCGCCGGCTTCTTCAACATCGACACCACTCAGGGTCTCGACCAGTTCAGCAAGGGAATGATCAAGCTGGTCATTCACCTGCTCTTTCTGACGGTGGCGGTGATTCACCTGAGCGACCGCTCGCAGCGCTTCTACTGGACTTCGCTCGGGGCGTTCATCGTCGGCATGGCCGTAAACGCCGCCTACGGCATCGTCCAGCTCGTGGCGGCCGAGGCGGGATTCAACCTCGACAAGCAACTGCTCGATCCGCTCACCCGGGGGGCGGCCTCGTCGATCAACATCTACGGCGCGGTCGGGGGACAGAATGTCTACCGGCCGAACGCGCTCACCGTCGACCCGAACCACCTCGGCGTGATGCTGGTCGTACCGCTCCTGATCCTCACGCCGCTGTATCTGCGACTCGAGCGTGACCATCGCCTGCGTCGTCCGCTTGCGGCCCTGCTCGGCTTTCTGCTCGTGGTCGAGCTGGCGACTCTCTCGCGAAGCGGCCTACTAGGTCTGGGCGTGGGTTTTCTCGTTCTTGCGATCCCCTACCGGGGGTTCCTCGCCAGGCCGCGCTTCCTCGTTCCGCTTGGGGCCACGTTTATGTTTCTGGCGGCGGTGGTGCTCGAGCGTCGCCACTTCTTCGCCACCGTGATTCGCTCGCGCCTGCACACGGGCGGTGGGGGCACCTCGGCCCACTTCGGCGTCTACGACTTCATACCGCAGGTGCTGCACAGCCACCCCCTGCTTGGCCTCGGTCTGAACAACTTCTCGGTTTACTACGAGTTCGTCACCGGCAAGACGAACTGGGGGCCTCATTCCTACTACGTCGGGCTGCTGGTCGAGGGCGGGATTATCGGCACCGTTATCTACGCCGTCTTTCTCTGGTATCTGTTCCGCCGCCTGGCCGCGGCGCGCGCGGTCGGACGAGCGCTAGCGGCCTCGGGGGATGTGCTGACGGCGGCGCGGGCGCGACCGCTGGCCTGGGGCATGGTCGCCGCGCTGCTCGGCACGATGGCCGGAAACGCCTTCTACCTGACGATGCAGTCCTACTACTTCTATACCTTCGCCGCGCTCGTGCTGGCGACGCCGCTGGTCTTCGCCCGCTCTCTGGAGCCGAAAAACAAGCGGCCGATCTCTGCGCGATGAGTGAGTCGACGCCTCGAGACCGGCCCGAAGAGAGCAACTAGACTCGGTCGGTATGCTGGGGCCGCGGCTCGACATCGTCATCGTCTCGTATCGCTGCCGAAGCCTGCTTCGCGACTGCCTCGGGTCGTTGCGCCACCTCCCGCCGAAAGACGGCGCCCGCGTCTGGGTCGTAGACAACGCCTCTCAGGACGGGTCGGTGGAGATGGTGATGCAGGAGTTCCCCGAGGTCGAGCTGATTGCCTCGGACGAGAACCTCGGCTTCTCGAAGGCGAACAACCTTGCCATTGTTCGCGGCGGCGCGCCCTTCGTGCTGGCGCTCAACCCCGACACGCTCGTGACCGAAGGCGCTCTCGATCACATGCTCGAGCTGATGGGGCAGAGGCCGGAGGTCGGCATTTCGGGTTGCCGGCTCGAGCTCCCCGACGGGACACTCGACCATGCCGCGCGGCGCTCGTTCCCGACCCCGCTGAGCGCACTGGCGCACTTCACGGGCGTCGGCCGCTGGCGCCGGGCGCCGGCGAAGCTCTCGGACTATCGCGCCCCCGCGGTCGAGAGCGGGCCGGTCGATGCAGTCAACGGAGCCTTCATGCTGATGCGCCGCAAGGCGCTCGACGAGGTCGGGCTGTTCGACGAGGGCTACTGGATGTACATGGAGGATCTCGACCTTTGCTACCGCTTCTCGCAAGCCGGTTGGATCACCTGGTACGACCCGGAAGTGAAGGTGATTCACGTCAAGGCCGGCACGAGCGGCAAGTACCGCAAGCCGCGAGTGAACTACGCCTTCCACTACGGGATGCTCCGCTTCTACCGTAAGCACTATGCACGGGACGCCAATCCGCTTGCCAGGGCTGCCGTCTATTTCGGCATAGCGGCCAAGTTGGGAGTCTCGATGATGCGCAGTGCCGTTCACCGTCGGTTGCGCGCGCGCTGGAGCTCGCGTCGGATCTCCCCGGCTTCGAACGGAGACCGTTTGTGACCGAGGCGCCGTTGCTCGACACGATCGTCTGCCTTCCGATCACGGAGTGGGCCGGTCTTCCGCACAACTCCCGTCACTTCATGAACGAGGCCGAGCGGCGAGGCTATCGCGTTCTCTGGGTTGACCCGATCGGCCTGCGCAGTGCGAGGCTGCAGCGAAAAGACGTGGCGAAGCTGACGCGCCGGCTTCGTCGGATGAGGCGGCCTCTCGCCCGGGTCGGCGAGCGTATCTGGCGCCTTGCGCCGCTGGGCGTCCCGCTGCAGGGCACCCGGCTCGGTGTCGCGCTCAACCGGCGCCTACTCGCATTCCAGATCCGACTGGCGTTGCGCAAGCTCGGCGCATCGCGAGTGCTCTTGTGGTCGTACTCGCCCCAGCTGGTCAGGTTGCGGGAGAGTGTCGACTGCGAGCTGGCCGTCTACTTCCGCACCGACGACTATCTGGCGGCTCCGAACGTCAACGTGAGCTATCTCGAGAGACTGGAGTCCGAAGCCGCAAGGCTTGCCGACCTGTGCATCTCGGTCAACGAGCTCGCACTCGCCGACCTGGCGGATTCTGCCCGGCGCCGCCTGCTGGTGCGAAACGGCGTCGATCTGAACATGTTCAATCCCGACCTGAAAAGCGCCGACCCGATAGCCCAGGTTCCTCACCCGCGACTGCTCGTGATCGGGACGTTCGACCGCTGGACGAGCCTCGATCTGCTCGTCGACGTGATGTCTGCGCGGCCCGATTGGTCGCTGATCATGGCGGGAGAGAGCAAGGTCGATCTCGCACGTCTCACTGCGCTTCCGAACGTGACCTTCCTCGGCCAGGTTGAGGTTGGATTATTGCCCGCTCTCATCGCCGGCAGCGATGTCGGGCTGGTGCCCTACCTCCTCGAGCCGTTCGCCGTCAAAGGCAACCCCGGCAAGGTCTATCAGTACCTGGCAATGGGCCGGCCCACACTATGCACGCCGTTCGTCGAGCCGTCGATCTTTGCCGGGCAGATCACGGTGGCCGATGCGGAGCCGACCACCTTCGCGATGGCGATCGAAGACCTTCTCCGGTCCGACTCGGCCGAGCTGGCGGCGGCAAGGCGGGCATTCGCCGCCGACCAGTCCTGGACGGTTCGCTTCGATTTGATCGAGCACGAGCTTGCGGGCATCCTCGCGGACGAGGCGCCCGTCGCTCGGCACGTCGAGCAGCGCTCCGTACCCGACTCAGCTCAGCACGAAAGCGCGTAGGCGGGCGAGCAAACCGGCATCGAACGTTCCCGCGCGCATGCGCTGGGCGAGGATCTTGCTTGCCGGATACCAGGCTCGGCCGCGCAGAACGAGGGCGGCGACCGCCGCGGTGAGAACGACTTCGCCGATCGCCTGAGCGAGCAGCCCTGCGCCGCCGAGGAGCTCGGCGCAGCCGAAGGCGGCGCCGAAGGCAGCCAGCGAGAGTAGCCCGTGAACGAGGTGGCTGCCGAGCACGAGTCGGGCATCGACCGCGCCGCGAGTGACGAACGGCCTGAGCGTGATCGCGTAGGTCGACCACTGGGCGAGAGCCACACCGACGAGTAGCGCCCACAGGCCGAACCCGGCGACGCCCACCACGGCGACTGCCGAGCCGAGCAGCGTGAGCAACACCAACAACCTGAAGGCCGCGAATTTGATCCAGCCCAGCGCCTCGGCCGCGTTGGTCAGAAACGCTGTCGGGAACATGCCGCAGGCGATCAAGACGAACAGGCGCAGGAGCGGTGTCGTGCCGTGCCAGCGCTGACCGAGCACGATATCGACCAGCACCGGGGCCCCACCGGCGACGATCGAAAAGAGCGGCCAGATGTAGCCGGTCGATAGGACTATGCCCTCGCTGAGCATCGCCTTCGTCTTGACGGCGTCGTCGCGGACACGTCCATAGAGCGGGAAAAGAACCTTGGTGATCCCGGTGGACAGGTAGCCGAGCGGAAGATTGACTACCAGCGAGGCGCGGTTGTACAGACCGAGCGTAAACTTCCCGAACGCCAGGCTCGTGAACCAGCTCGGAACTGCGTTGACTGCCCAGGCGCTGAAGTAGAGCCCGCTCAGCTGGCCGCTATAGGTCAATAGCTCGCGCCCCTCGCCGCGATCGAAGCCGAGGCGCAGGTCTCGCCGCGCGAGTGCAACGGTGCCGACGAACAGAGTGCTGCCGCCCACGACCTGTCCGATTGCGAGTGCCATGGTCGAGTGCAGGAAGACCGCGAGTACAACGCCGACCGTGATCCCGCCTATCTGCGTCATCGTCTCGACGAGCGCGGCTGATCCGAAGCGCAGGCGGCGGCGAGTGAGAGCAATCGGCACGCTGGCGAGCGAGTTGAAGAAGAGGGCAAAGGCGAGAACGCGGATGAGGCGCGTTGCCGCCGGGATGTCCCAGGCATTTGCCCACGTAGGAGCGACAAACCAGAGCGCGACGAGAACGAGCGTCGAGGCGATCAGCGAGATGACGACGGCGCTTCCAACGGTCTTCTCGCCCAGCTCCGTGCGCCGCAGGATAGCCAGACCGAGGGTTGCGAAGGTGAGGTAGGCGGCGAGCCCGCTCGCCGCTTGCGCGGCGGCGTAGACGCCGAACGAGTCCGGAGCGATCAACCGAGCCGTGGCGATCGTCGAGACGACCTGAAACCCGACCAGGACGGAAATGCCCGAGTAGTTCCAGGCGACGCCCTGAAGCGCGCTTCTGGTGAGCGAGGTCGGTCTCTCGTCCCGTTCAGTGGTTTTCAACTCTTCTCCCGAGGAGGGTTGACGTCACGGACGTTGAGAGAAAGCTACTCGCACGCACGGAGCGAGCACACGGCTCATCAGGCAGGGGCATCGGGCTCACGCTTGCGGTTAAAGTGCTCCACATCGAAGCCAAGACCAGCAGAAAGAACGGCAAGGCGCGAGTCGGCCTCGCCTTTCATTACGGCATGAATCGCCTCTATCACAAGCGTTTAAGATGCCACCGCCGGAGCGACGTACCGGCCGGATCGCGCTTGAGCTGGCGGAGCCGATGACCGATCACCGCATCGACACGATCGTGTGCCTACCCATCACGGAGTGGGCGGGCCTCCCGCACAACTCGCGGCATCTGATGGCTGAGGCCGCACGGCGTGGTTACCGCGTTCTCTGGGTCGATCCGCTCGGTCTGCGCAGCGCGACGTTGAAGCGATCGGACATCGCCAAACTGAGTCGCCGGCTGCGCCAGCTGAGGCGCCCGCTGGCTCCGGTCACCGAAGGGATCTGGCGTCTAGCCGCCGCAGGGTTACCGATTCAGGACACGCGGATCGGGGCAGCTCTCAACGAGCGCCTGCTCGCCGTCCAGATCCGCTTGGCGCTGCGCAAGCTAAAGGCGAAACGGCCGCTTCTTTGGGCTTATTCGCCCCAGCAGGTGAGATTACGCACAAAAATAGACTGCGAGTTCGCTATCTACTACCGCACCGACGCCTACCCGGCCTCTCCCGGTATCAACTCCAGATACGTCGAGAGCCTGGAGTTGGAAGCGGCCTCGCTGGCCGATCTGTGTATCGCTGCCAATAGTCGTTCACTCTCTGATTTGCCCGATACGGCACACCGGCGCTTACTAGTACCGAACGGCATCGATCTCGCCGTCTTCGACGCGAGTGTGCCGTTCGAAGATCCGATTCCGGAAGTCGAGCATCCGCGGCTGCTGGTGATAGGAACGTTCGACAACTGGATGGATATCGATCTCCTTCGCAACGTGATGCTCGAGCACCCGGATTGGTCGCTTGTGCTTGCCGGCGATTGCAAGACGCAGATCGACTCGCTCACCGATCTTCCTCGCGTTTCCTATCTAGGGCACGTTCCCTTCTCGCAACTGCCGGCGCTAGTTGGCAGCTGTGATATCGGGTTGGTGCCGTTTCGCATCGACCCATTCACGACGAGGGGATCGCCCGGCAAGATCTACCAGTACCTGTCGATGGGATTGCCCGTTCTCTGCACTCCATTCCTCGACGGTTCGGTCTATTCGGGACAGATCGACGTTGCGCCGGGCGAACCGGTCGCCTTCGCCGAAGCCATCACCGAGCTCCTCCGTTCGAACTCGAAGGAGCAGGTGGGAGCGCGGCGAGCCTTCGCCGCGGAGCAGGCATGGGAGAGACGGTTTGAGTCGATCGAGGACGAGATCGCCCGCCTGCAGACGGGCGGATAGACCGGTCCGACCAATATGAAGAGCAAACACAGCAATCGAAGTCCGCAGGCCGTAGTAGTGCATGCCGTCGGGGCCCGACCCAACTTCGTCAAGATGGCTCCGGTCATCAGGGCGCTTGAGACGGCTCCGGGCATCAAGCAGGTCGTCGTGCACACCGGGCAGCACTACGACCGCAAGCTGTCCGACGACATAGCGGCCGACCTTGGCTTTCCCGAGCCTGACATCATGCTTGGGATCGGCTCCGGCACGCATGCCGAGCAAACAGGGCGGACGATGATCGCTCTCGAGCCTGTGTTGCGGGAGCTCGAGCCGTCGCTCGTCGTGGTCGCCGGTGACGTCAACGCGACTCTTGCCTGCAGCCTGGCTGCGGCAAAGCTCGGTATCCCCGTCGCCCACGTCGAGGCGGGCCTGCGCTCACGCGACTGGACGATGCCCGAAGAGATCAACAGGGTCGTCACCGACCGACTCTCCACACTGCTTTTCACCCACAGCCCAGAGGCGAGGGAGAATCTGCTCAGCGAAGGCTGCGAGGGCGAGCGTATCCACTACGTCGGCAACACGATGATCGACTCGCTGAGGAGGTTGGAGTCGAGCGCCAGGGCGAGGCGGATGTGGGAGGAGATCGGAGTCGGTGCGGGAGGCTACGTGCTCGTCACGCTCCACCGGCCGTCGAACGTCGACTCGCCCGAGCGTCTGGCCGCCATCGGCGCCGAGCTTGTGCGAATGTGCGAGCATGCGCCGGTCGTCTTTCCCGTCCATCCGCGAACCCGTGCGCGACTGGGAGACGGGCTGGCGAAACTCGAGCAAGCGGGGGCGTACGTGCTGGAGCCGATCGGCTACCTCGACTTCCTCTCACTCGAGGCCGAGGCCGGTGCCATCCTCACCGATTCGGGCGGCGTACAGGAAGAGGCCTCGGCTCTCGGCGTGCCCTGCTTCACCCTACGTCCCAATACCGAGCGCCCGATCACCGTCTCGCAGGGGACCAACACCCTGCTCGGAGACGACCCGGCGGCGATACGTCTGGTTCGCCTGCTCGAGCGGTCGTCGCCGGCGATTCCTCTCTGGGACGGTCACGCCGGAGAGCGAGTCGCCGAGGTGATCGGGGACGTGCTAGATCGCGGCTTCAGGGATCACCAGAGCTAGGAGCGAGAAAACGGAGAGAAGCTGCCCATAGCCACCAGTGCCATGGCCACGAGCAGCCACCAGGTCATGGCGATCAGCTGCGGCTCGAGCGTCGGATAGCCAAGCGCGTAGAACGTGAGAGCAAAACCGGATGCTCCCAGCGCGGCTGTGGTCGGGTCGCTCCTGAATCGATACGCGAGCCTGGCGAATACGTACCCGAAGAACAGGACGATCACTCCGCCGACCAGCAGCCCGAAGGCCCCACATTCGACCAGCAGCTTGAGGAAATAGCTTTCGCTGGCGTTCGACCGTCGGCCGAGGATCTTCTGGGTGTTGCCGGTGAAGGCCAGCCCACGCCCGAAGATCTTCTGCCAGGTCGTGCTCTGGACGTACTCATGAATGGAATGCCTCATCGACGTGAGGCGCGCGAGGTTTCCCTTGTCGCTGGACCAGTTGACGCTGGAGCCGACTCTCCTGGCAAAGTTGGTGGTGGAGCCGGCTTCCGGGGCGGGAGGGGTGGTATCGGGCTTCGAAGTGTCGGTAGTGGTAGTGGTAGTGGTAGTGGTAGTGGTGGTGGTAGGGTGCGTGATGTGGATCGGGGGGATGCCGCCGAGCTTGCCCAGCCCGATACCGGCCACAACTATGACCGCGAGTAGGGCAAGAGCTCGCACGAATCGCTTGGTCTTTTCGTGCAGGGCGAGCACGATGAGCAGCGCCGCAACGCTTATCGCTACGCCACCTCGGCTATAGGTGAGGATGAGACCGCCCAGCGCCAGCGCTGCGAGCAAGCTGTAAGCAAGCGCTGATCGCCAGCGCTTTGCGCTCAACGCGAGGCCGAACGCTAGAGGAATCACGGTTCCGAGAAACATCGAAGCGTGGAGGTAGCTTCCCGTCGAGCCGCCGTAGCGCGGCGACATGGTGACCGCGTCGTACGGTGGTACCGCCTCCACCACGTGAATGAGACTCCATGCCTCCAGATACATAGAGAGCGCGACGAACGCGCCCATGGCAACGAATACTCTGACGATCCAGACGAGGTCGCCGGGCTCGAGAACCGTGAAGGCGAAGATCGCGAACGTCGGGTAGACGAGATACTGAACGAACCCGATCGCGTACAGATGCAGGCCGACGGATTGCGTCAACAAATCGGCGGCCGCGATAACCAAGACTCCGCACCAGGCCCCGATCAGAAGACGTGAGGCGCTAAAGGCCTCACTAAAGCGCGTGAACAGTACGACGAATCCGAGCGCCAACACCAGGCTCGGCGGAATCGCGTTGACTACCGTGTAAGCATGCGGTACCTGAAGTTCGTCCGCGCCGGAAAGCAACAGTCCGCGAAGGGGTGTGACGACCACTATCGCGTATAGGAGAGCTTTCGCAGCCCACGTGCTGCGAGACACAGTCGTTGTCGAGGGCACGGACACGATAGAAGAAGGAGGGACCCCCATCTCGCTGCAGTCAGTTCAGGGCACCGTAGCCGCAACACTAGCGCACACCGCAAAATCACTGTCGCGGCCGAGCCCATCTCGGTCGGAGATCCGTTCAGAGCCGCAGACGAGATGGAAGCCGCAGCGGTAGCCTTGAACTGCAACGTGAAGATCATCGCGATTCTCACCAGTCACGATCGCCGCAGCGAGACGTTGACCTGCTTGAGATCCTTTTTCTCCCAGAGTGCGAAGGATTTCGTCGAGCTTGAGGCGGTACTGGTCGATGACGGCTCTAGCGATGGCACGGTCGAGGCAGTGCGAGATCTCAAGCAGCCCGTGGCTATCGTCATGAGCGCAGACGACCTCTTCTGGGCCAGGGCCATGGCACTGGCGGAGGAGCGAGCGTTGCGCGTCGATCCCGACTATCTACTTTGGCTCAACGACGATGTCGTGCTCGACCCGGACGCTCTCGAGCGACTCCGCTCCCTGGCTATCGAGAGCGGGAACGCCTCCGTGGTCGTCGGAGCCCTACGCGACCCGGAGATCGGAGAGGTCACCTACTCGGGCCTAGACCGGCACCGGCTTCATCCGCTTCGCTTCGACCGGGTCGAGCCCGCCGAGGACCCCCTCACCGTCGACACCTTCAACGGCAACGTCGTTCTCGTTCCGCGCGCCGTCAGCGCGAAGGTGGGCAGGATCGACGGCGAGTTCGCTCACGGAATCGCCGATTTCGACTACGGCGCCCGAGTGGTGAAGGCCGGCTTGGTCAACCTGCTGGCGCCAGGGACAGTCGGCACCTGCTCTCGCGACAGCGCGTTCGCGCCCTGGCTCGATCGCTCGCTTCCCTTGCGCGAGAGAGCGTCGCTCCTCTTCGGCCGCAAAGGAGTACCGCCGAGGTCGCGAGCGCGGTACCTGAGGCGGCACGGCGGGCCTTTCTGGCCGATTTTCTGGCTGATGCCGTACGTGAATTTCCTATTCTCGCTTGCGCCGAGGTATCGAAAGAGGGACGCACAACGACACTAGGCAGGCTCTTCCCGGCATCGAGATGCGGGTGATCGTTTCCAACTCTATGTGCGCGGAAACACCGTCCCAAAGGAAGCCAGCGATCCCCGATCAGCGTGTGCCGGACGACCGGAGATGTCGGTTTACTTCTCCTGATACCCTGGTGGATCATTTCCCGATTACGATAGTCGCTAATCTGTGCGTCTACTGTTAGCAAGATAATGCATATCAAGCGAATCATTCAGCGGTCGTTTCTTGCTAGAGGGTTCGACTTGGTGCGGTTCGAACCCCAATCTCATCCGCTAGCGCGCAGAAAGCTTCTCTTCCGAACTTTCGGTATCTCGCTCGTGCTCGATGTCGGAGCCAACGTGGGCCAGTACGCAGAGCAGATCCGGAATCTCGGCTATAGAGGCCGAATCGTCTCCTTCGAGCCTCTCAGCTCGGCTTACCTCGAGCTGCAAGAAAAGGCAGCGACCGATCGTCTATGGGAGACGTACAATCTCGCGCTAGGAGATAAGAACGAGGAGAGGTTAATCAACATCTCGCGGAATCGGTATAGTAGCTCTCTGCTTCCGAATCTACCGGCGAATATCGAATCAGAGCCGAATACAGAGTACATCGGACAGGAGAGAGTCGATATTCGAACTCTCGACTCAATGATAGAAACGGTATGCGCAACGAACGAAGAGGTGTATCTCAAGATTGATACACAAGGTTACGAGGAGCGCGTACTCGTAGGCGCGACGGAAGCGCTTGAACGAATAGATACGATACAGCTCGAAATGTCGCTAGTTCGCTTGTACGACGATTCGATGCTGTTTGAGGAGATGCTAAAGCTTTTGCGGGAGTTGGGTTACAGACTGGCGGCTGTCGAGCCGGGCTTCACGAACAAGCGAACTGGCGAGATATTGCAGCTAGACGGCATATTCCATCGATATCGGTAGAGATATCCGATAACTGGGGCGCCGACGTTTGTCTTCGCGTTGACTCACGATCGGGGCAAGAGGGTGAGCTACCGTTTCAAAGCAAGCAGGAAGCCCTCGAGATCGCCGACGCGCATCTCGTCGACGGTTTCATAGCTTCGCGCCCACAGAGCCCTGAATGCCTCGCGGTTTCGTACGTATCCCGAGAAGGTGATCGGCCGGCGATGCAGCCTGTGAGACAGGTAGGTCTGCCGCATCCGCTTGCGTCTCTCCGGCGTTAGCAGCTCGGTGGCTACGACGAGCACCGGCGAGATGGCGCTGCTCGCCATCCTCGAGAAGCAAGCGCGCCAGCCACGATTGGAGAGCTCGGTATCGACGCGATGAAGCAGATACAGCGTTTCGGGCGTCGAGCGCCAGGGGTCCCGCATCATGTTGAACGGGAATACCTCGTCGCACTCGTCGAAGACGTCTCGGAGTCTGGCCGTCGCCTTAGGCGCAAAGTCGGTGCACGTGAGTCGGAGCTGCGGGTCTTCGGCCTTGATGAAGAACTCGAGCGCTCCTACGCCCACCCCCACCGAGAAGATTCGCTTCAACCCATTCTGGTGGCAGAGTGAAACGATGAACCGGGCTCGCTCCAGCAGTTCTGGGCGATCCGCGAATGACCTCAACCAGTCCTCTCGGCTCGCAGCGAGCGAAAAAAAGTTGGCATCGCTGCCACGCAACGAGTCCCACGCGCTCGGGCTCAGCAGATCCGAGCCGACGACCTCCGAGTATCCAGCGAAGTCGTAGTACGTTCTGATGCTTCGTTTCACGTGAGCTTCCGTCCTCCGTCGGTTATGTGCAGTAGTGAAGACGGTGCGGCGATAGCGGAGCGAACGAAACGCTTCAGGAAGCGAAATCCCCATCGCAAGGGCGGCAGCGAGCGCACGAGACGAACGACCCGGTTGGGTCCTTCCTCCATGCCATACGAGTATTCGGCATCGACAGAGCGGGCTTGCGCTATAGCTCGTCGCAGCGCTCGGATGTAGTCGGGATAGAGAATCTTTGCAGAAGTCTTGGTCACGCCGTACTCGGGATAAGCGAGGGCGAAATGCCTCCCTCCACGAATGATCGATAACGAATGAAAATGGCAGAAGACGAGCGGATCCCCATCGATCTGGATTCCACGATCGCTGGTTGTCAAGGAGTAGTTCTCGAAGTTCCAGGGAGCAAGACCCGCGCCCCTTTCGCGCAACACGACCACGCCGTCGAAACGGCTCGGCCAATCGTCGAGATACTTCTGATCGCCCATCTTCCCGTCTTCGACCCGGTGAAAGCACCACTCGAGACAGCGATCGCGCCACCAGCGAAGGCACGTCAGTCCACGCTCGTCGTTTTTGAACGTCATGAACCCGACGTTGTAGATGCCGGAGTCCTCGGTGAGATGCTCCCATTTCGGAGCGTAACGATGCTCGATGATCCCTACAGAGCCCGCGCCGAGCTCCGCGAAGATGGGCTCGGGGCTGGACCAGAAAAAGAGATCGGCGTCGAGGTAGGTGATCGACTCGAGCTCGGACTCGTTCTCGAGCAAGTACAGCGGCAGGCTCGGTGTGCACGTCCAGCAGTACTCAACAGGAGTCCGGGATTCCTTCACCGCCAGCAACTCCTCGTCTTCGAAGCTTCCGAGGGACAGGAGGCGAACGCTGGGGAGGTCGAGCCTCTCGAGGATGTCGAACACGACGTCGTCCATGCAGAGAATCCACAGCGTGAAGTCTTCGACGTGGTCGACCAGGGACTCATGCAGCGCCAAGCCCTTGAACAGGTAGTTCCGGTCGAAGAGCGTGCAGAAGTCGAAGTGCATCGCGCTACGCGAGACCGGCCGATCGAGATTCGGAGGCGGACCCGGGGTCGCCGCCTCCTTGCGCGTCGAGGACCATCGCGCCCAGCGCGTAGTAGTGCCTACTCCCGATTTCCGAGAGCGCCTCTTCTCGATCGCATTCAACCCACTGGTTTTGCGCGTTCTTGCGCAGATAGGACGCCTCGCGAATGCGATAGCCCTCGAGCAACTTGGGCAACCGAGCCGGTCCGTACACGCGATGAAGCGGACTGAAGACCGCATCCTGTCCGAGCGGTAGGACCAGCACCATGCACCCATCTGCAGCCAACAGGGTCCTGAGCCTGGCCATCGCCTCGATATCTCCATCCGGTTTATCCGGCGACCCGTACCTGCCCTTGAGGCCGACGTGCTCGATCGTCGAGCAGTTCATGATCAGGTCGAAGGGGCCATCCTCCTCGCGCAGATCCATTACATCTGTCTGGCGGAACTCGATATTCGCGTAGCTGAGCCCGAACTGAAGCGGCATCAGGTCGATGGCGAGCACGCGCGCTCCGGTGCTCGCTGCACCGAGCGAGAGAATGCCCGATCCCGTGCCGAAGTCGAGCACGGACTTCCCCGGTCCGGCAAAACGTCCGATCCGCGCGGCGACATAGCTCCACTCGATGTTGCGATCGCCCGTCAGGTCGAGCGCGCTCGAGCCCGTCTCCGGGACGTCGTTCCGGCAAAACGCGTGCGGAGCCGAGTCCGGCGCGGGCCTTTGCTTCGCCCAGTGGCGATCCGCATCTATGTACCTCGTGTGGTGCGCTCCGAAGCCACAGACCTCGCAGCGCGAGTTCAAGGCGAGGAGTCGGGAGACCATTTTCTTCGCTCGAAACAACATAAGCCGTCCTCGATTCGCCGCGGCCGATCCTGACTGGACTCTAGCGGGAGACGTCATACCTCGTTCACCTGCCGGCACACATACTCGATCTCGTCCGCCGTCAGCTGAGGGAACATCGGTAACGAGAGAACCTCCGCCGCCGCCGCTTCGGCCGCCGGATAGGTTCCCTCTTTCTGGCCAAGCTCGCGATAGGCGCCTTGAAGGTGAATTGGCACGGGGTAGTGGATGAGCGTCTGGACGCCGCGTTCGGCGAGCACCGCGGCCAGCCTGTCCCGCTCGGGGTGCCGGATCACGTAGAGGTGCCAGGCATGAACCGTGTCGTCGCTCGCCATCGGGTTGCGTACCAGGGGGTTACGGATCAATGCGCGATACGTATCGGCGATCTGGCGCCGGCGCTCGTTCCAGAGGTCGAGCCGCTGGAGCTTCACGGTCAAGATGGCAGCCTGCAATTCATCGAGGCGGCTGTTGATCCCCTTGACCTCGTGGTAGTACCGTCGCGTCTGGCCGTAGTTGCGCAGCATTTTGATGTGCTGCGCGTCCTCGTCGCGCCGAGTGAGAATCGCGCCTCCGTCTCCGTAGCAGCCGAGGTTCTTGCTGGGATAGAAGCTGAACGCACCGAAGTCGCCAATCGTGCCGGCCTTGCGCCCCTTGTACTCGGCGCCGGCAGCCTGCGCGGCATCTTCGATCACGGCCAGCTCGAACTCCCGAGCGATCTCCATGATCGGGTCCATGTCGGCGCACTGCCCGTAGAGATGCACCGGGACGATCGCCTTCAGCTTCTCGCCCAGACGGGGCTTCTGCTCGGTCAGGAGCTCGCGCACGCTGCTCGGGTCGATCGTGAAGCTCGCGGCATCGATATCCACGAGTAGCGGTATCGCTCCGGCCGCGCTTATCGCCGAGACTGTCGGAACAGCGGTGTTGGGAACCGTCACCACGTAGTCGCCGTATCCGATGCCGGCGGCAAGGAGGGCCAGCTGGATCGCCTCGGTTCCCGAACCGACACCGACTGCCGGTACGCCTCCGTGGTAAGCAGAGAACTCCGCTTCGAATCGCTCGACCTCACGGCCAAGAATGAACCAACCCGACTCGAGCACCTGATCGATCGCGGCGCGAATCTCGTCGCCGCATTCTTCGAGCTCGCGCCTGAGGCAGCCGAACGGCACCTTCAGAGGCGGTTCGCTCACCAGTACTCCGCCCTGTTGCGCCGGTAGTACTCGATCGTTTGCCTTACCCCGTCGCGAAGCGAGGTCCCGGGCTTCCAGCCGACCGTTCGCTCGATCTTGGATATGTCCGAGTAGAAGTCGCCCGGTTCCTGTGCAGCGCGCTCCGGCGTGAACGGAGCGAGCTCCCAGCTGCCCGAGCCCGCCTCTTCGGTCACGATCGTGGCCAACTCGAGGAAGCTCGACGGCTTGCCGTCGCCGACGTTAAGCACCTCGCCGTAAGCCTGTTCCGAACATGCAGACATGAGCACAGCGTCGACACAATCCTGAACGTAGACGAAATCGCGAACTATCTTGCCGTCGCCGAATACCTTGATGGTCTCTCCATCGATCGCCTGGCGGATGAACCAGTTGGCGACGCCGAAACGGCTGTGCCTCATCTGCGCCCGCTCGCCGTAGATGTTGGTCAGGCGAAGCGTAACCGAGCGAATGCCATGGTTGTCGTGGTAGATCTTGAACACCTTCTGCGCGGTCAAGCTCGATAGCTCGTAAAGGCCTTTCGGGTTGATCGGAGTGTCCTCGCTCGCCGGAAGCCGCGCGACGGATCCGTACTCGCCGCGCGTGCCCGTGTACACCAGTCGAGCTTCGGGATTGAACTTGCGGCATGCCTCGAGCAATACGACCGAGCCCTTGATGTTGATGTCGATGTCGGGGTACGGGTCGGTCAGGCTCAGCACGTGATCGTTCTGTCCGGCGAGGTGGAAGACGAAGTCCTTGCCCCGGACGATGTAGTTCATGCTGTGTTCGTCGATGATGTCCGAGTAGTTGACGATCACATCATTCTTGGCGGGTTCGATGTTGAAGAGGTTGCCGCCGTGCCCGGGGATCATCGCGTCGAGGATCGTGACCCGGGCTCCGGACTCGACGAGCTCCAAAGCCAGGTTGCTCCCGATGAAGCCGAGACCGCCGGTCACCAACACCTCGCGGCCTTCGAATGCCTTCCTGACGGTTTCGTTCACGTGGTCATCTCCCATCAAGCGCGAGAACCGTGGTCTCGCGAAGTCCTACAAGTAGGCCTCAATTATCTGCTCGAGCTCTTCCATTCGTTGACGGTAGGTGTGCTCACGTAGCGTGCGGCTCTGGCCGGAGCGCGCTATTGCGCGGCGCTCGTCTTCGTGGGTCAGGTAATACCTGATCTTCTCGACGAGGTCGTCGGCGTCGCTGTACGAGACTACCTCCGATCCCACCTCGAAGAGCTCGCCGAGGTTGTCCTTCTCGTCGGTGATGAGCATGGCCCCCGATCCGGTTGCCTCGTAGAGGCGCATGTTGTTGGCGTAGTCCTCATTCTCCGGTGCCACCAAGCCATGCCGATTGATAACGATCTTCGAGTTGAACAGCACGGCGTACATCTGAATTCCCCATGCTTCTCCATGGAAATGGCGCCGAAGCGGAGAGTCGGCGCGAATGTTTTCCGCGCCGTAGCCCCACACGTCGAGTTCGATCTCTTTCGCTACCTTCTCGAGTATCGCTGTCCCCTTAGCGTGCACCTTGCCGAAACCACCGACAAACACCACTTCAAACGGGGACTCGTGTTTAGGCAATCGCTCGAGCACGGTGGGCTCGAACGCGATCTTGAGGTACTCGCTGTTGATCCCCATGCTCCGGAACCGATCGACAAAGCGCGGAAACGAAGTGAGGATGAGGTCACAACCTCGTAAATAACGCTCTCCCGGTGGTAGGGAGGCGATCTGCCCGACGATGAGCTTTACGAAAGGACGGATCTCACGAATCAGCCAGGGCTCGCAGAGGCCGACGTTTTGGAAGTACAGGACATCGGGACGCTCCGCCTTGATTCGCTCGGCGAGAATCCTCGACATCCGGCTGGGCATCTTGGCGACTCTTCGAGCACGTGAGAGTGCCCTCATCGGGATTTCGCGTCTCAACCACCCCGGCAACCCGATACCGCTCGCCGTTGCCCATTTCTCTTGCAGAACTAGATCGTTGGCGACGACATCAACCGCATCGTTTCCGAGCAGCTTCAAGTTCTTCGAATAGAAATCCGCAGTCCCAAAGCACTCGGCGGTCAACGCGGCGAGAGTATCGTCGTAGCTCGCCTCGGCGAGGTCGGGGCGATTCTTGTAAAACGTATCGGAGAAGAACGGGTAATACGTGTCGACGATAAGGAACTTGCACGCGGTCGATATCACGTCTCGTTCTTCACCTTCGTCCGGAACTCTTTCTGCAGCTTGTATTTCGTCGCCAAGAAGAGCCAGCGGCACCTGCGTACTACAAAACGAATCGCGATAATCACAGGGGCGAACAACCGCATGACGGCATATCGTTCCGAAGGATAGATGAGAATCAAGGTGTCCAGCACTCTCAACAGATGACGCCAAGCACGCACGGGCTTACCGCCCGTGCATTTCACTTTCCACGTCGCATCGTGGAGCAAGAACTGCGTCTTATTCGGGTGATCGAGCAAACCCAGATTGGCGATAGACTCGGGATCGTGCCAGGTGCCCTTTTCGGGGCCTGCGTGATGAGCGTAGTCGTGCGTCTGATGGAAGAAGCAGACGGCGTGCGACGCGTTGATGACCGGTATTCCGTTGGTCCTCGCGTTGTACACCATCCAGTTGTCCCATCCGGCTCTACCGACGACGAAGGCGGGCATGTTGCGGATCATGCCGGTCGGGAAGACGAAGTAGTCCATGCCGGTCGGGCCGTGGCGCGATCCGTGCAATTCGGCATCAGCCCTCAAGCTCACCTGCCAGTCAGGCCCGAAATCCAGCGGCTCGACGACATTCAAGTCGATCCGCTCTCCGATCATAAGAAACTCGGGAAACTCGATGCCGGCCGCGGTCTTCGGCAAGTCGTCCAGGACGATCACGTCACTGTTCAGGTAACACGTCAATCGATGCTCGGCCACCTCTTGCGCGTGTCCGAACGCCCAATCCAGGCGCGGAGTACCGAGTTCGTTTCGAGCAATCTCGGGGACGTGGAGGGCGCCGATCTTGGCAGCCGCCTCCGCGACGCCGGTCTCGTCGCCGAAGATGATTATCTGGCACTTCGGATTGAGGAACGTCCAGCTCCGCAGGGCATTCATCTGGATGGTGCCGATGTGACCGATGAAGGGTTTGGGGATGGAGAAGATCGTGAGCATTGGCTCCGGCTGAGCTTCCTTCAACGCCGAGGTGGGATGTGACCTGCGTGCTCCAGGGGTGAGCCTAGACCTCATGTCTCGTCACGCCTCCTCAGCAGTCTCAACGGGCAACGGCACCATACAGGGTGAGACTCCACCGCTAAAGATGGGCCTCGACGATTTTCGTCAGGTCATTCATTATCTGCAAGTAGGTGTAGTCACGCAGAGTGCGTTCCTGGCCGGCTCGAGCAATCGACCTGCGCTCGTCTTCGTGTGACAGGTAGTACTTGATTTTCTCGGCGAGATCATCAGCATCGCGATAAGCGACCACTTCTGATCCCGAGGCGAATAGTTCATCTAGATTTCTCGTCTCTTCGGTGAGGAGCATCGCGCCGGCGCCTGTCGCCTCGTACAGGCGCATGTTATTGCCGTAATCCTTATATTCGGGCTCTACCCGCCCGTGGCGGTTGACGGCGATGCGCGAGTTGAAAAGTACGTTGTACATGTCTATTCCCCACGCCTCACCGTGATAGTGGCGCCGAAGCGAAGAATCCGGCTCGAGGTTCTCGGCACCGTATCCCCAGACGTGAAGCTCGACATCTCTAGCCGCCGCTTCGAGAATGGCCGTACTACGGGCGTGGACATCTGCAAACCCCCCGACGAAGGATGTTCCATATGTCTCGCTACCCGTTGTGAGCCGGTCGAGGACGGTCGACTCGAAACCCATTCCAAGGTACTCGGTCGCAATACCCATCTTTCGAAATCGTTCGATATAGGGCTGATAAGACGTGAGGATCAGATCGCAACCACGGAAGTATGACTCTGGGGGAAGCGCGGACGCGGTCTGCCCGACGATGAGCCTTACAGACCGGCGAACCGCGTCGATGAACCATGGGTCGCATAGATTGAGATTCTGGATATAGAGAACGTCGGGTTGTTCGAACTTCACGCGCCGAGCCAGAAACTGGAGATCGCGGTCGAAATCTTTGAAGAAGCGCCATGCGCCGCGGACTCGATCCTTGAGAAAGAGTTTCGTCGAGACGATCACCGTGGACAGTCGGTGCTCGGCGGCCCATTTTGCCTGCAGGACGCGATCATTCGCGATGACGTCACTAGCTTGATGCCCGAGAGATCGTAGGTTTGCGGAGTAGAAATCGGACGTACCGAAACACTCAGCCATCAGTGCGGCGAGAGTGGTTTCGTAGGATGCGTCAGAAAGCTCGGGGCGCCTCTCGTAAAACGCCGAGAGAAAGGCGGGATAGTAGGTATCGACGATCAGGAAGCTGAGCGACAACTGCGCTGTGTCCCCCCGGGAAAGCGACTGTCGTGTTTCACTCGAGCACGCTCTCAGGCTGAATGGCCGGGAGACTTTTTCGTGACACGAGCAAGTACCGCACCGTGCTCGGGTAGCTCGATGATCTCTACGACCCCGGCCGGAGAGAGATACGATCGGAGCGTTTCGGTCGTCCAGAAGTTCCGGTGCCCCTCCCAGTCGTCGGTGCTATCCGGGACAGTGATCACCAAACGGCCACTAGGCTTGCAGATCCGTGCGAGCTCACTCAAGGCGAGCTCTGGCTTCTTCAGGTGCTCTAACGTCTCGATGCAGGTGACAACGTCGTATTGATCGTCGGCGTAAGGGATCGAGTAGATATCCGCTTCCGAAAAGGAAGCGTCGGGCAATAGTTCGCGAGCACGCGCTATTGCGACACTGGAAAAGTCCAAACCGCCCAAGCTGCCAGTCGCACTATCGAGACGCTTCTGAAGAGATAGCAGAAAGTGACCGGTGCCGCAGCCGACGTCCATCAGACGGTAACCGGCCGGCGTGCTGCCAAGTATCGCTAGCTCGGGAGCACAGTAGTCCGCGACACAGTCGAAAAACTCAAGACGCGAATCGCGGAGGTAGTTGGTCTCAACGAACTCGTCGTGCGAGTAGAAGAAATCGAATGCCTTCCTCGTATTAGACTTGACGACTTCGGAAGGAAGGCGATGAATCCATCGATCGAGCCAGCGTTGCTTCGCAGGCAACCAGCGATGGCGAAAACCGATACGGATCTTCTGGAATACACTCCAAGAGGCCCTGATTATAGGCACCGACTTAAGGAAAGATTTTAGGCGCGCGCGAGTCCTATTCATCCCTGTGCAATGTCCTTGCGAATCGCACCTAGCGGCTCACCGCCGTCGCAACTCCACGTCTGCGGTACAAGCAAGCCGCCGTGACCGGCGGACGGCAACTTGCCGGTTCCGAAGAAATCGCCCGCCTCCACCATGAATGTGGCTGCGTTCTGGACCCAATCGACGATCTCCCCGTTGACTGCGCAGTAAACGTTTAGGGAGTATTCTCCGGGCGCTAGCGGTAGCCGCTGGAGACTGCACGAAACGTAACCGAGCTTAGGCAAAGGGCCTAGCGCGGATCCGGACATGTCGCTATCGAGAACTACCAGGCACTGGCCGGACGGCGTGTAAATGGCCAGAGATACCGAGACATTTTTGAGACCGCCATCACTGGTGAAGCCCGCAACGAAAGTCATGTCCTCACCGCATTGCGCCCTGCCCGATAGACGGCCGGCTTCGCTTGAACGAAGGCTGATGTTGGTGAAACGAAGACGGCCATTGCCCTGCCGATCGCTGCGCTCGGCGAGATCCTGGCTTGCAACGGTCGCAACGGTGGACATGTATTCGTTGACGATCTCCGCGGTGTCGCCAACTTTGATCAGTCGACCACCGCTAAGGAGCATGGCACTTGTGCAGAGGTTCTCGACTGCAGCCATGTTGTGACTCACGAAGAGCACTGTCCTTCCCTCGTCGTGCGTCCCCTGCTGCATCTTCCCCAAGGACTTCTTTTGGAACGAGGCGTCGCCGACCGATAGCACCTCGTCGACGATCAGGATGTCGGGCTCGAGATGAGCGGCGATGGCAAACGCGAGTCGAACATACATGCCCGACGAGTAGTACTTCACAGGCGTATCGAGATAGCGCTCAACTTCCGAGAAATCGACGATGGCGTCGATCTTCCTCGAGATTTCTTGCTTCTTCATGCCGAGGATGGCCCCATTGAGGAAGATGTTCTCTCGTCCCGTCAACTCGGGATGGAAGCCGGTGCCCACTTCCAGCAGGCTCCCAACCCGTCCGCGGAGAATCGCTCGGCCGCGGGTCGGCTCGACTATTTGAGAGAGGATCTTGAGCAGGGTGGACTTGCCGGCGCCGTTAGCGCCGACGATGCCGACGATATCGCCCTGTTTCACATCGAAGCTGACATCCTCGAGAGCCCAGACCGTTTCTCTAGCGGCGCCCTGCGTGATGTGAGGTTGAAATGGACGGCGCAGGATGTTGACGATGTCATCGCGGAGCGAGCCATAGGCAGCCTTGGGTTGATGGCTGATGACGTAGGACTTGGAAAGCCCGTTGATCTCGATGATCGATGTCATATGTAATCCGGGAAGCTGCGTTCCTGCCGCAGGAAGTAGAAGAGGCCTAACACGAGTATGCAGACGGCGCTCGTCACTGAGATGCCGAGCATCGACCACGGAATCGCTCCCTGATGCAGGAGACCGGCGCGCACGGTCTGAATGGCCCCGGCCACGGGATTGAGGTAAAGGATCCACTGGTAACGGGCTGGGACCAGCGAGACCGGATAGATCACCGGGGTAAGGAACAGGAACGTGCTGACCAGGAACGGCACGATGAAGCCGACGTCGCGATAGCGGACGTTTAGTGCGGCAAAGAAAAGTCCCATGCCGATGGCGGCGATAAAAGTGAGTACAAGCATGGGCAGGAAGAGGACGACACCGCTGAGGCCGGGTGCCACCTGGTAGTAGAGGAGGAGACCGGCGTAGACCACGAAGGCGAAGCCGAAGTCGACGAGGTTGACGATGGTGGCCGAAAAGGGGGCTATGACACGAGGGAAATAGATCTTGGAGACGACAGCCTTGTTGGCCAACATGCTGTTGCTTGTGGAGCCCAGAGAGGTGGCGAAGAAGTTCCAGAACAACAGGCCCGAGTAGGAGAAGATGGCGTAGGGGATCGGGCCAGGCGATTTGATACCCGCCACGCGATTGAAGAAGATCGTGAAGACGACGACCGTCACGAACGGAGCGAACATTGCCCAGAGCGCTCCTAGCGCCGTTTGCTTGTAGCGCACCTTGACGTCGCGCCAGGCGAAGAAGAAGAAGAGCTCGCGGTAGCTCCAGAGCTCCCTCACGTCGAGCCTGAGTGCTCCCCCGGGCTGGACGACGAACTCCGTGGGCTTCGACGAGACGGCATTCTCGCCGTCCTCCATCGATCGGGTTGTTTCTTCGATTTCCACGTGTGGTGTCGGTCGGGTCTGTTCCTCGTGCGGCCGATACCGTTTAGCAGCGCCGCGACAGCAAGAGGATACCGGGGGCGCCGAAGCGACGGCGGCAGAAGCCGAGCGAGGATCTAGTAAGCCCCGCGACGCGTGACGATCGCGGTGCACGTCATCAGCAGAATGCGCAGGTCGCGGAAGATCGACATGTTCTCGATGTACTCGCGCTCCAGCGCCAGCCGCTCCTGGAAGTTTAGGGCGCCGCGGCCGTTGACCTGCATCGGGCCGGTCAGGCCGGGCTTGACCGACAGCCTGAAGAGGTACTCGGGCTTGTAGCGCTCGACCAGATCGAACTGCTCGGGCCGCGGGCCGACCAGGCTCATTTCGCCTTTGAGCACATTGAGCAACTGCGGGATCTCGTCGAGGCTCGAGCGGCGCAGGAAGCTGCCCACGCGGGTCACGCGAGGATCATCGTGTAGCTTGAACATCGGCTCCGAGAGCTTGTCGAAGGGGACGATGTCCTGGAGCTGCGCCTCGGCGTCGGCCACCATGGTGCGGAATTTGCGCATACGGAAGGGTCGCCGGTTGTGGCCGGCGCGTACCTGCGAGAAGACCACCGGCCCGCGGCTGTCGAGCTTGATCGCCAGCGCGATGAGCGCAGCGACGGGTGCCAGGACGACGAGCCCAATACCGCCGATGGTCAGGTCGAGTATCCGCTTCAGCAACATCGTCGAGCGAGGAATGTTCCAGGTTCGGTATTCGAGCACCGGTAGATCGGCGATGTGGTTCATCTGCACCGCCGCGCCGAAGAGGTTTCTGGCCAGTGGAACCACGCTCAGTCTGATGTGCTGCCTCTGGCCGAGCGCGACGAGCTCCGCGATCGTCTCGGCTTCGACCGACGCAGCGGCGACGATGATTCGATCGATCGAGCGCCACTGGCCGTCTCCATCGCGCAAGCTCTCGACGTCGATCTCCGAGATCTCCGCTACGACGTCCAGGTGCACGTCGGGGAAGAGCTCGATCTTGCGCCTGATTGTCTCCGCTTCGGAGACGGAACCGATGATGGCGGTGCGCTCGGGCGGGGTGGCGTATCTCCAGAGGCGTCGCGTCACTCCCCGCAGCACGAATGCCGAGACAGAGGTGACAAGCATGACGTGGACCGCATCGGTCAGCGGCAACGAACCTGGGAGGGGCAAGCGCAGGAAGAGCACGATGCCGATCGCGCCGAGTAGGGCCCAGGTTGCGATCAGCGGGACTTCGTCGATCGTCAGATGGCGAAGGGAGCGCTGGTCATTGTCATACAGCCCGAGAAGCTTGCCCAGGACCACCCATAGCGGTGCGAGCGTGAGCGTCCAGAACAGCGCGTTGACGTTGCTCCCGAACAGGAAACCGACCGAAAGCCCGCCGAACAGCACCGCGAGGATGTCGGAGGCGGCGAGCATGCGCCGTAAGAGAGACTCGCGCCACTCGTTGGACGAGGGCTCGACCCAAACGTCGTCCTTTTCGACGACGGATTGCGACTCGGCGTAGTTCGCTTGGCTTGACGGGGCGGTCGACATGAAGTTCATTATCGTTTGGCGGTCGCGCTCCGGCGACTGAACTTCCGGTGGCCGCTCCCCATCACTCCACCCGATGGTTCCTGGTGGTTTCGGCATCTCGCTCACGATTCCTGGCGAGACGGACCCTAACACACGCTCGATTAGTTGGCTATTGGCAAATCGATGCCGCCGAGCGGTGTTTCTCCTCCGGAATAGAGAAGTGCTGCGGCGGTTGTGGGTCGAAACTCCAATCAAACAGTTCTCGTATCCCCGCTCCGGAACCATGTAAACCGCTTGGCGCCGGCACTGATTGAAAGCTGTCGCAACCGCCGTGGCCGGCCGGCCTAGCCGGCGCGGAATAGTGACGACTTCGGGGCTAGTGACTCCGCGCGCCTCAGACTCTCCTGGGCGCCGATAATGTCTCCCAACTTGGCGTCGAGGCGCGAAGCTACGAGCCACAGGTGGTAATCGGTCGAGTCGCGCGCGATCGCTTTCTCGATCCAAGCATAGGCTTGTTTGATACGCCCTTCACGCTCGGTCACCAGCGAAAGCTGGAGATACGGGCTAGAGGCCCACGGTTGGAGGTTGCGAGCGTCCATGGCGGCGCGAAGCGCTTCCGCCGTGTTCTTCTTGTCGACGTATGCCTTGCTGTCTTTGATCCTGAGCTGGGAGAGGAGAGGAATGCCCTGAGCGCAGATGAGTAGCCACATCGCGAAGAGCGCCGCTACTCCCAATCTGAATTGCTTCTGCCGCGCGCGCGAGCCGTTCGGTTTGGCCTTGGTGACCAGCCGTGGTGGACTCGGCTCGGAAACCCCATTGCTGCAGATAAGTGCAAGCGCGACGAAACCAACTCCGGCTACGACCGTGAGTTCCCACATCCAATCGACCCCCGCGGCGGCCGAGAACGCCGCGAACATAGAGGTCAACGCCGCCAGCGCGACGCGTCTATCACCCGAGCTCTTGAGTGAACGCCGCACTCCGATGCCTATTCCGCCGAGTGCAAACGCCAGAACCAAGGCGAATCCGGGCAAACCCAGCTCTCCGAGCGACTCGAGATACAGCGAGTGGGCATCTCTCGCCGGAAAGTAGAAGCTCTGGTGCTTCGTCCACCATGCTTCGTACGAGCCCGCTCCGTTCCCGATTACGGGGTGGCTCTCCCACTGCTCGAGCGCCGAGCCCCATAACTGCCAGCGGCCGTTGCTGCGCCCGCTTAGCAGGTGCGCGTTCGTATAGTTCGCGGTCGAGATCGGTTTGTACTCTTCGGGCGAGCGCTTGAAGACCTGGAATTGCCGGATGGGGTGAGTGGCGACGACCCCAACCGCAAAGAGCGCGACGACCAGTACAACCGTCCCGCGGCCTAGCCATGGCGTGGGCCGGAAGTCGTGCCTGCGCGCCAGGCGAAGTGCAGCCTCGCGACTCGCTGCGTACGCCGCGCCCGCGAGCAGGCAGGACAGGCTCACGAGGAGCGCCGCGCTTCTCCCCTGGCGCTCGGCCAGATCGCTGCCGAGCACCCCGTTTACCAGTGTGTTACGGGTGGCGAGCGTGGCTATCGCAGCGACGCTTCCTGCTCCTGCCCAGAACAGTGCTCCGGCCGCGACCCAGCGCCTCTCGGTGAGCGCGAGAAATACGACCACGCCGATAAACGCCGTCGCGAAGCCGCCGCGAGACGAAGCGAGATAGATAACACAGACGATGCCCGGGATTGGGGCGATCGCCAGCCCTCGAACGGCCGCCCTCGTATCGGAGATTGCGATCCGGAGCAGCAGCGGTATGGCGAGCGCTACGAATATCGCCAGCCCGTTCCAATACCCCAGGGGGAAGCTGAGTCGGGTCGCAACGGTACTTCCCAAGACCTTCAGGCCTTGATCCGGGAAGGTGCCGGGGAAGAACCGACTGATCAGAGCGACGAGCGCCACCAGCGGGATGGCGATCGCCAGTCCGTCGCACCAGCGATAAAACGATGTGCGCCCGACCGTGAGCAGCGTGAAGACGAAGATGGCGAGGAAGAGAGAGACGCGGTTGAACTCGTCGAACGCATTCTCGGCGCTTGGCGCCCAGAACACCGACGCGAACGTCCAGGCGCAGAGCGCGGCGATCAGCCCGCCCATCACCAGGGACGCTCTGGTCGCGCTCCCCAGCGTGAGCGCTCTCAGCGCGACCCCGACGATCACCGCCCACCAGATAGCTATCGCGAGCGTGTTGCGGCTGGGCAGGTAGTAGCTCCCGTTGTCGTACGCGGCCACGAAAGTGACGGCCGCAACCGAGAGCGGAATCAAAAAGCTCGGCGACAGCGCGACCGAGCGGATTCGGTTAATCAGCGGCACGATCCGGTAGAATAGTCACTTCCTGTTGCGCAACCGACGAGAAAGGCTAGGTCGGCTTGTTTTCTCCCAACCGAATCGTCGTCTGCCTGTTGTTTATTGCGCTGCTGGCTCCCTCTGCCGCGGCGGCATCATCTGGTGCTGGCGGCTGCTCGGCATGCGATCAGTATCGCGAGCCTCCGGCGCCGTCTGGCGGCTCCAAAGCCGGGTCCAAGACGAAGAGCGCGAAGCTGCCCAAGGCAACCGAGAAGGCGCTCAAGTCTGCGAAGAACGTCAAATCTACGAAGAGCAGTACGCGCAAGAAGATCGAGGCAATAGTCACCCTCTCGAACCTGGGTGCGCCGACTTCGAGCATTCCGACCGCCCAGAACCCTGACTCGTCGCTCTTCAGATCTCTCGGAGCCTCGATCGTGTCGCCGGGGTCGGGCAGCGTGGGCCGCCTCGCGATCCTGCTGGCTGCGATCATCGGTATCACCGCCGTGATTGCGACGACGGCTGTTCGAAAACAGCGCATCCAACGCTGAGGCCCGTCCTGCGCCGCGCCCATCGAGGTCGGCGCGCCGACGGCGAGTTCCGTTACTCCAGCGAGCGCGGCAGTTTGCTTGGAGGGAGCCGTTATGCTCTTCGGCAAACGGGGTGAGACTCCGCCCGTCGGTCTCGTGATTCTTCCGCGCGCTCTAGCAGGTTCCCCAGACGCAACCCTTCCAGGATTTCTTGGGAGCCTTCAGCGAGAAGGGGATAGATTGATCGCTGTTGTCGGAGAGCCGAGCTCGCAGGGAGGCGGTCTTCGCGGGCTTGGGAATAGAGCCCTTGAAGATGCCGTAGCGGTTGGCTTTCAGCACCTTGACCCGCTTCCACTTGCCGTGGGACTTGCGCTCGATCACAACTACGGCTTTCTTACCGGTAGGCGTCCGCCCCCAGAGAAGTACGGTCGACTTCTTCTCCGAGACGACCTCTGGGTAGGCGACAAAGGGGAAGCGGAAGGCCCGCAGCACCGGCTTGGCGCGATCGGTTGAGATGCCGCCGGAGCCGGCGTAGTAGAGGCCGGACTGCCAGTACGAGGTGGCCCTCGGCTGGTCGCGGAGGATGAACCAGGACACGAGCGACACGCCGGAGCTCCACATCCGGTAGAGAGTCTCGGCGACCCAGCGTGTCTCGAGCGCGATCGGAACGCCCTTCGGATCGGGAGGCTTGGAGTCCCAGCTGAACTCGGTCACCCAGAGGCGGACTCTCTTTTTCGCGACGACGTGCTTGGCCTTGATGGCGGCGTTCAGTACGGCTCGCATCTCGCCCATGTCGCCGAGCGACACGTTGCCGTGAAGCCTCGCCTTGGTCGTCGGGCCGCCCTGGGTGTAGGGGTGGTGCGACCAGATGTCGAACTTCGTCTTTTTCTTGCAGGCCGACTTGTAGACGATCGAGACCTTTCGGGTCTTCTTGTTGCGAACTTTCTTCTCGCGGATGCAGAGGACTTTCTCCATGAAGACGAGCGGCTTGGTCGCGCTTCGATTCTTCGATCCGACGCCGAACGGCGCCGTCTCGCCACCG
Organism: uncultured Gaiellales bacterium; assembly: GCA_964636655.1. Taxonomy (GTDB): domain Bacteria; phylum Actinomycetota; class Thermoleophilia; order Gaiellales; family Gaiellaceae; genus Fen-549. The sequence goes on from CAZWTK010000007.1 coordinate 42,232, forward strand.
ATGACGACGTTGCTGGAGTTCACCGCATGCAGGGCGCCGGCCGCGGCGTTGAGCATCGAGCGGTACCAGCGCGGGCTGACCGCCTTCCCCTTCACCGTCTGGGGGGCCAGGAAGTTGTTCAGGTTGGGCTCGTTCCAGATCGCCCAGTACCGCACCCGGGGTAGATCTCCGAAGTTCCCGCTGTAGCGATGCGCCGCTGCCGTCATGAATTGCGCCAGCGCGCTCGGGCTCGGCTTGTAGGTCCCGCTGTTGGCCGAGCCGTGCGATGAGCCCTCCGCCCAGAGCGGCGCGGAGGCGATGACCAATCTCGGCTTCAACCCCGCTGCCGCGGCTGCTCGTAACCTGCCGTCGTAGTAGGACCATCTGTAGTTGGGATCGGCGGGATCTTTGGGCTGAAAACCGGCGGGTTTCGTGGCCCCCGCGGGCGCGACGGACGACCAGAACATGCGGATCTCGACGTACTTGGCGCCCGCTGCGCGGATGCGCTCGAACTGCGTCGTGTTATCGGCGTCGGAAGCGAGATGTATGTAGCCGACTCCGGTCTCGAGCCCGCCCGCCGCCGTCTTGACCGTGGCCGCCTTCCGTGCTCCGTAGGCACTGGTTGCGACAACGGCAAAGACCAGCGCGGCAAGGAGGACGAAACTCGCTCTAAGAAGCTTACGCATGGGGAGTCAGGGTACCGATACCCCTTTGGAGTCGTCGGGGAAAAGGGGTACCCGGACGTAAAACGCTCGTAAAGCCTGAGCATTCCGTACGCCGGCGTGTCGGAACAGCGTGACTCGTCGCTCGACTCGTGGATGATCTGAAGAGCTGCAATAGAGCGAAACTGCCGTTCAACGAGAATCGCCATCTCGCGTTCTCGGGGCGCCGCCGCCTTCAGGCTCATTCTCTCTTCGATTGCAGATACCAGATACGAGCGCGTGGCGCCCGGCTAGTCCGAGCTTGGCGTTAGCGCGCAGCTTCATCCGGTACCTCCTTGGGCGTAGGTCGTGGCGGACTCACAGCCTCAAAGGAGGCCCGGATGTCTTCTCAGGCGTTCACAACGTGTGTGGGCACGTCATCTAGGAGCAGACGAGGCGCCCGCCGAAGGCGCGCAAACTCGTATACCAAAGTCATACCAGCGAAAGTCTTCGCCGGCTCTGCCGGCGGACTTTCGCTGGAGAAGTGGGCGGTGCCGGTCTCGAACCAGCGACCTCCTGCTTGTAAGGCAGGCGCTCTCCCAGCTGAGCTAACCGCCCGCGCTGCAAGTGTTCCACATCCAACCGAAGCCGGTGCGCCAGGCCCTCTCCCTTGCCTACAGGCTGCTTGGTATTCGAGAAAGCGGGTAGGGAAACGAAGTACGCCCTAAAAAGGGAATCCTGACTGTGCTCAAATCGAGTTTACATTCCCAACTACCGTTCAAGAGCATCCCGAGGCGTCGGTGACCCATCTTGTCGAGAGAGGTCGCGGAGATTGAGGCGATGAATACTCCCGAGTCGAGATCGGAGTATGCCAGCGCCCTGTGGACGTACATCGCCACCGAGAGCGAGGAAGCGCTGGCACGCGCTCGCCAGTTCGGGAAAGCCGGCCTCCGGGCCGGTCTCGACTCGTCGGATGTTGCCCTGGCGCACTTCGAGGCGCTACGAGCCGGCGAGTCGTCGGACGCCGTCGACGGCGCGCTCGTGGCCGAGCGCGCCTCTCGCTTTCTCATCGAGGCGCTGCGGCCCTTCTCGAACGCCCGGCATCGGCTCGAGCAGATGAGCGAGGAGCTGGCCGGGATGAACGACACGCTGATCGAACGCACCAGAGAGCTCGAGATCGCCAACGGCGAGCTCGAGACTTTCAGCTACTCGATATCGCACGACCTGCGAACCTCTCTGCAGGCCGTGCTCGGTTTCGCGCAGACGCTGACCATCCGCCACTCGCAAGATCTCGAGCCGGAGGCTCGCCGCTGCATCGAGATGATCATCAAGGGTGCGCGGGGGATGAACGAGCTGGTCGACGATCTGCTCGCACTGGCTCAGGCCAATCGCCTGCCACTCGATCTCGAATCGGTCGATCTAGGACTGCTGGCCCGCGAGGCGATCGGCGAGCTGGAGCAGCAGCTCGCCGCCTCTGATGTCGAACTGACGATCGGCGAGCTTCCCGTGGTCGATTGCGATCGCGGTCTGCTCAAGCGGGTGTTCGTGAATCTCATCTCCAACGCGATCAAGTTCTCGCGCGAAGCGGAGCCAAAGGGGCGAGTCGAGATCGGTTCCTCGCGGCGTAGCAAGGGGCAGGTTCTGTTCGTTCGGGACAACGGCGTCGGGTTCGACATGGGCCAGTCGGGCCGGCTGTTCCAGGCATTCCAACGCTTACACGGCGGCGGCGATTTCGAGGGGACGGGCGTCGGCCTCGCGCTCGTTGCCCGCATCGTCGATCGGCACGGGGGCCGCGTCTGGGCCGAGTCGGAGCCCGGGAAGGGCGCCACCTTTTACTTCACGCTCGCCGCCGAAGGAGCCGGCACCGCTTCGAGCCACGGCGGTAGCTCGGCAGGCCGGGGGCACAAGCAGAGCGTGTCAGGCGGATAGGACTCGCAGCGCCGCCCGAATGGCGGCCGGGCGCGGGAGCGCGGGCAGGAAGGCGAGATAGCGCGGGTGCCACTCGCTGGGCTCGAAACGCGCCTCGTAGCGAGCCATCGCGCTGAAGCCGTAGCGGTTGTCGACTCGCTGGATTGCGCGCGCCAGCATGCCGCCGATCCAGCGCGCACGCCCGTCGAGCTGATCTTCGACTCCGCGCATGGGGGCCATGGCGAACGCGGCTCCCGCGGCGCCGTCGGCCTGCAGGCGAGCCAGCGCCGTGGAGATCAGCAGCTCGGTCGCTCCGTTGGCGGCATCCGGGACGCGGAAGGAGTCCTCCAGGTACCAGCCGCCGATCGCGGGGATGTAAGCGCAGGTGAGGGCGGCCTCGGCCTTCCCGCCGCGGCGGGCGAGAAAGACGCGCTTGAGGGCCGCCTGCTCGAACGGCGCGGCGCGCAAGAAGGAGTTCGACTCGGGCCGCTTCAGAGCGGCTCGCCAGCGAGCGAGCACGTCCAGCACCTCGTTCTCGAGATCGATGTCCCTCGTCTCGCTTGGCCGGTACTCCTCGATCTCCACGCCCATGCGGCGGGCGTGATTCGCCGCCCAGCGGTACTTCTTGCCGCGGTTGCCACGAGGCGTATGCCAGCTGGCGAGGTCGAACCAGGGCTCCTCCCCGATCTTCAGCGCCGAGAAGCCGATCTCGATCGCCGTGCGCGCCGTCTGCTCGGATACCGCCAGCAGGCAGACGGACCGGCGCTCGGCGCGCATGGCCCGCCCGAAGGCGCCGAGCAGCTCGGGCAGCTCCCACTCCGCGCAGAGCGGATCTGTCCAGACGACGGCCGCCCGCGGTGACTCGAGATAACAGACGACACCTTCGCCGAGCGAGAAGGTTCGCCACGGCGCGTCGTAGCGCAGTAGAAAGGAGAGCGGTCCGGTACCGAAGAGATCGAGCTTGGCGAGGAAGCCCGCACCGTTCTCGCGCGTTTCCGGATGATCGACGAGCGTGCCGCTCATTGCGCGAGACTCGGTCGAGGTCGAGTCTGTCGACCGACGAGGGCTTCGGCCATACCGCTTCCCATTCGTTGAGTTTCCCCACCGCCGGGGAAACTCAATCGGAGAACGCCGTTGGCTCTCAAGGCTAACCGCGCCCCGGCACCAGGCTCAGCTCGGCCTCACCCGATTCGAGCAGGCTGAGGATCGCCTCGGCGACCCTCTCGGGCGGGTCGGCGGGCGGAATGCCGGGCGGCGGGCCGGTCGCGGCCTGCTCATCGGCGCCGATGGCGTTTGTCTCCAGGTCGGTCGCCGTGATGTAGGGGTAGAGCAGCGAGACGGCGATGCCGTCGGGAGCGAGCTCCTCGCGCGCGACCAGAGAGAGGTGGTTGAGAGCGGCCTTGCTCGAGGAGTAGCCGGCCGAGCCGGTGAGAATCATCTCGGTCGTCCCCGAGCTGACGTTGACGATCGCGCCCGAGCCCTGGCGGCGCATGATCGGAATCACGGCCTGCATCGCCTCGAGCGCCCCGATCAGGTTGAGCTCGAGAATCGATCGGAAGTCGGCGGGGTCGATGGTCTCGACGGAGGCGTTGAAGTCCTGGCCGGCGTTGTTGACCAGGCAGTCGATACGGCCGAGCCTCTCGATCGTGCGCTCGACCAGTGCGCGGATACTTTTCGCCTCGCGCATGTCGGTTCTAACGGCGAGCGAGCCCGGGATCTCTGCCGCGGTAGCGCGCAACGCCTCCTCGTTTCGCGCCGCGAGGACGACCTTCGCGCCCCTCGAGCCGAGCAAACGCGCCGTGGCGAGGCCGATGCCGCCGCTTGCGCCGGTGACGATGACCACCTTGCCGGCGATCTGCATGCTCACTAGTTCCCCGGGTCGCCGTCGGCGTAATCACCGTCAGCGTTCCCGCATTGCCGGTCGAGAGCGGTGGTCGCCGGCGACCAGCGCCGCCGCCCGCCGCCAACCCGACACCAGTAGCCAGGCGAGCGCGGGAGCGACGAGCGGCGTGACGCTGAGCATGTAGCGCGCCTCGCCGTGTACGAGCAGCACGTGGAAGACGATCCAGAACGCGACCAGGAGTGTGGCCAGTCCGGCGCCCGGGAGGCGTTTTCGAGCTGCGAGCACCAGCGCGAGCCCGCCCAGTATCCAGAACGAATAGTGCCAGAGCTTGTACAGCCAGAGGTGCCGCAGCGAGCCGTTGACGAGCGTCGCCTCGGCGCCCGAGAGCTGGCGCTCGTAGCGACCGCGCTGAGGATCGGGGCCTTTCTGCGCGACGAGGACGTTGCTGAACGGTCCGGGCCCCCAGGCCATCAGCTTGCTGAACTTCGCCGGCATCAACTCGAGCCAGTCGAGCGGATGCTCGCGGACGTAAGAGATCGACTCGCGCAGCAGGGTCGAGTTCTGGCGCGTCTCGGCTCTGGCGCTGAAGATGGCCCAGCGCGGATGGGGCCCGCTGCGAAGCTGGAAGCCGCCGGTGGCCCTTGGGTTGGCGCCGAGCCAGATCGTGTAGCCGCCGTTGGTGGAGAGCCCGAAGGTGTGCATCACGACCGCGTTGCGGGCGGCCCAGGGCACGAGCACCAGCACGGAGGCAACCGCGAGCAGGGCGGCCGCTCGCCACGACTCGCGCAGCGGCCGGCGCAGAAGCAGCCATAGCGGCAGGATCAGCGGAAGCAGCATCGCCGTCGAGCGAACGAGGATGGCCAGGCCGAGCAGCACCCCCGCCGCCGCCGTGTTGGGTAGAGAGGGCGTCGCTCCGTCCTTCCTGGTGAGCAGCAGACAGGCGGCGAGAAGCAGGGGGATGAACAGCGCCTCGGACGAGGCGCGCATCACGTACGGGGTCAGCGTCGGAGCGACGGCGACCAGCGCGCCGGACACCACGCCGACGCTGCGTCCGCCCAGCCGCCGCCCCAGCACATAGGCAAGCCCGGTGCTGAGCGCCCAGAGCACGAGGTTCGCGGCCTTGATCGTCGCGACCGAGGGGCCGACGACCAGGAACAGAGCGGCGAGGAAAGCCGGCCAGCCAACCGGGAAGAAGGCCGTTGGGTGGCCCATGATCGAGTAGCCGTGGCCCTCGGAGATCGAGCGGGCGCTGAGGTAGTAGAAGTACGAGTCGCTGGTGGCTCGCCCGTGCACGAGCAGCACCCAGGGCAGGCGGGCCAACGCCGAGAGCAGTACAAGTGCGGCGATGTCGAGCAGCCAGTCGCGCCGAATGCGTCCGCCGTCCACCGCCCGCCTCGCCGCTCGCTGCGCAGCGGCATCGGGCCGCTCCGCGAGAGCCCGTTCGCCGCCTCTTCCTGTTGTCGAATCCACTCGAGCCTTTCGCTGGTTCTGCCCTGGATGGCGCCGGTTCCCGTTTCGGCTGGCCCGGGGACCGGGAGTCGATCAAGGTTAGCGAGCAAGACTGTCGAACCGGACGCCGCTACACGTCGCACCTCTGCCAGGTGCCTGCATATTGCAGTATTTGTATAATGCAGCTATATGGGCACCGGCAAGACCAGTTCGACCGTGATCGACAAGCAGGCCGACGAGCTGGTGGGCTACTGGCTCGAGCTGGGTCATCGGATCATGAGCAGGAAGCTCGCCTCCTCGCTCTATCCGGAGTTGACGGGCAAGCTCCCGCGCGGTCAGGTGCACGCGCTCATGCTGCTCGCGAAGGCCGGAGAGCCCAAGATCAGCCAGCTGGCCGCCGTGCTCAGTCTCGACGAGAGCACCGTGACCCGCCTCGTCGACAAGCTGGAGGCCGCCGATCTGGTCGAACGCCGGCGTTCGACCAGCGACCGGCGCTCGACCAGCGTCGTGATCACAGACGAGGGGCGGAAGATCGTCGCCTGCGCGCGGGAGCACCAGCGTGCCCTGATGAGCGAGGTGCTGTCTGTGCTCGATCCGGAAGAGCGCACCGAGTTCATTCGCCTGACGGCGAAGGCGGCCGAGGCGATGAAGGTGAGCGCCTCAGGGGTCGTGAGCGGATGAACGAGCACCTCCATCTCACCCACCGCGAGATTCTGTTCGTCTACAGCGGGCTGATGCTGGGAATGCTCCTGGCCTCACTCGATCAGACGATCGTCTCGACGGCGCTGCCGACGATCGTCGGCGACCTGGGCGGGCTCAACCACTACACCTGGGTGGTCATCGCCTACATACTCACCTCCACCGTCTCGATGCCCCTGTACGGCAAGCTGGGCGACCTCTACGGGCGCAAGCGCCTGTTCCAGTTCGCGATCGTCCTGTTCGTCGTCGGCTCGGCTCTGTGCGGACTGTCGCAGAGCATGCTGGAGCTGATCTCCTTCCGCGCCTTGCAGGGCCTTGGCGCCGGCGGACTGATGGTGGGAGCGATGGCGATCATCGGCGACATCGTGCCGCCGCGCGAGCGCGGCCGCTACCAGGGCTACATCGGTGGCGTGTTCGCGATCTCGAGTATCGCCGGGCCTTTGCTGGGCGGCTTCTTCGTCGACAACTTCTCCTGGCGCTGGGTCTTCTACATCAACCTGCCGGTGGGCGCGCTGGCCTTCTTCGTGGTCGGCGCCGTGCTGCACCTTCCCAAGCGTCGCGTCTCGCATCGAATCGACATCCTCGGTACCGCGCTTCTCTCGTTGGGTGCCACGGCGCTGACGCTGGCGCTGACGCTCGGCGGCACCGAGTGGGCATGGAGCTCGAGCCCGAGCATCGGGCTGTTCGTCGCGGGGCCCGTTCTGATAGCGCTCTTCCTGCTGCAGGAAAGTCGCGCTGCCGAGCCGATCATCCCGCTGCATCTGTTTCGCAACGTGATCTTCAACGCCGCCTCGAGCACCGGCTTCATCGTCGGCTTGGCGATGTTCGGCTCGATCGTCTACCTGCCGCTATTTCTGCAGATAGTGCACGGCGTTTCGCCGACGAGCTCGGGCCTGCGCCTGCTGCCGATGATGGCGAGCATGCTCGTCACCTCGATCGTCTCGGGCCGCACGATCAGCAGGATCGGTCGCTACAAGGCCTTCCCGGTTGTGGGCATGGCGGTGACGTCGCTGGGCATCTTCCTGCTCTCGCGGCTCAACCCGGCAACCAGTTCGTTGCGCCTGTCGGCGTACATGGTCGTGCTCGGGCTCGGCATGGGAATGGTCATGCAGGTGCTCGTGCTGGCGGTACAGAACGCCGTCGAGTACCGCGATCTCGGCGTGGCGACCTCCTCGTCCACCTTCTTCCGCTCGATGGGAAGCGTCTTCGGGCTGGCGATCTTCGGCACGATCTTCGCCAACCGGCTCGCTTACTGGATGCCTCGGTTGATACCGGAAGGCGGCACCGCCCACGTCTCGAGCGGCAATCTGATGCACATGACCCCCGCCCAGCTGAACCGGCTTTCGCCGCAGGTGCACCAGGGGCTGATCGATTCCTTCTCGAACTCGATCCACTCTGTCTTCCTCTGGGCGATTCCCTTCGCCGTCGCCGGTTTTCTGATCACGCTGTTCCTGCGTGAGATACCGCTCCGCGAGCGCAAGCAGCCGGCCGGGACAGGCGCCGGCGAAGACATGGGGATGCAGATGGAAGCCGGGGCCGTCGAGCCGGCGGTGGCCGGCGAAGGGCGCTGACGCGCCGAGCTTCGCCGCCGCTAGCCGCGCCTGCGCGGGCGAATTAGCAGCAGTGGAATCGTCAACAGCGCCGCAGCCGCGAGCGCTCCCAGCACTAGTGCTACAAGGGCCGAGCTCAGCTGCACGGAGGTGGCGAAAAGGGCCACCAGCGCCGCCGCCGCCGCGGCGACGCCGGTCAAAGCCAGCAAGAGCAGGCGCCGACCGATAGAGGTCACATCGACGGACGCCGCCGGCGGAAGCTCGGCCAGCCAGAAGAGGAGCTCGCAGAGCGCGATCAAGCCCGCCGCGCAGGGCACGACCGAGACGCCGCCCACGTGCCCCGAGGATTCGACGGCCACGTACTCGGCGCCGAGCAAGAAAAGCGGTAGCCAGGCGCCGCGACCGCGCCAGAGCACGGGAAGGAGCAGCGACACAAGCGCCGCCGCGCCCAGGCCGTCGACGACCAGCCCGAGCCGACCGGGATCGAGCATCGGATAGACGGCGAGCGCAGTCGCGACGGCGGCCGCGACGGCGGCGATCGCCAGGCGCAGGTAGGCCGAGCTCAGCGTGCGAAGCGCCGGAATGCTTCCACCTCCTCCACGACCTCGGCCAGGGATTCGCCGCCCGTCCATTCGGCGACGGCGATCCCGAGCTCCTGGTAGCGCAGGTGAAGCGTCTCGCGCCAGAGGCGCCAGAGACGGAGTGCCTTCGGGTCGGGGGTGCCGCCCTCCGAGGCGCCGGCGAAGGCGACCGGAGACACGTCGACGACGGCCAGGTCGAAGCCGCGCCGGCGCAGGTCGACCAGCGCGTACATGCCCCGCTCGTCGAGCAGCGGGCTCAAGGCGATCACCAGCGCCTGCGGCGTCAGGCTGCGCGCCGGCAGTACGTCGAGGCGCTTCCAGACGTAGGAGAAGTTGACCTCGGTCTCGAGCAGCGCCTCGGCGATGCGGTAGGACTGGAGCGTGCCGGATGCGGGCGTCAGCCACCTGACGATGCCGCCGAAGCCGACGATGCCGACCCGGTCCTGAACGGCGAGGTAGTGGTCGGCGAGAGTGGCGGCCGCCCTGACGGCCTGGTCGAGCGTTCCTCCGCCTGCGCGCTGTGCCTCCGCGAAGCTGTCCAGGAAGAGGATCACGTCGGCGTTTCGCTCCGGGTGCTGTTGGTTGACGTAAAGGGTTTGACCGCGTGAGCTGGCGCGCCAGTTGAGGCGGCGGACGCGGTCGCCGCGGACGTAGGGGCGAACGTCGGCGAACTCGATTCCCTCGGCCTTGGCACGCGAGACGCGGTTGCCGGCGAAAGGCTGTGTCTCGCGCGGCGTGACGAGCGACTGCAGCCGCTCGCGACCGGGGTAGACGCGAACCACGGTGGTTCCGCCGATACGCTGATCGGCGAGGCGCAGGCGGGCGCGGTCACCCGAGCGCACGACGAGCTCGCCCAGCCGGTAGGCGCCCCAGCGCTCACAGGCGAGTCTGACCGCGACGGTACGCGGGCGGCCACGCGTGAGCCCGAGCACGAACGACCCCGGCTCGCCCGCCGGCGCGATCCCGCGCGGCAGCACGAGTGCCACGTGCGCCTCGCAGCTCTCCGCGGCCGAGAGGGACAACTCGAGCTCGATCTCGTCACCTTCCAGCACGCGCTCGCGGTCGAGTTGCACGGATGCCTCGACCCTCGGCGGTGGCGGAAGCGAGAGGCCGACCGCCAGGACGAGGGCAAAAGGGGCTCCCAGACCGGCGAGCTCCGGGCGCCCGAGCGCGAGCGCCGCGATGAAGGCGGCAGCCGCGAAGATCGCGTACAGCGCCAGCTTCGGCGAGCGGCTCAAGAGCTCGGCGACCCGGCCTCTTCAGCGGTAGGGGTGGGAACTGTTCGCAGCACGTCTTCGACGACCTCTTCGGGGCGCACGCGCTGAACCCACAGCTCCGGGGGCAGGGTCAGGCGGTGCGAGAGCGCCGGAACCGCGATGAGCTTGACGTCGTCGGGAGTGACGAAGTCGCGACCGTTGAGCGCCGCTCGCGCGCGCGAGAGCGTATAAAGGGCGAGCGAGCCGCGTGGGCTGGCGCCAACCTGGGCGCGTGAGCTGTCGCGTGTCGCTCGCACGAGATCGACGATGTAGTGCCGGATGCTCGTCGATACGTGCACGTCCTCGATCGCCCGCTGCATGGCGAGCAGGGTGGGCCCGTCCACCACCGGCTCGAGCGTGATCTGCTCTCGCTTGCGCTCGCCGCGGCGCTCGAGCATCGTCGCCTCGTCCTCGCGCTCGGGATAGCCGACCGAGATCCTGAGCAGGAAGCGGTCGAGCTGGGCCTCGGGCAGCGGGTAGGTGCCCTCGTACTCGATCGGGTTCTGGGTTGCGAGCACCAGGAAGGGCGGTTCCAACCGGTGCGTCTCGCCGTCGATCGTCACCTGGCGCTCCTGCATCGCCTCGAGCAGCGCGGCCTGAGTCTTGGGCGGCGCGCGGTTGATCTCGTCGCCGAGTAGTAAATTGGTGAAGGCCGGACCGGGTTGGAACTGGAAGGCGCCGTCGCGTTGGTTGTAGATCGAGCCGCCGGTCACATCCGAAGGCATCAGGTCGGGCGTGAACTGGATGCGGGCGAAGGTCATCGAGCTGACCTGCGCGAAGGAGCGCGCGATCAGCGTCTTGGCCAGCCCGGGGTAGTCCTCGATCAGCACGTGCCCGTCGGCCAGCAGCCCAAGCAAGACGAGCTCCAGCGCCTCGCGCTTGCCGACGACCGCACGCTCGACCTGTTCGAGCATCTGCTCGCTGAGCGATCCGACCTCACGTAAATCCAGCTTCGCCGTCACAGCGCCTCCAGTTCGTCGAGAAGACTTTCCAGCTCGCGTCGCGACCAGCCGCGGCCACCCGGGCCGAGCGGCGGCTTGCGGTCGGGACGGGCGAGGCTCCAAGCGTAACCGTCTCCGACGATGGCGCGCGCCCGATCGGGCGCGCGGTCGAGATCGACGCGATGGTGGCGCCTCAGGCGCGCTGCGACGATCTCGCGTACCAGCGGTCGCATCGACTCGTACAGGTGCGACTCGTTCCAGGAGGCCGCCACGAGCGCCCGCTCGATCTTCTCGAACTGCGCAATCCGTTGCTCGGTTTGCCGCGGATTCAGCCGTGGCGACCAGGAGAACGCGTTTCGCGGCAGCGCTCTGCTCAGGAGATCGACTAGGAGAGCGAGCGCGAACCCGGCCGCGACCAGCGTGTACACGAGCAGGGCGAGGCCGTGCCCCTGGCTGGCGAGGACGAGCGCGGGAGTGAGCACCATGACGATCAACCCCGCTACCACGCCGAGCGTTCTCATCTCGACTTCGCCTCCAGCTCGCTCCTGAGCGCACCGAGCGCGGCGATCGATTCACGCTTCATCTCGAGCCCGATCGCATGCGTGCTGAAGCGGGCCTGCTCGAACAGCTCGGTCAGCCGTTCGCCCGGGCCCCGGCTGAGGCGCAGGGCAGCGAAGACGCGGCCCAGATACTCGCCCGGGGCCTCGAACGGGCGGCGGCCCAGGGCGTGTCTGGCCAGCGTCTTCTCCATGCCGACGTAGGCATGGATCACCGCTTGGCGCGGATCAGATTCCCGCTCGAGCTCCGCGATCGAGATCGCGACCAGCTCGTGTAGCTCGCGGCGCGGCGATTCCAGCTCGTCCTCGGGGAGCTCCCGGGTCACGAGGCTGCTGCGGCGGCGCCGGATCAACGCTGCGGTGAGTAGCAGAACGAGACATGTGCCGACTCCGGTGACGACCCAGGGTAGTAGCTCCTCGGCAACCCGTTCGGAGCGTACGGGCGGCGGCTTGACCGCCGTGGTATGCCCGCGCTTCTTGGACGGGGAGACTGGATTTTGGTTCTGGGGTCGAGTGAGAGCCAACCAGGCGAGCGCCCCGCCTACCAGCGCAATCACGAGAACTTGCTTGATCACACGCTTCTCCCGGAACCGATCCGGGCTCGAGACGCCGTCTCCTCGTAACTCGCGCACCGACTGCCAGATCGCGAACAGGACGGCCGGGATAACCGCGACGGCGACAAGCAGGACGATCAGGTCGCCGGCAACGAGCCGCGCATGTGCCAGGTCGCCCGGGCCGGCGACATGGGCAAGCGAGCGGCTGGCGCCTAGCGCGACGAGGAAGACGAGCAGGAAGACGCCTAACACGAGCAGCGGGGCGCGATTTCCCGAGCGCGCTCTCGCTTCCGCCGGCGCACGTTGATCTGGTGTCGATCGCCTTTCGGGCATTTCCGAACGCTGCATCATGAATCTAGCTCCTGGGCGCCCGGACGCCGATCGCTCAAACAGGTTACTGCACAATGGGTCGCGGCGCGGTAATCTTGGAGGCGATCGAAGGACGAGTACCGGGATGCGCTTTTCTCGCGTTCCTTGCTTGTTCGCAAATTGGCAAGGAGGTGAGTTATGGCAACCGGGACCGTCAAGTGGTTCAACAACGACAAGGGATACGGGTTCATCACGCCCGAAGACGGCGGTAAGGACCTGTTCGTCCACCACACGGGCATCGAGGGCGAAGGCTTCAAGAGCCTGCCCGAGGGCGCTCGCGTCGAGTTCGAGGCAGTGGAGGGCCAGAAGGGCCCTCAGGCCACGAGCGTTCGCGTTGTTGGCTGACCAAGCTTGAAGAAATCAGAAGGCGCCGCTTGAGCGAAGCCGCCTAACAGCGGCGAGCGAGGCGGCGCCTTCGAGGTTGTGCGCCGGGCGCCGCTCGGCCGGACTCCTGGAGCGTGTTAGTGGTTGAACGAGCTAAACCGCGTCTGCGCGGTGTTTTTCACCAGTGGGCGTTCGTCCTGGCAATCCCGTTGGGCGTCGTGCTGGCGCTTGCTACCGAGGGGACCCGCGCTCGCGCCGCGGCCGCCGTCTTCGCCGCCAGCGTAGTTTTGATGTTCGGGGCAAGCGCGCTCTACCACCGACCCAACTGGTCGCCCAAGTGGCGCGCCTGGCTGCGCCGGCTCGACCACGCCAGCATCTACTGCCTGATCGCGGGCACCTACACGCCGGTCGGGCTGCTCGCCCTGCACGGCGCCTGGCAGGTCGTGGTGCTGGCGATCGTCTGGAGCGGCTGCGTGGCGGCGGTCTTCATCAGGCTGTTCTGGATCGGCGCGCCGAAGTGGCTATCAGCCACCGTCGGTATCGCGCTCGGCTGGGTCGGCGTCGTCGCCATGCCCAAGATCTATTTCGAGTTGGGGCTCGCCTGCGTGCTTCTGATCGCCGCGGGCGGGATCCTCTACAGCCTGGGCGCCGTGGTCTACGCCCTGAAGCGGCCTGATCCGTTCCCCGCGATCTTCGGTTACCACGAGATCTTTCACCTGATGATCGTGATGGCGGTGGGGTTGCAGTACGCGGCGATCGCGTTCTACGTGCTGCCGACGTAGAGGACCTCGAGAGCAGATCTACCTGCGCGACCCGGGCGCACGGCTCAGGTCTCGTCTTGCAGCGATTCTCCCTCCAGCGCGCTGAGCACCGCAATCGCTCCATCCAGCTCTATGTCCGAAACCCGCGCCGCAATCTTTCGTTCCAGCTCCGACACCGCCACGCACACAACCTTGGCCGCCTTCACGCCCTCACCCGTCAGCGAGACGAGAAACGAGCGCCGATCGTTTGCGTTGATCTCGCGCGTCACGTAACCCCGCGCCTCGAGCCGGTCGATCACGCCGGTCAGGGTCGAGCGCTTGTGCCCGAAGAGGTCGTGCAGCTCGCCCACCGAGGCGCTGCCGCCGCGACCCAGGCGGGCAAGGATATGGGCCTCGGCCTGGCCGATGCCGAGCGCGGCGGTGCGGCGTTCGAGATAGAGACCGATCAGGTGGGTGGCGCGCTCGATCGCCGGGACGAGCTCTGGCGTTGCGGCGGCTGCGTCGTCGTCAGGCTTCATCGATCGCAACGGTAACGGGCGGGGCGGCTTCCGGCGCCGACTCGCGCGAGATGACGAGGAAAACCGAGGCGCTAACGGCGATGCCGAGCCCGGCGCAGGCGAAGAGCAGCGAGGGGCTGCCGCTCAGCTCGACCAGCACCCCGCCGAGGATCGCGCCGAGCGGCATCAGCGACCAGGAGATGACGCTGGTGATGCTGCGCACGCGGCCGAGCAACTCGTTCGGGACAAGCGTCTGGCGGATCGTCTCGCTGGAGATGCCAAACAGCGTCGCCGAGCCGAGCACGAGCAGCCAAACCGCCGTGCCCAGCCAGAATTGCGAGACGGCGGCCAAACAGACGAGCAGCACTCCCTTCGTCGCGGCGGCGCCGAAGGTGCGCGCGGCAAAGCCGAGCCGTCGCGACAGCGCAGGCGCCGCCAGCGCCATGATCAGCCCGCCCAGGCTGCCGGCGCCGAAGATCAGCCCGATCTGGCTGTCACCGGCGCCCAACCTCTCCTTGGCGAAGAAAACCAGCTCGGAGGCCGCCGCCGCGTAGAAGAAGGTCGCCGCGGCGAGCATCAGCGAGATGTTGCGGATGACGGGAACCGAGAGCACGAAGCGCAGGCCCTCGGCGATCTCGGCGCGCAGCCGGTTCTCGGCCGGGCGCGCGTCGCGGCCGCGCTTGCGGTCGCCGAAGCGAGTCCGGATCAGTCCGAGCGAAAAGGCCGAGACGATGAAGGAGAGCGAGTCGCCGATCAGCACGCTCTCGAGCGGCAAGAGCAGCATAACGGCGCCGGCCAGCGGTGGGCCCAGCAGCTGCACGGCTGAAGAGGCGGCCTGCAGCCTGCCGTTTGCGAGCACGAGTTGCTCGCGCGCCACAAGGCGCTGCACGGCCGCAGACTGCCCGGCGTCGAAAGCGATGGCGAGCGCCGTCTGGGCGAAGGCGAGCGGATAGACGAACCAGACCGAGAGATGACCGCTCAGGGAGAGTACGGGGATCGTCGCCACCACCAACGCCCGGCCGATGTCGGCGCCGATCATCAGCCGGCGGCGGTCGAGCCGGTCGCTCCAGGCTCCGATCGCGAGCCCGAGCAGGGGGTAGGGCAAGAAGCCGGCCGCCAGCGTGGCGGCCAGGCTCATCGGCGAGCCGGTCAGCTTGAAGACCAGCAGCGGCAGCGCAAACAGCGTGAAGGAGCTGCCGAGTGCCGACACCGTCTGCCCGACCCAGAAGCGGCCGAAGTCGCGACCCAGGCGGGTTGTGCCGGGGCGACGCGCACGAAAGCGAGAGTTGAGACGAAAGAAGTTCATATCCGTAATATCCGAAACCGGATAATACAGAAAGAGAGCAAAGAGTCAAGCGCGACTCGGGTTCGGTCGGCGATCGTGCTCTAGCGAGGCGTTATTGCTTTCAGGCGATCTCGTCGAAGGGATCGGAGAAAGTCGGAGTCCGTAGCTCGAGCTCCTCGTCGAGGCCGGTGATCGGGCTGGTCTCGGCGACCAGCCAGCGAACAAGTCCGTGCGCGCCCATCGACCGAGCGACGCGCCGCTGACGGTCGGCGCCCGTCTCGAGCGCCAGGCGCAGAGCGTCGCCCAGCTCATGCTCGCAGTCGAGCGTACGGGCGATCGGGAACAGCTTCTCGACCAGCTCGGCGACGGCCTCGGCGGTGTGCATCCTCTCGCCCGTGGCCAGGTCGGCGAGCTGACCACGGCAACCGTCACGCACGGCCAGCCAGGCGTTCTCGTGGATGCGCTCGCTCGGGTAGACCGGCAGTGTTCCCTCGGCGTCGACTCTCGTCGCCAGCCAGGCTGCGAGGGTCTGTACGAGCGCGACGATCGCAGCGGCGTCGGCGACCCGCGTCTGGGCGTCGGCTATGCGCAGCTCGATCGTTCCGTAGGTGGGCGACAGGCGCAGATCCCACCACTGGTAGCTGGGGTCGGTCATGGCGCCGGCGCGGGCCGCCCAGTCGACGAAGTCGACGTAGGCCTGCCAGGACGGGAAGGCGGGCGGAATACCGTGGCGCGCGAAGCCGCCGTTCAGCTTCCAGCGGATCGAGCTGATGCCGCTGTCCTGCGCGCCGTAGAAGGGCGAGTTGACCGCGAGGGCGGCGACGTAGGGCAGGTAGCTGCGCAGAGCGTTGTAGACGGCCAGCGCCCTCTCGGCTCCGGGCACGGCCACGTGCACGTGCAGCCCGCAGGTGAGCGTGATCGCCTCAGCCCAGGGGCAGTCGCGCCCGATCTGCTGGTAGCGCGGGCGCTCGCTGAGCGGACCCGGATCGATGGCGATCGGGTGGGCGCCGGCGGCGATGAAGGCGACGTTCCCGGAGAGGCGCCGGTGCAGGCTCGAGCGTAGATCGGCGAGCGAGCGGCGGACGTCGCGGGCGGTGAGGCAGACGGGCGTGACCAGTTCGATCTGGGTCGAGCGCAGCTCGGGAACGACGCGCCGATCGCCGTCGAAGGCGCGCAGAACCTGCTCGTTGGCGGCCACCGGCTCGAACGTCATGGGGTCGACGAGCAGCAGCTCGTCCTCGACACCGATCGTGTAGGGAGTGGCGTGCTCGAACTTGTCGAAGTAGCGAGCGACGGGAAGGTCGCAATCCTTGCGCAGGCGCGTCGAGCGCGGAACTCTAGCCGGTCGCTTCATCGGGCTGTCCATCGCGCGCCTCCTCTTCTGCCCGGAGCTACGAATCCCACGACTAGCAAGCTACGGCCGGCGTGTGTGCCCCGCCCCGAGCTGAACGCGGAAAATGAGCGGATTGCGTGAGGGTTCGCTCACATAGACGAACCTAGGTCCCACGTGCGGGCCGGCTGCTATCTGAAGCGGAAGACGATGCGCCCACGCTGCAGGTCGTAGGCGGAGAGCTCGACCTTGACCCGGTCGCCCGGTAACACGCGAATCCGGTAGCGGCGCATCTTGCCGGCCGTGTAGGCCTGCGTCTCGTATCCGTTGTCGAGCGCGACTCGGTACTTGCCGTTCGACAGCGCCTCGACGACCTCGCCTTCGAACTCGACCTTTTCTTCCTTCGCCATCCGATCACCACGCTCCGGTTGTGTCGGTGCTCTCGACGCCCGCGCCCGCAGGTGCGAGGAGGCTGTGCCCGCGAAGCTGCAACTTCAGGGATCTGCCTTTCATCGAGAGTGCACCTTCTTTTCTGTCTGGAGTGGGAGATGGCGCCTGGGCGCAAACCGCACTCGCACACAAAGTCAATGTCCACGGTAGCAGACCCAAGCGCGGACGCTTTTGCTCGGGGTACAGGCGCTTGTGCTACGGTCCTGACACGAACGGCGGTTCGTCGTTCGGGAGATTTAGCTTCTCGTTCCTCCTTGCGTGGTTTCGAGTGGACGATCTCGAACCCGAATATCAAGGAGTTTGAACATATGTATATGCAGTCTTTTCGCGCGCTGGGCGTCAGCGTGCAGCTCGAGCAAACGCTCGCCGCACGCGGCATCAAGCAGCCGTTTCCGATTCAGGAGCTGGTGCTCCCCGACGCTCTCGCCGGCCGCGACGTGCTTGCAAAGTCGCCGACGGGCTCGGGCAAGACGCTTGCCTTCGCCCTGCCGATCGTCGCCCGAGTCGGCCGCGATCGCTCACAGCCGGCGGCGCTGGTGCTCGCACCGACGCGTGAGCTGGCCGGGCAGGTCGCCGACGAGATCAGGCCGCTCGCCGATATCTGCGGTCTGAGAGTCGCAGCGGTCTTCGGCGGTGCACCGCTAGGCCCGCAGGCCAAGAAGGCGCGCAGTGCTCAGATCCTGGTCGCCACGCCCGGTCGCCTGCAGGATCTGGTCGAGCGGAAGATGGTCTCGCTCGAGCAGGTCGGCCTGCTCGTACTCGACGAAGCAGACCGCATGCTCGACATGGGCTTCAAGCCGCAGGTCGAGCGGCTGATGAGGCGGCTCCCGCGCGAGCGCCAGACGATGCTCTTCTCGGCCACGCTCGACGGAGCGGTCGGTCAGCTCGCGGATTCCTACACGCGCGACCCGTCCCGCTTCGAGACGGCGCCGCTGACCGACCACGAGGAGGGCCAGATCGACCACCGCTTCGTCTCGGTCACGGCCAACGCCAAGGTCGAGAAGCTGGTCGAGGAGCTATCGGCCGAGCGCGGGCTGGCGCTCGTATTCGTCCGCACCAAGCGCGGCGCCGATCGGCTGGCGACCAGACTGGCCCGGCTCCAGGTGAACGCTCTGGC
The DNA here is from genome assembly GCA_964636655.1 of uncultured Gaiellales bacterium. Classification (GTDB taxonomy): domain Bacteria; phylum Actinomycetota; class Thermoleophilia; order Gaiellales; family Gaiellaceae; genus Fen-549. The sequence continues at coordinate 60,323 of CAZWTK010000007.1, forward strand.
TCTGCACGGCGACATGCCGCAGAACGCCCGCCAGCGCACGCTCAAGCGCTTCCGCGCCGGTGAGGTGCAGACACTCGTCGCGACAGACGTCGCCGCGAGAGGGCTCGACCTCGAGGCGATCACACACGTGATCAACTACGACCCCCCCGAGGACGACAAGGACTACGTGCACCGGGTCGGGCGCACCGGCCGCGCGGGCAAGAGCGGAAACGGCATCACCTTCGTTCTACCCGAGCAGCAGGCCGACGTCAGCCGCCTGGCGGCGCGGCTCGGCCACCGCGAGCAGTTCGAACGCGAAGGCATGCGCGTTGCGGCGCCGCGGCGCGTCTACACGAGTCGTCGCGGTCGCAACTCACGCTGGTAGACGAAGAGCCTCGTGGCAACGACACACATTCGCGCGCAATCCGAGGCCGTATCGCCCGGGAATTGGAGCGGTAATCCCTCTCCAGGCGCGCTAGGGTCTAGATCAATAGGACGAGTACCGTGCGCTGCCAGCGCTCCTTGCTTGTTCGCGAGACAGCAGGGAGGTGAGTTTTATGGCAACCGGAACCGTCAAGTGGTTTAACAACGACAAGGGCTACGGGTTCATCACGCCCGAGGATGGCGGCAAGGATCTGTTCGTTCATCACAACGGCATCGCCGGCGAGGGCTTCAAGAGTCTCCCCGAAGGGGCGAAGGTCGAGTTCGAGTCGAGTGAAGGACAGAAGGGCCCGCAGGCAACCAACGTTCGCGTTGTTGGCTGATCAAGGCTGAAGTTGTGAGATCGCGGGAGGTGTCGCTTGTCGGCGCCTCCCGCTCTCGTTCGTGGCGCTATCACGCCTGGAGGCGAGGTGCCGGTTACCCGCTCGCGCCGAGCACCCAGTCGTTGCTCCGGCACATAGGGCAGCACGGCAAGGTGCCGTCGGCGACTATGCCGTAACCGCACGCGGCGCAGCGAAAACGTGGCCGCCCCGTCGTATGGCCCGATACGACACGGCCCGTGTGCTCGCGACGTGCGAGATGGCGGCGCCTGAGCGCGGCACGAACGAGGTGGCGCTTCGAGTCGGCGTCAGCCGAGCTCGGACTACTCTTGCGCGTGAACCACTTGACGGCACCGTTTGGCACGAAAAGACACCTCTCCCCTGCTCATCGAACGGATAGAGAAGGCGCCCGGAAAGCGCAATCGGTACTCGCTCTTGCTCGATTACACCCTACCACGAACACAGGTTCGAGAATCGCGCCCTCCCTTGGCCGGCGATCCAGAGCACGAAGAACGTCAGCTCTGCTTCGCGGCCTTGCCGGCGGTAGCCGGTGTCGGCGCCACCCTAGCCCGCGAACTGTTGATAGAGCAGGAATGCGTTGAGCGCGGCGATCAGTAGCGAGATCGCAACGGCGGTCGCGGTCGTGATCTTTTGGTTGACGTGGACGCCCATGATGTCGCGGCGCCGCGTGAGCAATAGCAGTGGGATCAACGCGAACGGGATCCCGAACGAGAGCACGACCTGGCTCATGATCAGTGCGCTCGTGGGGTTGCTGCCAATCGCCAGCAAGAACAGCGCGGGGGCCATCGTCAGTGCCCGGCGCAAGAAGAGCGAGATACGCAGATTGACGAAGCCGGCCATGACGATCTGGCCGGCGTAGGTGCCCACGCTCGAGGAGGAAACCCCCGAGGCGAGCAACGCGGCCGCGAAGACGAGCGCTGCTCCGCCCCCGACGAGTTGACCGAAGCCGGCGTGTGCCTCTGCGATGGTGCTCACGCCGCTGAAACCGGCCCGGCCGTGGAAGAGCTTGGCCGCGACCGCGAGCATCGCCATGTTGACGAGGCCGGCCAGACCGAGCGCTACGAGCACGTCGGTGCGCTCGAAGCGGAGAACGCGGGAGCGCTCGGCGTCGCTGCGCACGGGCATGCGCTTTCGAGTCAGCGCCGAGTGCAGGTAGATCGCGTGAGGCATCACGGTCGCACCCACGATCCCGACTGCCAGGTAGAGCGAACTGCTGCCGTGCAGATTCGGAACGAGCCCGGCGACACTCCCCGATGTGGACGGGCCGATGCGCAAGACCTCATAGAGGAAGCCGAGCAGGATGATCCCGAGCAGTCCGGTGATTGCCAGCTCAAAGCCCCGGTGACCCCGTCGTTGCAGCTCGAGCAGCGCGAACGCGATGACGCCGGTGATCGCGCCCGCCGGCAGCAGGGGCACGTGAAAGAGCAGGTTGAGGCCGATCGCGGCGCCGACGAACTCGGCGATGTCGGTCGACATCGCCATTACCTCGGCCTGCCCCCAGAGAACCCACGAAACCGGGCGCGGATAGTGCTCGCGGCAGAGTTCCGGCAAGCTTCGGTCTGTGACGATCCCGACCTTCGCCGACAGGTACTGAATCAGCATCGCCATCAGGTTCGCGGCCAGCACCACCCACAGCAGCAGGTAGCCGAACTGAGCTCCACTCTGAATGTTGGTGGCGAAGTTACCCGGGTCGACATAAGCGATCGAGGCCACGAACGCCGGGCCGAGCATGGCCAACGTCGCGCGCACCCAGCCGCGCGCGAGCAGCAAATCGAGCGCACTCGGTCCCGGCGCGAGTACGACGTCGCCGGCCGGCCCTGTCGCCCCTACAGGCGCGCCAAGACCCACCGGGGTCATCGCTCCTCCTCCACGATCAGTCGCATGGCTCGGGCGACGGTGCGTTCGAGCAAGCACACCTGCTCGCCGTTACCGACCAACAGGGGCTCGTCTGGCGGACGGCGCTCGATCAGCTCGAGGCGGTCGCCGATTCGGATTCCCTGCTCGACGAGAAAATGAAGCACCTCTGGGTCGGTGTCGGAAACCTGCGCGAAAATCCCGCTTCGCCCTGGCTCCAGATCGGCCAGGCTCTCGCTCGCAAGCTCCTCGATCGTGCCCTCGCGCGTCGGGATCGGATGGACGTGCGGGTCGCGGCCGGGGTTGCCGAGCGTCGTCGCGATCCGCTCCTCCAGCTCCTCCGAGATCGCGTGCTCGAGCACCTCGGCCTCCTCGTGCACCCGATCCAAGGGCACGCCGAGCGTCTCGGCCAAGAACAGTTCGAGCAGGCGGTGATGGCGGATGACCTCGAGCGCGACCCGAACGCCCTCGGGCGTCAGCATCACGCCGTGGTAGGGCCGGTACGTGACCAGGCCGCTGTCGACGAGCGTCCGGATCATCTCCGATACCGAAGGAGCGCTGATGCCGAGCCGCTCGGCCAGCGCCGAGGTGCTGACAGGCCCGCCCGGCTCTTGCAGGGCGTAGATCGCCTTCGTGTAATCCTGCACCGCACGCGTGAAGTCGTCCTGTGCCATCTCAATCTAGGGATAACCGGGTTTAGGCAACCCTAAACCTCCCTAGCGTAGGTCTGAACGCTTGATCGCATGCTCTTCGATCACGGCTCGCAAGGCATTTGAGCGCGAACGTCGCAGAGGCTCTTTCGAACTCCCCAATCCTGGCTGCAGACTCGGTATCCCCGTCGCCGGCGCGCTGCGTCCCCGGACTCAGCACACGAGTTGACGTTTTGGAGGAGCAATAGAGGGGTATGTCTCATGGCAAGTAATAACCAATACGATCGCTTCATACAGTGCGCTACGAATCCGTCGCTGCGTAAGCGACTGTTCAGGTTGCCATGGGCACAGGCATCTCTACCGCCAACGAGAGAGCGCGTAACGGGCGCACACGGCACCTGCGTGTGCTGATCGCCAACGAGCGCCTCGACCGGCTCGAGCTACTTGCTCAGGTCGTGACCGGCTTGGGGCACGAGGTGATCGCACGCGAGATCGACGTCGGCGCGATCGGCACGGTAACCGCGAGAGAGCAACCGGACGTCGCGCTGGTCGGGCTCGGCCTTTCCTCGGGGCACGCGCTCGAGTTGATCGAGGAGATCGTTCACGAGGCGTCGTGCCCCGTAATAGCTCTACTTTCTGCAAAGGATCCGGCTTACATCCTCGAGGCGGCTAAGCGCGGCGTCTTCGCCTACATCGTCGACAGCGACGCTGGGGAGCTGCAGAGCGCAATCGACATCACCTTGCAGCGCTTCGCCGAGTACCACAACCTCCAGGCGCGATTCCAGCAGACACAGAAGCTGGAGGCGGTCGGCGAGCTCGCCGGAGGTATCGCGCACAACTTCAACAACCTCCTAACCGCAATCGGTGGCTACACCGAGATGGCCCTCGCGAGGCTGCCGAGCGATTCGGATGTCCGTGCCGATGTCGAAGAGATCAAGAAAGCTACGGAGCGCGCGGCGGTAGTGGCAAGCGGACTCCTCGCCTTCAGTCGTCGCAAGGTCTTCTGCCGCGAGACGCTCGACCTGAACGAGCTCGTCTCGGGCGTCGATGCGTTGCTCGGCCAACTGGTCGGCGACGAGATCGAGGTTGAGGTGTTGCTCGAGCCCGGGCTCGAACCTATCGACGGTGACAGGAGCCAGTTCGAGCAGATGATCGTGAACCTCGTTCTGAACGCTCACGACGCGATGCCGCAGGGCGGCACGCTCACGATCGAAACGGCGAGCGCGAACCTCACCGAACCGCTCGTCGACCTCGACGGCTCGCTAGCGCCCGGTCGCTACGTAACTCTCTCGGTTCGCGACACGGGAATCGGCATGGATGAGGAGACGCGCGCGAAGATCTTCGAGCCCTTCTTTACGATGAAGGACGCTGAGCACGGTACCGGGCTCGGTCTCTCCACCGTCCATGCAGTCGTCGAAGAAGCCGGCGGGCATATCTTTCTCGAGAGTGAGCCGAACGAAGGGACGGCTTTTACAATCTACCTTCCCGTGAACGACCGTCCCGTCTAGTACGAGTCGGCGCCGATAAGCATCTTCGCGCCGATCGCGGCTGCAGAAGAGACAGCGTCAACGGTGGTCGTCTTCCCGTGCCGCTCCGCCAAGCGACCTGATCGGCTTTTTGTCGCCGGAGGGAACGGACGCGAGACGCAGTTCCTCTGCATCACGGCGCCCGAAGTGACACTTCGTTCTGTAAACACGCGGTGAATCGTCTCGCTTCTGCGATCCGCCCGAGCGGACTATCCACGCGCGGCGTAGCTCGTTATGATCGGTCTATAGCTCAGTCCGAGAGGAAGTGAGCGGAGAGTGAAGGCACTCGAATCGATCGTACTGAGAGTTCCCGCCTTTGTGGGCCTATCCGGCGAGGAAATAGCGCTGATCGCATCCTGGCGCGGCGCCTGCAAGCGGCGCGCCGCGTGGAGAGGGCGCCGATCTGATCACCGAACCGAGACCGGGGTGGGTGTGAAGTAGATGCGAACGCCGGGGCCTTGGAGATGGCGACGGAGGGTCAAGTACCAGTCGCAGCTCGATCCCGGGTTCGCCACCGAGCTCGAGACGGTTCTCGGCGCCGACGGGCTGCGCGATTGCATCCAGTGCGGAACCTGCAGCGCCACCTGCCCGCTGAGCTCGTATATGGACTTCACGCCTCGTCGCCTGATCGCGATGACGCGGGCCGGTTTCAGGGAGGACGTGCTGCGCAGCTACACGATCTGGGTTTGCACGTCCTGCTACTCGTGCACCGTCGAGTGCCCGAAGCAGATTCCGATCACCGACGTCATGTACGCGCTGAAGCGGATCGCCGTCCGCGAGCGCACCTATCCGAAGCGGTTCACAGCCTCCGTGATGGCGCGGGAGTTCGTCGATTCGATCGAGAGCCGAGGGCGAAGCTCCGAGTCGTGGATCTCGATCAAGCTGTACCTGAAGACCGACCCACGCCAGCTTCTGAAGCACGCTCCCCTCGCTCTGCGGCTGATGCGGCGGCGACGGATGAGCCTCCGCCGCGAGTCGGTGCGACGGCCGGCGCAACTGAGGCGAATGCTGCAGGTGGCCGAGACACAGTCCGGTCTTGCGCACTCGTCTGACGTTCCGACTTCTCGCATCCCCGCGGCAACCTCATCCGGCGCGGAGGTGATCTCGTGAGCTACGCGTACTTCCCCGGCTGTTCCTCGAAGGGCACCGGAAAGTCCTACGAGGAATCGCTCCTTGCCGTCTTCGATCTCCTGGGCGCGGAACTCGACGAGCTCGAGGATTGGAATTGCTGCGGAGCCACCGCGTTTCGGTCGGTGGACGAGAGCAAGGCGATCGCTCTGGCAGCCCGCGATCTGGCGCTGGCCGAAGGCAAGTCGCAGGATCCCTCCCAGGTCGATCTTGTGACACCGTGCGCCGGCTGCTACCGAGCGCTGCTCAAAGCCCAGCGCCATCTCGAGGATGACCAGATGGCCACAAAGAGGGCGAACGAGGCGCTGCAGACCGTCGGCCTTCACTACGAGGGCCGCGCTCGCATCCGGCATCCGCTCGACGTGCTCGTGAATGACATCGGCGTCGAGCGCATCGCCGCGGCCGTCACCCGGCCGCTCACCGGGCTCAAGGTCGCCTGCTACTACGGCTGCTTGCTGGTGCGCCCCTACTCGACCTTCGACGACCAGCACAACCCCACCGCGATGGATCGGCTGATGCGTGCGATCGGGGCCGAGCCCATCGAATGGCCTCTGAAGACACGCTGCTGCGGTGGCTCCTGCTACTGCGGCGGCCCGCTCATCGGGACGGTGCCGGAGGCCACGCTTCGGCTCAGCTACACCCTGCTCAGGGAGGCGAAGAGGCGTGGCGCGGATGCGGTCGTGACCGTCTGCTCCCTATGCCTGTTCAACCTCGAGGCCTTCCAGGGCCGGATGGCCCGTCAGTTCGGCGAACCGGTCGATCTGACAGTTGGTTTCCTTCCCCAGATTCTCGGACTTGCGCTGGGGCTGGACAAAAAGAAGCTCGGGATCCAGCGCATGTTGGAGTGGCGGATACCGGAGCCTAGAGAGGTGGAGGTAGAGGAGGGTGTGCGTGGCTGAGCACAACGGGAACGGCGCGGGCGCCTCACTGCCCGCGGCGACAGGCGCGGAGCCGAAGGTGGGCGTCTACGTCTGCCACTGCGGCCTGAACATCGCCGACAAGGTGGACATCGAGCGCGTGATCGCTTTCGTCGCCGCGCTCCCGCACGTTGCCGTCGCCCGCGACTACAAGTTCATGTGCTCGGACCCGGGCCAGGAGTTGATCTGCGAAGACATTCAGAACGGCCTCGTGAACCGGGTCGTCGTGGCCTCCTGCTCGCCGTTGATGCACGAGGCGACATTCCGGCGAGCGACGGCTGCCGGCGGGATCAGCCCCTTCTACTTCCAGATGGCCAGCATCCGCGAGCAGGTGAGCTGGGTGACGGAGGACGGCAAGGACGCGACCGAGAAGGCCAAGGCTCTGATCGCCGGAGCGGTGCGGCGCGTCGTCTTCCAGGAGCAGCTGGAGCGCCGCCGCGTCCCGGTGCACCCCGATGTGCTCGTCGTCGGCGGGGGGATCTCCGGCATCCACGCGGCGCTCACGCTCGCGGACGCCGGTAAGCAGGTTCACCTCGTCGAGCGCGAGCCCTCGATCGGCGGCCACATGGCGATGTTCGACAAGACCTTTCCGACGCTCGACTGCGCCGCCTGCATTCTCACGCCGAAGATGGTGCAGGTCGGCCAGCACCCGAACATCGATCTCCTCACCTACAGCGAGCTGGAGGAGGTCTCGGGCTTCGTCGGCGACTTCGACGTCAAGGTGCGAAAGAAGGCCCGCTTCGTCGACGAGGAGCTCTGTAACGGCTGCGGCGACTGCATCGAGAACTGTTCGCGCCAGGACATCCTGTCCGAGTTCGATCAGGGGCTCGGCACTCGCTCCGCTGTCTACATGCCCTTCCCGCAGGCGGTGCCGCGCCTGCCCGTGATCGACCGCGCGGGCTCCTCGCCCTGCGCCTTTGCCTGCCCGGCCGGGATCGAGGCGCACGGCTACGTTTCGCTGATCAGAGCCGGGGAGTACGAGAAGGCCTTCCAGCTGGTTCTGGAGGCGACTCCTCTGGTCGGAACCCTCGGCCGAGCCTGCTACGCGTACTGCGAGAGCGAGTGCGCCCGGGGGAACCTGGAGGGAGCGCTTCCGGTCAGGCGCCTGAAGCGCTTCATCGCCGACGCGCATTACGAGCAGGCGGAGAGCGCGTCGATCGAGGCTCCGCCCGCGAACGGCAAGCGGGTGGCCGTGGTCGGCTCCGGACCGGCCGGCCTGACCGCGGCCTGGCGGCTGGCGCGGCGCGGTTACGGCGTGAAGATCTTCGATGCGGCGCCGGAACCGGGCGGCATGCTGCGCCTGGCGATCCCCGAATACCGGCTGCCGGCGGCGGTGGTCGAGCGGGACATCGCGAATGTCACCGCCCTGGGCGTGGAGATCGCCACGAGCACGCGCCTGAAGAACCTCCAGCAGCTGAAGGCCGAGGGATACGACGCGATTCTCGTGGCGACCGGAACTCCACTCTCCACGACTCTCGACATCCCGGGCGAGGAGCTGGGCGGCGTCGTGCGCGACCTCGACTTCCTGCGCGCCGTCAAGCTCGGCGAGGCGACCGACCTGAAGGGCAAGCGGGCCGTCGTCGTGGGCGGCGGGAACACGGCGATGGACGCCGCGCGAACCGCTCGGCGGCTGGGAACGAAGGAGACGATCGTCGCCTACCGGCGCGGCCGCGACGAGATGCCGGCCCGCGCCGAGGAAATCGAAGGCGCCGAGAGCGAGGGGATCCGGTTCGAGCTTCAGGTCGCGCCGGTCGAGGTTGTCGGTGACAAGCGAGGGCGGGTGACCGGCCTGCGCTGCGTCCGAACGGAGCTCGGAGAGCCCGACGCCTCCGGTCGCCGGCGCCCCGAGCCGGTGGAAGGCAGCGAGTTCGTGATCGACTGCGAGACTGTGATCGTCGCGATCGGGACGGCGCCCGACGCCGCTTCGCTCGCGCCCGGGCTGTCGACGAGCGCGAGCGGGACGATCCAGGCCGATCCGGAGACACTCCAGACAGAAGTCCCGTACATCTTCGCCGCCGGCGACGTGGTGCTGGGCGCGCTGGACATCGCGCACGCGGTCGGGCAGGGACGGCGGGCCGCGTTCATGATCGACCGCTGGCTCGAGGGCGAGGAGCTCGACGGGGCCGGCTTCGACCTGAAGCT
>CAZWTK010000008.1:0-21359 GCA_964636655.1 uncultured Gaiellales bacterium
TGCCAGGCCTGACGGCCTAGCGCTCAGGTGTCCACGAAAGCGGGGGAAGTCCAGACTACTTCTCCTTGGGCTGTATCGAGATCGCCCGTAGGCCGGTGATCAACGGGCACTCCGATCTTCGTCGTATCGACGAGTGGTACCACACCTATCCGATCACCTACGTCAGTGTCTATTCCTAGCTTAAGCGTATTCTGAAGCGTATTGCGTGCACCGCTGCGTCGCTGGTCGGCGGAGGCGACGGAGGCCGCGCGAGAGTGGCCCGGGCCGGCGGCAAGAGCCCTGAGAAGCTTCCCGAGGCGCTTGAGGCCGCGATCGAGGCGACTCTAACCGCGCTCTGACGTTCCGCCACCCCGCGATATCCGACATCGTTTTCTGTCAAGGATTTCGGTGCGCCGGAAGTGAGCCGATTTTTCCCGGCGGCGGGCCTGTCGAAATGCCGGAACGCGGTCGTTACCCGGAAGAGCAGTCCGTGAGCCCATGCTTGAACGAGGCAACCCATGGAGAGAAAGTGACGATTCTTCTACACGATCGCCTTGACAGGTTGGGTGTCGGACACGGTTGGATCGGGCGTAGGACCGGCGTCGGTAGCCCGGCGGATAGAATCGCCTGCGGTGAAGGTGCTTGCGCTCGATTACGGATCGGCCAGGACGGGAGTCGCCGTCTCGGATCCGAGCGGCCTCATCGCTCGTCCGCTCACCATCGTGGAGCGAGTCGGGACGAAGCCGGGCGCCGAGCGCCTGCTCGCCCTGATCGCCGAGGAGCGGCCCGAGCAGATCGTCGTCGGCCTGCCGTTGACCCTGCGCGGCGAGCATGGCAAGCAGGCACGCGAGACCGAGGCCTTCGCCGCGCGGCTGCGCACCAGCGTGGCCGTACCGGTCGAGCTGTTCGACGAGCGTCTCACGACCGTCCTCGCCGCGCGAACTCCGTCCGACGCGCCCGAGGATGCACGCGCCGCCGCCCATCTACTAGAAAGCTTCCTGAAATGGTCGAGCCGCCGCGAAGACTGAGCCTGCCGCCCGGCTACGAGCCGCCGCGCCGAGGACCAACCCGCTGGCAGGTCATACGCCGGCGCCTGATCGCGCTTCTCATCCTGGGCGGGTTGATTGGGACGCTGTATCTCGTCGTCAACGTCGCGCTCGACCGCGGCTCGCACACCCGCTCGACCACGACGACCGTCGTCAAGCCGCTCAAGATCGTCTTTCCCGAGGGCTTCACGCGCCGGGATATGGCCGCGCGGATCACTTCGGTCGACGAGATCGCGCGCAGTGAGCGAGGCATCGAACCTGCACTCTCGGCGAGCAAATACCTGGAGTTGACGGGGAGCTCGCCGCTGCCCGGGCGCTACGCGGGCGACGGCAGGGCGCGAACGCTGGAGGGCTTCCTCTTTCCGGCCACCTATGAGTTTCTCGGCTCGACCCTGACGAGTCGGCTCGTGAGCGATCAGCTCGTTGCCTTCCGCGCCGCTTGGAAGAAGCTCGACCTGCGTTACGCGCGCTCCAAGAACCTGACTCGCTACGACGTGCTGATCATCGCCTCGATGGTCGAGAAGGAAGCGTTCTCGCCCGACGAACGTGCAAAGGTGTCGGGCGTGATCTACAACCGCCTGCACGAGCACATGACGCTCGGCATCGATGCGACGCTTCGTTACGGGCTCAATCTGAAGCCGACCGATCCGCTCACTCCGCACCTGAACAGCTCGAACCCCTACAACACCGGCCGTCGCCATGGGTTGCCACCGACTCCGATCTCCAACCCCGGGCTGGCCTCGATGCAGGCCGCCGCCCATCCCGACCGGCGCCATCAATACCTCTACTATCTGCGTAAGCCCCATACGAAGCATCACTACTTCACCGCGAGCTATGACGATTTCGTCGCTCACGAGAAAACATGGGGGTACATCAAGTGATAACCGGTACCACTCGCCTGGTCGGCCTGATCGGCGATCCGGTCGCGCACTCGCTTTCGCCTCGAATGCAGAACGCCGCCTTCGAAGCCTGTGGCCTCGACTGGGTCTACGTGCCGCTGCACGTGCAGCCCGAAGCGCTTGGCGAAGCGCTGCGCGGACTGTCCGCCCTGGGATTCTCCGGGGCCAACGTGACAATTCCGCACAAACTGGCAGCCTGCCGAGTCTGTGACGAGCTCTCGCAGATCGCCACTCGCGGCGGCTCGGTCAACACGGTCATCGTGCGCGAGGACGGCTCTCTCTTCGGCACCTCGACCGACGGCTTCGCCGTCACCAGCGCGGTCGAGCCGCGGGGCGCCGACGTGCTCCTGCTCGGCGCCGGCGGTGCGGGCCAGGCGCTGGCGGCGGCCTTCGTGGACGAAGGAATCGCTTCGCTTTCGATCTCCAGCGCGGAGCGCGCCGAGGAGTTGGCAGCCTTCGTGCGCAGGCTTGCGCCCGAGCTCCAAGTTCGCGTGCTCGAATGGCCGCCGAGCGGCGAGGAGGCGCAGATCGTCGTCAACGCGACGCCGATCAAGAACGAGCTTCCCGTGCCGCCGCGATCCGATCAACAGGTTGTCGATCTGGCCTATAGGCCAGACGGATCGCCCACGGCGCTCATCGCGGCGGCACGGCAGGCGGGCTGCCGGATAACCGTAGACGGGCTCGAGGTGCTCGTGCGCCAGGGCGCCGCGTCGTTCGAGCACTGGACGGGCATCGAGGCGCCGATCGACGTCATGCGCTCGGCGATCCGTCCCGAGGGCGTCCCCGGCTAGTCCTAGCGAGATCGGCTTCGAGCCAATAGATTGGTGACATGACACTTTCGCTCGTTAGCGCCGGAGAGTCGCACGGTCCCGCGCTCGTGGCGATCCTGAGCGGTCTGCCGGCCGGGCTGGAGGTCGATCGGAAGCAGATCGAAGTCGATCTGAGCCGGCGCCAGCAGGGCTACGGACGCTCGCCGCGCCAGCAGATCGAGCAGGACGAGATCGAGGTGCTGGCCGGGCTGCGCCAGGGAAAGACGCTCGGCACGCCGCTCGCGCTCGTCGTCCGTAACCGCGACCACTCGCACTGGACCTGGGGCATGAATCCCTGGCCGCCTGAGGGCGAGCCGGAGGGGAAGGGAACCAAGCCGGTGACCCTGCCGCGACCCGGCCACGCCGATCTCTCCGGGCTGCTCAAGTACGACTTCGACGACGTACGCAACGTGCTCGAGCGGGCCAGCGCGCGGCACACAGCCGTCTTCGTCGCCGCCGGCTCGGTCGCCAAGCAGCTCCTGCGTACGATCGGCGTCGAGGTGGCGGGCAAGGTGCTAGAGATCGGCGGCGCGATGGACGAGAAGCAGGAGCACGCCGCGATCGACAAGGCACGCAAGGACAAGGACACCCTCGGCGGCATCGTCGAGGTGCGCGCACAGGGCGTCCCGCCGGGGCTCGGCTCCTACGCCGAGAAGGACGAGCGTCTCGACGGCCGCCTCGCTCAGGCGCTGATGGGGATTCAGGCCGTCAAGGGCGTGGAGATCGGCGAGGGCTTCGCGCTCGCGCGCCTTCCCGGGTCGCAGGCCCATGACGAGATTTTCCGCGAAGCGGCCGGCTATCGCCGGGAGACCAACCGTGCCGGCGGCGTGGAGGGCGGCGTCACGAACGGCGAGGACGTCGTCGTGCGTGCCGCGATGAAGCCGATTCCGACTCTGATGAAGCCGCTCCGCTCGGTGGACGTGGCAAGCGGTGAGCCCGCAGAGGCGCTGGTCGAGCGCTCGGATACGACCGCCGTGGAGGCGCTGGCGGTTGTCGCCGAGACCGCCGTCGCCTTCGACCTGGCGAAGGCGGCGAAGGAGAAGTTCGGCGGCGACGCGATCGGCGATTTCGTCGGCTCGTACAAGGCCTACGTCGAGCGCATCGACTGGTCGCCGAGGTAGGAATGCCCGCTCTCGCAGACGGTTTGGTTTTTTGGCACGGAATCGGCGCGGAATCGGTACGAAGTCGGCACCTTCCCGTGCGTCTTTTCTCGCTACCGTTCCCCGCCCCGTGGGAGGGTGGGGGGTGGTGGGTGGTCAGTGAGGCGTCCGTACCCCGAGAAGTCCGAGCTTGAGATGACGACTACAACTCCGCGCCCAACCCATGCCCTGAACCGCCACATCGCCCTCGCCGGCTTCATGGGCGCCGGCAAGACGACGCTCGGCTCCGATCTGGCCCTCGCGCTGGGACGCGATTTCATCGACGTGGACGCCGAGATCGAGCGCGAAGCCGGAACGGCGATCGCGGAGATCTTCAGCGCGCGCGGCGAGCGCGAGTTTCGGCTGCTCGAGGAGCGCCGAATCCGCGAGGCGCTCGCAACCTGCGAGCCGGCGGTGATCGCACTCGGCGGCGGTGCTCTCGGTGCCGAGGCGACGAGGAAGGCGCTCAGAGAGCGGGCCTTCACGATCCTGGTGGATGTGGATGTAGACAAGGCCTGGCGCCGCGTCTCAGGCTCGAGCAATCGTCCACTGGCCCGCGACGAGGAGGGCTTTCGCAAGCTCTACGCCGAGCGCCTGCCCGTCTACCGCGACTGTTCCGACGCTACTTGCTCCGATCTGGAAGGCGCGATTTTGGCCGCGGGCGGGGTGGAGGTCTCGCCCGGGGCGCTGGCTCGCTTAGGCGAGCTCGCGCTGGGGCAGGGCAACGTCTCGCTGATCACGGATGAGAACGTCGAGCGCCTGTACGGCGCCGCCGCCAGGAAGGCATTAGGAGAAAGACTGCGCTCGACCCACGTGCTTCAGCCAGGCGAGGAGGCCAAGACGTTCGCCAGCTTCCAGAAGCTGCTCGAGGAGCTGCCGCTGGAGCGCGGCGACCTCGTCGTCGCGCTCGGCGGCGGCTGCACCACCGACACGGGCGGCTTTGCCGCCGCCACCTACATGCGCGGAATCAACTGGCTGAGCGCACCCACGACGCTGGTCGGCCAGGTCGACGCCGGCATCGGCGGCAAGACGGCGATCAACATCGAGAAGGGCAAGAACCTGGTCGGCGCCTTCCACTGGCCGACGCGCGTCGTGATCGACCCCGAGCTGCTCGCCACTCTGCCCGAGAAGGAGCACCACGAGGGTATGGCCGAACTGGTCAAGACCGGACTCCTGGCCGGGAAGATGCTCTGGCAGCTGCCCGACGCAGAGATGGTGCGCGGTTCCGCGCGCCACAAGCTCGAGATCTGCCTGCGCGACCCGCGCGAGCAGGGCATCCGCGCCACGCTCAATCTCGGCCACACCTTTGCGCATGCGCTCGAGACGGCCGGCGCCTACGGTCGCCCGACTCATGGCGAAGCGGTCGCGCTCGGGCTGGTGGCCGCGCTCAGGCTCTCGATCGAGCGCGGGCTCGATCCCGTCTGGCTGGAAGAGGTCGAGCAGGTGCTGGCGCCGAAGCCCGTCGCCGTCGATCGCGAAACGGCCTGGGCGGCGCTGTTCCGCGACAAGAAGGCCGCGGGCGGAAAGCCGAAGTTCGTGCTGCTCGAGGCGCCCGGGAAGCCGGTCTGGGGCGTGGAGCTGAGCGAGGACGAGACGCGGCGGGCGCTCGATTCGTTGATCGCTGATTCCTAGATTCGGACGATTGAATCTCCCGCCCGCGCTTCGCGGGGTCCGATCGCCCCCTTGACCACCCACCACCACCCACCCACCCACGGGGCGGAGGACCGTATCGAAGAAACATCGACTCGACTGTTCCGCTTGTGGAACAGAACCCGGTAGGCCCGTATCTCATTTATGTAGAAGGGGCGATTCCGTTCGTCGCCGCCACCGAAGTGCCTAGACTGCCCACATGCGCATCTTCGTCCTGCACGGCGTCAACCTCGACACGCTCGGCCGCCGCGATCCCGCGCACTACGGCCTGATCACGCTGCCCGAGTTGGAAGGCCGGATCAGGGAGTGGGCCGAGGAGCTCGGGCTGGAGGTCGATTGCCGCCAGACCAACTTCGAAGGCCAGTACGTCGAATGGCTGCACGAGGCGCTGGACTCGGCCGACGGCGTGATCGTCAACCCCGGCGCCTGGACGCACTACTCGTACGCGATTCGAGACGCGCTCGAACTGCTCGAGGCGCCGGTGGTCGAGGTGCACCTGTCGGACATCGAGGCGCGCGAGGAATGGAGGCGCGTCTCGGTGGTGCGCGACGCGGCGGCCAAGACGGTCATGGGCAAGGGACCGGACGGCTACCGTGAGGCGCTCGAGTTTCTGAGCAAGCAATGACCCGCCTGGAGCGCCTGCAGGCCGAGCTGGAGCGGCCGCTGCTCGTCACGAATTGGGCGAATGTCCGCTACCTGAGCGGTTTCCGCCAAACCGCGGCGCTCCTGGTCGGTCGGCGTACGGTTCGACTGCTCACCGACGCTCGTTTTACAGCTGAGGCGCGGAGCCTGACCGGGCTCGAGGTGATCGAGGTGGAGCGTGGCCTGGACAAGGGAATCGCCGCCGTACTCGAAGGGGAGGTCAGTTTCGAGGCCGAGTCGTTGACGGTCGCGCGCCTAGAGATGCTTCGCTCCAGCGGCGCCGAGTTGGTGCCCTCGAGCGGGCTGGTTGAGGCACTTCGCGCCGTCAAGGACGAGGACGAGCTGGCGGCGATCCGCAGCGCCTCCGAGTTGACGAGTGAGGCCTACCGGCGCCTCGCCTCGGAGTCGTTTTGTGGCCGGCGCGAGCTCGATCTCGCCTGGCGCATGCACGAGCTCTTCCACGAGCTGGAAGCGGAGGCGGACGCCTTTCCGGCGATCGTCGCTTCTGGCCCGAACGGCGCCTATCCTCACGCCGAACCGACCGAGCGCGTCGTGCAAGAAGGCGACCTCGTCGTGGTCGATGCCGGCGCTCTCGTCGACGGTTACAACGCCGACTGCACCCGCACCTTCGCCTGCGGCGAGATCTCCGCCCGTCTGCACCGTGCCTACGACATCTGCCTGGCGGCGCAGGAGGCCGGAGTCGCCGCAGTCCGCGCCGGCGCTCTCACGCGTGAGGTCGATGCGGTTGCTCGCGATCTGGTCGAGGCGAGCGAATTCGCGGGGCGCTTTTTGCACGGGCTCGGGCACGGCGTCGGTATCGAGGTGCACGAGGAGCCGATGCTTCGCACCGAGGTCGTCGAAGAAACGCACCTGCAGGCTGGAAACGTCGTCACCGTCGAGCCGGGCATCTACCTCGACGGGCTCGGCGGCGTACGCATCGAGGATCTACTGATCGTGAACGAGGACGGCGTCGAAGTACTGACGACCTTTCCCAAGCAGCTCACCTTCGTCGGCTAGACTGGCCGACCGATGGCCGACATCGTCAGCACCAACCAGTTCAAGAACGGCATGCACGTCGGGCTAGACGGTGTCGTCTGGCGCATCGTCGAGTTCCAGCACGTCAAGCCCGGCAAGGGCGGCGCCTTCGTGCGCACCAAGCTCAAGAACCTCGACTCGGGCGCCGTCGTCGAGCGCACCTTCCGCGCCGGCGAGAAGATGGCCCGCATCTACACCGAAACCAAAAACGTCCAGTACCTCTACGACTCGGGCGACGAGGTCGTGTTCATGGATGAGGAGAGCTTCGAGCAGATCCACTTGGAACACGCCGTCGTCGAGGATTCGATCGAGTTCCTGCTCCCCTCGGCCTCCGTACAGATGTTGATGGTGGACGGAAAGCCGGCCGGGATCCAGCTCCCCGCCTCGGTCGAGCTGACGGTCACCGACACCGAGCCGGGTGTGCGTGGAGACACCGTCTCCAACGTCACCAAACCCGCCACGCTCGAGACCGGCGCCGTTGTTCAGGTGCCGCTCTTCGTCAACATCGGCGAGCGGATCAAGGTCGATCCGCGCGAGCGGCGCTATATATCGCGCGCCTAAACGCCGAGAATCCGCCGCCTACGACGGCATGCGGCGGCTTGCTGTGGCGATGTCGCGGTTACGCGAACCACCGTGGGTTCAGATGATCAGCAGCCCGCGACGCCAATCGACTAGGCTCTTCGTCGCACGATGCCTGCGCTCGTAGACACCTCTATTCGCCTGCTCGGACAGGAGCCGCTGGCCGGGCGCGTTCCTTCCGGCGACCTCTACAAGCTGGCCGAGCTGCTCGACAGCGCCGGCTTTGCCTATCTGGATGTCTCGGGCGGCGGCTGCTTCGAGGCGGCCGTCCGCCGCGGTGTGGAGAGCCCCTGGGAGCGCATCCGCGCGATCAAGATGCGCACCAAGACGCCGCTCGCGCTGGCTCTGCGCGGGCGCTTCCTCGTCGGCACCCATCCGGTCGAGGATGAGGTTATCCGCAGCTTCATCGCCTGCGCGGCGGCCAACGGCATCGACGTCTTCCGCCTCGACGATCCGATGAACGACGTGGACAACCTGCGCGAGGCGGCCGAGGCCGTGCTCGCGGCGGGCAAGGAGCTCGAGGGCGGCCTCGTCTACAGCCCCGGTCGCGCCGGCGATACAGAGCTTCTCGTCGAGCAGGCGCGCAAGCTGCCCGCGCTCGGCGCCGCGCGCGTCGTACTGCACGACCCGACCGGCTCGTTGCCGCCGAACCGCGCGCACGAGCTGGTGGAGAAGCTGAAGGCCGAGAGCGGCCTTCCCGTCGCCGTCTACTGTCAGGGCGCTGGCGGTAACGCGCTAGCCTCCTCGATCGAGGCGGCTCGGGCCGGAGCCGAGCTGATCGCCTGCTCGATCTACCCGATCGCGCTGACGCTGCATCGCGCTCCGGGCGAGGTGCTGGCGCAGACGCTGGCCGGGCTCGGCTTCGACTGCAAGGTCGACGCCGAGGTGCTCTGGCAGGCATCCGACCTCGTAGACGAGCACATCGGCGACGAGGTGATCGCGCCGCTTGCGCCCAGGATCGCCGCCCGCGCCGCCGAGTACGGCTTCCCGCCCGGGATCGTGGCCGCGCTCGACGCCCACCTTCAGACCTACTCGGCCGGCGACCTAATCGACGAGGTACTCGACGAGCTGAATCGCATTCGCCAGGAGCTAGGCTCACCGCCGCTCGCCTCGCCAACCGTCCAGATCCTCGGCTGGCAGGCCCTGCTGCACGTCCTCTCGGCCAATCGCTACCAGACCGTCGTCGACGAGCTGCCGCCGCTGGTGCGCGGCGAGTACGGGCGCACGCCCGACGAGATCGACCCGACCGTGAAACGAGCGATCGAGTTGTGCTCGGCGGAGGCGGCGGAGACCAAGCCGGCGCCGACGCTCGACGAGCTGCGCGAGCGCTCCTCGGGGCTGGCGGCAAGCGACGAGGAACTTCTTCTGCTGCGCTTCTTCGATCAGGAGGCCGAGCCGCTTCTGCGTGCGATTCGTAGCCGCAGCGCGCCCGACATCGAGTTCTTCGGCGGCGCCGTCGAGCGCGATCGCGCCGAGCGGATCCGCGACATCATCCACGTCGTCCAGGAGACCGGCGTCTCGGAGGTAACGATCGAGGACGAGGACATGCGCGTGACCGTCCGCTCGGGCGGCGAGCGCGGGGCGGCCTCCTCGGCGCCACTCGCCTCGGCCGAGTTCGAGCAGACGCCCGAGATGCGCCCGACCGAGGGCATGATCGCCGTCCTCTCACCGATGGTTGGAACCTTCTACCGCTCGCCCAATCCCGGCACGCCTCCGTTCGTGCAGCTCGGTGAGACGATCGAGGCCGGTCAGACGCTCTGCATCCTCGAGGCGATGAAGCTGATGAACGAGGTCAAGGCCGAGCAGGGTGGAATCGTGCGCCACATCTGCAAGGAAGACGGCGATCCGGTGCAGTTCGGCGATATCCTGCTGGAGCTCGAGCCGATCAGCGGCAAACCGCTGGACAACTACTGATCACCCTGGCCCGCCCGCGCGAGGAGTAAAGTGGCAGACCGCGTTCGCGCAACGGGTTAAGCTCTGCTCCGGCGCAGCCTTTCCACTCGCTAAACCGTCTTTTCTCTGAGGCCGATCGAACAATGTTCTCACGTGTCCTGGTAGCCAATCGCGGCGAGATCGCCGTCCGCATCATCCGCGCGCTGCACGAGCTCGGCGTCGAGGCGGTGGCCGTTTACTCGACGGCGGATGCCGACTCGCTCCACGTCCGTCTCGCCGACGAGGCGGTCTGCATCGGTCCTCCGCCCGCCAACGAGAGCTACCTGAGCATCTCCAACGTGATCGGCGCGGCCGAGACGACGGGCTGCCAGGCGGTGCATCCCGGCTACGGCTTCCTGTCGGAGAACCCCGCCTTCGTCGAGGCCTGTGAGGAGACCGGCTTCGTCTTTATCGGTCCGAGCGCCGATCTGATGCGGCGCATGGGTGACAAGGCCGAGGCCAAGCGCGAGCTGATGGCCGCCGGCGTGCCGCTCGTGCCCGGCACCGATGCGCTGACCTCGCTGGTCGAGGTGGAAAAGGGCGTGAAGGAGCTTGGCTACCCCGTCCTGCTCAAGGCAGCCGCCGGCGGCGGCGGCAAGGGCATGCGCTTCGTCAACGACCCGTCCGAGCTGAAAGGTGCCTTCAGAACGGCGATGGCAGAGGCCGAGGCGGCCTTCGGCGACGGCGGGCTCTACGTCGAGCGGGCGCTCGTGCCGGCGCGCCACGTCGAGGTGCAGGTGCTCTGCGACTCCTACGGCGGCGTGCTCACGCTCGGCGAAAGAGAGTGCTCGATCCAGCGCCGCCACCAGAAGCTGATCGAGGAGTCGCCCTCGCCCGCCATGACTCCGGAGTTGCGCGCGGAGATGGAGCAGGCCGTCGAGCGCGCCTGTGGAGTGATCGGCTACACCAACGCCGGGACGTTCGAGTTTCTGCTCTCGTCCGAGGGCGGCTTCTACTTCATGGAGCTGAACGCCCGTTTACAGGTCGAGCACCCCGTTACCGAAGCGGTTACCGGTATCGATATCGTGCGAGAGCAGATCCACATCGCCGCCGGCGAGCCGCTCTCGCTCACCGGTCGTGCGCCGCGCCTCGGCCACGCGATCGAGATGCGCCTGAACGCAGAGGATCCGTCACGCGACTTCGTCCCCACGCCGGGCCGTCTGGAGCGCTTCCGGGTGCCGCTGGGCCCCGGCGTGCGTATCGACACCTTCGCCGAGGAGGGAATGGAGATCCACCCCTTCTACGACTCGCTGCTGGCCAAGCTGGTCGTTCACGACAGCGATCGCCCGGCCGCAATCGAGCGCGCTCTGCGTGCACTCGGCGAGCTCCAGATCGAGGGCGTGACGAGCACGATCGCGGTCATCCGCGACATCATCGACTCCGAGGAGTTCCGGCTCGGCGACTACTCGACGAGTTTTATCGCCGAGGTGGCCGGCCGCCTTCCGGCCCTGCTCAAGGGATGAAGGAGGCACTCGTCTTCGAGGAGGAAGCGGGGCGGATCGTCGTTCCCTCTCAGACACTCGCCACGATCGTTACGACCGCCGTGGAGCACGCAGGCGCGCGGGTGCGCCGCTATCCGCGCCGCAGCGTCTCGGTAGACCTGAGCGGCGAGGACGCCCGCGTGCTGGTTGGCATCGTCGCTCCGACCGGAGCAGTCTTGCCGGCGCTGACGGCGCAGGTACAGAGCTCGATTCACGAGACGCTTGCGCTGATGTGCGAACTGGAGCGGCTGAGCGTGGACGTGACCGTCGAGGAGGTCGCTTGATGGCCGGCCGCAGAGCCGCGCGCCGAACGGCCCTCTTTCTTCTCTATCAATGGGATCTGACCGCCAAGCCCCTGGCCTCGCTCTACGAGGGCGAAATCGATCCGTTCGCGCTCGAGACCGCGCAAGCCGTCTCCGAGCGGGCAGGAGAGCTGGACAAGCGGCTGAACGAGGTGCTGGAGGACTGGACGTCCGATCGGCTGGGAGCGCTGGAGCGAAACATTCTTCGAATCGCTGTCTACGAGATCGAGGGGGAAACGGTTCCCCGTGAGGTCGCCATCAACGAGGCGGTCGAGCTGGCGAAGCGCTACACAACCGACGAAGCGGCGCGTCTGGTCAACGGTGCGCTCGGCAAGATTGCGAAAGAGGGAGGAAGCGAGTGAGCTCAGAGGATGCGCTGTCTCGGGCCGAGAAGCTGCTCGAGAAAGTCGAGGAGACGCGCCGGCAGCTCGAGCAGGCGGAAGATTCGGCGCAGGCGATAGAGATACTTAGCCGGCTTTCCGAGCTGGCCAAGGAGGTAGAAGCCGAGCTTTCCCGCGCTCGCCGCGAAGCGGAGGCCGAGGCCGATGCGGGCGCCTGACGAGCTGCGCGCCATGATCGAGGATTACCTGCGCACGCTCGAGCTATCGGGCGACCTCGGCGACCTGCGCGACTCGATGCGCTATTCGCTCGAGGGCGGCGGCAAGCGCATCCGTCCCGTGCTCTGTCTGGCGACGGCCGAGGCGCTCGGCCGCGAGCCGGAGCAGGTGCTTCCCGCGGCGGCTGCGCTCGAGCTGGTGCACTCCTTCTCGCTCGTCCACGACGACCTGCCCGCGCTCGACGACGACGCCGAGCGGCGTGGGCGCCCGAGCAATCACATCCAGTGGGGCGAGGACGTCGCCATCCTGGCCGGCGACGCGCTCTTCGGCGAGGCCGTGCTGCTGGCTCTCAGCTACCCGGGCCCGGCCGTCGCGCGCGAGCTGGTCAGCGCCGCGCAGGGAATGATCGGCGGCCAGTATCTGGACGTCAAGGGCGGCGCCGAGCTGGAGGAGCTGCACCGGCTGAAGACCGGCCGCCTGTTCGTAGCGGCGATCGGACTGGCGCTCGAGGTCGCCGAGCTGCCCGCGCCCGAGCAGGTGCCATGGCGCGCCTTCGCCGCGGAGCTGGGACTGCTCTTCCAGCTGGTCGACGACCTGCTCGACGGCGACGGCTACGTGCTCGTGCACGGCGCCCGCGAGACGAGGCGCCTGGCCGACGAGGCGGCTGCTCGGGCGCAGGCACTCCTCGCTGAGATCGACGCCGACACCTCGGTGCTCGAAGGCATCACCGAGAGTTTGGTCTCGCGTACGAGCTGAGTCTTCACCGACCCTTCCAAACGACGCTGTCTCCACACCGATTTGCCACAGTCCGGTTCCCCATCCGTGACAACTTCATTGGTACCGTTCCCCGCCCCGTGGGAGGGTGAGGGGTAGTGGATGGGTAAAAGGCGCCCGAACCCCGAGAAGCCGCACACGGTGTCACGCACATGAGTAAACGCTCTGCAAAGAAACGCCTTGACCTCCTGCTAGTGGAGCGCGGCCTCGCCGAAACCCGCGCCCAGGCTCAGGCGCTCGTAATGGCCGGGCGCGTGCGCGGCTACTCCAAGGCCGGGCAGCAGGTGGCAGAAGATGCCGAGATCGAGCTTGTCGCCAAGGCGCCCTTCGTCTCGCGCGGCGGCGAGAAGCTCGCCCATGCGCTCGATCTGATCGGCGTCGATCCGGCCGGGAAGGACTGCCTCGACGTGGGCGCCTCGACGGGCGGCTTCAGCGACTGCCTGCTGCAACGCGGCGCCCGGCGCGTGATCGCGCTCGACGTCGGCTACGGACAGCTCGCGCAAAAGCTGCGCGACGACGCGCGCGTGATCGTGCTCGAGCGCACGAACGCGCGCGAGCTGAGAGAGCTTCCGTTCGCGCCCGAGCTGATCGTCTGCGACGTCTCCTTCATCAGCCTCAAGTTGGTGTTGCCGCCGGTGCTGGCGCTGGCCGCTCCCGGTTGGCAGGCGCTGGCGATGGTCAAGCCGCAGTTCGAGGCAGGCAAGGACGAGGTGCCGAAAGGTGGCGTCGTTCGCGATCCCGAGATCCGCCGCCGAGTGGTGCGCGAGATCGCCGCGGCGTCACTCGACTGGCATGCACGGGTGGCCGGCGTCGTAGACTCCGGGTTGCCCGGCCCGAAGGGAAACCGCGAGATCTTCATTCACCTCGTCAACGACGCTGAACCCAGGCTTCCGAGCGAGCTCGAGGAGTGGATCGTCCATGCCACCAAATGAGCCGGTTCGTACGGCGACCGTGATCACTCACGGCCGGGTGAAGACGATCGGGGACGGGCTCGAGCGCCTGCACGCGGTCGCCGAGCATTGCGGCGTGACGCTGCTTTTTCCCGAGGAAGAGCGGGGCAAGCACGGTCTGCCGGCCGCCGCCGACGACGTCCGCAAGGCCGACCTGGTCGTCGTGCTGGGCGGCGACGGCACCATGCTGCGCACGCTCGACCGTTTCGTCGACAGCGGTGTCCCTGTCTTCGGCATCAACTACGGACGCGTCGGCTTTCTCACCTCCGTCCCTGCCGCCGAGCTGGAAAACGGTGTCGAACGAGCCTTCAACGGCGACTACCAACTACTCGAGCTTCCGACGCTCGAGGTCGAGGCCAGCGGGCAGCGCCGTGCCGCGATCAACGACATCGTGCTGATCTCCTCGACGCACGGACGTGTCATCGAGCTCAACTGGCAGGTCGACGGCGAGGACTATGGCAGCGTCGCCTGCGACGGCATGGTCTGCTCCACCGCGATCGGGTCAACCGCCTACAACCTCAGTAACGGCGGCCCGGTGCTCGTCTGGGGAATCGACGTGATGTCGATCACCTTCGTCGCCCCGCACACGCTTGCCGCCCGCCCGCTCGTTGTCCCGCGCGGGCAGTCGCTTGTGGCCACCAACGTGACGGCCGACATCCCGCTCTCGGTGCTGGTAGACGGCTACCCGCTGACCGAGTTGGGCTTCGAAGAGCGGGCTGGGGTCACCTTCGGCGAGAAGCGAGGGCTGCTGGCCCTGCTGCCGGAAGTGACCTTCGTGCGCCGCTTCCGCGAGATCTTCCCGTCGTAGGAAATCTTCTAGCTCGAAGCCCAAGGGCCCCGTCGCCTTTATAACGCCTCAGAACTCGAAGTACCACCGCGCGGTCTCCGCACCGAGCACGATCAGCGGGATCACAAGCATCACACTCGCGACGAGTGCAAGGATTCGACGGCGACCGGCCCACGGCTGACGGCGGCGTTGATCTAGTTCGCCTGCACGTTCGAGCGCGTCGTCCCAGTCGGGCTTCCAGGGAGACGCGGGCGCAAGCAGATCGAGGGCGTCGTCGTCGGACGTCATCTTGCTACCTCCTCCAGCGCCTGATTCAGATTCCTCCGGGCGGCCTGCAACTTCGCTGAAACCGTTTCAACCTCGATCCCAAGCGTCTCAGCAATCGTCAGACAGTCGTGGTCGAGGTAGAAGCGCAAAACGAGCACATTCCGCTCGTGTGCAGGCAGTCGATGTACCGCCGCGCGCACCCTGGCGTCAAAGGCGGCCGTTTCCCAGACCGCGTCATTCACCTCGCGCGGCTCGTCCTCGCCGGCCGGAGGGCGAGAGCCGGCGGTCGCATTCAGGACGCAGCGGCAGATCCACTCTTCGAGCGATGCCGAGCCGATGAAGCCGGCTCGCGCACGGATAGCGCGAGCGAAGCTGTTTCGAACGGCGTCGCGGGCGATCTCCGGGTCGGCCGTTCGGGCGAGAGCGAGGCGGAAGAGGCTCTCGCCCCGTCTGCGGTAGGCGGATTTGATCGACTCGATCGTCACGATCTCCGAGCTCACTGATTAAGAAGAGTGTGAAAGAGGTGCGTTTTCTTTAGTCGATCGCTTCGCTCAGCGTCCGAAACGGTGGCCGTCCACTCCAGCGGCACGACCGCGCTTTGCCTGATCGCGTCGCCACCTGTCTCCAAGCGCCGACTGTCCGCGGTCCTACCGACTCGCTAGCCTCTTCCTCTATGGCTCGCGACCGAATCCCTCATGCTGCGTAGGCTCCGGATCGAGAACCTCGTGTTGATTCGCGAGGCCGAGCTGGAGCTGACGCCCGGACTCAATGCGATCAGCGGCGAGACGGGCGCCGGCAAGACCATCCTGGCGCAGGCAATCGGACTTCTGCTCGGGCAGAAGGGCGACGCCTCCGCGGTCGGTCCGGCTGCCGGAGAAGCCTACGTCGAGGCCGAGCTGGAGCTGCCCGAGGGATTCTTCGACGAGGAGGAACTGGGCGCTTTATCGGAGTTGCAACCCGCGGGTGAGGACGGTCTCGTGCTGGCGCGGAGAGTCTTCAGCGACGGTCGTACGCGCGCCTACGCCTGGGGGCGCGCGATCGCACGCGAGGACGCCGCCGCCGCCGCCGAGCGTTTGATCGCCATGTCGGGCCAGTTCGAGCAGCGCCGGCTCAGCCGCCCCTCCTACCAGCTCGACCTGCTCGACGTCTTCGCCGGCGAGGAGCAGAGCCGGAGGAGAAAAGAAGCGCGCGCGGCCTGGCGCGAGCTGACCACGGCCAGGCGCCGCTACTCCGCGCTGGCGCGCGACGCGAATGCTGTCCAAGCGCGGCTCGAGGAGCTGAGGGCGCTCGTCGAGGCGACCGAGGAGCTCGACTCGGGCAGCGAGGAGCGGCTGCGCGGCGAGCGCGAGCGCATCAGTCATGTCGCCGAGCTGGCCGAGGCGGCGCAGACGGCGCTGGAGGCGCTGGCGCCCGAGGAGGGCGACGGAGCGGCCGGCTTGGCGGCGGTCGCCGAGGGCGCCCTGGCCCCGCTCGAGCGCCTGGCGCCCGAGCTTGCGGCCTGCGCCGCGGAGCTGCGCAGCGCCGAGCTCGAGTTGCGCGAGACGGCGAGCTCGCTTTCGGGCTTTCTCACCTCGCTCGAGGTCGAGCCCGACCGGCTCGAGCAGCTCGAGGCCGAGCTTGACCGAATCGCCCAGGCCAAGCGGCGCTTCCGCTGCCTGGACTTCGCCGAGCTGATGGAGCGCGCCGCGGCGGCGCGGGCCGAGCTGGCCGGGCTGGACGAGGGCATCGATCCGCTGACGGCCGCCGAGGCGGAGCTGAACGCCGCCGAGGAGCGTGTGCAAACGCTGGCCGAAGAGCTGCGGAAGACGAGGCAAGCCGCGGTGGAGCCCTTCGCTCGGGCGGTCGCGGGTGAGCTGGGGCAGATCGGGCTGGGGGAGGGTGAGTTCCGGGTCGAGCTGGCCGAGCGTGAGCACGGACCGAGTGGAGCCGACGAGACGGTCTTCCTGATCCGCCCCAACCGCGGCCTTCCCTTCGCGCCGGTGGCCGAGACGGCATCGGGCGGCGAGCTTTCGCGGATCGCGCTGGCACTGGCGGCGGTGGCCGGCGGAGAGACGCTCGTCTTCGACGAGATCGACGCCGGTATAGGCGGCCGTACCGCCAACACCGTTGCCGACACGCTCGAGCGCCTCGGCGCGCGGGCCCAGGTGATCACGATCACGCACCTGCCACAGATCGCGAGCCGCGCCGCGCGCCACTTCTCGGTCGAGAAGATCTCCGGCGACCCTACCCACACCCACATCGAGGCGCTCGGGCCGGAAGAGCGCAAGGTCGAGATCGAGCGCATGTTGGGCGGCGAGGAGTTTCTGGCTGCGGTGGCTTCCCACGATGCTGGCTGAGAAGCGATCCTTCTGCAGAAGGAGTACGATTCCGACGATGTCCTCCCGGCCTCGCCTTACTGTTGCGGTCGCCATTCTCGGCGGAATGCTGGCCGTCTTACTACTCGGTGTCGGGGCCTCGAGCGCTTCGCAGGTGAAATCGGGCAAGGTCTACGCGAGTCTGACCAAGACGAGCTTCACAGCCGCTAAGGCCGGAAGCGTCAAACTTGTCTGCAAGTTCTCGCCGGCGAGCAAGCGCTGGAACTACGTGCTCTCGCGAAAGAGCGGCAGCAAGTGGACGAAGGTGCGAGGCCTCAACAGGCGTGGCAGCTTCAAGGGCACCCGCAAGACGACCGTCAAGAAGCTATTCGGCTCGAAGCCGGTCAAGGTTGGCAGCTACCGGGTCAAGGTGTCCGCTGATTCGAACAGCGTCACTCGCAGCTTCAAGGTGGTCAAGAAGGCGAGCTCAAGCGGCGGTTCCGGCGGCGGCGGTACGGTTAGCGGCGGCACGGTTCCCAAGCCGAACGCCGGACGCTGGCAGTCCACCGAACTAGGCAATCCCCACAGCGTGGCTGGGGCTACCGTCTCCAGTGTGTCGTTCAACGTGGCGTTAAACCAGGCCACCGTAAGTGGGTTCGCTTTCGTGTTCGATTACAGCGGCGTCGCCATCGGCTGTTCGGGAGAGGACGTTCACGCCGCGGCAGCCAATCCGTCTCCGGTTTCCGGCGGCCAGTTCTCGGTGCCCAGCGAGACGCCCTGGAACAGCACCAGTAGTCAGGCTCTCGGTTCCGGCACCTTCCATGGCACATTCGACTCTGCGACGAGTGCGCACGGCACCGCTTCGTTCAGCTACAGCACGTTGTGCACCCCGTCGTCGTTCGGGACTACCGGGACGTTCTCCTGGACGGCCACTTGGCGAAGCGCCAGTTAGCGGTGCGGAGTTCTAGATTCGCCACGAGTCCCCGCTAAGGGCTCCGTCCTCCGTCCGCCGTACCATCCGTGAGCATGGTGCTGGGGGATGGAGACTCGAAGGCGATCCCCGCCGTGCTAGCTTTGCAGGTAGTGGAGAGGCAAGAAACGATGACTCCCGAGACGGCGATTGCATCGCCCGGGAGCACGTCTCTCCAGACGAGCAGCGCGGCAACGAGCTCTGAATCCGGCGCCGCCAGCTACGAGCGAACAAGGAGCGAACAGTGAGCGCGCGCGCGACCAAGTACATCTTCGTCACCGGAGGCGTCGTCTCGGCGCTGGGCAAAGGCATCGTCGCGGCTTCGCTCGGCCGCCTGCTCAAGGCACGCGGGCTCTCCGTCCAGGTGCAGAAGTTCGACCCCTACCTGAACGTCGACCCGGGCACGATGAGCCCGTTCCAGCACGGCGAGGTGTTCGTGACCGAGGACGGCATGGAGACCGATCTCGACATCGGCCACTACGAGCGCTTCATCGACACCAATTTCACCGGCGCCTCCTCCAATACCTCCGGCTCGATCTGGGAGACGGTGCTACGCAAGGAGCGCAAGGGCGAGTTCCTGGGCGCGACCGTGCAGGTGATTCCGCACATCACCAACGAGATCAAGCACCGCATCCGCCGCATCGCCGAGACAACTCCGGCCGACGTCGTGATCAGCGAGATCGGCGGAACCGTGGGCGACATCGAAGGGCTGCCGTTCCTGGAGGCGATTCGTCAGTTCCGGCGCGAGGTCGGGCAGGAGAACGTGCTCTACATCCACGTTACGCTGGTGCCGTTCATCGAAGCCGCCGGCGAGCTCAAGACCAAGCCCACGCAGCATTCGGTGAACGAGCTGAGGCGCATCGGTATCCATCCCGACATCGTCGTCGCCCGCTCGCACGAGCCGATCTCGCAGGAGATCCGCGACAAGATCGCGCTCTTTGCCGACGTCGACTGCGAGGCCGTGATCGCCAACCCCGACGTGCCCGACGTGTATCTCGTTCCGACGGTGCTCAAGCGCGAGGGCTTCGATCGGCTTGTCTGCGACAAGCTGAGGCTGCCCGCGGGCGATACCGATCTGGGTGAATGGAAAGACCTGGTCGCACGCATCGGCAAGCTCGAGGGCGAGGTGGAGATCGCGCTGGTGGGCAAGTATGTGAAGCTCCAGGACGCCTACCTGTCGGTGCTGGAGGCGCTCAAGCACGGCGGCATCCACCACGGTTGCCGCGTACGGGTGCGCTGGGTCGACTCGGAGGGGATGTCGCTGGAGGAGGCGCGCCAGGAGCTGGAGCAGGTTGACGGCGTGCTCGTTCCCGGCGGCTTCGGTTCGCGCGGCTGGGAGGGAAAGATCCTCGCCTGTCAGGTCGCCCGCGAGCAGGGAATTCCCTATCTCGGCATCTGCCTGGGCATGCACGTGGCGGTGTCGGAGTTCGCCCGCAACGTGGCCGGGCTGGACGGCGCCAACTCAACCGAGATGGATCCCGAAACGCCCTATCCGGTGATCGACCTCCTGCCGGAGCAGAAAGAGGTGCACGACATGGGCGGCACGATGCGCCTCGGTGCGAGCGCGGTCGAACTGATCGAGGGAACGGGCGTGCAGGCGGCCTACGACGAGGCGGTCGTGCACGAGCGCCACAGGCACCGTTACGAGGTCAACAACATCTACCGCGAGCAACTGCTCGCGGCCGGGCTCGTCGTCTCGGGCACGTACCAGTCCGGGCGCCTGGTCGAGATCGTGGAGCTTCCGGATCACCCCTGGTTCGTCGCCAGCCAGTTCCATCCCGAGTTCAAGTCGCGCCCGACGCGCCCGGCGCCGCTCTTCCGCGACTTCGTGGGCGCCGCACTCGACCGAGCGGTCGTACGGGGAAGGATCGAGATCTCGGGCGAGGTCGCCCGCGAAGCCGGTAAAAGCGTCTAGAGCTCGACCCGGTCGGCTACTTGTTGCGGATTCGGGCGACTGCGCGCCTGGTTGCGATCCGGCACAAAGCCGGCACATTCAGAGGCGCCCTCCGCCGCTACCGTGTACGCCTCGCAAACGCGGTGCCAGGCACCCGCGTCGGGCGCCCCTACCCCGAGCCGGAACCTCGTCTCGTGAGAGGTGCGCGGCGCTCGCCCGAGATGACGCTCTAGAATCGATTGATGCCCAAGCGCGTGGTCACCCTCTTCTCCGAGCTGGCTCGTATCCCGAGCCCGTCGAGCAAGGAGCGGGCGGCCGCCAACTACGTGCTCGCCTATCTGCGCGGGCTCGGGCTCGATCCGCACGAGGACGGGTCGGCGCCGCTCATCCCCGGTGAGGCGGGAAACATCGTCTGCCGCCTGCCCGGCGCGGAGCCCGGCGGAGTACCGATCATGCTCTGCTCGCACCTGGATACGGTGCCGCCGCAGGGGCCGATCGAGCCCGTGGTCTCGGACGGGGTGGTGCGCAACTCCGCCGGAACGATCCTCGGCGCCGATAACAAGTCGGCGGTCGCGGCGATGCTCGAGGCGGCCCGGCGCATCCTCAAGGAGCACCGTCCGCACGCGGGAGTCGAGCTCGTCTTCACGGTGATGGAGGAGGTCGGTCTGCAGGGCGCCAAGCTCCTCGATCTGAAGGCGCTCGAGGCCAAGCTTGGCTACGTCTACGATCAGGCGGCGCCGATCGGCGAGGTCATCCTCGGTGCGCCCTACCACCGCGAGCTGCACGCAAGCTTCATCGGCCACGCCGCTCACTCGGGTATCGCGCCGGAGGAGGGACGCAGCGCGATTGTGGCCTGCGCCAGGGCGATCTGCGACTTCCGCCTGGGCCGGATCGACGAGGAGACGACGGCGAACGTAGGCGTAGTCCGCGGTGGCCAGGCGCGAAACATCGTGCCCGGGCTGTGCGAGCTCGAGGCCGAGATCCGCTCGCACAACGAGAAGACGCAGCTCGAGTTGATCGAGGAGATGCTCGAGACGATCGCTTTCGCCGCCGAGCAGAGCGAGTGCCGCGCCGAGACGAAGCTGATCGAGATCTACCGCGGCTACCGCTTCAAGCCCGGCGACTTACCGATCGCGCTGGCGAAAAAGGCGCTCGTGAGCTGCGGTTTCGAGCCAAAGCTGGGGCTGACCGGCGGCGGTGCCGACGCCAACATCTTCAACGCCGGCGGTCTTCCCTGCGTCAACCTCTCCAACGGCATGGCCCACATCCACTCGCCCGAGGAGGAGATCGCCGTCGACGACCTCGCGCGCATGGTGGACGTCACGCTGGCGCTCGTAGGCGCTGCGCGCGAACGAGCGGCTAGCTGACGCCGT
>CAZWTK010000008.1:21459-68216 GCA_964636655.1 uncultured Gaiellales bacterium
CGTCACGCTGGCGCTCGTAGGCGCTGCGCGCGAACGAGCGGCTAGCTGACGCCGTCACGCTGGCACTCGTAGACGCTGCGCGTGGCGCTCAGACGACCGGCGGCGAACTATCGCCGCTCTTGGCGGCGGGCTTCGTGCCCATGCTGGTCGGGCTGATCTTGACCACGAGCCAGGTGACAGCCGCCGCGAGCGCGATCACGCAGACGATGAAGACGATCAATCCGATCACTCCGAGTACCGTGGCCATCGACTCGTAGAATAGCCACATGGCTCGGGCTTGCGTGATCGTGCTCGACGCGGTGGGAGCAGGCCCGCTGCCTGATGCGTCGCGCTACGGCGACGAGGACGCGAATACGCTGGCTCACGTTGCCGAGGCGGTAGGCGGGCTCGACCTGCCGATGCTGGAGGCGCTCGGCCTGGGAAACGTCGCTCCGCTGCAGGGTTGCCCGCCGCAACCGGGAGCGCCGGCGATCGCCGGCCGGCTGGCGCCGCGTTCCGCGGGCAAGGATACGACCACCGGGCACTGGGAGCTGATGGGCGTGGTCACACCGCAGCCCATCCCGACCTATCCCTTCGGCTTTCCCTTCGAGGTGATCGACCCCTTCATGCACCGCACCGGCCGCGGCGTGATCGGCAACAAGGTCGGCTCCGGCGCCGACGTCATCCAGGAGCTGGGCGAGGAGCACTTGGAGACGGGCAAGTGGATCGTCTACACCTCGTCGGACTCCGTCTTCCAGCTCGCGGCGCACGAGGACGTCATCCCGCTGGATGAGCTCTACGAGGCCTGCGCGGTCGCACGCGAGCTGCTGGACGGCAAGCACAAGGTCGGGCGGGTGATCGCGCGTCCCTTCAGGGGCGAGAGCGGCGCCTTCGAGCGCACGCCGAACAGGCGCGATTTCGCGCTGCAACCGCGCCGTCCCAACTATCTGACGCTGGTGCACGAAGCGGGCGCCAAGATCTACGGGGTCGGCAAGGTCGGCGACGTCTTCGCCGGCTGCGACATCGACGAGTCGATTCCGACCAACTCCAACGCCGAGGGGATCGCCCAGACCGAGCATCTGCTCGAAGAGCTCGAGCACGGCCTCGTCTTCACCAACCTGGTCGAGACCGATCAGCTCTGGGGCCACCGCAACGACCCGGTCAACTTCCACCGCTCCCTGCAGGCTTTCGACCAGCGGCTGCCTGATCTACTCGCTCATCTACGCGAAGGCGACCTGCTAGTGCTCACCTCCGACCACGGTTGCGACCCGACCACGGCCGGCAACGACCACACGCGCGAGTACGAGCTTCTGCTCGCCTACGTCGAGGGCACGAACGCCGCCGGCCGCATCCACGAGGGCGAACCGGCCGACGTCGGTGCGACCGTCAACGCCTGGCTGGGAGGACGCTTGCCCGGGCGCGGTCTTCCAGGCAAACCGTTCGTCACGCCCTTCTGATCGCTCGCGTTTACAGGCTAGGCTTGAACTGTGCCCGAGCTGCCCGAGGTCGAGACGATTCGCTGCGAGCTCGAGCCTCTGCTCGCCGGGCGGACGATAGTGAGCGCCGAGGTCGGCGATCCGAGACTGACTCGTCCACGTGCGCCCGGAGAGGTGGCGGGCGAGCTCGAGGGCGAGCGAGTCTCGACGCTAGGGCGCCGCGGCAAGTACCTGCTGATCCGTTTCGAGAGCGGGAACACGCTCGTCGTCCACCTACGCATGAGCGGTTCGCTTCGGCACCGGCAAGCGAGCGACGATCAGCTCTCCTACCAGCGAGCCAGGCTCGCGCTGGACGATGGCTCGGAGCTGGTTTACCGGGACATGCGCCGCTTCGGAACCTGGCGCCTGCTCGATCCGGACGAGCTGGAGAGCTATCTGGACGCCCGTGTAGGCCCGGAGCCGCTTGCGTCGGATTTCAGCGCTGAGCTTCTGCGCGGGCGCCTGGCCGGGCGCCGGACGGCGCTCAAGGCGGCGCTGCTCGATCAGCGCACGCTGGCCGGGCTGGGGAACATCTACGTGGACGAGGCGCTCTGGTCGGCACGCCTGCACCCGGCCACGGCGGCGGGATCGCTCTCCCGGCAGGCCACTCTGCGCCTGCATGGAGCCATCCGCGAGGCGCTCGCGCTGGGCATCGCCCGCCAGGGTGCGACGCTGCGCGACTACGCGCTCCCGGACGGAGAGGCTGGCTCGATGCAGAACGAGTTTCGTGTCTACGGCCGTAAGGGCGAGCCCTGCGAACGCTGCGGTGCGCCGATCGCGAAGACGAAGATCGCCGGGCGCGGCACCTGGTTCTGCCCGCGCTGCCAGCGGCGCCGGATCTAGCCGGGATATCTGCGACTTGTGCCGGAAGTCGGACAATTCTGTGACCGAACGAACCTCGGCGTCAGACGTCGTTCAGAAGAAAGCAGGTGTGTCAACGAAAGTTCGTACTGAGACTGTGTCGATCGCTCCACAGGGTTCGGCCCAGTTCGCCGGCACCGGGCGGGGCACTACACTGGCCGAGTGGGACGAGCGCTGAAAACCGAAGCCGTCGTTCTGCGCTCGTTCCGGCTCGGCGAGGCCGATCGCGTGCTCCATCTCTACAGCCTCGAGCGCGGCCGTGTCGGCGCGGTGGCGAAGGGTATCCGCAAGACCAAGTCGCGCTTCGGCGCCCGTCTGGAGCCGCTCTCGCACGTCGAGATCATGCTGCACGAGGGTCGGAGCGACCTGTGCACGGTTACCGGCGTCGAGCTGCTGCACTCGCACCGCGCCGCCCGCGAGGAGCCCTACCGGCTCGGTGTCGGCCTGATCGGTGCCGAGGCGATGCTGCGCCTGTTCGGCGAGCAGGAGTCGAATCCGCGCGCCTTCGAGGCGTTGACCCGCTTTCTCGACCTGCTCGACGAGATTCCGAGCCGCGTGCCCGCTCGGCCGTCGCTCGATCCACTGGCGCTTTCCTTCCAGCTCAAGCTGATCTGGTTGGCCGGCTATCTACCGCATCTGGGCGGCTGTGCCG
Source organism: uncultured Gaiellales bacterium (assembly GCA_964636655.1). Classification (GTDB taxonomy): domain Bacteria; phylum Actinomycetota; class Thermoleophilia; order Gaiellales; family Gaiellaceae; genus Fen-549. The sequence goes on from CAZWTK010000008.1 coordinate 24,427, forward strand.
AGTGCGGCGGTAGGCCGCCCTTCGCCGGTTATTCGGCCCGCGCGGGCGGCGTCGTTTGCCGAAACTGCGCCGCCGGATCGCTGCCGCTCTCGTCCGGCGGCTTCGCCGGACTGGAGGGATTGCTGCGCCGTCCGCTCGCCGAGGCTGGCGCTGTCGAGCTGAACGAGCGGGCGGCGCGCGACTGCCTGTCCGTCATCACCGCCACTTATGAAGAGCACGGCGGCTTCCGTCTGCGTACGCTTTCGGCATGAAGAAGGAACTTCCGGGTGGATACGAGCTCGACGACAGCGCCGCGAGGATCGACGTAGCCGCCGTTCACCAATTCCTCGCGACGCAGGCCTACTGGGCCAAGGGACGCCCCTACGAGGTGCAAGAAAGGCTCGTTCAGGCGGCGAATCGCGTCGTCGGCCTCTACCACGAGAACCGCCAGGTCGGCTTCGCCCGCACCGTTTCGGACGGAGTCGCGATCGCCTATCTGGCCGACGTCTACGTGCTGCGCGAGTACCGCGGTCGCGGCTTCGGCGCGATGATCATCCGCTTCAGCGTCGACGAGGGACCGTTCGCGCACCTGCGCTGGGTTCTGCACACCGTCGACGCGCACGGCCTGTACAAGAGGTTCGGCTTCGCGCCGCCGAGCGCCCGGGCGATGGAGCGCCAGCCCCCGGCTAGGCTGGGCGCACTCGGCGGCGATCCTCTTTAGACGCCCTTTGGTGCGCTATCTCGGCGAGTCACTAGGCTCTCGATCATGAGGAAAGAGCTGCCCGGCGGGTTCGAGTTGGACGACGATGTCGACCGGATCGACGTCGCCGAGGTGCACCGGTTTCTCTCGACCGAGGCGTACTGGGCCCTCGACCGCTCGCTCGAGAAGCAGGAGAGACTCATTCGCAAGGCGGCGCGCATCGTCGGCCTCTACCATGGGGGTTGCCAGATCGGCTTTGCCCGCGTCGAATCCGACGCCGACATCTTCGCGTACCTGACCGACGTCTACGTCCTGCCCGAGTACCGCGGCCGCGGCCTTGGCGCGGCGATCGTCCGGTTCAGCGTCGAGAAAGGCCCGTTCGCGGACCTGATCTGGGTGCTGCACACCCTCGACGCACAGAGCTTCTACGAGAAGTGCGGGTTTGGTACGCCGAGCCCGCGGACGATGGAATGGCGGAAGCCGGGCTAGTCGGCTTGGGGTCCGAAAATGCACAACCGCCACAGGGCGGAGAGCTCGTCCGAGCGACCGAGGCACCAACACGAGGCGACCTCCGGTCGCCGCTGACACCATCGATTACAGAGCGATTTCGTCGGTAGGTTGTGACTCTTCCGGCTCAGTCGGCTCTTGACGCCGGGCGCCTCCCCTGCTCCATATCTGATACCGGGGCGGGGTCCGGCACGAAAACGTGACGATTCAGTGAGCTTTATCGCGCTACCGCGTTCCGCCCGCGAGAGAGCTATTCGCCCTTAGGCGTCGTCCACGGCGCGGCCAGCTGCTCGGACAGATGCGCGCCCACCTGCGAGAGGGCGATCCGGATCTGCTCGAGCGAGTCGCGGTCGCGGATGGTGACGGTGTCGTCCTCGAGCGTCTGGTCGTCGATCGTGGCCGCCCAGGGAGTGCCGATCTCGTCCTGGCGGCGGTAGCGGCGGCCAATCGCGCCCGAGTCGTCGTACTCGACCACGAAGCGCAGGCGCAGCTCCTCGTAGAGCGAGCGCGCTTTGGCGACCATGTCCGGGCTTTTTCCGATCAGCGGCAGGATGGCGGCTTTGACCGGCGCGATCTGTGGATGCAGGCGAAGTAGCGTGCGCTGCCTGCCGGCCACCTCCTCCTCGTCGTAGGCGTCGACGAGGAAGGCCAGCAGCGAACGATCGGCGCCGGCCGAGGGCTCGATCACGTGCGGGACGTAGCGCTCGCCTTCCTGCCCGACGTACTCGAGCTTGACGCCCGAGAACTCGCTGTGGCGGCTCAGGTCGTAGTCGCCGCGGTTGGCTATCCCCTCCAGCTCCGACCAGCCGATCGGGAACAAATACTCCACATCGGCGGTGCCGCTCGAGTAGTGGGAGAGCTCGTCGGCCGAGTGCTGGCGCAGGCGCAGGTGACTTGGGCGCAGTCCGTAGCGGTAGTACCAATTCATGCGCTGTTCGAGCCAGTAGGCGTACCAGCGCGGCGACTCGTCGGGCGGCACGAAGAACTCCAGCTCCATTTGCTCGAACTCGCGCGTGCGAAAGAGGAAGTTTCCCGGCGTGATCTCGTTGCGGAACGATTTGCCGATCTGAGCGATGCCAAACGGCGGCTTGCGCCGCGCCAGCTGCAGCACGTTCTTGAAGTTGATGAAGATGCCCTGCGCCGTCTCCGGTCGCAGGTAGGCCTTGGAGCCCGACTCCTGCACCGGCCCAACCGTGGTCTCGAACATCAGGTTGAACTCACGCGGCTCGGTCAGGTCGCAGTCCGGGCCTTCGCCGGGGTGCCTGCTCGGCTTCTTCCCGCACTCGCAGTGCTCGAGGTCGTCGGCGCGGAAACGCTTCTTGCAGGTTCGGCAGTCGACGAGCGGGTCGGAAAAGCTTCCGAGGTGCCCCGAGGCCTCCCAGACGCGGGGATGCAGGATGATCGCCGAGTCGAGCGCCACGATGTCGTCGCGCTCCTGGGTCATCGCCTCCAGCCAGCGCGACTTGACGTTGTTCTTGGCCAGCACGCCGTAGTGGCCGTAGTCGTAGGAGGAGCCCAGTCCGCCGTAGATCTCCGAAGAGGGGAAGACGAAGCCGCGCCGGCGGCAAAGCGAGACGACCTTGTCCATCGTCGCGACGTCGTTCGGTTGACCGGTTTCGCTCACCTGTGGCTCCTCGTTGGCGCTCGGGGCAGACAGGTTATAGGGTCGCGGGGTGCTCGGACGTCGCCTACTCGGCGTGACCGTTACCGTCACGCTGCTCTCGCTCGACGGCTGGGGACTGTTTCGCCTCTACCGCGTGTTCAAGCCCGATCAGCACGGGGCCAAGGTGACGCACTTCAGCCTGAAGAGCACCCTGGTCGGGCGCTCGCTGGAGGAGATCGCCGTCGTTCCCAAGGGTGGAGGAGCCGGGCGGCCGCTGCTCGTCCTGCTGCACGGAAGGGGCTCGTCTCCGAGTAGCTACCTTACCAAGTACTGGTTCGATGCGCTCGCCGGGCTCGGCGCGCGCGCGCCCGTTCTCCTGTTGGTGAACGGAGGCGATCACAGCTACTACCACGACCGCGCCGACGGTCGCTGGGGCAGCTACGTCACGCAAGAGGCGATCCCGGCAGCGCTGGCGCAGACCGGGGCCGATCGTCGTCGCATCGCCATCGGCGGTATCTCGATGGGCGCCTTCGACAACGCCGAAGACTTCGCTCGAAATGACGTTCTGGAGATCGCCTCGAGCCGACCGGTGCCACTCGGTCGAAAAGCGCGTGTCTGGATCGATGTCGGTAATCGGGATCCATTCTTCTCGGCCGACAGCGAACTGGCGCGAGCCCTTTGCGCGTACGGTCAGAAGGTGGTCTTCAACGTCTGGCCCGGCGCGCACTCCGGCGACTACTGGAATGCGCACGTCGACCGTTACCTGCGCTTCTACGCGTCCGCGCTCGCCGCCTGTTGAGCGCAATCGGCGCAGCGCGATATGTGGACGTTTCTTCGCAAAACCGCCCGCTTGCACACACAAATCGTCTTGTTGGAGTTCCTGAACGGTCGTAGACTGAGATAGGCGGGTGACTCTCGAGCGCAGGTCGCCTGTCGTATTCGGCTTTGCGCCCGGAGCGAGCCTGGAGAGTGATCCATGTTGCGTTTCGGAAGGCCAAACGTCGAGAAGCTGGAGGGAAGGAGCGACGTCGCCGGCCTGACGCGTCTGCTGGCTTCGGCGCCGCAAGTCGAGTTGCGGATCGAGGCGTTGCAGGCTCTGATCAGGCTCGAAGAGCACGATCTCGTGATGGGCGCGCTAGGCGACGGAGCGCCCGAGGTACGAGCGGAAGCGGCCCGCGCTCTCGGTCAGAGTCACGACATGCGCGCCGAGCTTCCCCTCGTGCTGGCGCTACGCGACAACGATTGGCAGGTGCGCCAGGCCGCGGCCGAGGCGCTCGGTCTGCTCGGGGACACAGAGGCCGAGGAGCCGCTCCTGGCCGAGTTCGAGGACTCCAACAATCACGTGCGGGCGGCCGTCGCCGAGGCGCTGGGGCGCCTGGGCGACACCCGCGCCGAGGATCCGCTCGTCAAGGAGCTCGGCGACAGCGATCGCCTTGTTCGGGCCAAGGCGGCAGAGGCGCTTGGCCAGATCGGCGACCGGCAGGCGATCGGGCCCCTTCTTGCCGCTCTATCCGACGACGATGCCTACGTGCGTGAGTCGGCGGCACGGGCTCTCGGCTGCCTGCGGGATGCCAAGGCGATCGAACCGCTCCTGACTCTTCTGGCCGACTCCGATTCCGGCGTGCGGGCCCAGGCCGCCGAGTCGCTCGGCAAGGTCGGCGACGTACGCGCCCTCGGGCCGCTCGTCGAGGCGCTGGGCGATTGCCGCTACGACGTCTGCCGAATGGCTGCCCGCTCGCTGGCGCGACTGGGCTGGCAGCCGGGATGTAACGAGTTCGGCGCCCGCTACTACCTGGCTTTGCACATGATCGATCGTGCAGTGGAGATGGGCTCCTGTGTCGCCAAGCCGCTCGTCACGGTGCTGCTCGAGGACGACTCGCACTCGATGCGCGCGGCGGCCGCGAGGGCGCTGGGTGAGATCGGTGACGAGTGCGCGGTTGGTCCTCTCATCGCCTGTCTCAACAACGCCGATGTCCCCGAGGTGGTGCGCATGGCCGCCGCCGAGGCGTTGGGCGCGATCGGTGACTCGAGCGCCCTGAGACCGCTTCGCACCGCCCTGCTCGACCACGACCCCGAGGTGCGCGATTCCGCCAAGCAGGCGCTCGATCAGATCAACCTTCGCCTCGGAAGGGCCGGCGCGGCCGTCAGGTCAGGCTCGCGCTAGGCTGCCTGGGTGAAGCCGAGAGGAAAGGTCGAGAAGGCTAGCCCTCGCGCGAGCGATCGCGTTCCGCCGCGCATCAACCCGCTGCGCTGGCTTTTATGGTGGATCCTGCTCTTCTTCGCGCTGATCCTCTTCTACGGCCTCTTCGCGCCCTTCTGGTTCGGTCTGCGCCTGGCGGCGTGGATGGCCGAGTTCAGAGCGCGCAGGCAGCGGGCCAGGCTCGCCGGCCAGGGCTACTAGAGAACCGGGTTACAGCCCTGATTTGCGGCCCAGATCCCCAGCACGATGCTCGCCGCGGCTACTCCGAGTAACACCCCATAGCCGAGCACGCCCGCGCGGCCGTAGAGGGCGTGAGTGCGGCCGAAGCGCGAGAGGCCGAGCATGGCCAGGACTCCGCCGACGAGGCCCCCGATATGTCCGCCGACCGAGATTCCGCTGGCGCCGAAGGTGAAGGCCAGGTTGATGATGACCACGGCGAACAGCCAGCTTCCGAAGAGGTGCACGCCCTGGCGTTCGAGCACCAGGCCGGCACCGAACAGGCCGAAGATGGCGCCTGACGCGCCGGCCGTCAAGACGCAGGGCGAAACGAGAATCGCTCCGGCAGCACCGGCCAGACCGGCCGTGAGGTAGAGCAGGAGGAAGCGGCCACGTCCCATGCGCTCCTCGAGCGGAAAGCCGACGAACCAGAGAACGAGCATGTTCATGCCCAGATGAATCGGGCCGTAGTGCATGAATGCCGAGGTCAAAAGCCGCCAGTAGTCGCCGTTTGCCACCAGTGGCCCGGCCAGCACGCCGTGCTCGTAGATCGTTCCGCGATCGGAGTTGATGCCGCCGCCGGTCGCCACCGTGGCCAGGTAGACGACGATGTTGATCGCGATCAGCGCCCGTGTAACCAGGGCGCCTGCGCCCTCGTAGTGCGCCCGCCGCACTGTCTTGGTGACCTTCTCGACCCCCTGCGGCTTGCCCGAGTGCTCGGGGCAGCGGATGCCTACGGCTGCGAAGGTAGCGCAGTCGGTGCAGATCGGGCGCTCGCAGACCGAGCAGGAGAGACCCGTCTCGCGATCGGGATGTCGGTAGCACGTCGCCATTTCTGACTTCTCGGTAGCCTACTCGTCATGCGCATTCACGTGTCCTTTACTCCGTTTGAGCCCGTTGACGCGCCGCTCGCGGTCGTCATCGACGTTCTCAGAGCCACCTCTACCATCACCCAGGCGCTGGCCTCCGGCTACGAGCGCGTTCTTTGCTGTACCGACATCGAGGACGCCCACGTCCTTGCTGCCGAGAACAGCCCCGCCGTGCTCGGGGGTGAGCGCAAGTGCTCGCCCATCCCCGGCTTCGACTTCGGCAACTCGCCGCGCGAGTACGTCGGCAAGCCGGCCGCTCCGACGCTGGTGCTATCGACCACCAACGGCACCCGCCTGCTCGTCACCGCCGCCGCTCACGCCGAGCGCGTGCTCGTGGCCTCGCTGCTCAACCTGGAGGCGCTGATCGAAGCCGTGCGCGCCGACGGCGCCGACGAGCTGGACATTCTCTGCGCGGGATCACGTGGCGAGCTCTGCCTCGACGATGCCTACGTCGCCGGCCGCATCGCTCAAGCGCTTGACGGCAATCACACCGACTCGGCCAACGCGGCGATCAGGCTGGCCCAGTCCTTCGCCAGTGCCGAGGACGGCCTGCGAGTTAGTCAGAGCGCCCGCAACATCGTCGCCGCCGGTCTCGAGGAGGACATCGCCTACTGCGCCCGTGAGAGCATCGTGCCGATCGTGCCGCGCTTGATTGGGACGGTTGGCGCTGGGGTCGAAGTGGCGTTGAAGTAGTTCGTTTCCCCAGCCGGTCATGCCCTCGAGATAGGAGGCCGTACGAGATGAGCTCCTCGGAGCGAGTGAGGATCGAGCCGCTGCCTCCGGCGCTACGGTGGCTCGGCTCGCCTCGGGCCTGGCAGGCGGGCGATCGCAGCCTCGAGCTGAGCGCCGGGCCCGCCACCGACCTGTTCATCGACCCGGCCGGCGGCGCACCGCTTCTCAACGCGCCCGCGCTCGTCGGCGAAGTAAGCGGCGATTTCCTCTTCAGCGCCCGCGTTCGTCCCGAGCTTTCCTCCACCTTCGATGCAGCTGTGCTGCTGCTGTACAGGGGCGAGACGAGCTGGGCGAAACTGTGTCTCGAACGCTCGCCGCAGGGAGAGCCGACCGTGGTCTCGGTCGTGACGCGAGGCGTCTCCGACGACTGCAACTCCTTTTCCGTCGAGAGCGGCGCGGTCGGCCTGCGCATCGCGCGACTGGGTGAGTGCTTCGCCTTCCACGCCTCTGGCAGAGACGGTTTCTGGCGGCTGGCGCGCTACTTCGCGCTGGGTGGTGAAGGCGCGGTCGAGATCGGCTTTCTCGCTCAGTCGCCGACGGGCGTGGGCTGCCTTGCTCGCTTCGAACAGATTGACTTCGAAAAGCGGCGCCTCGGCGAGCTCAGAAACGGCGAGTAGCAGGGTGTTTGGGGTTCTGGGAAACGGGATCGCACTCGCTCTCCGTTGCGGGATCGGCTCGCTTTCGAGTGGTTTTCGAGCGGCTTTTCTCGCTACCGTTCTCCGCCCCGTGGGAGGGTGGGGGGTGGTGGGTGGGTAAAAGCACCCGAACCCCGAGCTAGCGCTTCTTCGCCTTCGCGGCCCTCTTGCCGTTCTTGCCGTCGCCGACCAGGCGGCCGTCGTGAATGGTCAGGCGGCGCGGCGCACGAGCGGCGAGCTCTGCGTCGTGAGTCGCCACGATTATCGTCGTGCCGTGCCGCGCCGCCAGATCGGTCAAAAGCGCAATCACGTCGGCGCCGCTCTTGGAGTCGAGGTTGCCGGTCGGCTCGTCGGCCAGAACCACGCGCGGCTCGGCCAGTAGCGCCCTGGCGATTGCGGCTCGCTGCTGCTCGCCGCCGGACATCTGGTTGGGAAGGTGGAAGGCGCGGTCGCGGAGGCCGACCTCCGACAGCATTGCCAGCGACCGTTCGCGTAGCTCTCCCGCCGAGACACCGAGGGGAGCGAGGCCGGCCTCCACGTTTTGAACTGCAGTGAGGGTCGAGAGCAGGTTGAACTGCTGGAAGATGAAGCCGAAGGAACGCAGTCGCAGCTCGGCGAGCTCGCCGTCGGAGAGCGAGTCGAGATCGCGGCCCTCGAAGCGAACCTCACCGCTGGTCGGGCGGTCGAGTGCTCCGAGCAGCTGCAGGAGCGTTGTCTTGCCCGAGCCGCTCGGACCTTCGAGAGCGACGAACTCCTCCTTGTCGAGGGAGATGTCGACGCCGTCGACGGCCTTGATGGTCGAGTTTCCGAGCCGGAAATACCGGGTCGCGCCGCGCAGCTCGTAGAGTGGTGGGGCCGACATCACTCGACCTGCCTCAGGGCGTCGGCAGGGCGGAGTTGCGCGGCGCGAAGCGCCCCGGTTGCTCCGGCAAGGAGTCCTCCAAGTACTGCAAGGGCGAAGCCGATCAGGATGATCGATCCGGCCAGCGGAGCGTGCAGGGCCACCTGGCTGGTCGCACTCTGGGTCGTCGTTTGAACGGCGGCGGCGAAGCCTCGGAATCCTCGGCCGTTGGCGGTAGTGGCGACCTTCGACGACGCCGAGAGGGATAGGTTGAACGAGTTGATCACGGCGGCGGCGGCGATTCCTATCGCCACGCCGATCACGCCGCCCACGACTCCCTGGGTCAGCGACTCGGCGGCGACCTGCCTGATCACGAGCCGTCTCGACCAGCCGAGCGCTCGCAGCGTTCCGATCTCGCGCACGCGCTTGGCGACCGAGGAGAGGGTGAGCAGCGCCGCCAGCATGATGGCCACGGCGATCACGATGATCGAGAGAGCCAGTCCGAGGCTCTTGGCGAGGTCGGAGGCGGTGACCAGAGAGCCCGAGATCTGGTCGGCAACGTCCTTGGCGCTGGCAACCTCGGCGCTCGGGAAGGCGTTCTCGATCTTCTTCTGAACGGCCCCGACGGCCGAGCTCTTATCGGCGCGGACAAGCACGACGTTGATCTGGCTCTTCTGGCCTGAGAGCGCTTGTAGCCGCGTCAGTGGGACGTAGACGTCGGCGCTCTGTCCGCCGAGCGGCGCCTGGACGAGCCCGACGACACGAAACTTGGTCTTCTTGATGGTAAGCGTCGAGCCGACCTTGAGCTTGTGGCTGGAGGCATAGGAGTTGGCGACGAGTGCCTCGCGGGCATTCTTCTGCGACAGGAAGCGGCCCTTGGTGACCTGGGCGGCGGTGATCAGGCCCATATCCGCCCGGCTGGTATCGACGCCGCCGATCGTGTAGCTGGAGGTCTTGATATCCGTCTTCGGCGTTTTGACTTGCTTGGTGGTCGTTTGTCGCGGCGTCGTGATAGTCCTCGAGAAGCGACGCATGCTCGCGGGCATGCACTTGCGCATGGCGTCGGAGCCGCCGAATCGTCCCGGGCCTCCCTGGGCCTCGCCGGTCAGGCCGCCGTCCTGCGAGGGCTGACTCGGAGTGGTGGTGGTAGAAGTCGAGGTGCCGGAGCTCTTCTCCTGCTTGGCCAGGCACGCTGCCATCTTCGCCAGCTCGGCCGCCGTCGGCCGGTGCACTTGACCCTGAACATTCAGTCGCTGTCCGCCCGTCGTGATCTGGGTGGAGATCTTCGGCACCTTTCCCTCCTGGTGTGTCACGGTCAGCGTCAGCCCGGTCGCGATCTCGGCGACACCGGAGATGGAAGAGACGCTCTTTGCCTGCGACTGCGCGAAGGCGATCTGCGAGCCCGACGAGAAGGTGTCGTACGAGAAGTGCTCGCCCGCCTTGCCCAGCGTCGAGAGGTCGGTGTTCACGGTGCGGTTGGCGAAGGCGCCGCCGACGCCTTCGGGCTGCACCGTGACGGTCAGGTCGGTGCCGATGCTGGAGAGCGGATCGAGAGCCGTTTTCTGAGCCTGGTCCAGCCCACGCGAGAGGGAAGTGATCACGATTACAAGCGCAACCCCGAGCGCCAGCCCGAGCAAGGTCAGGATCGTACGGCCCTTTCGCCGCAACAACTCGCTACGCAGATATCCCAGGTAGAACACGTCCAGAACGAAAGCAGAGGATGCTAAGACGGCGATGAGAGTCGGCCGTCGATACGCTTCTCTCATCCCCGTCTTAGCGTCTGTGCCTTTACTTTCTTGTGTAGAGAGACCTTGATCTCGCACCCGGGCCCGGGGAGCGATGGGAGGAAGTCGATGCAGATCCTCGTTGTCGATGACGATCGCGCTGTTCGCGAGGCGCTCGAGCGCGCGCTCGGCCTCGAGGGCTACGACGTCGAGTTGGCCGCCGACGGCGCGGAGGCGCTGGCGGCGGTCGAGCGACGGGAGCCCGACGCCATCGTGCTGGACGTCCTGATGCCGGGCGTAGACGGACTGGAGGTCTGCCGCCTGTTGCGCAAGGCGCAGAGCAGAGTCCCCATCCTCATGCTCACCGTGCGCGACGAGCTGGGCGATCGAATCGAGGGACTCGACGCCGGCGCCGACGACTACCTGGGCAAGCCCTTCGAGCTGGAGGAGCTGTTGGCTCGCGTGCGCGCGCTACTGCGGCGGGCCACACCAGGCTCGAGCGGCGAGATCCTGCGCTTCGCCGACCTCACTCTCGATCTGGGCCTACTCGAGGCGCAGCGCGGCAAGCGTAAATTCAGGCTCTCGGTGACCGAAGCCAATGTGCTCGAGTTCTTCCTGCGCAACCCGCGCCAGGTGCTCTCCCGCTCGCTCGTCTTCGAACGGGTCTGGGGCAGCCATCTCGGTACCGAGTCGAACACCCTCGACGTCTACGTGGGCTATCTGCGCCGCAAGACCGAGGCCGGCGGAGAACCCCGTCTCATCCACACCGTGCGCGGTGCCGGCTACGTGCTGCGTGAGCAATGAGCCTGCGCGTCCGACTCGCCCTGGCCACGACGCTGGTAGTCGCCTTCTCGGTGGCACTGGCATCGATCGCCATCTTCTTCTCGATGCGCGCCGATCTCTTGCGAAACGTCGACGACGAGCTCGAGCAGCGCGCCGTCGCCGTCCAGAGCAGCGCTCTCGGTACCGCTCCCCCCGCCGGCGACCTGGTCAACCGGCTACCGCTGCCGCGGTTCGGACAGCGCGAGTACTTCCAGCTCGTTACGGCAAAGGGCGCGGTCAACCGTCCGGCCAACGAGAGCGGAGCCGTGCCGGTCGATGCGCGCACGCTTGCGGTCGCATCGGGCAAAGGACGGGCCTTCTTCACCAGTACCCAAGTAGCGGGCGTCCACGCCCGTGTTCTCACCGTTCCCATCGCCCGCAAGGCCGCGCTGCAGATCGCCAGCCCGCTCGACGGCGTCGATCGTGAGCTGAACAGGTTGAAGTTGATCCTGCTACTCGTCTCGCTTGCCGGCATCGTGCTGGCGGCCGGTGCGGGCGCGCTCGTCTCGCACACGACGCTCTTGGCCGTGCGCCGCGTCAGCGACGCGGCCGAGCGGGTAACGAGCACGCTCGATACGAGCGAGCGGGTGCCCGAGAAGGGCAAGGACGAGCTGGGCCGTCTGGCCGTCTCGTTCAACGCCATGCTGGCGGCGCTGCAGGAGGCGATCGAGACGCAGAAGCGCTTCGTCGCCGACGCCTCACACGAGCTGCTGACGCCGGTCACCAGCCTGCAGACCAACCTCGAGGTGCTGGCCAAGGCGCCGCGCCTGCCGGCGACCAAGCGCAAAGACCTGATCACTGATGTGCTCGGCGAGTTGCGCGAGGTGCGCAAGCTGGTTGGCAACCTGGTCGAGCTGGCGCGTGGGAAGAACGGCGAAGATCGCGGTCAGGTTCGCTTCGACAGCGTCGTCAGCGACTGCATCGACCAGGCGACGCTGCGCTACCCCAAGCTGCACTTCGTGGCCGAGTTGGAGCCGACGACCGTCGAAGGCGACCCCGGAAGGCTCGAGCGAGCGGTCTGGAACCTGCTCGAGAACGCCGCCAAGTGGAGCGAGCCGGGCGGTTTGGTCGAGGTCGGCTTGAGCCGCGGCGAGTTCATCGTCCGCGATCGCGGGCCTGGCGTATCCGACGAGGACAAGCCCCATGTCTTCGAGCGCTTCTACCGTTCCCCGGCGGCTCGTGGCATGCCGGGCTCCGGGCTCGGGCTGGCAATCGTGCGCGAGATCGCCGAGGCGCACGGCGGCTCGGTTGAGGTGGCGGACGCCGAGGGTGGGGGAGCGCTGCTGAGACTGAAGTTGCCGGGCTCGGCGTCCTAGCTCGCGGCCGGCAGCGTCTCCAACACCAGCGCCACACCGTCCTCGTCGTTCGAGGCGGTGACCTCGTCGGCGACGGCCAGAACCTCGATGTGGGCGTTCGCCACCGCGACGCCGCGCCCGGCCCAGGCGAGCATCGGCACGTCGTTCGGCATGTCGCCAAAGGCGATCACCTCACTGCGATCGACGCCTAGCTCGGCGGACAACTCGGCCAGCGCGGCGCCCTTGGTGACGCCGGCCGCCGCGATCTCCACCAGCCCCGCGCCCGAGTAGCTGGCCTCGACCCCCTCGCCGCCGAAATCGCTGGCGAGCGCGTGCAGCTCGGCCTGTGCCAGCTCGGGATGCTGCAGTACGAGCTTGGTCACCGGCTCGGAGAGGAAGGCGAGCGCGTCAGCGCGCGGGATCGAGCCGCGCGCACGGTAGAGAGGCTGGTAGGCGGGCTCGGCGACGAAACCGGAGGGACGCTCACAGCCGAAGACGACGCCCGGCGCGGCCAGGCGCAGGCCGTGCACGATCTCACGCGCGATCTCGGGCTCGAGCGGACGGTGGATGAGCATGCGCTTCGCCTCGTAGTCGAAGACGACGGCGCCGTTCGAGCAGATGCCGATCCCGTCCAATCCCAGCCGCGCCGCTTCGGGCGCGAGCCAGCCGGACGAACGGGCGCTGACGAGAACGAAACGAATCCCCGCCGCAACCGTCCGAGCGAGCGCCTCCAGCGTCCGCTGCGAGGCCGAGCCGTCCGAGCGCAACAGCGTTCCGTCCAGGTCGCTGGCGATCAGGCGAGCGTGTCCATTCGATGGCGCTGGAAGCTTCGGCATGAGACTTAGATCAGCCTACTTGTAGGGCGCAAACCGGTGGGCCCGTGCGCGCGAAACCGGCTCGTATCTGCGTAGACGACCGCCTATGATCGAGCGCAACATGCGTCGCACGCATGCCGTCTGGCTCTCCTCCCTCGCTTTCGTGCTCGTCGCGGCGCTCGCAGCGGGATGTGGCGGCAAGGGCAAGAGCAGCGGCGAGGCTGCGGCAACGACCGGGTCCGTGACGACCTCCGCCATGGGCGACTCGACGACGACGGCAGCGACGGGCGCGGGCTCAGAGAAGAAATTCGCGCAGCGCGAACTCGCGGCTCGTTCAGTGCCACGACCATGACCGGTGAGAGCCTGAGTGGGACGTTCCGCTGCGGCGACAAGATCGTCGGCGACGCGACTCCGCAGCAGTAATAATCAGAGTATGGAACAGAGAATCAGCCTGGTCACGCTGGGCGTCGCGGACGTGGCACGCTCGCGCGCCTTCTACGAGGCGCTCGGCTGGCAGACGGGCACGGGCACGGGGTCCGAGATCGCCTTCTTCCAGGTCGGGCCGACGGTCTTCTCGCTCTGGGGCCGAGGGGCGCTGGCCGAAGAGAGCGGAGTCGAGGACGCAGGTGGTTGGGGTGGCGTCACGCTGGCTCACAACGTGCGCTCGCCCGATGAGGTGGACGCGATTCTCGATGCCGCCGAGGCAGCTGGAGGAACGATCGTGAAGCCGGCCGCGATGATGTTCTGGGGCGGCTACGCGGGAGCCTTCGCCGATCTCGACGGCCATCCCTGGCAGATCGCGCACAACCCGGCCTGGCCACTCGGCGAGGACGGCGCGGTCACGCTCGACTGAGAGAAGCCCTCGTTGCCCACAGTAGTTGTGATCGTCATCGGAGTACTCCTCGCGGTTTTGGCTATGCGCCTGTTTCAAAGCTGGCGCCCGAGTTGGTCGACGCAGGCTGTCCAGGTGATCGAGCTCGAGATGGCCGAGCAGGAAGCGGTGCGGTTGGTCGAGCGCACGATCGAAGCCTTCGATCTCAACGATGGGCCGATCCGTCATCCCGAGCCCCGAACGATCGAGGCAACTCTTAAGGGCGACCGGACGGCGTTCGGAAACAGCGTCGAGGTCCAAATGCAACCGCGCGGGACGGCAATGACCCGGCTCCAGATCACGAGCAAATCGATCGTGCCCCAACTGTGGGACTGGGGGCGCAACCGCTCGATCGTCAGCCGGATTGCGTCGGAGCTCCTCGACAGGAGCGGGGAATAAAAGAGAGAGCCCGGACTCGGCCGGACTCCCTCGTTTTCGCTTGATTCGTCTCGACTAGAGCCAGCCGATTGCAGCCTTGGCCGTGTCGAACCACTCCTGCGGAACGGTTTTCAGCTCGGCGGTCGCCTCGTGCAGCGAGACGCCGACGATGTCGTCGCCGCGCAGGGCCGCCATCTGGCCGAACGAGCCCTCCTGCACGAGGTCGGCGGCCTTGAGCCCGTAACGGGTGGCCAGCACGCGGTCGCGCGAGGTGGGGGTGCCGCCGCGCTGGGTGTGGCCGAGCACGACCGAGCGGGTCTCGTAGCCGGTGCGCTTCTCGATCTCCTTCGAGAGCGCGTTGCCGACTCCGCCCAAGAGGACGTGCCCGAACTGGTCGGTCGCGGGCGCATCCTTGGCCACCATCTCCGACTCGCCGCTGGCGAAGGTGATCTCGTAGCCCTCACTGACGGCGACGATGGCGAACTTCTTGCCCGAGTCCCAGCGTATCCTCAGGTGCTCGCAGACCTGTTCCACCGTCGTCTTCTGCTCGGGGATGAGGATCGCGTCGGCGCCGCCGGCGATGCCGGCGTGCACGGTCATCCAGCCGGCGTGGCGACCCATGATCTCGACCACCAGCACGCGGTTGTGTGACTCGGCGGTGGTGTGCAGCCGGTCGATCGCCTCGGTGGCGATGGAGACGGCGGTGTCGAAGCCGAAGGTGTAGTCGGTGCCCGAGAGATCGTTGTCGATCGTCTTCGGCACGCCCACCACCGGGAATTGGAACTCGTCGTAGAGCTTGGCCGCGACGCCGAGGGTGTCCTCGCCGCCGATCGCCACCAGCGCGTCGAGACCGGCATTGGCGAAGTTCTTGCGCAGGGCGTCTACGCCGCCCTCGACCTTGTAGGGGTTGGTGCGCGAGGTGCCGATGATCGTGCCGCCGCGGTGCAGGATGCCCGAGACCTCGGCCGGTCCGAGCGGCTTGAAGTTCCCCTCGATCATGCCGCGCCAGCCCTCCAGCGCCGCCACCAGCTCATCGCCGCGCGCGAACGACTTCCGCGCCAGCGCACGGATCACCGCGTTCAGCCCGGGGCAGTCGCCGCCGCCTGTCAGTACTGCGATCTTCTTCGACACCTCTCCTCCTCTGCTCTCTCTTTTCTAAGCGGTCAAATCCTTGCGGAACGCTAGCGAACGGAGGAGTGTGCGAGTTGGTGCAAACCGGTCAGCTTGGGCTCGAAGGATCCACTCGGTTCCAGTCGCCTGCATCGGCGCGGTCTGTTTCGGACAGTCACGGGGCACCCCCACATTCACGTTATTGAAGGAAAACTCCCGCGACTGTGTGGTTTTCTGTTCGGCATCGCCGACCGACAGGCACAGGCTTCGCGGTCAGGCGACCTCTCGCTTGCTCGGGGCGCCGCTGGTGGTGCGAGCCCGGAGAGCACAGTGTTTCCACACGGGGGCCCGGAGAGGATCACGCCGCCAGCGGCGTCAGGCGGCTCCGGGCGAGCGGTCGCGCCCGGGCGCACGGAGCCGCCGGCCGAGAAAGCGAGAGTGCCGAAGGTGGGAATCGAACCCACACGGGCCGAAGCCCACTGGATTTTGAGTCCAGCGCGTCTACCAATTCCGCCACTTCGGCATGAGTCGCCATGATAGTTGCGATTCGGAGGCGAATCTGACCGCGTCGGAGTCCGCCGGAGGGACATTGCGCGGAGGGCACTAGGATTCTTCCGTGGCGCGGGCGACGATCAGAGAGGCGGGGCCGGCCGACGCGGCGTTCATCGGCGAGTTGATCGGTCAGCTCGGCTACCCAGCCGGCGCGAGTGAGGTGAGCGAGCGATTGAACCGGCTCGGCGAGGACGGGCAGCGCGTGATCGTTGCCGAGTTGGACGGCGAGCTCGCGGGCATCGCCCTGACGCAGATCTACCCGGCGCTCATCAGCGATGCTCCGACCTGCCGGCTGGTCGTGATCGTTGTAGCGGAGCAGACGCGACGGCGCGGAGTCGGGCGGGAGCTTCTGCTGGCTTCGGAAGACGGGGCTCGGCGTTCGGGCTGCGACCAGATCGTGCTCGAATCCGGTGTCTGGCGCGACGAAGCGCACGATTTCTACAGCGCTCTCGGTTTTGAGAGCGTCGCGCTCGGCTTCCAGAAGAGGCTCTAGGCCGAGTTGCCGGGTATCGCCGTCGGTCGCAGAGCGGCGTAGGGCGGACCGAGCATGAAGCCGACGCGGGCGTTCTCTCCCACCGACCCGGCCGCCAGCTCCAGAGCGTGCCCGACCCCGTGCGACGGGATGAAGCCGAGCTGACGCGCCGCGGAGGCATCGCGACAGCCGGCGACGACTACGCTCCCGGCCCGCTCGATCGCGGGACGGCAGGCCTCCCAATCGGCAAAGGGAAGCAGCGGATGACAGCTCTGACCCTGTGAGTAAAGAGCCAGCGCACGCGCGTCGGTTCTCGCCTCACGGGCGGCCTGAGCAAGGATCTCGGGCTCGCGTCCAAAGCGCGCGGCCGAGAAAAAGGCTCGATAGGGCTGCTGGCCCGGGTGGGCGAAGTGACGCCCGAAGCCGTGCACCAACACGATCGCTCCACCGTCGCTGAGCGGGGGACGGTCGCGCCAGCGCCTGTAGGCATAACCGAGCCCGAATGCGGCCGCAGCCAGCGGATTTGGTCGCTCGCGCGGCAGCATCAGCGTCGTGTCGGGAACGGGGATGCAGAGCACGTCGAACTCGTCCTCGATCTCTGTTGTACGCGTCGCGAGTGTCGCCAGCAGCGCCTCGGCGTGGGCGACCGAGGGCGGGCCTGCGAAGGCGGCGGTGGCCACGATCTCGACCGGTGACGCAACCAGCAATCGCCAGCGAAGCGCACGCGGTGCGAAAGCGAGCGCCCGGCGCAGATTCGAGTGCGCGATACGGCCGATGGCGCGTGCGTCGTAGGGATATCCGCTGGCGAGACCGCCAATCCTGGGCGGAGCGAGCGATAGAGAGACGCCGATCAGAGGCACCTCGCGCCCGAGCGCCCGCTCGAGGGCCAGCGCCAGCCGCCAACCGTGCGATCCGCCGGTCTCGAGCAGTGAGGGGGAGTACTGTGCGGCCTGCAGCGATTCTGCCGCCCCAGCTGCGAGAAGAAGGTTGGGGCCGCCGTGTAGAACGCTTTCGGCGGCGCTCAGGGTGACGACCAGATCCGTCTCTGTGAGCGCTCGATCGACCAAGAGAGGAGCTTCGCTCGCCCCGGCGAGCGTCGCGAGATCGGGAGCCTCGACATCGTGAACAACGACCAGACCATGAAAACGCCGTCTGAACTCCGGCGTCACTAGCGCGGTCAGCTCCCGGCGCCCGGGTTTTCGGGCCAATCCGGCGGCGACCAGAATCGTCTGATGCCGGCTCGGTATGCCGGCCGTCTCGAGCTCGTCGGAGGTGGCGACCAATGCCTCGAGACGCGGATCGCGCAGGCTGCCTGGAACGGGAAGCGCGGGCGGCTCGACCACGATCGTCGCGCGCCGCTTTCCGCGGGCGAGGTCCACCAGCGAGGCTCCGTCGAGGGGAAAGCGCAGCGCGTCGCGGATGGCGGCGGTGACGTCGACGATGAGTTCCTTGCTTGGCGGCGGCGGCGGAAGCGCGGTGCCGTTTTCTGGCATGTCGAGGGCAATCGGACGGGAACCGGCGAGAAGCGCTATTCGGAGCATCGAGGTAAACCCTAAGCCGCGGAAGCCGAGGGGGGAGAAAGAGGTGCGACTTCGCGCTGATTTCGACTCAAAAGAGCGCGATATTCTGCGTTAGGCTCGAATCGGGGATGGGAGGCGGGGAACCCGCCTCTACCTACGCCGCGACCTCCCGTCGGGCAAGCACTCAACGGGCGCGTCTCAGGACGATCGCATCCATCGGCGCCAGCACGACCCTCTTCGCGATCGATCCGTCGTTGTAGCGAGCCTTCGAGCGCAGGTAGAGCGCATCGGCCGCGCAGGCGCGCGAGCCCGCGCAGACCAGGCGCACGACGGTGTGTTTCCCGGCGGGAAGGCGGAGCCTGGCGACGCGGTGCCAGCGATCGCCACCCCTACTCTGGTTGAGCTTGCGCGAAGCGACTCTCTTCCCATCGACGAGGACCTCGTAGCGCGCTGTCCGGCTCCAGCCCTTCGCCGCCGGCGCCGCCGGCCACCAGGCGTCGATCGAGTAGACGTTCGCGCCCGGGATGGTCAGTCGCCAGCTCGCGCTCGATCGCGCCGGAAGAAGGTGAATCGTTCGCTTCCAGCTGTGGAAGAACGGCCCGCTCGCAGCCCTGTAGCCACTGTTCAAGGCCTCGACCTTCGCCTTCTTCGAGGCCGTGAAGCCAGCCTGCGAGTCGTCGGCCATCAGCTCCCAGCGCGGCGCTTGCGAACCCTTCAGGCGGCGCCAGCCCCTGCCGGTCGCGATCCGCTGCGCCTGCCGGTTCGGATTCAACAGGACGAGGCCACGGCTGAACTCGCGCCGGTAGACCACCTTGCGGTGCGGGAAGAAGCGCACGTCGTCGATCCAGACCGAGCCGGTCGTCGCGCCGGCCATGAACTCGACCCGCGCCTTGCTGTCCGTGCCGCTCGACTCGAAGGAGACGCGGTAGCGCTTCCAGTGCGGGGTCAGGTTGAACGAGTACGACTCGCCGTACTGGCGCCAGTCAGGCGAGCCCTTCTGGATCATGACCGAGAGCGGGCGCGCCTCGCTCGCACGAGCCCTGAAGGTGATGTCGTAGCTCTTTTTCTTCTTCACCGAGGCGCTGTCCGAGTAGAGGGCAACCCGCCAGTCCACGCCCGCGGCGGCGCTCACGTCGACCCGAGCCGAGGCCTTGCCGGCGCCGGGGCTGGTGCGGTCGATTCGCGCGCTTGCCCGGTAGCCGTTCTCACTGTCTGTCCAGAAGCCCCAACTCGCCTGTTCGAGCTTGCCGCGCTCGAATGCGCCGCCGGGAAGAAGTTTCTCTTTCACTCGCGGGCCAACCTTGATCGCCCGCGCCGCGCCGCGTGGCCGGCCAAGGTTGAAGTCGAGCTCGTCGTACCACCAGTCGTTTCCGTGCCAGTTGTCGCCGAACTCGTAGGAGAAGTAGCCGTCGCCAAGCAGCGTCAGCCCCAGCCCGAAGCGCATATAAGGATAGAGCGTGCGGGCGAACTCGAGCGTTGAGCGCGGCGTGCTCTTCCAGGGTAGGTAGCCGTAGCCGTAGGCGATCTGGTCGGGCGGAGAGGCCTCGAACATGGTGACGCGCGGCGTGAGCGACTCGCTCATCCAACCGCGGTACTCCTCGAGCAGGGAGTCGAAGCTCAGCTCGTGCTCGAGCACGTCAGCTGTGCGAAAACCGATCGAAAGGCCGTTGAAGAGCTTGGCGATGCCGGGCTCGGCGATGTTCATGCTGTGCCCGCTGACGATGGCATGCGGCATCAGGCGGCGGAACTCGCGAATCTCTCTGAACACGCCGGCCTTCCAGGCCGCGTCGAAAGCGGTTGGGTCGTCCTTGACGCCGTCCTCGTTGGCGTCCACCTGGAAGGGATTGCCGTAGATGTCCTTGTCCTGCCAGGACTGCGTCGTCATCACGTTGTCGAAGAACATCCCATCGCAGATCAGGTGGTTCTTCAGCAGCAGGTTGTAGGCCGTGTGGGCCTGATAGTCGGCGACGTAGGGCTTGGTCAGGTTGAGCCGGTAGGAACCGGGCCAGACCTCGATCTTCTTGCCGTGGATGTCGTGCAGGTAGTAGTCCTCGGGCAGCCCGTAGGCCTCGACGGCGTTGATCGAGTTCAAGATCAGCACGTTCGGGTTCAGCTTGCGCAGCTTTCGCACCCGCTGCTCGTTCACGTCGCCGTAGGCAACCCAGAGGTCGGTGCGGGCAAGGTGGGCGAGACTCTTGTTCCAGAAGTCGCCCCAACCCCAGAGGCTGCCCGTGCGTGGGAAGGAGGGATTGACCCTGCCCAGGCCGCGGTACTCGAGCGCGAGCGCGAAGCTCGGATTCGAAGCGCAACGCACGTAGACGTGGTTCAAAACAGCCGGGCTCGGGTCGAGCCCGGTCACACGCGTGTTGTGGCTGACGCTTCCCGCACCGCTCGAAAACGGAGTCATCTGCGCGTACGCCTTCGCCGTCCCGATCGACCAGGCGCAATCGGTCGCTGTGGCGCTTGCGACCGAGAGATCGAGCGCGGTCGTGCCCGGCGCGAGCAGGGTGCTGGCGGGTTGCGGGTTACCGACCGGGTCGGTCGCGGCCGCCGCCTCGCGGGCGAGCACCGAGTCCGGGAGCCGCGCCGAGGTCGAGCAGAACGCGACGAGCGCAAGTGCAACAGGAAGAAAGAGCCCTTTCCTCATCGCTCGCAGTATGGTCGAGCACGCGCCGGTGCGTCCATCGCCGACGACAGCGTCCCAGCCCTCCCACAACCGCCGGAGCTTCTAGACTCGAAGGCGATGTCGCCGAAGGACCTGAGCGGAGCGGAGCTGGTGCTGGACGACGCGCCCGCGCGCACGAGCGAGCTTTTCCTGGTCGACGGCAACAACCTCGCCTACCGCGCCTTCTACGCCCTGCCCGAAGACATCGCCACCAGCGACGGCTTCCATACCAACGCCCTCTACGGCTTCACCAGCATGCTGCTCAAGCTGCTCGGCGACTACAAGCCGCGTGGGGTTGCGGTGGCCTGGGACACGCGCCCGGTGCACCGCGAGAAGATCCTCGAGGCCTACAAGGGCACGCGCAAGCCCACGCCCGACCTGCTGCGCGAGCAGTTCCCGCACTTCCGCCCGCTGGTCGAGGCCTTCGGCTACACGAACGTCGAGTACGAGGGCTGGGAGGCCGACGACGTGATCGCCACCCTGGCCACGCGCGCCGAACAGGCCGGCGTTCCCACCTGCATCGTCTCGACCGACCGCGACGCCTTCCAGCTCGTCTCCGACACGGTCTGCCTGATGATGACGCCGCGCGGAGTCACAGACGTGCAGGTCTACACGCCCGAGCGGGTAACGGCCCGCTACGGCATCACGCCGGCGCAGATCCCCGACTTCATCGGGCTCAAGGGCGACACCTCCGACAACATCCCAGGTGTCCCGGGTATCGGCGAGAAGACCGGCGCCGAGCTGATCATTCGCTACGGCTCGCTCGAGGAGGTGCTGGCGCACGCCTCCGAGCAGACGCCGGCCCGGCGCAAGAAGCTGGAGGAGTTCGCCCAGCAGGCGCGCGACTCGAAGCTGCTCGCAACCGTCCGCCGCGACCTCGAGATCGACTTCGACGCTGCCCGGCTGGTCTCGGCGCCGCCCGATCGCTCGCGGCTCAAGGAGGAGTTCCGGCGCTTCGAGTTTCGCTCGATGCTGGGGCGGCTGGAGACGCTTGACGAGGCCTTGCCGGCGAGCGAGGAGGAGCGGGCGGCGGCCGACCGGGTGCGCTGGCGCGAGGGCGAGCTTCCCGACCAAGGCGAGGGCGTACTGGCGGTGGCAGAGGGCCGCTACGCCTTCGCGGCCGGGGGAGAGGTGCTCGTCGGCGAGTGGCAAGACGAGCTCGCGACAAGGCTACGGCCGGGCGCGATCGCCGCTCACGACTTCAAGGCGCTGCCCACGGCGCTGGTCGAAGGTGTCGGCCCGGCCGCCGACGACACGCTGATCGCCGCCTACCTACTCGATCCTGGCCGGAGTGGCTACGAGCTCGACGAGCTGGCGCGCGAGCAGGGAGTTGAGCTGGAAGCCGTCCCGGCCGCCGAGGAGGAGACGGCCGCACTCGTCCGCCATGCCGAGGCGGCTCGTCGCCTGGCGCCGCTCTATGCCGAGCGACTGCGCGCGCTCGGGCTGGAGCGCCTCTACCGCGACGTCGAGTTGCCACTGACGGTCGTGCTGGCGGCGATGGAAAAGACCGGTGTCAAGATCGACACGTACCGCATGGGCGAGATCACAGCGCGGCTGAGCGAGCGTACGAGCGAGCTCGAGGCGCGCGCTTGGGAGTTGGCCGGCGAAGAGTTCGCACTCGGCTCGCCGCAGCAGCTCGGTCGCATCCTGTTCGAGAAGCTGGGCCTGACGCCCGGGCGCAAGGGCAAGACCGGTTACTCGACCGACACCCGCGTCCTGCGCTCGATTCGAGAAGAACACGAGATCGTTGCGGTGATCGAGGAGTGGCGCGAGCTGACCAAGCTCGTCAACACCTACCTGGGGCCGTTGCCGCTTTTGATCTCCGAGACCGACGGGCGCCTGCACACGACCATCAATCAGACCGTCGCGCCTACAGGCCGACTCTCCACCTCCAACCCGAACCTGCAGGCGATACCCGTTCGCTCGAAGCTCGGGCGCGAGATCCGCTCGGCCTTCGTGGCCGAGGAGGGCCGCGTGCTTCTCTCGGCCGACTACTCGCAGGCCGAGTTGCGCATCCTCGCCCACGCCTCGGGCGAGGAGAAGCTGATCGAAGCCTTCAAGCGTGGCGAGGACATTCATGCGCGCACGGCCGCCGAGGTGCTCGGCAAGGACCCCGACTCGCTCACGAAAGAGGAACGAAACCGAGCCAAGGCGGTCAACTTCGGGATCATCTACGGCATCTCGGCCTTTGGATTGTCCGAGCAACTCGGCATTCCGCGCGAGGAGGCCGGCGCCTACATCGACACCTACCTGGCCCGCTTCCCGCGCGTGCAGGAGTTCATCGCCCGCACCATCGCCGAGGCGACGATAGCCGGCTGCGTGACGACGCTACTCGGTCGCCGCCGCCCCATCCCGGAGCTCCGCTCCTCGAACCGTCAGATGCGCTCGCTCGGTGAGCGGCTGGCGGTCAACACGATCATGCAGGGCACCGCCGCTGATGTGATCAAGGTTGCGATGATCGCAGTTCAACGCCGTCTGGGCGAAGAGGGCTTCGCGGCCAAGCTGGTGCTGCAGATCCACGACGAGCTTCTACTCGAGCTACCCGAGCGCGAAGTGGAGCGCTGCCGCGAGCTGGTTCTGCACGAGATGGAGGCGGCGTACCCGTTCGACCCGCCGCTCACGGCCGAGGCCGGGGTCGGCGCGAGCTGGGCCGAGGCCAAGTAGCGTTTCGGTTATGAGCTCCGAGAGCCGGACACTCCTGATCGAGGCCGGTCGCGGCGAAGGCGTTCTCGAGATCGCGGCCGCTGTAGATCATCGCGATCCCGCGTACTTCACGGCGAGACTGTCCGTCGAGGACCTCGAGGCGAGCGTCCGTTTCTACGAACCTCGGGGGTTTCTGCTCGGTCTCGGGGATTACTTCGCCTCCGTTGAGCAGGATTGGCGCGGCTGGAAGGGAGAAAAGACCTGGGAATCGGTCGAAGGGGAGCTCTCATTGACAGCGATTCACGATGGGCTGGGACACATCACTCTCACAGCCGAGCTGCGCAATCGCTTCAATCCACCGTCGCGGCAGTGGCTGGCCCGCGGTGCCCTCTCTCTGGAGGCAGGAGCTCTCGGCCCGCTGGCACAAGCCGCGGCTCGGTTCGAGCGAGCCAGCCTCACCTAGCGCCAGCACCAGCACGCTGATCGAACTGGCCGAAAGCGAGATCGTTAGCGCCGAGATGTCGGCCGCCTACGCCGCTGCCAAGTAGTCATGTGCAACTCGTCTCCGTACGGGCGCCGCGACCCGTGCCTGGCACCGAGACATGGCCTGAACGGACCTGCCGGTTCAGGAAACATCGTGCTCAGGACGGATTCTGGCGGTTTCGTGCCGATTGTGTGCCGATTCCCCGGACAGTCTTGCGGGGACACCGGTGCGGCGGAAGTATTCCTGCAAACGCGGCGTTGTCAGGGCCACTAGAGACATCGCAGGCGCGGACATGTCCCGGGGCCAGGCATGGGATCGGTGCCGCGCGGACCGGTTCGGCGCGACCTGGTCGAAGCGAAACGCGCCGGCTCGCCCTCTTTCCCGGCGGGAGAGCTGAAGGCGGCACCACTAGTGGGGATCGGACCTGCGCCGCGCAGCTATACTCCGCCGACGCATGGCCGAAACGCTTGACAAGATCAAGGCTGAGCCCGGCGTCTGGGTCGAAGGCCCGGACGGAAAGCTGATCCCCGACTACGAGTCCACCTTCCCGACGATCAAGGAAGGCGAGGTCGTCCACGGCACGATCGTCAGGGTCGACAAGGACGAGGTCCTGGTCGACATCGGCTACAAGTCCGAGGGAGTCATCCCGGTTTCCGAGCTCTCGATCCGGCGCTCGATCGATCCCTCCACGGAGGTAACGCTCGGCGACGAGATCGACGCGCTCGTCCTCACTAAGGAAGACGCGGATGGACGCTTGATTCTGTCCAAGAAGCGCGCCCGTTTCGAGCTGGCCTGGAAGTCGATCGAAGACAAGGCGCAGACCGGCGAGCCGATCGAGGGCCGCGTGATCGAGGTCGTCAAGGGCGGCCTGATCATCGACCTCGGCGTGCGCGGCTTCCTGCCTGCCTCGCTGGTCGACATCCGCCGCGTTCAGGATCTGGACGAGTTCATGGGCACCGAGCTCCGCTGCAAGGTGATCGAGCTCAACCGCTCGCGCAACAACGTAGTTCTCTCGCGCCGCGCCGTGCTCGAAGACGAGCGCAAGGAGATGCGCCAGGCGATCCTCGACCGGCTCAACCCCGGCGACGTGATCGAGGGTCAGATCTCGAACATCGTCGATTTCGGCGCCTTCGTCGACCTCGACGGTATGGACGGGCTGATCCACATCTCGGAGCTTTCCTGGAGCCACGTCAACCACCCCTCCGAGATACTCGAAGTGGGGCAGACGGTGAAGGTCAAGGTGCTCGACATCGACCGCGACCGCCAGCGCATCTCGCTCGGGCTCAAGCAGACCCAATCGGATCCCTGGCAGCAGGTGATCGACGCCTACGGCGACGGCGACGAGGTCGAAGGCAGGGTGACCAAGGTCGTCACCTTCGGCGCGTTCGTCGAGATCGTTCCGGGCGTCGAAGGGCTGGTGCACATCTCCGAGCTGGCTCAGCACCACGTCGAAAACCCGCGCGAGGTCGTCTCGCAGGGCGATCTGGTGCGCGTGGTCGTGCTCGAGATCGACGGCGAGCGTAGAAGGCTTTCTCTTTCCATGAAGCGCGTCGAAGGCGGCCCCGTGGTTGTCGAGGCGGCGCCCAGGGTAGCCGAGCCCGTGAGCGAGGAAGAGGCCGAGGCCGAGGCTGAGTCCGCAAGCGAGGAAGAAGTCGAAGCGGAGCCCGAGGCCGAGGCGACCGCGAGCGACGAAGAAGTCGAAGCGGAGCCCGAGATCGAAGCGGGAGAAGAGGAAAGCGCCGAGGCCGTCGCTAGCGAGCAGTCGGCCGAAGGCGAGCAAGAGGACACCGAGTCGGAGCTCGCCGAGTCCGGCGAGACGGCCGCGACCGCTGAACCGGCCTCTGACGAGTCCGGCGAGTAGTGCCCGTCCGGCCGCTTGCGGTCGCGCTGACGGGGGGCGTCGGCGCCGGTAAGAGCGAAGCGCTGCGCATGTTCGAGGCGCTCGGCGCAGCGACTCTCTCCAGCGACGAGGTCGTCCACGATCTGCTGCACAGCGACGAGGAGGTGCGCGCCAGGCTCAAGGATCGCTTCGGCCGCGGTGTTCTCACCGGCGAGGGCGAGATCGACCGAGAGGTGCTTGGCGGCCGCGTCTTCAAGCACTCCGAGGATCTCTACTACCTCGAGTCGGTTCTGCATCCGCGCGTGATCCGTGCGCAGAGGCTCTTCCGTGAGAAGCTGGCCGCGTCGGCCGATGCGCCGGCGGTCTGCGTGATCGAGGTGCCGCTTCTCTATGAGGTGCGCGGCGAGGGTCGTTTCGACAAGGTCGTGGTCATCACCGCCTCGGCCGCCCTGCGCCGGCAGCGCGCAGGCTCTCGCCTGGACGAGCGTGAAGAGCGGTTGATCTCGGATGCCGAGAAGGTGCGTCGCGCCGACTTCGTGTTCCGTAACGACGGTTCGCTCGAGGAGCTGCAGGCGTTCGTCGGCGACGTCTGGCAGCAGCTTCTCGCCCAGGTGGACGCTTGAGGTACCTGTTCGGGCTTGCATTGACCGCGGCCGCCCTGCTTTGCGGCTTTGCCTACGTTCACTTTGCTCAGCCGGCCTGGTGGGCACGAATGTGGCACCCGCTCCACTACGAGCAAATCGTGCTCGGGCACGCCTCGCACTACGATCTCGACCCCGCCCTCCTGGCCGCCGTCATCTATCAGGAGAGTCGCTTCCGTGCCGACGCCCGCTCCTCCTCGGGCGCGATCGGCCTGATGCAGCTGATGCCGGAGACGGCGCAGGGAATCGCCGATCACACAGGCGGAACTCGCTACAAGCCCTCCGATCTCTACGACCCGGAGATCAACATTCGCTACGGCGCCTGGTACCTGAACCACCTGATCAAGAAGTACGGCTCGGAGAAGCTGGCGCTCGCAGCCTACAACGCCGGCCAGCAGAACGTCGACAACTGGCTGGCCTCGGGCGAGGGCATCGCCTTCCCCGAGACGCGTGCCTACATCAAGCGCGTGGAGGGGCTGAAGAAGCTCTACCGGCGCATCTATCCGCAGCTGCGAAACGATGCGTCGAGCTAGCGAGTCCACTCGCCGCGGTTGACAATCGATGTATTTAGCTAATAAGCTAAATAAGCATGGCAGTTCAAGACGTCTACCGCGCTCTCTCCGACCCGGTGCGGCGAAAGATCCTCAAGCTGCTTCAGGACGGCTCGCTCCCGGCCGGGGCGATCGCGGCCGAGTTCGAGATTTCCTGGCCGTCGGTCTCCCGGCATCTCGGAGTGCTCACGAACGCCGGCCTGGTGCGCCACGAGCGAAACGGCCAGCAGGTCATCTATCAGCTGAGCACCTCGGTACTCCTCGACATCGTTACCGAGCTGGCGGAGCTCGCTCGCGTGGGGACGCGCGTCGCAGACCGCCCGGATCGGGAAAGGAAGAAATGATCATTGCCTCACTTCCCACGATCGGCGTCGTCATCCTCGCCGCCGTAGTGGCCCTCGTCTTCTTCGCTGCCGGCTGGGTGCTGGCCGATGCGCGAGCCCGTGGCCTGCCACGGCGTAAGGCGCTTACCTGGGCGGCGCTGCAAGGAGTCGAGTTCCCGCTCTTTTTCTGGCTCTACCGTCGCGCTCGGCCGCGGCGAATCAAGGCGGGCAAGAACTCATAGCGGCGCTCGCCTCGCTGTTCCGGTCACGTCCGCCCGTGACGGGTACGCTTGTTCGTAATGAGCGAGCTTCGCGGAGTACCTCTCAAGATGACCGACGTCTACCGGCCGACCGGCGACCAACCGCGCGCGATCGAGGAGATCTCGCAGGGCGTCCTGGCCGGTGAGCGCTACCAGACCCTGCTCGGCGCCACCGGCACCGGCAAGACCGCGACCATGGCCTGGATCATGGAGAAGCTGCAGCGCCCGGCGCTCGTGATTGCGCACAACAAGACGCTCGCCGCCCAGCTCTGCAACGAGTTCTCGGAGCTCTTCCCCTCGAACGCGGTCGAGTACTTCGTCTCCTACTACGACTACTACCAGCCCGAGGCCTACGTTCCCCAGTCCGATCTCTACATCGAGAAGGACTCCTCCCAGAACGAGGACATCGCCCGCCTGCGCCTGTCGGCGACTACTTCGCTGCTCAGCCGGCGCGACGTGGTGGTCGTGGCCTCGGTCTCCTGCATCTACGGCATCGGCTCGCCGGATGAGTGGCGCGACCGCGTGCTGGTGCTCGAGAAGGGCGGCCACTACGACCGCGACGAGGCCCTGCGCCGGCTTGTCGCCAGCCAGTACGTGCGTAACGATAGCGTGCTGGCGCGCGGCCGTTTCCGCGTTCGCGGTGACGTGATCGAGGTGCAGCCGGCCTCGTCAGAGACGGCCTATCGCATCTCTTTCTTCGATGATGAGGTCGAGCAGATCACCCACTTCGACCCGCTCACCGGCGAGATCTACACCAGGCTCGACAACCTGGCGATCTGGCCGGCCTCGGAGTACGTCACCTCGACGCCGTCGATCGAGGGCGCGGTCGAGGCGATCAAGCACGAGATGGATGCACAGGTGGCCAAGTTCGAGAGCGAGAACCGCCTGCT
This sequence comes from uncultured Gaiellales bacterium, assembly GCA_964636655.1. Taxonomy (GTDB): domain Bacteria; phylum Actinomycetota; class Thermoleophilia; order Gaiellales; family Gaiellaceae; genus Fen-549. Next base: position 52,565 of record CAZWTK010000008.1, read on the forward strand.
CGAGGCGCATCGCATCAAGCAGCGCACCGAGTACGACATGGAGATGATGCGCGAGCTCGGCTTCTGCAACGGAATCGAGAACTACTCCCGTGTGCTCGAGGGCCGTCCGCCCGGCACGCACCCCTTCACCCTGCTCGACTACTTCCCGTCCGACTACCTTTGCTTCATCGACGAGTCGCACCAGACGGTGCCCCAGATCGATGGCATGTTCCAGGGTGACCGCTCGCGCAAGCAGACGCTGATCGACTACGGCTTCCGTCTGCCCTCGGCGCTCGACAACCGGCCGCTTCGCTTCGACGAGTTCCTCGAGAAGGTGCCGCAGATGGTGTTCGTCTCGGCCACGCCGGGGGCGTTCGAGCTGCGTCACTCCACGCGCGTCGCCGAGCAGCTGATCCGTCCCACCTTCATCGTCGATCCCGCGGTCGAGATCCGCGCGACGCACAACCAGATCGACGACCTGATGAACGAGATCCGCCGCCGCGCCGACGTCTCCGAACGGGTGCTGGTAACGACGCTGACCAAGAAGATGGCCGAGGATCTGACCGACTACCTGCTCGAGTCGGGCATTCGCGCCCGCTACCTGCACTCCGAGATCCAGACGCTCGAGCGGATCCAGATCATCCGCGCGCTCAGGCTGGGCGAGTACGACGCGCTGGTCGGGGTCAACCTGCTGCGCGAAGGGCTCGATCTGCCAGAGGTCTCGCTCGTCGCCATCCTCGACGCCGACAAGGAGGGCTTCCTGCGCGGCAAGACGGCGCTGATCCAGACGATCGGGCGCTGTGCCCGCTCGATTCGCGGCAAGGTCATCCTCTACGCCGACAAGATGACCGAGGCGATCAAGGGCGCGGTCGAGGAGACCGATCGCCGCCGCGCCGTCCAGGTCGCCTACAACACCGAGCACGCTATCGAGCCGGTGCAGATCGTCAAGGGCGTCTCGGACATCGCCGAGTTCCTCTCACTCGAGCCGGCGCACGTGCCTACGAAGCGGCGCCGCGGCGCCGCCAAGGTCGAGGGCCTGGATCGCGCGGAGCTGGAGAAGCTGGCGATCGAGCTGGAGGAGGAGATGTTCGCCGCCGCCGAGGAGCTGCGCTTTGAGTACGCGGCCAAGCTGCGTGACGAGATCAAGGACATCCGGCGCGAGTTGCAGGCGCTGGCAGGTAGCAAGCGCTAGCGAGAGGTCAGCGCTTTCTCGACCGGATTCTCGGGGTTCGGGCGCCTTTTGCCCACCCACCTCCCCCCACCCACCCGCGGGGCGGGAAACGGTAGCGAGAAAATGCGCCCGAAAACGTCTCAAAAACGCGCCAGATCGCGCCAAGCGAGACGCAAAGGGCAGACGAGGCGAGCCCCGTCGTCGCCGTCAGTCGGCCGGGTTCCGCTGCAGCTCGATCCCGCACGACTCCCGGATGACCAGCTCGGTCGGGAAGATGACCGCCGGCGGAGGGTCGTCGGGATTCTCGAGCATCGTCAGCACGCTGTCGGCCGCCGCCATGCCCAGCCCGAGCGCGTCCTGGCTAACGGTGGTCAGCGCGGGCGACATCGCCGCGGCGAACGGTGAATCGTCGTAGCCGACCACCGCGATGTCTTCCGGAACGCAAAGCCCGGCCTCCTCGATCGCCACGATGGCGCCCACGGCCGTCATGTCGCTCGCCGCGACAATCGCGTCGGGCGGCTCGGTCAATCCGAGTAGCTGCTTTGTGCCCGCGTAGCCCGAGCCGTGGTAGTAGTCGCCTTCGATCGCGTACTCGGAGCGATCCTCGAGCCCGAGCCTGGAGATCTCCGAGCGGTAGCCGAACAGACGGTCGATGGCCGGACGCGTCTGCATCAGCCCGGTAATCATCGCGATCCGCCGCCGGCCGAGCCTATGTAGGTGGCGAACGGCGCTCGCCGTCCCCTCGACGTTGTCTGACATCACGTAGCCGATCCGTCCACCGATCGCCTGGCAATCGACGAGCACGATCGGTCGGCCCGACTCCAGGAAGGGAGCGAAATCGGGATCGGTCGCGTCGACTCCCATCACGATCAGCCCCGATGCGCCGTAGGCGTAGCAGCGCTCGATCGCGCGCGTGTCGGTGCCGAGCGGAGAAGGCGGGTCGTAGGTGGGGACGAACAGGTCACAGCGCGAGGCGACGATGCGAGCCTTGATGCCCGAGAGTACCGGTCCGAAGAACGGGTGCATGGCCTGAGGAAGGTCGGGCACTGCGCTGACGATCCCGATCAGCTGCGGTCCGCGCCTCTCAACCTGGTCATCACGCTGGACGGACCGGTCGGCAGTCCGGATCTGCAGCCAGGGGTCGCCACCGCGCTCCTTATCGAGGCTTGCGAAGACCTGGGAGGCGGTCATTCGGCTTCTGAAGTCGGGGGATCGATCTTGTTCGACGGGGTTCATCCTGTACAGGGGTTATCGGCAGGCTGAGTGTTTACTCGATGCAAAGCGTCGCTACCGAGCAGCGCTTCGTGGCGCTCTCAGCTCGTCCAGCGCCCGTAGAGCTCACGCAGCGCCGCGACCTGGCCGGCGCCGGGCCCGTGACCGTCCGACCCGGGGGTTTCGAGCAAGGCCGGCAACTCTGCGAACGCCGGGTGAGAGATGAAAACGCCCAGCTTCTCGCCCATCACGCCCTGGCCGATGTTCTCGTGCCGGTCGCGGTTCGAGCCAAGCGGCGCCTTGGCGTCGTTGACGTGCAGCGCGCGCAGGCGGTCGAGCCCGATCTGGCGCTCGAGATCCGCAACCAGGCGGTCGAGCTCGGCGCGCTCGGTCACGTCCCAGCCCGAGACGAAGAGGTGGCAGGAGTCGAGGCAGAGGCCGAGATTCGGATGCTGGCCCAGGCGCTCGTACAGCGTCGCCAGCTCCTCGATCGAGCGGCCGATCGTGCCGCCGGCGCCGGCGGAGTTTTCCATCAAGAGCCAGGTTCTGTCGTTGGAGTGCTCGAGAATCTCCTCCATCGCCTGGGCGACGCGCTCGACGGCTGTCTCGAAGCCCGTGCCCTGGTGCGAGCCGACGTGGAAGATCACGCCATCGGCCTCTATCCGGCAGGCCACGTCCATCGTGATCGCCATTGTCTCGACCGACTTGCGGTAAAGCTCCTCGTTCGGGCTGGCCAGGTTGACGAGATAGAGCGCATGCACGAAGACGGGCGCGCCGAGCCGCGAGCGCTCGCTCTTGAAGCGCTCGATCGTCTCGGGCTTGTGGTTGGTCGGGCGCCAGGTGCGCGGGCTCTGGACGAAGATCTGGGCCGCATCGGCGCCGATCTCCTGCATGCGCTCTAGAGCCTTGTCGAGGCCCCCTGAGGCCGATACGTGAGCACCGATCAGCACGCGACTACGATACCCGTCGTGAGCATTCAGAACCCAATCCCGCCCGAGCCAAGCGACTTCATCCGCGAGATCGTCGCCGACGACCTGCGCGACGGCAAGCACGAAGGCGTTGTCACCCGCTTCCCGCCCGAGCCGAACGGCTACCTGCACATCGGTCACGCCAAGTCGATCGCGCTCAACTTCGGCGTCGCCAGCGAGTTCGGCGGGCGCTGCCACCTGCGCTTCGACGACACCAACCCGATCAAGGAGGAGCAGGAGTACATCGACTCGATCCAGGCCGACATTCGCTGGCTGGGCTTCGACTGGGGCGAGCATCTCTACTTCGCCTCCGATTACTTCGAACAGCTGCACGAGTGGGCCGTCCATCTGATCCGCTCCGGTAAGGCCTACGTCGACGATCTCACGGCGGAGGAGATACGCGAGCACCGCGGCAGCTTCACCGAGCCCGGCAAGGACAGTCCCTGGCGCGAGCGGCCGATCGAGGAGAGCCTCGATCTGTTCGAGCGGATGCGGAAGGGCGAGTTTCCGAACGGAGCGCGGGTCTTGCGCGCCAAGATCGACATGGCCTCTCCCAACATCAACCTGCGCGACCCCGTGCTGTACCGGATCGTGCACGCCGCCCACCCGCGCACCGGCGAGGCCTGGTGCATCTACCCGACCTACGACTACGCGCACGGCCAGTCCGACGCGATCGAGGGCATCACGCACTCCATCTGCACGCTCGAGTTCGAGGATCACCGGCCCCTCTATGACTGGCTGATCGAGAACCTTCCGGTGCCCTCGCGCCCACGCCAGATCGAGTTTGCGCGGCTCAACTTCACCTACACCGTCCTCTCCAAGCGCTTCCTGCTGCGTCTGGTCGCGGAAGGGCGCGTACGTGGCTGGGACGACCCGCGCATGCCGACGATCGCGGGCCTGCGCCGGCGCGGCTTCCCCGCCGAGGGCATCCGCAACCTCGTGGATATGGTCGGGGTGGGAAAGGCAAACAGCGTCGTCGAGGTGGAGATGCTCGAGCACGCGGTGCGAGGCGTCCTTAACCGAACCGCACTCCGCCGCTTCGCCGTCCTGCGCCCACTCAAGCTGGTGATCGAGAACTTCCCCGAAGGCCAGGTCGAGGAGATGGAGGCGGTCAACAATCCGGAGGACGCCTCCGCCGGCACGCGCAAGGTTCCCTTCACGCGCGAGCTGTGGATCGAGCGCGACGACTTCATGGAAGATCCACCCAAGAAGTTCTTCCGCCTCGCGCCGGGCCGCGAGGTGCGGCTGCGCTACGCCTACTTCGTGACCTGCAACGAGGTCGTGAAGGACTCAGGTGGAGAGATCGTCGAGCTGCGCTGCACATACGACCCGGCCACCCGTGGCGGCGACTCACCCGACGGTCGCAAGCCCAAGGCGACCCTGCACTGGCTTTCGGCCGAGCACGCAATCCCTGCCGAGGTGCGACTGTACGACCACCTCTACAGCCGCCCCGACCCCGGCGCCGAGGGCGACCTGCTCGACGACCTGAATCCGGATTCCGAGCAGGTGCTCGAGGGCTGCCTGGTGGAGCCCGCGCTCATCGACGCGCCGCTGGGCGAGACCGTGCAGTTCGAGCGGCTGGGGTATTTCTGCGCGGACACCGACTCGGCGCCCGGCCGGCCGGTGTTCAACCGGACGTTGACTCTCAGGGACACCTGGGCCAGGGTTCAGGCGCAGGGCAAGTAACCCGGGGTCGCATCTTGCAATCCAACACCCGCCCCTCGCAGACGCGACTTAAAGAGCCATCTTGAGCTGAGCACCGTCGAGATTTACGCTCGCACGCGTGTCGAGGCAACTGCGAATCGAGTATCCGGGCGCTCTCTACCACGTCACTGCGAGGGGAAACGAGCGCAAGGCGATCTTTCTGGACGATCTGGATCGGAGGCGTTTCATCGAGCTTCTCGCAGATGGCGTCGAGCGCTACTCGTGGCGCCTCTATGCCTATTGCCTGATGGGGAATCACTACCACCTGCTCCTGGAGACTCTCCGTCCCGAGCTCGCCCGCGGCATGAAGTGGCTGAACAGCGTCTACGTACAGCGATTCAACAGGCGCCGCGGGAGATGCGGGCACCTGTTCGGCGAGCGCTATCACTCCGTCTTGATCGAGAAGGACGTGCACTTCCTCGAGGTCGCGCGCTATGTGGTCTTGAATCCGGTTCGCGCGGGCCTCTGTGAACTCCCTCAGGAGTACCCTTGGTCGAGCCATCGAGCGACCTCAGGCCTGGAGGAGGCGCCCGACTTCCTGGCGATCGACGAGCTTCTTGCCAGGTTTGCAGGTACGAGCGGGCAAGCCCGCCTCGGTTACCGGAGCTTCTGCCTGGAGCCCGCGATCGAGAGTCCCTGGGCTAATCTTCGCGGTCAGATCTACCTCGGGAGTAAGGGTTTCGCCAAACGTGCGGCCGCTCGCGGCCTGCTTGGCCGAGGCGAGCGGGAGATCCCGCACGCACAGCGCGAGCCCGTGCCTCTGTCACTTGCCGACCTCTTTCGCCGGCATGGAGAGAAGGCGATCGTTGTCGCTTACAGAGAGCATGGCTATCGCCTCTGTGACCTGGCCAGGCACCTCGGCTGCCACTACGCAACGGTCAGTCGGAGGCTTCGACGGTTGGAGCTAGAGAAGGGCTCGATGTCGTAATGCAAGATGCGACCCCGGGTTCCGGGCCCGCTACGCAACGGTCAGCCAGAGTCTCCACCGGTTGGAGCTAGGAAGGGGCTCGATGTCGGATTGCAAGATGCGACGCCGGGTCACGACTACGATACCCCCATGCCCGTGAAAGTCCGCTTCGCTCCGTCCCCGACCGGCTTCCTGCACATCGGCGGCGTCCGCACCGCGCTTTTCAACTGGCTCTTCGCCCGTCATGCCGGCGGCGAGTTCCACCTGCGGATCGAGAACACCGACACCGGGCGCGAGGTGTCCGAGGCGACCGAGCAGATCAAGCAGTCGCTCAGCTGGCTCGGGCTCGACTGGGACGGGGAGGTGACCTTCCAGCTCGATCGGATGGAGCGCTGCCAGGTCGAGGCGCGGCGGCTGCTCGAGGAGGGCAAGGCCTACCTAGACGAAGGCGCGATTCGCATCCGCATGCCCGATGAGGGCGTGACCGGTTGGGACGACGCGGTGCGCGGCCGAATCGAGGTGGAGAGCGAGACGATCGACGATCTGATCATCCTGCGCTCGGACGGGCGCCCGACCTACAACTTCGCCTCGCCGCTCGAGGACTGGCTCGACGGGATCACGCACGTCATCCGCGGCGACGACCACGTCTCCAACACGCCCAAGCAGATCCGCGTGCTCGAGGCGCTCGGCGCCGAGGTTCCCGTCTACGCCCACGTCGGCAACGTGCTCGGAACCGACGGCAAGAAGCTCTCAAAAAGGCACGGCGCGGTCGGAGTGGACGAGTTCCGGCGCGAGGGCTACCTGCCCGAGGCGCTGGTCAACTACCTGGCGCTGCTCGGTTGGAGCTACGACGACAAGACCACGATCATGTCGCGCGAGGAGCTGGTCTCCCGCTTCACGATTGAGCGCGTGAACGCCAGTCCGGCGATCTTCGACTACGAGAAGCTGGAGTGGATGAACGGTGTCTACCTGCGCGCGCTCGAGCCCGATGACTACGGCAGTGCACTCACGGGCTTTCTCGCCGAGCAGGGGCTTGACTGGGACGCAGAGCTCGCGCGGCGCACGGTACCGATCGTCCAGGAGAAGCTCGTAAAGCTCGACCGGTACATGGACTATGCAGGCTTTTTCTTCCGCGTCGTGGCACCCGATCCGAAGCTCTTGGACGGCCGGGTGCTGGCGGCAAGCGAGGCAGCGCTCGCCACCCTCGAGCCCTTCACGGCCGAGGCGATCGAGCGGGCGCTACGCTCGCTTCCCGAGGCGCTCGGGCTCAAGCCGCGCCAGGCCTTCAAGTCGATCCGCGTCGCCGTGACCGGCACGAACGTCTCGCCCAGCCTGTTCGAGTCGATCGAGCTACTCGGCCGCGAGAAGACGCTCGAGCGGCTCAGGTCGGCCGCCGCGCTCGCCGGAGATTGAGGGGAAACCAGGGCGGGAAGGCCGTAGTTATGCGCGCGATGATCCTCGAATCCCAGCGTCGGCCGCTGAAGTCGGCCGAGATTCCCCAGCCCGAGCCCGGGCCGGGACAGATCTTGGTAAAGGTGAACGCCTGCGGCGTCTGCCGTACCGACCTGCACATCGTCGACGGCGATCTGAAAGAGCCGAAGCTGCCGCTCGTCCTCGGGCACCAGATCGTGGGCACCGTCGCCGGGCTCGGCCCCGGCGCGGAGGGCTTCGAAGTGGGCGATCGCGTGGGCGTTCCCTGGCTGGGCTGGACGGACGGCGAGTGTCGCTATTGCCGAAGCGGCCGTGAGAACCTCTGCGACCAGGCTCGTTTCACCGGCTACGACATCGACGGCGGCTATGCCGAGTACGCGGTGGCCGACTTCCGCTACTGCTTCCCGATTCCCGAAGGCTTCTCCGACCTGCAGGCGGCGCCGCTTCTCTGCGCCGGGTTGATCGGCTATCGCTCGCTGCGCCTGGCGGGCGACGCGGAACGCCTCGGCCTGTACGGCTTCGGCGCCTCGGCGCACATCGTCTGCCAGGTCGCTAGGCACCAGGGCCGGAAGGTCTTCGCCTTCACCAAGCCGGGCGACGAGGAGGGCCAGGCCTTCGCGCTCGAGCTCGGCGCCGACTGGGCCGGCGGCTCCGACCAGCCCCCGCCCGAGCAGCTCGACGCCGCCATCGTCTTTGCTCCTGTCGGCCCGCTGATGATCGAGGCGCTCGAGGTCTCGGCCAAGGGCGCCCGTATCGTCTCGGCCGGCATCCACATGTCCGACATCCCCTCCTTCCCCTACGCCGAGCTGTGGGGCGAGCGCTCGCTGATGTCGGTCGCCAACCTCACGCGCCAGGACGGGCGCGAGTTTCTCGAGCTGGCGCCCAAGGTGCCCGTACGCACCGAGGTGACCGAATACCCGCTCGAACGGGCGAACGAGGCGCTCGACGACCTGCGCAGTGGCAAGCTCGTGGGGGCGGCTGTCTTGCGTGTCGCCTGACCCCGCCAGAAAGTCACACTTTCGGCACACCTCGACCTTGACAGCGAGCGCCACCTCTGAACGGCGTCTGACACCGGGGTGACACCGGGTTCGCGACGCAATCGGTTAACGCCGTGGCCACTCCGGTCATAACCGCTCAGAGCCCCACCGGTAGAGTCCGCCTCATGAACGAGAACACGATCCGCAACCCCGACTCCTTCGAGGCCAGACTGGCCCACTTCCTCTTCGAGCGCTTCGAGGAGGCCCGTGCAGTCAGGGTGGGGGAGAAAGAGACCTCCGACCAGGCCGCGATCGTCAAGCGCTACGCCTATCTATTCACCCGTCCCCAGCTCGAGGCGCTGGCCGAGTACGAGCGCCAGGCCGAGTCGCGCGGCGTCTCGGCGAACGAGCTCGAGCGGCTCTACCGCCTGCGCAAGACCTGCGAGGGCGGGATCGTCGCCGCCGAGTTGGCAGAGCGCGAAGATGCGCTGGAGAACGAGATTCTGGCCGCTCGCGTTGCCTGGAAGGGCGAGGAGATGCCGCTCAGGACGGCCCAGGCGCGCCTGGCGGTGCTTGATTCCTACGCCGATCGCGACGAGCTGGGCGAGCTACAGGTTGAGGCATCGGCGCGTTTCAACGCCGAGCGCCTGCAGTTGATCGCCGCCGCCGAACAGCTCGAGGCCGATCTTTCCGGTCAGCCCGACCCGGTCAAGCGCAGCGAAGACGAAAAAGGCATCTCGCTGCACGAGCTCGAACAGGTGCTGGCGAAGGTCTCCGCGCGGCTCGACGAGCGCTGGAGCGAGCTGCGCGAGCGCTGGTTCGACCGCCTGCTGGGGGCCGAACGCGACGATCTTCCGCGTCAGCACCACATGGCCTACATGCGCCGCCTCTCGCCGCTTGCCGACACCTACACGCGCGAGCGCGCCACCGAGATCTGCCTTGAGACGCTCTCGCAGCTCGGCTTCGAGTTGAGCGCGATGCCAAACATTCACCTCGATCTCGACGACCGGCCGCAGAAGTCGCCGCGGGCCTGTGTGATCGCCTCCGATCCACCCGAGCTCGTCCATCTGATCACGCGCGCCCAGGGCGGCCTGCACGACTACGAGGCATTCCTGCACGAGGCCGGGCATGCCCTTCACTACGGCGGTTGCGATCCCTCGCTGCCCTTTGCCTTCCGCGGCCTCTCGCGCGACCACGCACTGACCGAGATCTACTCCTACATCTCGGCCAAGGTCGTGAACGAGCCGGGCTGGCACGAAGACCATTTCTCACTCTCGGCAGAGACGGCGCGCGAGAACGCCGAGGCCGGGCTCTTCCTGGAGCTGATGCTCTTCCGCCGCTACGTGGCCAAGCTCCAGTTCGAGCTCGAGTTCTGGCAGCGCTTTGCGAGTGACGGCGGCTCGGAGAAGGGCTATGCCGAGCTCCAGCTGGCGGCCACAGGCGTGCGCTACCGGCCCGACTGGTACCTCTCCGACATGGACTCCGGCTTCTACTCGGCCGACTACCTGCGCGCCTGGATTCGCTCGGCGCAGCTCCGCGCCTCGCTGCTGAAAGAAGTGGGCGAAGACTGGTGGCGGAGCGCCGAGACGGGCGAGTTCCTTCGCGCGCTCTTCAAGGAGGGCACCCGCCCGTCGAACGAGGAGATCGCGGCCAGGCTCGGGTTCGAGCCGCTCGACTGCGCCCCGCTTCTGGCCGAGCTGGGCGCGTAACCGCGGGCGCGGTGCTCGCGTACCTGTAACGGGGATTGCGCTCCGGCGGCTTCGCTCTACGATCCGAGCTGACCCCTCGCACGTCTCACCGGCATGCAACAAGAACGCTCACACCTGCAGGCGCACACTTCTCGCTCGTTCCTTTTCGCCTGCGCCCTTGTCGCGCTCGTACTCCTTTCGGTCGTGGCCGTCGCCGGAGCCTGTAGAGGTGGCTCGTCCTCGCGCGCGGGCAAGGCGCCCACCTCGGCGCCGGTCTCACGTGGCAAGGCACGCCCTGCTCCGGGCAAGACCGCCGAGCCCAAGATGGCGCCCGGCGTCAAGGCGTGCCCGGCCTCGACTCGCTACAACCCGAAGACGCACAGCTGCGACAGAATCCGTTTCTAGCGAGCGGCGAAAGAGATTCAGGTCTTGATCGGCGTGTCGGACGGCGTGGCGGCCTGAACGGCTTCCGTCAGCCGCTTCAGCACATCGATCACCTGCTCCACCGGAAGAGCCAGCTTCTCGATGACGTCGTTCTGGGCGGGCTCGAAGCGCAGCCAGGTTTCGTGCAAGGCGCTTCGTCCTTTGGGCGTGAGCTCGATCAAAAAGGATCGTCCGTCGGAGGGATTGCGGGTTTTCGAGATGTCGCCGCGAGCGATGAGCCGGTTCAGGTAGGAAGAGACCGTCGTCGCCGGCATCCCGGCCAGCTCGGCGATTGCATTGGGAGTGACCGGCTGATGATCGAAGACGGCGCTGTAGAAGCCGAATTCGTCGGCATTCAGGCTCGCGTCTGCCAGCGCCTTGTCGAGTAGCTCGCCCACGCTGTGCATCAGCGTCCAGGTCTCGAACAAGACGGAGGTCGACCTGTCCTCGGCTTTTTCTTTAGCTCCCATTTATCCAGAGTAACTACGATCTCGCAATACACGCTACGACGTCGTACTATATTCGGAAGAGGGCCCGTGCCCAAGAATCTCGATAACCCTAATCGTCCGAGACTTCCGAGGCGCTCAGTTCGGACGGCACTCGTCTTTACCGTCCTTACTACGCTCGTCGCGCTCGCCGTCGCCGGCTCGTTGCCGGGCTCGAATGAGGTCAACTCGGCCCGTGCCGGCAGTTCGCGCGCGCCTCTGGCGATCGTAAACGGCAGGCTGATCGACGGAAGTGGCGCCAGGCCGGTGAAGAACGCGGTCGTGCTGATCAAGGGGAAGCGAATCGTCTTCGCGGGGCCGCGTAGGAAGGTCTCGATCCCCCGGAAGGCGCGCCGAATCGATGCGCACGGCGGTACCATCCTGCCCGGTTTCATCAACACGCATGTACATCAGGCCATCGACGAGTCGAATCTCAGGGCCTGGTTGCTCGGCGGCGTGACGACCGTGCGCGACCTGGGCTCGGGCCCTGACTACAGATGGGCGTTCTCCGAGCGCAACCGTATGAACAGAAGCGCACGCACAGCCCGGCTGCTCGCCGTCGGCCCGCTGATCACGGTTCCCGGCGGTTATCCGGAGGCCATCTGGGGCGATCCCGGCCTGGAAGTCAGATCGGTGGCCGACGCCCGCACGAGGGTCGAGCGGTTGATTCACGCCGGCTGCGATACGGTCAAGATCTCGCTCGAGTCGGGCCAGATCTTCGGGCAGGACGGCTTGCCTATGCTTTCGCCCGCCGAGGTGAAGGCGATCGTCGCGGTCGCCCACGCCCATGGCAAGCGAGTGTCTGCTCACGCCATGGTGACGAAGGACATCGAGCGCGCCGTCGACGGCGGCGTCGACGAGATTGCGCACTACGACATCGAGAACATCCCGCAGAGCCTGATCAGGCGCATGGTTGCGGCCCATGTCGACTGGGTGCCGACCCTGGAGCTTCTGCACGTGGTGCGCGCGACGATCTACGGCGACAGCCTCAAGCGCTTCGTGCGCGCGGGCGGCATCGTCGCGCTGGGCACCGATTACATGGGTGCCGGGCCCGAATACCCCTACGACCTCGGCATGCCGGTTCACGAGCTCGTGTACATGGATCAGCTGGGGATGACGCCGATGCAGGCGATCAAGGCGGCGACCGTTAACGCCGCCTACGCCCTCGATCGTCCGGATCTCGGCCTGCTCGGGAAGGGGAAGGTCGCCGACGTGATCGTGATCAAGGGCAACCCGCTCAAAAACCTCGAGCTCCTCCGCAACGTCAAGCTCGTCGTCCAAAACGGCGTCCTGGTGCGCTCGAAGCTCAAGTAAGAGCCGGGAAGATCAGAACCGGCCGGCGCTCCTCGGCGTGCCTCATAGCCGCCTGTGGGAGGAATCCCTCGGTCCACTTGACGTACTATTACGTTAGCGCTAACGTAACAGTACGTTATGGCCCGCAAGGGCCGAGGCAGCGAGAGGAGGAGCGTGGCCAGAGTCTTCAAGCGCGGCGAGCTCAAGCAGGCGATCGTCGCCGTGCTCGCGGCTCTTGGCGAGGCGCACGGCTACGCGATCATGGCCGAGTTGAAGGAGCGGGTGGGCGGTCGCTGGCGGCCGAGTCCCGGAGCGATATACCCGGCGCTACTCTCACTCGAGGAGCTCGGGCTGGTGGCGTCGGTGGACGAGGACGGAACGAAGGTCTACTCGCTGACCGAGGAGGGCCGCCGTGTCGCGCTCACGCAGGAGATCACGAGCGCCTGGAGTGCGCTCGCAAAGCGAGCGGCCGACGCGCCTCCGCGCGCCAGCGTCGGCTCGATCGTCGACGAGTTCGCCTCCTCGTTTACGGAGCGGCGGAAGCTGGTGGACGAAAAGCAGCAGCGAGCCGTCGAGCGGGCGCTCGAGCGGGCGGCCAAAGAGATTGTGCAGACACTCGAAAAAGGAGAGAAAAGTGGATGAGTTCGGCGAGCTCGCAATGCGCGAGCGAGAGGCGCGCAGGATCGTGCGCAGGCAGTGGTTCTGGCTGCACTTCGTGGTCTGGGCCGTGATCCAGGTCTTCCTGGTGATCATCTGGGCGGTCACTGACACCTCCTACGCGTGGTTCATCTTCCCGCTCTTCGGCTGGGGCATCTTCGTCGCCGGGCACGCGGCCTACGCCTTCATCGTGCGCGACCCCGAGGAGATCATGGTCGAGCGCGAGCGAAAGAGGACTGAGATCGAGAAGTGATCCGAGAGAGCAAGCGGTAGGGAGGAGAGAGCGTTGAGCTCGGCGTTCGAGACGATCGGACTGTGGCTGGCAGGCGTGCTCCGCGACGAGCTCGCGCGCCTCGGTGACCTCGGTCTGGGGCTCCTGTCCTGGCTCATTGACGTGAACCGGCAGGCGCTAGGCGCGCTCTTCGATCCGCTCGTTCTCTGGCTCGTCTTGCTCTCGTTCCTGACACTGCGCGTTTTGGTCAACCGGCCGACACACACTCACGCGCGCCGACCGATCAGAGGAGTCCGATGAAAGTCGAAACCCGTTCGCCAAGCTTCGCCCACACCGTGCTGCATCCGTTCGTCGAGCGCCGAACCTATCTGGCGCTTCTCTATTCCCTGCTCGGCCTGCCGCTCGGCATCTTCTATTTCACCTTCATCGTGACCGGGCTCTCGCTCGGCTTAGGGCTGCTGATCACACTGGCGGGGATTCCCGTGCTCCTGCTCACGCTGACCGCGTGTAGCGGCCTGGCTCAGCTGGAACGCACGCTGACCGTTTCGCTGCTTGACGCGCCGATGCCACGCGTAGACGGCTGGCGAGAGGAGGGCTCGCTCTGGCGCCGGCTCGTCTCGCAACTCCGCTCGGCCCAGACCTGGCGCGAGCTGGCCTACCTGCTCATTCGTTTCGCCACCGGCATAGCCAGCTTCTCGATCGCCGTCACGGCGGTCGCCGGTGGCATCTACTACGGTCTCGTCCTGCCCATCCTCGTGGCCTTCGTTCCCAGCGCCGGTCCCGACTTCGGCAGCTGGTCTGTCGACACCGTGGGCAGGGCGCTGCTCCTGGTTCCGCCCGGCCTCGTCTTGCTGTTACTCGCTCCGACGATCATCAACGCCCAGGCTCGAATCGAGCGCGCGCTTGCCACGGCCTTCCTCGGTCGCATCCCCCGCACCGCATTCCGTCACGCGATCGCCCGCGCGCTTACCCGCGGCGAGACCGACGCCCTCGGCCTGCTCGGTGATCTCGAGCTCTATTTCGGCCACGGCCCGTACGTGACCCCGACCAGGCTCGAGGCAAACCTGCTAGCGCTCGAGGACCTCGGTCTCGTTGCCGTGCAGCGCGGCGACTCGCGCGATCGCTACCGCTTGACCACGAAGGGAGAGAAGGCGCTGGGGCAGCTCTAGCGCCGCTTCAGGAGCCACCCGGAGGATCCGACTTCGGCAACCCGCGCAACCACTCGCGCGCTTCGTCGATCGAGAAGAAGACGGCGAGGTCGATCTGGATCTCGGGATGGAGCTCGATGAAGGCCTGCTCCATGCGCGCAATCCCGAAGTCGACCGGGGCGCGCATCACCACCGCGGCGCTGACGTGACCGCTACGCACCACCTCCTTGGCGAAAAGATCGATCCTCCGGTGGATGTCCTCGGGCGTGAGCCCGCTCCAGTCGAGCCGGCTGTGGTCGATCAGGATGCGCATACCGGGCCGGTAGCGCGGATCGGAGAGCCCCTCCTGCACCCAGGCGTCGAGGCCCTCGATCGTCGCCGTGCCCCATGTGGTGACCCTGGCGTCTTCGGGATCTCCACCCCAGGTGATCTCGTACTCCATGGCAGCAATGTACTACTTCTGGACGAGAATACGGCCGAAAGTCAATAGTGCCCCGTTTCCAGTTGCCGAGTGCTCTCGGTGCGCATATTAAGCGTCGGCGGCAACCTCTAGAAGCCGAAGCGAACCTCGTAGGTGGCGGAGTTGTTGACGATATTCGCCTCGCCGCTAATCGGGGTCACGTTGACCTTGACCAGGACGACGTTTATCAGTTCGGTCAAATTGAGGCCCTTGAAAACCACGTCCTGCTTGGCTCCGCTACGAATCTATCCGATCGTCAGGCTTTTTCGGATCGGCTGTGGCTTCTGTTTGATGAGGAGCGTGACCTTGACGTTCCGCTCCGAGTAGCCGTCGCCGTTCTCGATACCGACGACGAACCGAGGTTCGGCCCGACCTTGACCGGCAACACCACGCCCTGCCGGAGCGTCTGCTTGCTGTGCAGGACTCTGACGTAGGTGATGCTCGTGCTGTGCACGCCCTTGACTTTCGCGGAGCCACATCCCGTCGCCATCGCGACCATCGCAAGGAGCGCGGTAACCAAAGTGATGGCGACCAAGATACCGCCCCGACGTCGGCGCGGCGTGTCGGAGTTCCTCAGGCCGTTCATCCGGTCGTCCCCCTGTTCGCTTTACCAGCAGGCAGAGGACCTTACAAATGTGCGAGCCGTGATCATGAAGTCGTCGCACTGGGAGACGTAGGGGCGCTCCCAGCCACCGAGCCCTCTCGGCGCGCTGGGGCGGCGCTGGCAAAGGAGACGAAGGACGCGAAGTGAAGGGCAGTACTCGCGTACGCACAAGCTTCGCGACCGAAGCATCCTGCAGTCCAGCGTCGTTCCAGCGTGGCGAGAGAGGCGCATACGGGATTCGAACCCGTGCCGCCGCCGTGAGAGGGCGGTGTCCTAGGCCACTAGACGAATGCGCCTTGCGGAGCGTCAGTGT
>CAZWTK010000009.1:0-67365 GCA_964636655.1 uncultured Gaiellales bacterium
CAACTTCGGCGGCGGCTGCTACACCGTCTACGCCGAGCTCGACGGCGACACGGTGCGCATCGACAAGGAGCTCTTCGGCGACACCTTCCGCGCGTCGCCTCGGCTGACGCCACTCGAGGCAAGGGCGATCCGTCTGGCGCTGGAGTTCGTCGGCCCGATGATCGCGGCCGACGCACACTCGCCACTCGAGCGGGTACGGCGCAAGCTCGAAGAGACCTTCGGCCAGTTCGAGCTCCTGCAGACCCCCGAGCCGCAGGTGAGCGAGGCCGAGGAAGACCTGATCGCCCGTCTGGCCGAAGGCATCCGCTTTCGCGAGCTGGTAGAGCTGGAGTACCTGAAGGAAGGCGACGAAGAGGCCTCGCGGCGCCTGACCGAGCCCTACGCGCTCGAGCGAAAGCTGCCCTACTGGTACGTGCACACCTGGGATCGCACCACCGGCGGCGAGCGCAGCTTCCGCCTCGACCGCATGCGCAGCGCCAGGCTCACCGGCGAAAAGTTCGAGCAACGGCCCGGATTCGAGCCGCGCGGCCTCCGCCACGCGCGACAGGCGCGTATCTGGTACTCGCCGAAGGTGGCCCGCTGGCGCCTGGAGCGAGGCGGTGCAAGGGAGCTCGTCGACGGAGCCGCCCTTGCCGCGACGGCGGTCGGGAGCCCCGAGTGGCTGACGGGAGAGATCCTCTCGCATCGTGGCGAGGCGATCGTGCTCGAGCCGGGCGATCTGCGCACGCTCGTCGCCGCCAGAGCGCGCGAGCTGGCCGCGTCCTTCGCCGCCACGCACTAGGGCCGAGCGAGGCGCTCGCGCAGACGATTCAGAGCCCAGCCGGCATGCTCGGCGAGTAGCTCGTCGCCGCTGAGTGCGTAGCGCTCGAGCAACGGCTCGTGCTCTTTCGTGCCGGCGGCGGCCAGGGCCACCAATGCGTTCCTGCGCAGGAAGCGTGGATCCCGGCGCGGGAAATAGAGCCGCCGGTAGCGTACGGTCAGGTCTCGCCCGTCGGCAGTCAGCCAGTCTCCGAGCGAGACGAGCGGCTCTGCCCCGTCGAGCGCGAGCCTTTCCCTTCGCTTCTCGAGTCCCCGGTTCCAGGGGCAGACCCGTTGGCATATGTCGCAGCCGTAGACGCTCGCGCCCATTTGCTCACGCATCGGCTCGGGTAATGCCACACGCGCCTGCGTCCAGTAAGACAGGCAGAGGCGCGCGTCGAGCACCCCTTCCCGCACGAGCGCGGCGGTCGGACAGGCTTCGATACACAAGCGGCACTCGCCGCAGCCCCGCCGCAGCGGTTCCCCCGGTTCGATCTCGGCTTCGCTCACAAGCGTTCCGAGCACGATCCAGGAACCGAGCCGCGGGGCGATCACGAGCCCGTTCTTGCCGTAGAAGCCTATGCCTGCGCGCGCGGCGGCCTCACGATCGACGTGATCGCTGGAGTCGACCAGGACTCGGTAGGCGCCGCCGAGACGCTCGCCGAGGGCCGCGAGCTTGAGCCGGAGCTCGGCGTAGTAGTCGCGCCAGGCATGGCGTGCCAGGCGTCCCTCCCCCGCGCTCGGCTCGGGCCCCGGCAGGTAGTAGGAGAGCGCCGCGGAGACGACGCTGCGGCCCCCTTCGAGCAGGCGCTCGGGGTGACAGGAAATCTCGGGACGCGCGAACGTGAAGCTCATGTCCGCGGAGAGACCCTCCGCGCGCCGCTCGGCGATCGCGCGCTCGGCGCTCGCGTAGGGCTCGGCCGGAGCCGCCGCCACGGCGTCCAGTCCCAGCTCCGAGGCGATCGCGGCAAGCCGAGCGGCGTTCATGACCGTATTGTGACGCGCCCGACCATCCTCACTCCGGTGCCAGGCGCTCGGACATGTCCCCTTTGCCGCTCGGTACGCGCTTTGCAGCTATTCCGTCCCGAACGGACACGTCCTCGTGCCTGGCACCGGGGCATGGCCGAGCGGGACGTTTCGTCGCGGCAGAGGGAGAATCGATGACCGCGGCTCAGTAGCCGAAACCGAGCAGAAGCTTGGCGTCCTCGGACATCCGTTCCGGCGTCCAGGGAGGATCCCAGGTCAGCTCCAACGTCACCTTCTCGACCCCCGGCAGCTCACGAATCGCTTCCAGGATCTGCTCGTGGATGAGCGGCCCGGCCGGACAGCCGATCGAGGTCAGGCTGTAGGAAACCGTGACGTCGTCACCCTCGATCTGAACGCCGTAGAGCAGACCGAGCTCGACGATGTCGAGCCCCAGCTCGGGGTCGAATACCTGGCGCAGAACCTCGGTAACGTCCTCGACGGTGAGCATCGGTTCAGTGTATCCCGCGAAAGCCGGCTCGCGTTTCCAACGAAAGTCTGCCTCCTGCGGAGGCATGACGACCTTCGGCGGCGAGAAACACCGAAGAGCCCCGGGGGATCGCGTCTCGTGAGCCGCGCCCGTCATGCCGGTCGCGGCGGCGAAGGGACTGCGCGTGCCTCGCCTGACTTTTCTAGTAACCGAGCAGGCGCACCTCTTCGCGCCGCTCGCGGGCGAAGAAGTGAATGCTGTCGATGAAGCGCACCCAGTTACAGCGGGTGCACATGAGGAGGGTGTGAGTGCGGGCGCTGTCGGCGAGGAAGCGAACGCCGCGCAGAAGGTCGCCGCCCGAGACGCCGGTCGCGGCGAAGATGATCTCGCCCGGAACCAGGTCGGTCGTGGTGAAGATGCGCTCGATGTCGGCTATGCCGGTCGCCCTGGCCTGCTCGATCTCGCGCCTCGAGACGGGCCAGAGTTGAGCCTGGAGCTCGCCGCCGAGGCAGCGAAGAGCCGCCGCGGTCAGCACAGCCTGGCGTGTGCCGCCGATGCCGATCGCCAGATGGTCGTTGGTGCCCCTGATCGCTGCCGATATCGAGGCCGTCACGTCGCCGTCCGGAATCAACTTGATACGCGCGCCTGCGTGCCTGATCTCGTCGATCAGATCGTGGTGGCGCGGGCGATCGAGCACTATCGTGGTGACGTCGTTTGGGTTTCGCCCGAAGGCCTTGGCGATCGCCGCGATGTTCTCGCCGACTGGCTTGCGTAAATCGATCTGGCCACGGGCGCGCGGCCCGACGGCCATTCGTCGCATGTACATGTCGGGAAGGGTTACGAAAGCGCCGGGCTCGCCGACTGCGATCATCGACATCGCGCCGGAGCCTCCCCGAGCCACTACCTCGCGTCCCTCGAGAGGATCGAGAGCCAGGTCGACCGGCGTCCCGCCGGCGCCGATCTGTTGCCCGGCGGCAAGCGCGCCCTCATCGGACGCTCCGACGACGATGCGCCCGTCGATCGGAAGACTGACGAGTGTGTTCTGCATGGCGGCGAATGCGGCCTCTTCGGCCCCTTCGCGGTCGGCGCGGCCCAACCAGCGGGCGCTGGCCAGAGCGGCCGCGTCGGTGGCCCGAGCGTAGTGAACGCAGCTGCAGATCGCCGTGGGCGGCTCGGCAGCGGGAGCAGCCTCCCTCTTCTTCCTCGCTGTCTTTGACGTGCTCATTTCACCTCTTGTACGCGTTCAGCGCCTTCCAGCACCAGCTCGATCACCGCGCCGACAGTGCGATCGACGTTCTCATTCTCTATCACCGCGACGCTGGATTTGCGAGCGCGCTTGAGCAAGAAGTCTTGAACCTGGCGGATCTCACCGAGGCTGTGGATGTATTTCTCGACCGGGCGAACGCCCTCGGTGGCGAGGTCGCGAACGAAGAAGTTGGAGGCGTGAACCTCCTCGTTGTAGACCGCGAGCTGGCACTGGATGACAAGCGCTCCCTCGATCTCGAGCGGCAGCATCCCCGGCACGAGGTGCACGCCCTCGAGCACCATCGACCAACCCTCTTCGAGCGCACGCTCAATCGAGGCGCGCACGCCCACTAGCACGTTCTTCGTCTGCTGGAGGAAGCCGCGAATGAGCGGATCGCCCTCCTCGCGCTCGGCCTCCGGCAGTGCCTCCCAGGCCTTGAAGCTGGAGTAGTGGATCGTGGGCATGAACTCCTCGGAGAAGAAGGCGCGAATCGTCTGGCGGATGAAATCGGTCGAGGAGAGACGGGTGATGCCGAGCCGGTGCGCGACCTCCGCGGCGATCGTCGTCTTGCCGGTGCCCGTGGCACCGCCGATGAGCACGATCAGCGGCATGTCGAGCTGGTCGAGATCGTGGTAGCGGCGCAGGCGCTCGACCGCTTCGTGACCCTCGACCGGGCCCAGCGTCTCGATCGCCAGCTCGTGCAGACGCTCGAGCTCGACAACCCGCTCGTCCCTCCTGGCCAGGTCTATCTCCACCTGCCGCGCCAGCTCGTAGGCCCGCACGCCGCCAACCCCGACGGCGATCAGCGCCCGCGCCATCAAGCCCTTCGAGTAGGGCAGATTCTCGTCGCCCAGCGGAAAGGGGTTGTGGCGGTGCTGGGTCATGCGACGGTCGCCTTCATGCGGGCTTGCCGCGCCAGCTCGAGAAGCGCAGGCTCCAGCGCGGCCTCGCCCTGTAGCGGCACCAGCTCGTTGTCGACGAGGCCAACCTCACATCCGCGTGCCACCGCTTCCTCGATCACGACATCGACCGCGGCCGCCTTCAACTCGACCAAGAAGACCTCGGCGTCGATCTGCGCCAACTCTTCGCTCAGCTCCTGGCGGCGGGCGAGGCTGCCCGAGACGTGAACTACCTCGGCGCCGTGAGCGCGCTCGAGATGGTCGCCGAGCGGGCGAAGCGCTTGTTTCGGAGCCGTGGTGAAGAGCGCCACCCTCTTCCCGCTCACCGGCATGAGCGGACGCGGACGCATCGAGGTGGCGATCAGCGGTAGATCCGGCCGTAGCGCGGCAATCGCGCTGCGAAGCCGGTCGAGCCGCCTTCCGGGCTCGGCAAAGCTGAGCACGAGCAGGTCGGAGATGAGTATGCGGTAGGCGTTCAGGTAGCCACAGGCCAGCTCCGCGTCTTGATGAGCGCTCACTACTAGCACGCGTCGATCACTGGCGATCGGCGGCAAGGCGGCGCCGCTACCTTCGAAGACAACCAGCTCGGGACGGCGCTCGAGCGCCAGCTCGGCAGCCTGCGCCACGTTCGAGTAGCCGACCGCTCCGGCCAGACCGCCGCCGCAGCGGCGCGCTCCGACGCTGGCGACCTCGCCAAGAAGAGCGTCCTCCAGATAGTCCGATGCCGCGTGACGCCCCGAGCGCGCCAGCTCGAGCAGCTCCTCGACGCTCGGCGGAGTCTCGCGCAACTCCGGCTCGGGCGGTCCGCCGCGCCCCATCGCCACCACCACGACATCGAGATGTTGAGCGCATGCGCGGGCGAGCTGAATCGCCAGCGCCGTCTTTCCCACGCGCTTGCCGGTTCCGATCACGCTCAGGCTGGGAAGGTCGAAGGGCTCGAGCACGGGCGGATCGAAGCGAAAATCCGAACCCGCGTAGGGCAGCCCGAGCGCCAGCACCCGACTCGCGGCGGCCAGGCGCTCGCGTGGCCCCAAAACGGGCTCGTCGGAAAGATCGATCACGATCTCGGGCGAGTAGGTCTCGACCCCCTGCTCGATCGAGGTGGCGAGCGGAACACCGTAGAGCTCTTCGCCCGCCTGCACCGGCGAGCGAAGCTTCTCCCCGCCGCCTACGTTGACACAGCAGACGAACTCGTAGGGCAGAGCGTCCAGCGCGTCGCGCACGACCGGCGGATAGTGCTCGCCGTCGATCAGCGCAAGCGCGACGGGTTTCATCGAGTGGTGACCTCGTGTTCGATCGACGTGGTGTTCTTGCGGAACTCGAGCGTGTCGGTGTCGAACTCGATGATGCGCTCGGTTCCGTGGAAGGGGTAATGGCGATCGACCTCGATCTTCTTCCCGTTGAACTCGATCACGTTGTAACAGGGCCTGGTGTTACCGCGCAGTCGCAACGACGAGACCGTCCCCGCGTTGACGACGAACAGGTTCTCCAGCTTCCAGGCATAGGGAACGTGCTTGTGGCCCGACAGGACGAGATTCACGCCCGCGCGCTGCAGGCACTCGAGCGCGTCGCCGGCGTCGTGGACGATGTTGCGCTCCCGGCCGGTGCCGGGCACCGGCAACAGGTGGTGATGGAGGACGAAGATGCGCAACTGGGCCGGGCGCGCGAACTGCTCCTCGATCCAGCGGTAGCGGCCGCGCCCGATCTGCCCGTAGTCTAGATCGGGAGCGGTGGAGTCGATCGCGACGATGCTGACCGGGCCCTTGTGCAGAACGGAGTTGCGCTCGCCGAAGAGCTGCTCGAAATGCACGTAGCCAACGTTACGAGCGTCGTGGTTGCCCGGGATGACGACCAAGCTCGGGCACTCGATACGATCGAGATAGGCTCGTGCCTGCGCATACTCGCCCTTGAAACCGAACGAGGTCAGGTCGCCCGAGCAGACGACCACGTCGGGAGCGAGGTCGTTGACCTCCGAAATGGCGCGTTCCAGCAAGTTGGGCACGAAGTGCTGTCCGCCGCAGTGCAGATCGGATATCTGGGCGATTCTGAAAACACGACCGTCGCTCCGGCCCGGCATGGCCGAAGTGTATGCCGCGGAGAGCGTTTGGGAAACATCCGCTGTGCTCGGGCCTCGCTCGGGTGAGGCGCTGAAGCGTCCGATCCTGTTGCTACTCTTGCTTGTAGATGGGCTTCGAAAGCGTCGATTTCCAGGCAGATCGCGGTTCGGACACCCCCAGGTTCGCGAACCAGGCCGAAGCCGAATGCGCGCGAATCCTCGATTACTACCGAATCGCCTGGGAGTACGAGCCCACCTCTTTCGTGCTCGAACGCGACGAGGAAGGCCGCGTCAGCGAGGCGTTCACGCCCGACTTTTACCTCCCCGAGCAAGATCTCTACCTGGAGATCACGGTCATGAAGCAGTCGCTCGTGACGCGCAAGAACCGCAAGTTGCGCAAGTTGCGAGCGCTCTACCCGGGAGTCCGCGTCAAGCTCTTCTATCGGCGCGACGTTCAGCGCCTGGCCGAGCGTTATCGCCTCGATCTGGCCTCCTGAAGCTCGCTCGGGTGACAGCAAAGCGCTTCCCTTTTCGGACCGGGCGCTCGAGACTGGGCCCCGGCATAGGCGTGAATCGGGGAGGATGTCGAGATAGAGGAGCGAGAGACAACGGTTGAGAGCTCGAGCATCGGTGAGATCTACCTGCGACGGGATGAGATCGCCGGCCGCGTGCACGAGCTAGGTGTCGAAATCGCACGCGACTACCAGGGCAGAGAACCGCTTCTCGTGGCACCGCTCAAGGCCAGCACCATCTTTCTCGCCGATCTCTCACGTGCGCTGTCCATCCCGCACACGATCGACTTCGTCGAGTTGGCCGGATTCACCTCGGCGGCCGTGGGCGGGCAGCAACGAATCCGTCTACTCAAGGACCTCGACGTCGATATCACGGGTCGTGACCTGATCGTGGTCGAGGACGTGGTCGACACCGGGCTCACGCTCAACTACCTGACGCGAGTCTTTGCGCTGCGCGCACCCACCTCGATCACCATCGCCACGCTTTTCGACCGCCCATACCGGCGCCTGGTCGACGACCTACCCGTCCGCTACGTGGGATTCACCGTTCCGGACGAGCTCTTCGTCGGTTACGGGTTCGATCTCGACGAGCGCTTCCGCAACCTGCCCGACATACACCTCACGAAAGGTAGCCCAGCGGATCGTTCGGCACCCCGTTAACGCGCACTTCGAAATGAAGATGTGGACCGGTGGAGTGCCCGGTCGAGCCCACGTAGCCGATCACCTGACCTCGAGTCACGGTTTGCCCGGTCGAGACAGCCAGCTGCGACTGGTGCCCGTAGGCGGTGGCGAGCCCGTTTCCGTGATCGATCACGGTCAGGTTGCCGTAGCCTCCCTCCCAGCCTGCGTAGATCACCGTTCCCGAGGCCGCGGCGTAGATCGGCGTCCCTTGCGGGGCCCCGATGTCGATGCCCTCGTGCATCCGCCCCCAACGCATGCCGTAGGTACTGGTGAGCACGCCCTGAACCGGCCAGATCAGCCCGGCGGCCGAAGGCGTCGCGCTGGAATGAGAGCCGCCGCTGCGTAGGCGGGCGGCGATGTTGGCGCTACCGGCCTGAAGCGCCGCGATGTCGGCCAGCCACTTCTCCTTCGACTCGCGCACGCTCGCCAGCGTCTTCTGCTTCGTTTCCCGCTCCGTACGAAGGCGTTCGCGGCTCGAGCTCAAGCGATCACGAGTCGCGAGCACGCGCGAGGCCCTGAGCACCACCGCGTGAGTTTCGCTGTCGATGCGCACGAGTAGGCGATGCGTTCGCTTGCGAATCGCCGTCCAGCGGCGCTTGAGCCTCACTGCCTGCTCGGCCACGTGCCGGTCGCGTGCCGAGACGGCTTCCAGATACTCGAGCCGGTCGATGGCGCTTGCGATGCTCTCCGAGGCGAGCATGACAGCGACCGAATCGGGCTGATCGCTCTCGTAGACGGCGACGAGGCGCCTGGATAGTTGGTGCTGGGCGTAGTCGTATTGACGTTGGGCCAGCGCCAGTAGCTGCGATTGACGCTTGTAGTCGGCTCGCACCACGTTGAGGCGCTGCTCGTGGGCGTTGACCTCGATTTCCAATCGCGCCAACCTGGCCTCGGCGCTCGCGACGCTGCCGCGCAGGGAGTGAATGCGCCCGTCCATCGAGGCGATGCTCGAGGTGAGAACACCCTCTTGCTTCGTCGCTTGATCCACCTTCCGCTGCAGGTTCGAGAGCTTGTCTCCGCCCGGCTGGGCAGACGCAGAGGTTACTAGCACGAGCAGGCAGATCCCCGCGAATGCGAAGCGTCGAATCATCGAGTCGATCTTTCGGCAGCGAAGTGGGATCTCCCTCCCCCGGCCGCGCTACAGTCTCGGCCGCGGGCGGTGCTGGGCGGGACTCGGCGGCAGACGAAGCCCGGCTAGGCAGCGCGGCGGTCGGGCACTCGGTAACCGTGATCGGCACAGAGCCGCCCGGGATCGTCCTCGGTCAGGGCGTCGCAGTAGCCCTTGCCGTAGGCGGCGCGCATGAAGGCCGCAACGACCTCCAGATTCCACTCCTCGATCTCGATCGTCTCCTTCCACAGGTCGGAGAGTCTCGTGTCGATGTCCAGCTCGAGCAGCTCGATCCTCGAAGGCGCCCTTTCCATGGGCTCAAGCCTAGGAGTCGTGCCGGACAGCGCTCGGCCGGGGAGCGAGGCGCGTGCTCGCCGCGGTAAGGGGAACCGTCGTCCGGGGTGCCGCCCGCCGCTAGCATCCAGGTCATGCTCGAGCCCGAGGTTTTCAAGGCCTACGACGTGCGCGGGGTCTACCCTACGGAGATCGACGAAGAGGGCGCCTACGCGATCGGGCGCGCCTACGTCGAGGAGTTTCAGCCGCGGCGAATCGCGATCGGCCGCGACATGCGCATGTCGGGGCCGCAGATGGTCGCCGCGCTGACCGAAGGGGCTACAGACGGCGGCGCCGAGGTGCTCGACATCGGGCAGATCGGCACCGAAATGCTCTACTTCGCGGTCGGCTCGCTCGAGTTGGACGGTGGCATCACCTGCACGGCCTCGCACAACCCCAGGGAGTACACCGGCTTCAAGATCGTGCGCGCCGGTGCCTTGCCGGTGGGAGGCGACTCGGGCCTAACCGACGTTCGCGACCGCGCCCTGAAGGGCTTCGGCAAGGTCGCCCACAAGGGCGCCGTCGAGAAGAAGGACATCTGGCCGGCCTTCCTCGAGCGTGTCCTCTCCTTCATCGACCCGAGCGCGGTCAAGCCGCTGCGCGTGGTCGTGGATGCGGCCAACGGCATGGGCGGGCGGATGCTCGAGCCGGTGCTCGAGCGCCTGCCACAGATCGACGCCGTGCGCTGCTACTTCGAGCCCGACGGAAGCTTCCCGAACCACGAGCCGAACCCGCTTCTGCCCGAGAACCGCGAGTTCGTCGTGGCCAAGGTCAAGGAGGAGAAGGCTGCCCTCGGCATCGCCTTCGATGGCGACGCCGATCGCTGTTTTTTCGTCGACGAGACGGGCGAGTTCGTGCCCGGCGACTTCGTCACCGCGCTCTTCGCCGAGACTTTCCTGGTCAAGGAGCCCGGTGCCAAGATCATCTACGACGTTCGCGCCAGCTGGGCCGTTCCGCACACGATCGAGCAGGCCGGCGGCACGGCGCTGATGAACCGCGTCGGCCACGCCTTCATCAAGCACCGCATGCGCGAAACCGGCGCCGTCTTCGGCGGCGAGGTCTCGGGCCACTACTACTTCCGCGACTTCTCCAGAGCCGACTCGGGAATCATCCCGGCGCTGCTGATGCTGGAGTACGTCTCGAAGCATGAGAAGGCGCTCTCGGAGATCCTGCGCCCCTACCGCGAGCGCTACTTCATCACCGGCGAGATCAACACCCGCGTCTCGGACGTCGCGGCGAAACTGGAGGAGCTGGAGAGGCACTTCTCGACGCAGGGCAAGGTCACGCACCTGGACGGGCTTTCGGTGGACGCGAACGACTGGCACTTCAACGTGCGCCCCTCCAACACCGAGCCGCTGCTCCGGCTCAACCTCGAGGCGCTCTCTCCAGATCTGATGGAGAATAAGCGCGGCGAGGTGCTCGAGATCATCCGCTCCTAGGTTTCGGGCATGCCGTCGGCTTCGACCTACGCGCTCTTCTCGCTCGCTGCGCTGGCACTGCTGGCCGTTCCCGGGCCGGCCGTTCTCTACGTCGTCAGCCAGTCGGTTGCGCGCGGGCGCCGGGCCGGGCTCGTCTCGGTGTTGGGAATCGAAACAGGCGGGCTCTTTCACGTCGCCGCGGCGGCGATCGGACTGTCGGCTCTGCTCGCCTCCTCGGCGAGCGCGTTCGCGCTGGTCAAGTACGCGGGAGCGGCCTACCTCGTCGGGCTCGGACTCGTTCGCCTCGTGCGCCGCTCCGAGGCGGAGACCGCAGTCACCGACGAAGCGCCCGGACTCCGCCCGCTCTTCCTCCAGGGCGTCGTCGTGAATGTGCTCAACCCGAAGACGGCTCTCTTCTTCCTTGCCTTCCTGCCCCAGTTCGTACGCCCCGGGCACGGTTTCGCCGCGTTCCAAATCGTGACTCTCGGACTGCTCTTTCTCGTGCTCGCAACGATTAGCGACGGCCTCTACGCGCTGCTCGCCGGCGGCGCCGGGAACCGCTTCCGGCGCAGCCGCCGGTTGCAAGAGCTGTCTCGCTTCGGATCGGGCGGCGTGCTAGTGGGACTCGGGATCGCCACCGCCTTCAGCGGGCGAAACTCCGGCTAGAGCGCCGAGGCACGTTCCCTCGGCGCCCGTTGCGGAATACGATCTCACTGTGGGGCGGGTACCTGTCGCCGGGATCGAGCGCCGGGAATGTCCGGCGGACGGAGCACGCAGGAAGTCGCTCTTCCTTTACGAAATCGCGCTCCCGATCCTCGCCGGCTTTATCCTCGCTCTCGCGGCGAGCCTCTCCATCGCCTGGGTGGCCGGCTTCGCGCATGTCGGGCACCGGCTTGCCGACCTTAACTGGATCTGGCTCCTACCCGCCGTCGCCGCCGAGGCTCTGGCCTACGCCGGCTACACCTTCGCCTACCGCGAGGTTGTGCGAGCGGACGGAGGATTGGAGCTGCCCCGCCTCGATTGGGTTGCCCTCGTCTCGAGCGGCTTCGGCATCTTCATCATGCGCGGCGGCTTCGCTCACGACGTGAAGAAACTGCAGGAAGCGGGCTCCGATGCCCGGGAGGCGCGCGTGCGCGTGCTGGCGCTGGGGGCGCTCGAGTACGTGTTGCTCGCGCCCGCCGCCTGCGTCTGCGCGATCTACCTGATCGCGCATGGCAGGCTGCACGGCGCGCTCACCTGGCCCTGGGCGATCGGCGTCCCGGCCGGCTTCCTGGCGGCGGCGCTCGCGGCTCTCTATCTGTATCCGCGGTTGACGACAATCCGCTCTAGACGCCCGTTCGTCGCCGAAGCACTCGACAGCCTCGCCCTGCTACCCAGGGTCGCCGTCGACAGCCTGAACCGCGGCGTCGCCGCGATGCTAGGCATGGCCGTCTACTGGTTTTCGGAGATCTTCATGCTTTGGGCGACGCTGAACGCCTTCGGCGATTCGCCCTCGATACCGGCGCTGGTGATCGGATTCGCCACGGGCTACGCGCTGACCCGCCGCACGCTACCGCTCGCGGGCGCGGGCGCCGCCGACGCCTTCCTGCCCTTCGCGCTGAACTGGACGGGAATAGCCCTGGCGCCGGCGCTGCTCGCCGTGTTCGCCTACCGCGTCTTCAACGCCTGGTTGCCGGTGCTGCCGGCGCTGATCGGCCTGCGCCGTCTAAGCACGTCGGGCTGAGCCGCGGCAGATTATCGGGCTGCGATGCCGCTCAGGACGGCGTAACGCGGTACACGTCGAAGACCGCGTCCACGTTCCTGAGCGCATTCAGCAAGGTCTTCAGCGCCTTCACGTCACCGAGCTCGGCCGTGTACCAGTTCTTCGCCAGCTGATCCTCGACCGAGCCACCGTAGGAGACGATGTTGGCTCCGTGCTCGGCGAAGGTGCGAGCCACGTCCTCGAGCAGGCGCTGGCGGTCCCAGGCCGAGACGGCGATCTGGACGCGGAAGCACTGGGTCGTTCCGCCGTCCCAGTCCACTCGGGTGAAACGCTCGGGGTTGCGGCGGAGCGCCTTTACGTTCGGGCAGTCGTCGCGGTGGATGGTTATGCCCTTGCCCATCGAGATGTAGCCGACTATCTTGTCGCCCGGTACCGGGTTGCAGCATTTGGCCAGGCGTAGGAGCACGCTCGGGTCCTCCACCCCCTGCACGCGGATGCCGAGGTTGTCGGAGGCGGTCGCCCTTCTCGTGCGCGACTTCCGCTCCGGCAGCGTCTGCTCGGGAACCGCCTCGTCGATCTTGAGCCGCTGGATGACCTTGTTGACCACCTGGCTGGACGGCACCTTGCCCGAGCCGAGCGCCTGGTAGAAGTCGTCGGCCTTCTTGAAACCCATCTCGCGGATGACCTGTGCCAGCACAGACGAGCCCGCCAACCGGCGGTAGGGAAGGTTCTGCGCCTTGAGCGCGTGCTCTAGCGAATCGCGCCCCTTCTGCTCGGTCTCACCGCGGGTCTGCGAGCTGAGCCAGTGACGGATCTTGTTACGTGCACGCGAGGAGACGGCCAGCGAGAGCCAGTCACGCGAAGGCCCGCGCGGCGAGCGCGAGGTGAGAATCTCGACGAAGTCGCCGTTGGCCAAGCGGTAGTGCAGCGGCACGATGCGTCCGTTGACCTTGGCGCCGACGGTGCGGTGGCCGATATCGGTGTGCACCGCGTAGGCGAAGTCGATCGGTGTCGAACCGGCCGGCAGCGTCTTCACCTCGCCCTTGGGCGTGAACACATAGACCTCGTCGACGAAGAGGTCGCTGCGGAAGGTGCGCATGAACTCGCCGGTGTCGGTGCCCCCCGGGCTGGCGTGCGAATCTACGAGTTGCTTGACCCAGGCCAGCCACTCCTCCTCCTGCAGCTTGGCCGAGCGCTGGCGCTTGTAGAGCCAGTGGGCGGCGATGCCGAGCTCCGCCTCCTCGTGCATCTCGCGCGTCCTGACCTGGATCTCGAGCGGCCTACCCTCTGGCCCGATCACAGTCGTGTGCAGCGAGCGGTAACGGTTCGCCTTGGCCATGGCGACGTAGTCCTTGAAGCGCCCGGGCATCGGTTTCCAGAGCGAGTGAATCAAGCCGAGAGCTCCGTAGCAGTCGCGGGTGCCCTCCTCTTCCTTCCGCTCGACGATCACCCGCATCGCCGTCAGGTCGTAGATCTCGTTGAACTCCTTGCCCTTGCGGGCCATCTTGTCGTAGATGGAGTAGAAGTGCTTCGCCCGCCCGGAGATGTCCGCCGGAATGTCGAGCTTGTCGAGCTCGGCCTTGAGCAGGGCGGCCGCCTCGCGCACGTGCGCCTCCCGGTCGGAGCGCTGCTCGCTGACCATTGCCTTGATCTCGGAGTACTTGCGGGGATGCAGCACCTGGAAGGCGAGATCCTCTAGCTCCCACTTGAGCGTGTGGATACCGAGACGGTGAGCGAGAGGCGCGTAGACCTCCAGCGTCTCGCGCGCCTTCTGCACCTGCTTCTGCTTGCCCAGGTACTCGATCGTGCGCATGTTGTGCAGGCGATCGGCGAGCTTGATCAGGATGACGCGCATGTCGCTCGCCATCGCCACGATCATCTTGCGGTAGTTCTCGGCCTGGGCCTGCTCGCGGCTCTGGAACTGGATCCGGGTCAGCTTGGTGACGCCCTCGACCAGGCGCGCGATCTCCTCGCCGAACTCCTCTCTGAGCTCGGCGACCGAGACACCGGTATCCTCGACCACGTCGTGCAGCAGTGCGGCGGCGACTGTCTGCTCGTCGAGCCGGAGCTCGGCGCAGATCTTGGCGACACCGAAGGGGTGGTTGATGAACTCCTCGCCCGAGCGACGCTGCTGACCGTCATGCGCCTTGGCGGAGTACTCGAAGGCGCGGCGGATCAGATCCCGATCGACGTCCGGGTTGTAGGACGCGATCTCGGCGAGTAGCTCCTCGACGAGGTCGTCGTGCCGCTGAAGTGCATCAAGAACACTCATCTTCACAGTGTATTGTCGGCACGAGCGCTGCCGCCTGTAAATCGCGTAAGGCTGAGCTCGCCGAGACCTCGCCATCCCGACGCCAAAGACAGCGCCGGTCCGTATAATCCGCGCTCGGCGCCACGCGCGCCCGGGGCGATGGAGCTCGCCTTCAACCGCCGGCCGGCTGATGGCTCCTGTGAGGAAAGGGCTTCACGCTTGTCGACACTCATCGCCGTGGCCGTGGCCAGCGCTGCCGGGGGTCTCTCCCGGTACGGGCTGGGAAAGCTGATCGCCGAGTCGAGCACCGGCGCCTTCCCCTGGGAGACATTCGCAATCAACATCAGCGGCTCGCTGGCCATCGGCTTCCTCTTCGTCCTGTTCGAAGAGACATCCGTCTCCCCCGCTCTGCGCACCGCGATTCTGATCGGCTTCCTCGGCTCCTACACGACCTTCTCGACGCTCTCGCTCGAGAGCTATCGCCTGCTCGAGGACGGCGCCTACGCGCTCGCGCTGATCAATCTGGCCGGAAGTATCGCCACGGGCCTGGTCGCCGTATACGCTGGCATCGTGCTTGCGAGGACGCTCACGTGAAGCTCGAGGGTGAAGGCCTGCTGCTGCGCATCTTCATCGGCGAGTCCGACACCTGGCACGGCAAGCCTCTCTACCAGGCGATAGTCGAACGCGTACGTGCGGCTGGGATGGCCGGGGCGACCGTCCTGCGCGGGCTGGAGGGCTTCGGCGCTCATTCGCGTATTCACACGTCTAGGATCCTGCGCCTGTCCGAGGATCTGCCGGTTCTGATCGAGATCGTCGATCAGGCCGCGCGAGTCGAAGAGATCATCCCCGTTTTGGACGAGATGATCGGCGAAGGCCTGATGACGCTCGAACGCGTTCACATCGTCACCTACAGGGGCCCGTCCGAGCCCGAGTAGTGACAGCGCCATAGCGAAAGAGAAGCTCTCCCGGCTTGGTGTAACGCGGCGGGGGCGCTTGTAAGATCGAGTCGCATGAGGGTCTCGGTGCGCACATTCGAACCGGAAGACCGATCGTGGGCGCTCGAACTGATGCGCGAGCGCTGGGGTAGCGAGGTCGTGGTCAATCGGGGCAAGGCGCGAGATGCGAGCCTGCTCGAGGGCTTCGTGGCCGAGCTCGAGGGAGAGCGTGTAGGCCTTGCCACCTACGAGACTCGAGGCGCCGAGAGCGAGCTGATTACGCTCGACAGCGTTCAGGAAGGAGTCGGCATCGGCTCGGCGCTCGTCGCGGCCGTGGCGAATGCGGCCTGGAGGCAGGAGTGCCGCCGGCTCTCGGTCGTCACGACCAACGACAACGTCCGCGCGCTCGGCTTCTACCAGCGCCGCGGTTTCGTTCTCACCGCGCTGCGCAAAGGCGCAGTCGAGAAATCGCGCCGGATCAAGCCCGAGATCCCTGAGCTCGGCTGCGACGACATCCCGATCCGCGACGAGCTCGAGCTGGCTCTCGATCTCCGCAAGAGCCAGGCCCGAGTTCTCTAGGTGGCGGCTACGGCCGGCTCGCCTTCGAGAAGCAGCGCCCGGAAGGTCTCCGATTCGAGCAGGTTGCGGCGGCCGGCACCCTCTTCCAGCAGGCCCGCCTCGGCGAAGATCGTGCGCGTCCGCTCGTCCCAGCTCTCCTCGCCGGCGCGCCAGTCGGCGACGAGTCGGTCGCGCAGCTCCTCGTAGTGCGGCGCCTGGTCGAAGATCCGCCGTACGACCAGCTGCGGGGAGACGGTTCCGTTCCAGCGGTTCTCCTCCAGCCTGAAAACGAGGTCGTAGCGGCCCTCGCGCCGGAAGCGGTCAAGCTGCGCTCCCATTCCGAAGGCGATCGCGCCGCCCGCGTCGCAGCCTTCGAGGCGAACGCGAAAGCGGAGATGCTTACCCTCGCCGCAGACGGCCAGATCGGTCAGCTCGCAGCCCGGCGCGAGCAGCGTCACGCCGGGATTGCCGAGCCCGAAGGGCGCCAGCCGCGCAAGCTCCTGGCAGAGCTCGAGCGTCAGCTTGGTCTGCGGCGGCACGATCGCATCGACCTTCGTCAGCGCCACAAGATCGTTGTCGGAGAGCGCCTCGTCGGCATAGACGGTGAAGGCCTCTTTGAACTCCTCGAGCTTCTCGGGCCGAATCGAGAAGCCGGCAGCCGCGCGGTGGCCGCCGAAGCGCTCGAGCAGGCTGGAGCAGGCGACGACGCCGCCGTGCAGGTCGAAGGCCGGAATCGAGCGCCCCGATCCCTTCCAGTCGCCGTCCGCGCCGGCGACGAGCACCACCGGGCGCGCGAAGCGCTCGACCAGTCGCGAGGCGACGATGCCGATCACGCCCTCGTTCCAGTCCTCGCCGGCGATCACGTAGGCGCGTCTGCGTTGTCTCTGCTCGGGCCAGGCTTCGACCTGTTGGACGGCGTCGCTCAGGATCCCGTCCTCAATCACCTGGCGCTCGCGGTTCAGTTCCTCGAGCTTCCGCGCCTGCCGGGTTGCCTCCTCCTCGTCGTCGCCGAGCAGGAGCTCGAGCGCCAGATCCGGATGACCGAGCCGGCCGGCGGCGTTGATGCGCGGCGCCAGGCGAAAGGCGATCTTGCCCGTATCGATCGTCGCCGCATCGACGCCCGCCGTGCGCATGAGCGCGCGCAAGCCCGGCCTGGTAGTACGACCGAGCCGTCCCAGCCCGGCCGCCACGAGCCAGCGGTTCTCGTCGACGAGCGGCACGACGTCGGCGACCGTGGCGAGGCAGACGAGATCCAGCTGGTCGCGCAGGAACTCCGAGTCGGCACCGAGTAACGCCTCGCCCAGCTTGTAGACGACGCCGGTGCCGCAAAGCCCGGAAAAGGGATAGCTCGACGGACGCGGCGCCACGATCGGGCAATCGGGCAGCCGCTCTCCCGGCCGGTGATGGTCGGTGACGATTACGTCCAGCCCCAGCTCTTTGGCCCCGGCCACCTCATCGATCGCTGTGATGCCGCAGTCGACCGTGAGCACGAGCGCGCAGCCGTCGCCGGCGAGCCGCTCGAGCATTCCCGGAGTCAGCCCGTAGCCTTCGTCGAAGCGGCTCGGCAACGCCCAGCTCACCACGGCGCCGAGTTCCCGAAGCAGCTGTACGGCGAGCGCGGTCGCCGCGACCCCGTCGACGTCGTAGTCGCCGTGTATGCAGATCTTCTCGCCCGCTGTCACCGCGGCTCGAATTCGCTGCACGGCCCGGGCCATGTCGCCCAGCGCGAAGGGATCGTGCCCGGGCGCCTCGGCGGCGAGAAACACACGTGCTCGCTCGGGCTCGGCAAAGCCTCGGCGAACGAGCACCGAGGCGGTCAGCTCGCTCAGCTCGAGCTCGTGTGCCAGCCTTCGCAGCTCGTGCGAATCGGCCGGCTCGATCGTCCAACTGCCTTCTTGCATGGGAAGAGAACGCTAGGCCGCCGACCGGACAGACAGCGCCGGGCCCGAGCACCGCCCGCCACTACCGGTCGCTCGACGTCGCTCGCGCGCGTAAATAAAAAGGAGCAATGCAAAAACCGGACGGAGCCCTCCGGGTTAGGCTCCGTCCGGTCTGTTGTTCCGTTTCGGAGGTTGTACGGTAAGTCGTGCTCTCAGTTTCTATGGGGATCTGTACTTCAAGTCACGCCGTATCTACGTCTGCTCGTTCATCACCGTAGAAGCCGTCGGTAAAGAAGCCCTAAAGACCGCGAGAAGTCTTAGCCTCCTTTCAGAAACCGGCCCAAGGGCTATCCTGGCCAAGTGGCACGGCAGCCCAATTACCGCTCCGGTAGCGACTACGTCGTCGAGTTCCTCGACTACCGCTTCGCCTTCAGCAGTAGCGATTTCGAGGAGCGTGTGACCGCGGCCGCGGTGCGCCTGGAGCTCGTGGGCGGGAACGATCTCGGAGGCGACGAGACGGCCGACCTGGTCGAGTTGGTGGCCAGCCCGATCGGGCAGATCTCCAAGCCACGCAGCGACCTCGGTCGCTATTTGGTCGAGAACTGGGAGGAGATCTCGCTCGTGAGCGGAGAGTCGCTCGTCTACTGGCTGCGCAAGCTAGTTTTTCGCGGCGCCTGGCTCGACCACCGCGTCAAGCAGGGTCTGCTCGAGGTCGCCTGGGACGACGACCAGGCCGAGTTCGGCTACCACGACCCCGACGGCGACCGAACGCTGCTCGAGCTGGCGCCCGTGCCCTCCTGGCACGCGCTGCGCTATCGCGCCTGAGCGCGGCTAAAACAGACTCACGTCGTCGGCCTGGGCCGAAGCGCCGAGGTGCGCGCGCCCCGACTTGGTGACGATGCGGCCGCGGTTCGTGCGCTGGATGAAGCCGAGCTGCAGCAGGTACGGCTCGTAGACGTCCTCGATCGTGTCGGGCTCCTCGCCGAGTGCGACCGCCAGCGTCGAGAGCCCGACCGGCCCGCCGTCGAAGCGATCGACGATTGCCCGTAGTAGCTCGCGGTCGGTGTGCTCTAGACCGGCTTCGTCCACCTCTAGGAGCTCCAGCGCTTCGCGCGCAATCGCCGTGGTGACAACTCCCTGATGGCGCACCTCGGCCACGTCACGAACGCGGCGCAGGATGCGGTTGGCAATGCGCGGCGTACCACGCGAGCGGGCCGCGATCTCCGATGCCGCTTCGGGCTCGATCTCGACAGCAAGGATGTGAGCCGAGCGGCGAACGATCGTGGCCAGATCGTCCACGCCGTAGTAGTCGAGCCTGAAGGTCATGCCGAAACGGTCGCGCAGCGGCGTCGTGAGCAGCCCGGTGCGCGTGGTCGCGCCAACCAGGGTGAAGTGCGGCAGGTCGAGTGTCAGCGTGCGGGCCGCGGGCCCCTGACCGACGACGATGTCGAGGCGAAAGTCTTCGAGCGCCGGGTAGAGGATCTCTTCGACCGCGTGGTTGAGGCGGTGGATCTCGTCGATGAAAAGGATGTCGCGTGCTTCCAGGCTGGTCAGGATCGCCGCCATGTCACCCTTGCGCTCGAGCGCCGGGCCGGCGATGCAGCGGATGCCGACGCCGAGCTCCTCACGCAAGATGAAGGCGAGCGAAGTCTTACCGAGCCCCGGCGGGCCGACCAGCAGGACGTGGTCGAGCGCCTCCTCCCTCTTCTGCGCCGCTTGGAGCGAGATCGCCAGCGGCTCCTTGATCCGCTCCTGGCCGACGAACTCGCCCAGGTTGCGCGGACGCAGCGAGCGCTCGATGTCGTCGTCTTCGGGCTTGATCGTGGGGGTTAGGAAGGTCTCGCTCATCTCACGCCGCTCTCAGTGCCAGGCGCACACGTTCTTCGGGTGGCAACTCGGGATCGATCCGGGCAAGTGCCTGCTCGGCCTCGACGAGCGAATAGCCGAGCTCGATCAGCGCCTCGCGCGCGACCAGATGCTTGTCGGAGCCGGCATCGCCGTACGCCGCCGGCTCGCTTCCGGCCAGCTTCTCTTTCAGCTCCAACACGACACGCTGAGCCGTCTTCTTGCCGATGCCCGGGATGGCCTGGAAGCGGGCTGTGTCTTCTCTCGCAATCGCGCGCCTGAGCTCGGCCGGCGTCGAGCCCGAGACTATCGCCAGAGCCACCTTGGGCCCGATCCCCGAGACCGAGAGGAGCTGGACGAAGAGCTCTCGCTCCTCGCCGTCGGCGAAGCCGTAGAGCGAGAGCGCATCCTCGCGCACGTGCAGGTAGGTCTCGACCGTCAACTCGGCGCCACTCGATTTAGCCAGGGCGCGCGGTGTCGCGTGTACGAGGTAGCCGACCCCGTTGACGTCCAGGATCAGGCCCTCCACCCCGCGCCCGACCGGCTTTCCGCGCAGCCGCGCGATCATCCCGCCAGCCTCTCGAGTGGCGGCGCCAGCGCATGACAGATCGCCACGGCCAGCGCGTCGGCGGCATGATCGGGCGTCGGGATCTCCTTCAAACGCAGGATCGCTTTCACCATCCGTTGCATCTGAGCCTTGTCGGCACGCCCGTGGCCGCAGGTCGCCTGCTTGACTCGTGCCGGCGCATACTCGAAGCACTCAATGCCGGCCAACGCGGCGGCGACGAGAACGGCGCCGCGCGCCTGCCCGACAGAGAGCGCGATGCGGGCGTCGGCGCCGACGTAGGACTCTTCGAGCGCAACGGCATCGGGCCGCTCGCGGACAATCAACTCGCTCACTCCTTCGAACAGAGTCCGCAAGCGAAGCTCCAACCGAGTGCCGGGCGACGTCCGCCACCAGCCGTGGTCGAGGGCCTGAAGGCGGTTTGCGTTTCCTTGGACGATGCCGTACCCGCATGCAGCCGTGCCAGGATCGATACCGAGAACTTTCACGACGAGACTGTAGGTAGCCGATCGGACGTGGTTCGGTGCCGGGCGAACAGGGCACTCGCCGCCGGAGCCGGCAAGATCGACCGTTTCCGGAGCGGCCCGAGCCCGCCGACTGCGACCTCACGCTACTCCAAGAGCGAGCCCCGCAGGGTGGCTTTGATCGTTGCCGCCTTGCAGTGGTATCCGTGGGACGCCGTAGCTCTGACCGAGTGCCGGAGATTACCCCTGATATGGGTGGCTCGCCACTCCTTGTCGACCCAGGCGGCCTTGGTCACGCGCAGCTTGATGTTCAGGGGGCCGCTAACCGCTGTGGAGAGGCAGCGCAGCAGCATGGTTGGCCGGCCTTTCTTGTAGCGGGCGCCGCTGCGCCTGAGGACAAGCGTCCAACTGCCGAGGGTTGAGTAGCGCGCGGAGGCTCTGGCGGTCGTGCGGCAAGAGCCGTTGGCACAGCGAGGCGTGAAGGTCCAGCCCTCGATATAGGTTCGCCCGCGCTTGATATTCCTGATCCCCCTGATCGTACGAATGGTGAGCTTGATCTTGAAAGCACCTTCGAGCCTTGCCGCCGCCAGCTTCCGCGGCGGCGGATTCTTGATCGTGAACGAGCGAATCTCGGACTCGACACAACCGTCGGCGCCGGCGCCGTACTCCGCCCGATAGGCCTGCCAGTAGTAGGTGCCGGGCGTGTCCATCCAATCGCCCACAGTGTGCAGCGGCGTCGCCTCGAAGACCGGCGGGTCGGAGGTCGCCCCGAAGCTCTCGCTGGCGACGTCGGCGCCGATCTTCCCGCAGGAATCCGCCGTCTGCGAGCGCGAGACACGCAAGCGGAGGGATCTGTCGCCCGAATGAGTTCGAATCCGGAAGGAAACGCCCGCTCCCACGACGATGTTCTGACCCGGCGCAGGCGCAACTAGCGCCGGAGGAGTCAGGCGAGGGCCGGGCTTGATCGTGAGACTGCGCACCTCCGACTCGATACAACCGTCGGAACCGTTGTCGTAGACATTTCGGTATGCCTGCCAGTAGTAGGTGCCGGGCGTGTCCATCCATCCACCGACGGAATACGTCGGCGCAGCCTGGTAGACGGCGGCGTCGGAGGTCGAGCTGAAGATCTTGCCTGCGACATCGTTACCGATCACACCACAAGACGATCTGGACGGCGAGCGGGAAACGTGGAGTACGAGAGCATCGCCGGGGAACGTCCGGACCTGAAACACGATCGGAGTGCCTCCTGTAACGGAGTAACCCGGCGCAGGAGCTATCAGGGCCGGCGAGTCGGAGGCGCTCTCCATCGGCCTCGACGAGGCTCCGGTCGCCAGGATCAACGCTGCGGCGGTGGCGGCGAGCAACGCCTGCGCGAAATGCGACATAGAGATTCCCCCTCGAGTCGGCCTCCCCTGTTGTCATTCTCCACCGCTACAGGAGACTCGCCATCCCTAAAAAGGGAGAAACGTCCTCAGGAAAAAAAGGGGGCGGGCCCGACACCCCCCAGCGTCAGGGCCCACCCTTAACCGCAAGCGCTTTCCTCACCTTAGTACAAGTCGGAGATCTGGTCCACTTCTTGCTGTTCGCGCATAGACGATCGGTGTCGAAAATCACTCGGCCGGAAGTCGCGCGTCGCTGAAGCCGACTCGGCTTCGATCCCTTCCTGATTCGAGTGCTCGCTACTCGATGAGCGTGCCTCCGAAGCGTCGCCTTGAGCATGCCGGTCGGGCAGTGATAGATGCGTCGCCCTGAGACGGGGGTGACAGCACCGAGCCGCCATACTCCCGGCGACGAATTGGCCGATCGCACTTCTATCGGCTGCTCGAGATATCGCGAGTAGCCGGGGGTCGAAGGTCCCCGGCTACTCGGTACCTATCGCTTCAAACCGACCAGCCTTACGGTGTCAGCACGGTCGAGATCGACTGCGCGGTCACAGTCGGGAAGCCGGTCGTACCTGCGCCGTAGTCCGTTACGTCGCCGACCGTGTTCTGCGCGACCACTCTGTAAGCGTCATCGGAGGCGAAGGTCGCGTCTACATAGCTCATCGGCCCGGTGGTGTTGGGCGCGGTCAGATCCGTCTGGATCGTCGTCAGGTCGGTCCACGGCCCGGCTCCGCCCACCTGCTTCTGGACAACGTAGGCGGTGTCGGCGATCGAGTTGTCCACCCAGGACAGCGTCGTGGTGCCGGTGTCGAACGCGAGTGTGCCGGGCTGTATCGGCGGAACCGCCACCTCCTGCGGCCTCATCATGTCCATCTCCTCGTGGCTCAGGATGTGGCAGTGCCAGACGTACTCCCAGCCAAAGTTGACGAGGTGGTTGGTGACGGTGATCGGATTGCCGCTCGGATCGGTGGCGAGGCCACGAACCGAGGTTGGGAGTTCTACTCCGTCCATCATCATCGGGTTCAGCTCTCTGATCGAGTTCGGGATCTCCCAGGGCAGACTCGGGATCACCGGCCGCAGGGCCACTATCGTGTCCTCGAGCGGGCTCACCCTGACTGTGTCCTTCCAGCCCAGCTCAGTCGGGTCGGGCGGGATGATGATGTTGTCCCAGGTGACCCGGTTCAGGACCTGCACGTCGTAGAGGTGGAAGTGGATCGGATGGGTGTCCACCCCGTTGTGCGTGATCTTCCAGATCTGCGTCCCGTCGTCGGCCGAAGAGATCGGCGTCACGTTCGTGTCGCCGACCGTGAGGTTGCTGGCGTCTATCACCTCTGTTCCGGGGAACGTATACGGGTACAGGATGATGTTTTGACCCGCCGGCGTGGCCGGGACGGCCTCGACGCCCATGTTCGCCGTCATCCTCCCGTACTCGTCGAAGTTGGCCGAGTTCGTCTCGTCGTGAAGCGCCTTCGGCTTCAGCGGGATCGACAGCTTCGGTCCGAGTAGCGTGTCGAACGTGAACGGGTCTCCACCCTGCTGCGCGATTCGGGCGAACCCGTCGCACTTGATGGTCGAGCTCGGGTTGGTGCAGTCGCCACTGTCTGCGAAGCTGGTGCCGTAGGCAGAGTTGTAGGCCGCTTGCCCGACGATGATCGGGTGCTGGCCTTCCTCGAACACGCCCGAGCCGTCGGCATGGTGAGCAAACGCCGCCTGAAGCGTGGACAGGTCGAACGTCGGAGCCGCAGTATTGTTCGAGACCTTCACCTGCATGATCGTGCGGGTGTTCGGCCCGTATCCGGGCAGCGTGCTCGGCGCGCACGCCGGTGAGAGGTCGGGGCCGCCCGTGTAGTAGTCGTAGCAGGCGATCCTGCCCGGGTATGCAGCCGGCGCGTCGTTGTACAGGATCAGCGTCTTGCCCGCGAACTTCGAGAAGTCGACGATCGCGTCGGCCCGCTCGGCCGGAGCAACGAGCAGCGCATGCTTGTCCACGTTGCCGACATCGAACCTGGTCGGGTCGGTGATCCAGGTGGTGGGCTGGTTCGGGACGACCACCGGGGCCGGCAGGAACCCACCCTCGCTCCCTATTTGGATCCAGTTCGGACCCTCCGGGCTCCGGGTCGTATCGGGCGTTGGGACCACGTTCGGGTCGGTCTGAGCCGCCGCGAGCTCAGCAGGCTTGAGTGCGACCTCGGTTCCCGTGTTGTCCGCGACATACCACTGCAGGTTCCAGGAGCGGTCGTTGGCCGCGTTCAGGATCCTGAAGCGATAGGACTTCGGATCAACCGTCGTGGTTGGGTACGCCGTTCCGTTCACGAACGGGGTGTCGTTGAACTGCTCCATACCCGCCGAGATATTAGGTGTGCCCGGAATCTTCGGCGGCTCGCAGTATGGGGCGGTCTGGTACTGCCAGGTCGACGGATCGTCAAGGCTGCACGGCGTTGCGAGGTCCGTGGTGAAGTTCGTCGCCGGATCCTTGTTGTAGTAGGGGTTGTCGATTGGCCCGTACGGCACATCCGTTGCGGGAGGCCAGAACCAGGGCCCGTAGAACCAACGCCCGAACGTGCTCAAGCCGCTCGGATCGGCGGGGTTCTGGGCCGGCATGTAGACGTGGTGGTACCACAGGTTGCCGTAGCCTCCCCAGCGGCTGGAATCCCAGGTTGGGTCCTGCGTAGCGAGCTGGGAGGACTCCGGCACGAAGGTCCGGTCCTGTATGACCAGCGGGATCTGGTCGGAAGGGATGGTTCCGTTGTCGACCAGCTTCTTCTCGGTCGGATCCTGGATTATGTATCCGGCGGCCCCACCTGCGTACACGTTGAGGCGGGTGATGCCCCACGCGTGGTCGTGGTAGAACATCAGCCGCGCGCTCTGCTGGTTCGTGTAGTAGAACGTTTGACAGCCGTCGGTCGAAGACGAGCAGTCCGGCACGCCGGCGGGCCTACCGGCGCCAACCATGTCGGGAACGTTCTGCACGGCGACGCCCTGGGGCCACGGCGTGCTCTCGTCGGCAGGCGTGATCCACTGGTGCGGCGTACCGTCGCTTATCCATGGGGTGATGCCACCGTGGAGGTGCACAATGGCTCGGTTGTCCTTGAAGCACGAGTCGCTCTTCGGGTACTGGGTGCAGACGGGGTTGCGAACCTCATCCAGGACGGATCCCGAGTCGGTCGGCGCCGACATGCTCGCCGGCCCCGGGCCCGAGCCCATGATGGTGGAGTCGGTCGGGAGGAACAGGTCGCCGTCGCTGCCCTTGGGCAGGAGGTTGTAGAACACGATCCTCACCGCGCGGTCTTTCTGCGCCATGATTACCGGCCCAAGGAAGTGTGGGTCGTCTACCCCGTACGCCTGAGAGCCGTCGGGCATTGTTGTTGCGACCGAAGTACCGTTTAGGAGGTCTGTCTGCAGCGCAACGTGCTTGCCCGGAACGACGCTGGTCGAGAGTTGAACGTACTCGCGCAGCAGCGTCGGGGGCAGATCGGAGTGCATCTGCTCTCTGTGCTGAACGAGCGCGATCACGTAGTAGTCCGTGTTCGAGAACGTGCTCTGGTCGGCTTCCGCCACCGGCAGGTACTGTCCGAGATCGTTCACGCCTGCGGCGGTGAGGCCCGGCAACGTATCGACGAACTTGCGGATTCCACCCGGTGAGATGTAGCCGGAGCCCGGGTGCGTGACGTTGATCGAGGTGATCGAGCCGTCGTTGATCGATGCGGCAACTGACGATCCTCTGCCCGTCCCCTTTCTACCGGTCCGATCCGTGACGATCATGGCCGGCGGTCGCGTGTAGCCAAGGCCGAACGTTTTGAGGGTGACGGAGGAAATCGACAGGGTCGCCGTCGCGCTCGCTTCTTTGAATGTCGCCGGGTCGTGGGTGGCGGGAGCGAACTGCGTACCGTCGATGATCTTGACCCCGGGCGCGGTCGAGTAGCCGGAGCCATGATTGTCGAGGACTATGGACGTGATCGCGCCGTTGGAATCCTTGGTCACATGGCCTGTGGCCTGGATGCCGTCCGAGTCGTTCGGCAGGTCGAAGTTCACCGTTGGGGACGTGTAACCGTTTCCACTATCGGTCAGAGTGAGCTTGTCGACTTCGCCGAAAGCGGTCGCCGTAGCGCCGCTACCGGTATCGCCACGTCCGAACCTCGGAATGTTTCTGAACCTCACAACCGGGTTTGTGTAACCGGATCCCGCTTTGCGTACCGCGATGTCGACGACACTCCCTCTATTGACGATGTGCGCCGTCGCAGCCGCGCCGGTCCCGGATCCGGTGATGGAGATGTCCGCGCTCGTATAGCCGTGCCCTGGGTTGGTCACTGTGATGCCTGCGATGGAACCGTCCTTACCGATCTTCGCCTCCGCCTTGGCGCCGGTGCCGTCACCGGTGATCGCGACGTTGGCGTCCGGTACCGCGAGCGGGCTGTTCGCCCAGTTCGGGTACGGCCCAAAGTAATGAGGGACCGTAGACTCGTCCACCGGCGACGAGGGCGTGGCCGAGGCAGCGGCTCCACTGAGTAGTGCGCCCAGGGCGAGTGCCAGTGCCGTGCTAGAGACGAGAGCGGTGAGCCTACGACGCGTCGACGAAGGACGAGGAAAATCCCATGGCGTTCTCGCCGGCAACCTCCAGCGGTTGGCGCCGCCGGGAAGTGTGAACTTCTCTTGCCGTTTCATCCTCGTTCTCTTCTCTAGTTACGGCGAAGAGCAGAGAACCCAGGCAATCGCTTGGACGCCACCGCTCCCTGAGAAGTTGTCGATCTCGACCGCCCACCCGGTCGGTGTGGCGGTCGCGCTATACGGGTTTGGAACGCTGTAGGTCACAACCGGCCACCCGTCGCTGGTGCTCGAATCCCAATCGGCTCCACCGCCGGTCGCAACCTCGCCCGAGTTGCACTGCGCGGTTACCTTCGAAAAAACGGTACCGTAGCCGCCCTTGGCGGTGCGCTTGAGGATGTTGGTCGCGCCGGCCGCGCCAGTGGCGCCCTGAGGCCCCGCGGGAAGCTCGCCGTCGGCGAAATCCACCGCCTTGAGCGAATGGTTCTTGACCTTGCCCGAGACAACAGAGTTGCCCTTGAGCTGTTTGTTGCCGACGGACCAGTTCTTGAGCTGTTTGGTGCCGACGCTGTGTCTGGGCAGGGCGTTGATCACGGCGACGCTCGTGCCGGTGGTCGCCAGGAAAAGCGCGACGCAGGCTACGATCATCGCCGGCGACGGCTTCCTAAGGAGCTTGTTCATCTCTCTACCACTTTCGGTCGCATAAGAGCGGGCGTTAAGGCGCGCTCTTACCCTGAACTTAGAAAGTTCAGAACCCGCGCGAAGCGACCGGTTGCTGTCCGGCCGTTTTGGGCGCGCTGACGCGGCTTTCTACGAAGAGCGAAGCGGCCTGGTTTCTTGCCGTTCGAGCCGTCTTCACCAAGATTCCTACCTCGAAGCACTCCCGCGCCGCGGCGAGAAACCGCGATTTCGACCTGCCCGAGCTAGGAGGCGACGGCCTCGAGTAGCTGCTCGGAGATGTCGAAGTTGGCGTAGACCTCTTGCACGTCGTCGAGCTCCTCCAGCCCTTCTACCAGCTTGACCAGCGTGCGGGCCGCCGATTCCTCTGTCAGCTCGACGGTCGTCTTGGGCAGCATCGTCAACTCGGCCGATTCGATCGGAAAGCCCGCCTCCTCGATCGCCTGGCGCAGCTCACGTAGCACCTCGGGCGCACTGGTGACCTCGAAGCTGGAGCCGTCGCCCGCCACGTCGTCGGCGCCGCCCTCGGCCGCGGCCAGCATCAAGGCGTCCTCGTCGACCCCGTCGGCCGGTACCAACACCACTCCGCGCCGCTCGAACATCCAGGCCACCGAGCCGTCGGTACCGAGATTGCCGCCGTGCTTTGAGAAGGTGTGGCGCACCTCCGCGGCGGTGCGGTTGCGGTTTTCGGTCAGCGCCTCGGCGATGATCGCCACGCCTCCGGGCCCGTAGCCCTCATAGACGACCGTCTCGAAGGCCTGCCCGCCCGCGCCCTCGCCGACGCCCTTGGCGATCGCGCGCTCGATGTTGTCCTTCGGCATCGAGTAGGAGCGTGCCTT
Source organism: uncultured Gaiellales bacterium (assembly GCA_964636655.1). GTDB lineage: Bacteria > Actinomycetota > Thermoleophilia > Gaiellales > Gaiellaceae > Fen-549. Next base: position 28,146 of record CAZWTK010000009.1, read on the forward strand.
CTCGATCGCGTTCTGGAGCGCGAGATTGCCGTCGGGATCGCCGCCGCCCTCCTTGGCCGCAACGATGATCGCGCGAGAGAGCTTGGAGAAGAGCTTGCCCCGCTTGATGTCCGCGGCACCCTTCTTGTGCTTGATCGACGACCACTTGCTATGTCCGGACACTCGCTGCCTCCCGTGCTACTTCGCAGAAGAGCTCGTGGACGCGCGTATCGTCGGTGAGCTCGGGGTGGAACGCTGCGACAAGGATACGACCTTCGCGGGCCAGTACGGGTCTACCGTCGTACGAGGAGAGAATCTCGACTGCCGCGCCTGCGCTCTCGATCCACGGCGCCCGAATGAAGACGGCGCGCAGCGGCTTCGTCTCCCCCGGCAGCTCGAGATCGGTCTCGAAACTGTGCACCTGGCGCCCGTAGGCGTTGCGGCGAACGACGATGTCGATCAGCCCAAGTAGCGGCTGGTCGGGCACGGCGTCGACGGCGTCGCGGGCGAGCAGGATCATGCCCGCGCAGGTACCGAAGATGGCGCCGTCGAAGGCAAGAATCGCCTGCTCGAGCTCGTAAGCGCGCACGAGCTTGCCGATCGTGGTGGACTCGCCGCCGGGGATGATCAGTCCGTCCAAGCCGTCGAGCTGGTGCGGTTTTCGCACCTCGCTCGCCTGCACACCGAGGCTCTGGAGCACAGCCACGTGCTCGCGGAAGTTGCCCTGCACGGCCAGTACCCCGATTCTGAGCGGCTCTCCCATATCCCCAAGTCTAGATTCCGCGTTTCAGCGCCCGCCCGACAGACCGTCTAGCCGTGTGGAAAGATCGACCCAGTTTCGTTCCAAACGACCCTTGATACAAAACGGTGTCGGACACCTTTTTGCTCGTAACGCGTTACTCGGTGGGAAAAGCTCCTGCTAGAAAACCGTTTTCTGGAGAAGGGTGCGCTCAGTGGCGCTTCAAAGAGACGCGTCCGGTTTGAACCCCCGATACCCCGGTTAATCTTCTTCTCGTGCCGGTTGCACTTGTCACAGGAGGAAACCGCGGTATCGGTCTCGAGGTCTGCCGCCAGCTCGGGCGCCTCGGATATGCCGTGCTGCTCGGCAGTCGCGACCTCGTCAAGGGCGAGGAGGCGGCCGAGGCGCTCCGCCACGAGGGGCTGAACGCGAAGGCGCTGAAGCTCGACGTCACCAGCGAAGAGGACGTCGATCGTCTCGGCGAGCTCGAGCGGGTCGACGCGCTGGTCAACAACGCAGCCGTTGCGCCCGACCGCGCCCATCCCGACACGAGCGCCCTGCTCGTCCCCGCCGAGCTCGTTCGCCTCGGCTTCGAGACGAACACGCTCGGCCCTTACCGCGTCTGCCAGCAAATCGTGCCGATCATGCAGCGTCACGGTTACGGACGCATCGTCAACGTCGCCACCGGCATGGCTCAACTGGCTGAGATGAACGGGCACTCGCCGGGGTACCGCCTCTCGAAGACCGCGCTGAACGCACTCACCCGCGTCCTCGCCGACGAGCTCGAGGGGATGAACATCCTGGTCAACTCGGTCGATCCCGGCTGGGTCAAGACCGACATGGGCGGCCGAGCCGCGCCGCTGACACCCGCGGAGGGCGCCGAGACGATCGTCTGGGCGGCGACGCTGCCAGACGGCGGCCCGACGGGTGGCTTCTTCAAGCAGAAGCGCCAGATCGCCTGGTAGGAGCCGCGAGCCTCGGGCTATTCAGCACCCTCTATACGCTTGCCACGCTAATCCCGAGCATCGCCGTCGGAATAAGGAGGTTGCTTCCTTTTGGTTCACCAGCCGCGAGTCTCGAGCAGCTGGCTCTCATCGAGCCCGGCGGTCGAGATCGAGGCCATCGCCTCGCCCAGACCCTGTGACACGCGCGCGAGAACCTCAGGATCTTGGAAGTGTGTGGTCGCCTCGACGATCGCCTTGGCCCGCGGGGCAGGATCGTCTGATTTGAAGATGCCCGAGCCGACGAAGACGCCGTCGGCACCGAGCTGCATGCAGAGCGAGGCATCGGCCGGAGTGGCGATACCACCGGCGGTGAAGGTGACAACCGGGAGCTTGCCGTTACCTGCCACCCACTTGACCAGCTCGACCGGGGCGCCCAGGCTCTTGGCCTCGGCGTAGAGCTCTTCTTCGCGCAGCGAGCCGAGGCGGCGGATGCCGCCGTAGACGGAGCGCATGTGGCGAACGGCGTTGACGATGTCACCGGTGCCGGCCTCGCCCTTGGTGCGGATCATCGCCGCGCCCTCGGCGATCCGGCGCAGCGCCTCGCCCAGATTGCGGCAGCCGCAGACGAAGGGCACCGTGAACTGCCACTTGTCGATGTGGTGCTCTTCGTCGGCCGGGGTCAACACCTCGGACTCGTCGATGTAGTCCACCTCGAGCGACTGCAGGATCTGCGCCTCGGCGAAGTGACCGATGCGCGCCTTGGCCATCACGGGGATGGTCACGGCCTCCTGGATCTCGCGAATCTTGGTCGGGTCCGCCATGCGCGCGACGCCGCCCTGAGCGCGGATGTCGGCCGGCACGCGCTCGAGTGCCATGACGGCGCAGGCGCCGGCGTCCTCGGCGATCTTGGCCTGCTCGGCCGTGGTGACATCCATGATCACCCCGCCCTTGAGCATCTCGGCGAGGCCGCTCTTGACGCGCATGGTTCCGATTTCGCTCATCTCATACAATTCTACCGCCGGGCCACGAACGGCCGCGTGGTTGCCCCTGACTATCCGAGATAGACCCGGATACGGCGTTTATCCATCCGTTGTCGACACTATCGTCGCCGCAGATTCCGCAACCTCTCGAGCTAGCAAGGGAGACACGATGAAGAAGGCAGGCACCTGGTTGATCGTGCTCGGATGGGTCTTCTCCGTACTCGGGGGCGTGGTCGGCATCCTCATTGGAGCCAATCTCGCCACGGGGAAAGCCAAAGGGCCGAACGGAGAGAAGGTCTACAAGTACGAAGACAACTCCCGCAAGCAGGGCATTCCGATGTTCGTTGTTGGCACGCTCATGTTCGGAGCTGGTCTGGCGATCAGACTAACCGGCTGAGAGAAGAAAGCCCCGAAATCACAAGCTCCCGGGAGGGGGAGCCCCGGGAGCTTGAGTCGAACAAAGGGAGAGCGGGCTTGCCGGGAGGACTACTGTCCTCCTCGCGTTCCCGTTCCCCAGAGGGCACTGCCGCAATCGTGCACCGCTCGCTGCTCCTTCTACCGCGTGGTCGCGGTACCGCAGGCTTATCGTCAGCCCGAGCCCCTCGTTAAACGCCCTATAGGGACGCGGGCACAATTGAACGTAGTACCGCTTTGGACAACGCGCATTCCCCCGAACGAGGGAACTCGCGCGGATTCACTCCAACGAGGGATCCAGCCAATTCGCAAATGCCCTGCTACCTGCAGGAAAACGCGTCTCCTGTGCGAGAACGAGTACCCGCGCACAGCCGGCCCGGCGGCGATAGGCTGACGGCGGCGAGGGCCCGTAGCTCAGTTGGTTAGAGCAGCGGACTCATAATCCGACGGTCGCTGGTTCGAATCCAGCCGGGCCCATTTGCCCCCGCTTGGTTGAGCGGTATTTGGCTCAACCAAGGCGTTCATGCGTGTCGTGGTTGTCAGGAATGCGCGCCTGGTGCCTACCCTGGTGCCTACCTGGAAATGGGCTCTCTCGGAGAGATCGATCGAGCCTCGGAGGCCGGCTCGTGCGTGTCGGTCACCCGTGGACTCAGTTCCTTCGAGCGAATCGCCCTTCGCCCGGGCCACGGCGAACGAAAGACGCCCTGGTGTCGTGGTGGTGCCCATGCGACCGAACCATAGGAAGAAAGACGACGAGCATGGGCGTTTCCATCGATCTACCGCTCGAGCCCGATATCCATGTCCTCCCATCCGGGCTGTGCAAGAACCGTCAGACGAGCGACTTGGAAGGGGGTGATTCCGCCGCCCGGGCGATCCCCTACTTGTCCTCCGGGCGGACCCGAGATTGGGCAATCAATAAAGCTTGCCGCCAGTACGGCAAATGATGTTGCTAGATCGGGCTAAGTGACTCACGGTCGCAGCGGGCCGTCTGTCGTGATATCCAGACATATACGCAGAACATCTCCCATGTCTGAATATGCAGACATGGGCCTCAAAGTGCGCTATTGTCTAGATATGCCGACAGCAGAGACATTCCTCGTCTACAACGCCGACGCGCTCGGCCAGGCCGTGCGCCACTTCCGTGAACGGGCCGGCCTGACGCAAGCCCAGCTCGCCGCTCGGATTGACATTCAGCGCTCGTACCTGGCTGAGCTCGAGGCGGGCAAGACGACCGAGCAAACCCGGCGACTCGTTGCGCTGCTCAAGGAGCTCGGCGCCCGGATCGTCATTCAGGAGGCGCCGTGGTGACGAGCCTCGACGTCTGGATGTACGGAGTCAGGATCGGGACACTCTCCGGCCGGCGCGGCTCGCTCTCGTTCGCGTTCACAGACGAGGCCCTGGGCAAAGGGGTTGGGCGCCCGCTCCTCTCGGTATCGATGCCGACCCGGGCGCGACCCTACCGAGGCGAGCTACCGGGCGTGTTCTTCGATGGGCTGCTACCCGAAGGTGAGGCAAGAGGGATGATCGCCTACGACTTCGGGCTCGAGGTGTCCGACGTCTTTGGGCTGCTTGCCGCACTCGGAAGAGATTGCGCCGGCGCACTTTCTCTTCTGCCGGAAGGTGAGGCGCACGAGGAAGGTGGTGCTCCAGAGCCCATCTCGGAGGCGGAGATCGCGGAGCGCATTCGTAGCCTTCGCCTGCATCCGCTCGGGGTCGATCAAAGAGTGCGAGTGTCCCTGGCGGGGATGCAGGAGAAGCTGCTCCTGGCAAAGCTGCCTTCGGGCTGGGGACTCCCGGTCGGTGGGGCGCCCTCGACGCACATCCTCAAGCCCGCGAACCGTATCTTCCCCGACTCGATCGCCAACGAGGCGCTCTGCCTGCGGATCGCCCGAAAGCTCGGAATCGCTGCCTCGGAGATCGAGCTCGGAGAGTTCGCCGGCGTCGAGGCCCTTATCATCAAGCGCTACGACCGAACGACTCTGATCTCCGATACCGAGCGAGTCGTCCGTATACATCAGGAAGATTTCTGCCAGGCCCGTGGAGTCGGGGCGCAGAGGAAGTATGAGGATGCCGGCGGGCCCTCGCTCAGAGACTGCGCCGAGGTGCTTCGCCGCTGGGCGCATTCCGACGAGCTCCTGAATCTACTCGACATCGCGTTTCTGAACGTACTCGTCGGGAACGCCGATGCTCACGCCAAGAATCTGTCTCTCTTGTATACCTCCGAGGGACAGATCCGCTTAGCACCCGCCTACGACGTGATGACGACCCGCTACTACCGGCAGACCAGCCCGATCTGCGCGATGTTCATAGACGGCATCCAGAACATCGACGAGATCGCTACCGAGAACCTCGTCGGGGAGGCTGAGTCCTGGGGCGTCTCGCGAGAGATAGCTGCATCGCGAGTGGAAGAGCTGCTCACAAAAGCCGCCTCGGCGATCGAAGCCGCCGCCTCGGAGGTTGGCGCTCCCGACGAAATGACCGAATTGCTGCGTGATCGAGCGCTTTCTTTGGAGTGCTCCCCGGGCCACGGCATCTCCCTCTAGTCAGATCCCACCAACATCATTTGCCGCACTGAAGCTTGCCGTGCCTTCGGCCCTCCTCGCCTGTCCGGCGAGTCTATGGACTCAGGATGTCAACGTGGGAGCGGGGAGCGAGCCACTAACGTCGCCCTATCGGTCAAGCTCAGGACTCGTCGTTACCCGGACTGATCTATGTTTCGTACCTCTGGCGAAGGGGCCGCGTATAGGAGCTTCCTCAGCGGCTCTGGGAGGTTGTGAAGCTGTCCGGTTAGGACCATTCCGCTTCCTCGGTCGGCAGCTCCATGCGGCCAGGCGCGACTGGCCTCCCGGAGCCGCCTGACGCCGCCTGACGCCGCCGGCGGCACGAAGAAAGTGGGAAGCAGTTGGCTCGAATCCTGCCGGGCCCAAAGCCGACGAAAGTCCGCCTCCTCCGGAGGTATGACGACTTTCGTCGGTATGACCTGAAGGAGAGCCGCAGTGAACCGCGCCCGTAGTGCCGGTCGCGGCGGCTACCAATGGACTCGTACTACGGTGCTCGCCGAGCGCCGATGATTGTCACACTCCTCCGCGCCACTTCGCGCTCGGCGCACTCGACATCTGCGAATCCGAGCGCGCTGAGCTCGGCGACATAGCCGGCGAAGGCCTGCTCGCTTGCGTCCGTGCCGTTCGAATCGCGACCGTGACCGCTAACGCGTTCGCAGATGACGAGTCGTCCGCCAGGGCGGAGCACTCGCCGGATCTCCTCCAGTCCCTGCTTACGGTCGGGCCAGTGGTGGAGAGTGAAGATGGCAAGAGCGCCCGTGAAGCTCTCGTCCGCGAAGGGGAGCTGCTCGGCCGGCGCCTGAACGACCTCGGCCCGGCCCGCCTTGATCGCGGCGCGCAGGCGCCGCCGCGTCTGGGCGACCATCACCGGCGAAGGGTCAACCGCGGCCACAATGCCGTTCGTCGCGCGCTCCACGGCGATGGCCGCTGCCGCCCCCGACCCGCAACCGACCTCGAGGACACGGTCGCTTGACTCGACGGCGAGCTGATCGACAACGACCGGATAGATGCGAGCGTGCTCCAGCGCCATCAGCCGGCCACCGAGACGGCCGGGAAGCCCTCGCGGCACACCGAACATGTTCATGATCACTGCACCGAAAGGCCCGCCATGTACATGCATTATTCCTTATCCGTTAAGTCGCTTACTTGATAAGTGGTTTAGCGGGAGAGTATCATCCAGCACGTGGGATCCGCAACTCCCGACTCGATCAGGCAGCAACTACACCGCTTTGGGCTGGAATCGACGCGGCTTCGGACCGCGGTCTGCCGGGCGGCCGGCGTCGCCGAGAGTGAGCTCGATGCGCTCGAGCACCTGGAGGCGGACGGGCCCCTCACTCAGCGCGAGTTGGGCGATCGGCTCCTGTTGACGTCGGGCGGCATCACCGCTCTCGTCGACCGGCTCGAACGCGCAGGCTGGGTCTCGCGCAGCCCACACCCGAATGATCGCCGCGCCGTGATCGTGGAGGCGTCACCCGACGCTTTTAACCGGGCACCCACGGCTCTCGCCGACTTCCATGCCACGATCGAGACAGCGGCCCGCGACATTCCGGCCGAGCACAGAGAGGCGATCGCAGCTTTCCTCGATACCGTCGGCGCTGCTGCGGCCGAGGCAGTGAACGCGCTTCGCGGCGAGCGTCCCTCCCGACCGAGCTAAGCGTGCGGACTCGCGGGTTTCCAAATCGGCCGATCGTTCAATACGATCAGCACATGCGCCGAAAACCACTACAGCTCGTTCTACTCGCCGTTTCCGTGCTCGCGTTCACGGCCGCATGCGGCGGAAGCTCCGGCACCGAGAAGGCGACTACCAAGAACGCGACTACGCCTTCTGCGCTCCCTTTCAAGGCGACGTTCTCCGCCCCAACTCATCACCCGGTGGTGAACAAGAATTGGCCGATCACGGTCACCGTCAGCAATCTCTCCGGGAAGCCGATCGCAGCGACTCTGCAGATGAACGTGCTACTTGGCAGCCTGCAGGTTGGCCAAGTCGACAACGGCAAGATCCATCGCTTCGTCGGGCGATATCGCGAGAACATCACCTGGCCCAAGGAGTCGGTCGGGCACAAGCTGACGCTGCAGGCGGTGATCAAGGCCAAGGGAAAGACGAAGAAGCTTCTCTGGGCCGTCGCGGTCGTGAGCAAATGAGATACCGGTCCGAGCAAAGCCCACCGAGTGATCGCCGCCACTCGTTTAGTTCCTGACTCCCTGGGCACATCGTCGGTCGGTCCCACGTACTCCCGACCCAGAGGATTCATGCCGAAGAGCAACGGAAAGCCGATCCCGCCGCGACGACCACCGTCGCCGATCTACGGGCGCAGCTCTCGGGAAGCCCGATAGCTACGAGACGCGCCCACTTTCGACAGCCTTCGTGAGACAATCATCCGGTCGGTCGTGGTTGGCGAGTCGGCTGTGGGCATAAGTCGAGAGATCGAGATCAACCGAAGAGATCACTTGAGCGATTTGGGTCGGACAGTGAGCGCGAGCAACGGACATGGCGTAGAGGTCGTCATCGAGCACGTCCGCAAGAGCTTCGAGGGCGGGCTCATTCGTTCACTCGAGGACGTGACCCTGCACATCGAACCGGGCGAGTTCGTCTCGCTCATGGGTCCCTCGGGTAGCGGCAAGAGCACGCTGCTCAACCTGATCGGTGCGCTCGACCGGCCCGATTCGGGCTCGATCAGCGTTGGCGCGCACCGAATCGAGAGCCTGCGCGACCCCTCGGAGTACAGAGCCGGGGTCGTCGGATTCGTCTTCCAGCTCCACAATCTGATCCCGACGCTGAACGCGCTGGAGAACGTTCAGGTACCGATGCTCGGGCGTCATCACTCGCGCAAGGAGAGGGAGTCCCGCGCGCAGGAACTGCTCGAGGAGGTCGGGCTGTCGCACCGCCTCGACGCCAACCCGGGAACACTTTCCGGCGGCGAGCGCCAGCGAGTGGCGATCGCCCGCGCGCTGGCAAACCGGCCCTGTCTCCTGCTCGCCGACGAGCCCACCGGAGCGCTCGACTCGGTCACCGGCCAGCGCATCATGGCTCTCCTACAACGGTTGCGCGAGCAGCATCAGATGACCACACTCGTCGTTACCAACGACGTCGCCGTCGCCGCCGCCGCCGACCGCGCCTACCGCATGCGCGACGGGCGCGTTGAACCACTTGACGAACCGCCTACTCCCGACGCAGAGCCTCGACCGGAGCAAGCCTGACCGCGCGCAGGACAGGGTAGATCGCGCCAAAAAGCCCTACCCCCAGCGAGAAGGCAAGGCCCCAGGCGAAAACGCCGGCCGTGAAGTCCGGCTTCACGAAGGTCGAGATGAGCCCGTAGCTCGTGAAGAGGCGCGCAGCCAATACCCCAACTCCTAGCCCGATGCCCAAAGCGAGCAGGCAGATGCCTACCGCCTCGCTCACGATCAGAGCCGCAATTCGATAAGCCGGCCAGCCGACTGCGCGCAGAATGCCGATCTCGCGCGTGCGCTCGGAGACCGACATCGCCATCGTATTCATGACGCCGATGCCGCCGACGATCAGCGCTAAAAGCGAGAAGATCCAGCCGGCGCTGACCAGAAGCCGGCTCTGGGTGTCGACCTTGACGGCCTGGCCGGGCTCGGCCACCGGCAATATGCCCGAGATCGTGCTCGCGATCTCCTTGGCCACTTCGCTCGACGGCCGCCCGGGGGTCACGGTGATCGCGATCGTCGTCACCTCGCCCGGGCGATTACTCAGCTCTTGCAGCGCTGAGAGCTGCATCACGGCTCCACTGTCTTCGGATGGATCGCCGGTGTGGTAGATGCCGACGACGCGAAAGCTGCGGATCGTCGAGCGGAAGACGGGTGCTCCGCGATACCCCTTCACCTTCAGCGTGCTACCGAGCTTCGCGTGTAGAGAGTTAAGCGCCACGTCGCCGACGACGATCTCGTTCGGTCCGGGGAGCTTCCCGCGTACGAGCACGAGCCGCTGCCACGGGAACTGGCCCGGCTTCATCCCGAGGATGAGGAAGGACGTTTGCTCGTTGACCGTGGTGACGTAGAGCTCGATTCCGGCCACCTGCTGTACGCCCGGCTCCTTCCTTATCCGAGCCTCCAGCGACTGGGGCAGGAGCGACTTGGTCAGATCGGTCGTACCCGACTGGAAGAGCCCGAAATCGGCTCGGCCCAGGTGAATGAGTTGATTGGCGGTGTTGGCGACTCCGTTCGTGATCGAGAGCAGAGCCACGATCAGGCCGACGCCGATCGACACTCCGGCCGCGGTGAGACCGGTGCGCATTGGACGGCGGAGCAGGTTCTTCCGGATCAACTTCGCCCAGGTCACGCGACGAATACTTCCCCTTTTGCGGCTTTCTCGCAACCGGCGCCGCGCCCCGAGCCTAACCCGGCGCGCCGTTCTGGCAAGCGAATATTCGCTCACTCACGATCGGGTTTCGCGAGAGGACGCCCGTGGACGGCTCGGACGTCGGGGCGGTTCGCTCGGAGAAGCGCTAGATCAGGCCGCAGGCGCGAGCGGTATTCGGCCAGGGATAGAAGCCTCTGCCGCTTTTATACGCACGTTCAGCTACCCACATCTGCTCGTTCGGGCTCCAGTTTTCGGCGGTGCCCTTGACGCGAAGTAGATACCTACCGTAGGAGCGCTGGAAGGAAAGGTCCATCTGCAGGCCGCCGTAGTAGCCGTTGCCGGTGTGGGCGTTCCAGGCGCCCTCGCCTCGATGGATGCACAACCATTGAGACCTGTGAGGTACCTTCCGCGCACGTAGCCGGGCGCGGGTGGCACGCTTCTGCCAGAGATCGAGAACCCAGTGGCGGTATTTCGGGTTGGACACGCGGAGAATGCCGTGACGCGCGGGCGTTCTCGTCACTCCCATGACCTTCTGCCAGTGCCAGGTCATGTGCCTCAACTGCCGGATTCGCCGGAGCTCGGACGTCCGTTTGTTGGTTGCGCCGGCCAGTGCCGGGGCAAGCAAGACGACAATCACGAGCGCGGAGACAAGAATGCGCAGTGCGCCTCTTCGAATCACAAACAACTACTCCTTACGCGACAACGACGACCGATGACGCCCGGAAGGAATTCAGTCGGGCCGCCTCGGCCTGACGTCGCCAGAGCGACATCAGCCCCGTAAGGCTAGCAAAAGCACGAGAGCGCAAGCGACCCATAGCGAACATGCACTACAAGCTGCAGAGGGCAAACTTCAAGCAAAAAACGCTATTAACGAGTGACCCTGCTGGCTGTGCTCGATTACTCCTATCGAGCGATGCGCCGTTACCCCAGCCTGACGACACTAGAACTAGCCCCAACCTGCGGAATCATGCAACTGCGACTAGGCGACACGATCCATACGGAACGTCTGGCTTCTTTCCTGGAGAGCCTCGGCCAGGCAACCATCATCTCTGGTCCGAACGAGATCGAGCTCCTCGCGCCCGACAGCGGCAAGGCCGGCGACATTGCGCGGCGAGAGATCGCCATCTACCTGCGCGTCTGGAGTGTTCTGTATCCCGATGCCGAGGTCTCGGTGGTCGGCGAAGGCGCCGGCGAGCTGGCCGAGGCGCAAGCCGTAAGCGCCGGCTAGCCGCGTTTCGCCCCACCGCTGAGTAGGTTTGCGCCCACGCTCTGACGTCCGCTCTCTTCGATTCGGGCACAAAAAAGCGTCGAGCCGGTGACGCTTTCGTCCCCTCTCCCTAAGAACCTCGGTCTCGCCGTTGCCGGCGCTTCCGCTGCCCCTTGGAGGAGGCTCAACCTACTCACGTTCCGTGCTCGACGCTCGATGATCTTCCCACGCGTGGTGGCCAACTTCAATACGGGAAAACACGTATTTCACATCTCTTGGCGTAGAGACCGAGCTCGCGACCCGCACAGACTCGCCGAAGCCTGCTGTCGCGGCTCCCGGAGCTCGGTTTTTTAAGACGACTAGTGCAGATCGACTAGTGCTTGTGCCGGTGTCCGCCGCCGTGCCCGGCCATGCCGAGCGAGAAGATGACGAGCACCAGCACGGCCCACCAGGCGATGCTCAGAGTGCCGCTGTGCCAGCTAAGGACATCCCACATAGCGTGGAGCCTAGCGATCGGCGAGGTTTTTTCTACGGCCCGCTCAGGCCTCGCCCAGAACCGAGACGGTTGGTGCCGAGACGACTCCGGCTTTCTGCATCGTCTCGCGAAGGCTGTCGCTGTTAAAGAACTCTTTCGCCCGATCGTAATCGTCGACCTCGAAGAAAAGGACGACGTTGCGAGAATCCGAAGCGCCGCGATAGACGCCGTCGTCCTTTATTCCGTAGCTTTCGCGCACGGCGCCGTGCTCGTCGTAGTACGGCTTCCAGGCATCGAAGTCTTTGACAGTGTGGCGTACGACGATAGTTGACATCTCGACCTCCGCAGTTAGTCGTTTGGGAAACGGATTTGGTGTCTTTCACCGCGGCCTATTTCCAAACACCTCTTGAATGCGACAAGGGACTCAGCCGAGCCTGAGCACGACCAGCGCCGCGGCAAGCGCGATCACCGAGGCAGTCAGTACGCGCAGCGCAGCCTCCGGCGCGGCTAGGAGCGTCCCCGCTTCAATCGTCTCGATACCACCGTCGCGATAGGTAATCGAGCCGGAGATCTCGCCTGCTTGGCGGCGGATGCCACGGACCTGCGTCGAGAGCCGACGCTGAGCGGCGGAAAGTAACGCGGCGAACGCCGCCGCGAGGATCGCCTCGGCGCGCAGCGTCCCGCTCGCACCGACATATGCCGTCAACACCGGGAACGCGCCCCAGGCAAGCGCAAACCAGAGATCGCTATGAAAGCGACCACCGGCCAGCTCGAGCGTATAGGCGACGGCGATGAAGGCGCCAAAGACGACGAAGGGCGCCAGCCAGAGTGTCCAGGCAAGCGTGGCGCCAACACCGATCGCCGTCGCGCCGGCGATCGAGATCGAAGCCATCAGTACGAGCACGACGCCCGGGATGCTCGTATCCAGTGGCCTCCCGTTCAGCTCGTCAAGAGCGTGCGCGCCGATGCTCATCGCCAAGAAAAACGCCAGCAGGCCCCAGAGAAGCCGGTGTGGTTGAAGTCCGGGAGCGAGTGACGCGCCGATGGCCACATAGGAGAGGTGCCAGAGCGTATATGGAGGGTGAAGGAGCGTCACATAGTCGCGCCAACCGCCCGGCGCGAGCGCATAGAAAGCCGGGCGAGCCCGAGTCGTCATGTCCGTCGCCCCCAGACGACTATCGCTCCTCCCAACGAGAGTCGCCGGTAGCGCAGATCTTCGATTCCGGCGGCAAGCCAGAGGTCGAGGATCCGTTCCAGACCATACTCCGCGTAGAGTTCGCGGATACTCGGACCAAGGAAGCGCCCGACCTCCCCCCAGCCGCCGGCGATGAGCGTACCGGCCGCAGGAAGACCGGTCCGCACGTACAGCTCCCAGAGGGCGCGGGGGAACAAGCGCGGTGGGACTCCAAACTCGAGCGAGGCCACGACACCGCCGGAGCTGACCACTCGAGCAAGTTCGCGCATGGTCGCCGCCCGGTCGACGATGTAGCGGAGCAGATAGGTAAAGCTGAGCGCAGAGAAGGAGCCGTCCGCGAACGGCAGCTCTTCGGCGTGACCTTCGATGAGCTCGATCCGGTCGTCGAGATTCGCTCGGGCGACGCGCTCGCGCGCGCGCGCGAGCATCTGAGCGCTCTGGTCGAGCCCGACCACGTGCGCCGAAGTTCGCCTTGCGATCTCGATTGCCACCGCGCCCGTGCCCGTGGCCACGTCTAGCACCTGATCGCCGTGGCCGGCTTCGATGCGCGAGACGAGGAAGCGCCGCCAGCGAGGGTCCTGACCAAGCGAGAGCAAGCGGGCATAACGGTCGTAGGTCGGTGCGATCGGGGCGAAGAGAGACTTCGCGAACTCGTTCGGCGGTGCGGCCTCCGTCACCGGCCCAGTCTAACGCGGCTTCCCGGGCTCGGTACCTCGCCGATCCGAGATCGTGGCGACAAAAGCGTCAGAGCCCATTCCGGTAGGACGGCGCGGCCGAGGCGGTTGAAGCGTGGACGCCAGGGGTCGTGCGGGCCTGGCGGAACGGGATCTTAGCCTGACCTTAATGGCGGCTTGAGCCTGCTCAACACTCGAGCGGGAATGATCAGAGGCATGAACGGAAACCAAGATCTTCCAGGCTTGATGATGCGACACGGAGGAACCTACGGTCCCTCGCTTCGCGTACACGAAGCCGGACCGAACTCGATCGAATGGGCCATTCTCGGCCTCGCGATCGCGATTCTGGTGATTGCGGGTTTGCTCCTGCTCGACGCCTGCCAGCGCCGGCGCCGGCGCTTCTGGAGCGGACCAAGCGGATCCGACAAGGAGCTGGCGATCCTGCGCCTGCGCTACGCGAAAGGCGAGATCTCTCGAGACGAGTACTCGCAGGCGCTCTCCGACCTCGGCGCTTCGCAAGAGCGCCCGGCCGTGCCGGTAGACGACGCGGAAAGCAAACCGGAGGAGGCCCAGCCCAAGCGCCGGCGCGGACGAAAGTAGACGAGAGTCGGCGAGTTGCTCGAGAGGAGCGGCGCCGGGCCCCGTGAGAGCGGCGAATCCACGGAGTCCGGCGCCGTTTGTCGTCGAGATGAGAACCCACCCGGTGGGAGCGCGGATATAAACAAAATCGGAAGCGCTACAATCCGCGCCATGCGAAGCCTCTGATTCTCGCCCGGTTCGTTTTTTCTCTTCTACTTCCGGAGGACCAGATGTCTGCTCGCAACGAATCGAATCCGTACGACCTGAGTGGGCGCAGCGCGCTCGTCACCGGCGCCAACATGGGAATCGGCGCCGCCACTGCCGCTCTGCTCGCGCGCCGCGGCGCCGCCGTCCTCGTCGCCTACTTGTCCATGAGCGATCCCGAGGACGACGCGATCTTTCCGCCCGCGTATCGAGAGGCGCGTTCGAACGACGGCTCACGGGTGCTCGATGCGATACGCCGCGAGGGCGGCCGAGCCGAAGCGCTCGAGGTCGACCTCGGCGACGAACAGGCACCGATGCGCCTTTTCGATCACGCCGAGCGGGAACTCGGGCCAATCGAGATCCTGATCCTGAATGCCACCGGCTGGCAGTGCCCTGACAGCTTTTCCAGCGGGCGCGACGACCAGGTCGGACGGCCCCTCCGATCGGTTACGGCTGAGGCCTTCACGGCTCAGTTTGCCGTCGATGCGCGTGCCTCGGCGCTGCTCATCGCCGAGCTTGCGCGTCGCCACAGAGAGCGCGGCGGCGATTGGGGCCGAATCGTCTCACTCACCTCGGGCGGGCGGGACGGCTTCCCCGGCGAGGTCTCCTACGGTGCGGCCAAGGCCGCGCTCGAGAGCCTTACGCTCTCAGCCGCCTGGGAGCTCGGTGAGCAGGGCGTGACGGCCAACCTGGTTCATCCTCCCCACACCGATACGGGCTGGTTCACGCGCGAGGTCGAGCGCGAGGCGATCGCGGCCAGCCCGCTTCGTCACTACGCGCAGCCCGAAGATGTGGCCGAGGTGATCGCCTACCTCTGCTCGCCGGCAGCCGGTTTCATCACCGGGAATCGAATTCAGATGCGCTGAACGAGGAGCGCCCCGACTCTGTCTCGGGGCACTTCTTTCTTCGTCCGCCACCAAGCCACCCGCCCGCGGGGTCATTTCAAAGTACCGTCCCGACAGCGTCGGTGACGCCCCTCGGTGTGCCGATTTCGCACCAACTCGAAAACACATCTCGGACCCTGTCGACGAGATCGGCCAGCCCGCTCCGCTAATAGGAGCGGGAGTCGAGGAAGCGCCACCAGGCGCTATCGACTTGTCATTAGCCCCGGGTGGAAATCGTAGATTTCCGCCCGACTTAGAGCTTGTAACCGATCTTGCGCAACAGGTCGTGGCGAGCGACGACGTCCTCCTCGGTCTCGACGCCGCGCGGGCTCTCTCCATCGACTACGCCGGCGATGCCGCGGCCACGCTCGGTCTGGACGACGATGACCTCGACCGCGTTGGCCGTGGCGCAGAAGATGTGGCAGACCTCCGGAACCTGTTTGAGCTGGTTCAAGACGTTTACCGGAAAGCCCTCGCGCAAGAAGACGATGAAGGAATGCCCGGCCCCGATCGCGCTTGCGTTTGCGACTGCGAGCGCAATCAACTCCTCGTCGTTACCGGCGCGACGCACGAGGCACGGCCCCGAGGCTTCGCAGAAGGCGATGCCGAAGCGCAGATGCGGCGAGTTGCCGACAAGCGCCTCGTAGACATCGTCGATGGTCTTGATGAAGTGCGACTGGCCGAGGATCACGTTCACGTCCTCGGGCTTCTCGATCTCGACGGTCAGGAACTCCATGGGCAACCTCCTGTCGGCATTCTCCACTGCCTCGCGCCGGGGTTCAACCGAAGCTCACGCGGACAACCCGCGCGACTACTCGCGAGCGTTCCTCACTCGGCGGAAAGACGCACTCTCTCAGGCGCTTTACCCTGAGTTTGCAGCGGAGGACGTCGAGAGAGGTTGCAGCCCGTCGGGACGCAGGAAGTTGAGCGCCTCGTCGATGGTCTTGAAGAAATGAAACGGGGCTTCGACGTCGGCGCTGAAATGTGCGGCGAACATACGCGACAACCCGAACTTCAGCGGTGAGTCGCCGGTGGCCAGCACCAGCCGCCCCATTCTCGACTTGTCGCCGAACCGCGCGCCCGCGGTCGCGATTCGCTCGATGTCGTCGGAACTGACAACCGAGGCGTCCAGCTCGCTGATGTCGGTCACCCGGTCCATGCCCGGCCTGAACTTCGGGCTCGACAGCCATTCCTTCGTCGCGGCGACGAAGTCCTCGATTCTCGGCGCACCGGATACCCGGCAGATCACCAGCATGGAGTCGGGCCAGATGAGCTCGTATTCCATCAGCCATCTTGTATCGGCAACCTGAAGAGCTCTTTGAGCATCAGCGTCGAGCCAGTAGAGGCAGGGTCGAGCCTCGAGGGATAGCCTTACCGCGCCGTGCAGGTAAATGAGCTGATCACCTGGCCGACACTCTGCGTCTTCGGCGACTCGATCGTCGTCGGCTCGGATGACCGCGAGGCGGGCGGCTGGGTCGCGCGGCTGAGGCTCGAGCTGAATGCGCGCGGGAAGATCTCGATCTACAACCTCGGCGTCGACGGCGACCGTTCTGAGCAGTTACTGCGGCGGCTCGCGAACGAGGCGGCAGCGCGTAACGCAAGCGTGATCGTGATCGCGATCGGGGCCAACGATCTGGGCTGGCACGGCAGCGAGGGAACCGACCTCACCCTCTTCCGCAAGCGCTACGACGGTATCCTCTCGCAGGCCGAGCGGTTCACGGCGCGGATTCTCGTGCTCGGGCTGCTAAATGTCGACGAGGGAAACGAATCGCACGGCGTCCGAAACGATCAGGTGATCGCCTTCAACGGCATCGTCGAGCAGCTGGCTCGCGCGCACGGAGCCGAGTTCTTGGGCCTTTTCGGAACGCTCGCACGGGAGGACTTCGTCGACGGCCTGCATCCGAACGCCTCGGGCCACGCGAAGCTGGCACCCCTGATCGGGCGCGAGCTCGAGCGGCTGGGCTGGGACGTTTAGCGGAAGGCGCCGACGAGCTTGCGCCCGTCTGCCTGCCAGGCCTGCATGCCGCCCTCGAGCTCGACGATGTTCGTGTAGCCGAGCCGCTCGAGAACGGGAACGGCGAACGCGCTCGTGTGACCGCTCCAGCAGTAGACGGCCAGCTCGGTCGAGGCGGGCGGTAGATCGGAGCTTCGTGCGCTCAGCTCGTCGAAAGGAATCGGCAGATCGGTTCCGGGGATCGAGGGGGCCTTCGGACCGAGCACGTTGAGAGTTACCGTTCCCGGCTTCGCCATCGCTTCGGCGAACGCCGCCGGCGAGACAAGCTTGACCTGAGCTTCCGGGGCCGTCTTCTCGCCGCAGGCGATGCTGACCAAGACGAGCCCGACCAGCGCGAATATCCCGATACGACTCACATCGGGAGCATAGAGGAGGGTGACTCACGGGCCGATGATCGCTTACGGTCGTCGCCCGGCGCTACGCGCCTCGGTGTCCTAGCACTTCGCGCACCGAGGAGAGACGAGAGAGCTCTCCGGGCTGCGGCCCCCGGAGAGCCTCCCCCGTGTTGTTCGGCGACCGGATCCGCGCTCTCCGGTTCGCCCTTCGCCCTGTTTTCGCCCGAGAGCCCCCAGTTCGAAACGTCGTTGCAGTGGATATCTGCGCGAGCGCGCTTAGCCGGGGAGGGTACGGCTCGATCAACGAAGCCGGCCGCCCGCTACCCTGACTGTCTCGATGAAACGCCTCTTTTTCTGTTCGGCGCTGCTCTTCGCGGCGCTCGCGGCGGCTTTCGCCGTCGGAGCCTCGGCCAAGCCGGCTGCCTTCAGGGGCACTGCCTCCCCGCTCACGCCGACGCTCAAAGCTCGTATGACCGGCGTCTCCTGGCACCGAGGTTGTCCCGTGCCGCTGCGCAAACTGCGCCTGCTCACGCTCAGCTACCACGGCTTCGACGGTCGTTCCCACACGGGCCGCCTGGTCGTCAACCGCAGCGTGGCAAAGCGCGTCGTCGCCGTCTTCCGAAAGCTCTACCGGGCCGGCTTCCCGATCCGACGCATGCGTCCCGTCTACGCCTATGGCGGCAGCGACTTCCGCTCGATCGAGGCCGACAATACCTCGGCCTTCAACTGCCGCCACGCCACCGGCTCGTCGAGTTGGTCGAACCACGCCTACGGGCTGGCGATCGACATCAACCCGATCGAGAACCCCTACGTGACGGCGAGCGGCTCGGTGGCTCACAGAGCCAGCCGTCCCTACCTCAAGCGCTCCCGGCACAGGCGCGGCATGGCTTACCCGGGCGGCGTGCTCGTGCGCGCCTTCCGCTCGGCCGGCTGGGGCTGGGGCGGCTACTGGAGCGGCGTGAAGGACTACCAGCACTTCTCCGCCAACGGGCGCTGAGCTTCCCGAGCGCACGAGCGCGCATCGTTCGCGCCGGGTGAAGCGCCGCCCAGCGGGTAGGCGGACTACGATCCAGGCACCGCGACGGCAAGTGACCGATCGCGTCGATCGTGAGGGGGCCCGAGGTGAAGCGTCCGAATCTCAAGCTCGGCGACTCTTCGAAGCCGGAGATCTGGCTCGGAGTCAATTACTGGTCGCGGGTGGGTGGGCCGGACATGTGGCTGGAGTTCGACGCCGAGGTGGTCGAGCAGGAGCTGCGCCAGCTCAAAGAGCACGGGATCGGGCTGACCCGCTCTTTCCTCGTCTGGCCGCAGTTCATGCCCGAGCCGGGCGTCTTCGACGAGGCGCTCTTCTCCCTCTACGGTCAGTTCCTCGACCTGTGCGAGAAGAGCGGAGTGAAGACGATCCCCACCTTTATCGTCGGACACATGTCGGGCGAGGATCGCGATCCGGCCTGGCGCGAGGGACGCGACCTCTACGCAGATCCATTCATGCTCGAGCAGCAGTCGCTCTACGTGCGCGAGGCGGTTAGGCGCTTCGCCGCGCATCCGGCCGTCACGGCCTGGCTGCTGACCAACGAGATGCCGCTGTACGGAGGCCCCGGCCGGCACGAGGCGGTCACGAACTGGGTCAAGGCGCTGGTGCAGGCGGTGAGGGACGGCGGCGGCACTCAGCCGGTGTCGGCGGGAGACGGCGCCTGGGGCATCGAGACGAGCGGCAAGGACAACGGCTTCCGCATCCGCGAACTGAAGGACGTCGTCGACTACGTCGGCCCGCACGTCTACCCGCACGAGTGCGACGAGTGGCGCCAGCTGCTCACGGCCGCCTTCGTCTGCGAGCTCGATCACTTCGGGCTGCCGGTGATCATGGAGGAGTTTGGTGCCACCTCGGCCTTTGGCAACGACGAGGCGATCGCCGACTACTACCGCCAGGTGCTGACGACGACGCTGCTCGCCGGCGCGACCGGCTGGGTCGCCTGGAACAACACCGACTTCGATCGCGTCGACAAGGATCCCTACCGCCACCACGCCTTCGAGCTGCGCTTCGGGCTGGTCGATGCGACGGGCAAGCCGAAGCCCCAGCTGGCCGAGATGACCGCCTTCGGCAAGCTGCTGGACGAGATCGAGCTTGGCCGCTGCGAGCGCGCCGAGACCAAGACGGCGATCGTCGTCAGCTCCTATCTCGAGGTCGGTTATCCCTTCCTCGACGCCGAGAACCGCTTGCTCGTACGCGATTGCCTGCTGCAGTCGTACGTCAGCGCGCACGCCGCCGATCTGGCCCCCGGTCTCACCCGCGAGTTGGACGGAATCACGAAGGATGCCGCGCTTCTGATCGCGCCCTCGACGCAGATGCTGACAGGCCCCGGCTGGCGCGCGCTCGAACAGCGAGCCCGAGCCGGCGCAACCGTCTTCGTCTCCTACTTCACGGGCCACGGCCCCGAGAAAGAGCCCTTCCACCCCGGTCTCTGGCATCCCGACCTGAATACGTTCTTCGGCGTACGGCACCGGCTGCGCTACGGGCTCGTCACTCCGATCGCCGAGGACGAGATCGTCTGGCGCTTCGAGCAGGGCTTCGGCGGGCTCGGCGCCGGCGAGGAGCTTCGCTTCCGCGCCCGCGGCAGCAGGGACGGGCGCTCGTTCCTGCCGCTGGAGCCGATCGAGGCGGAGGTCGTCGCCCGAGACTCGGCGGGGCGGCCGGCGCTGGTACGGCGCCGAGTCGGCTCGGGCTCGATCGTGCTTTCGACCTATCCGCTGGAGTACATGGCGGCGCTCGGCGAGAGAGTAAACCCTGACGACACCGTACGCCTTTACCAGGCGCTGGCGCGCGAGGCCGGAGCCGAGGCGCCGGTTCGGGTCGAGCGCCCCGACGTTCACGTCGACCGCCTCGTTCGCGACGACGGCAAGGTCTTCGCCTTCTTTGTCAGCTACAGCTCGGAGACGCTCGTGGTCGAGCCTGAGCTGGAGGATGGCGCCACGCTCCACGAGATCGCGAGCGGGGCCATGTCCGAGCGTATCTCGCTTGCGCCACGCGGCGTCGCCGTTGCGGAGTTGCGGAACCGTAGAAAACGGCGCGTCTCTGGTCGATAATCGGACTGATCAGCTTTCCAACCCACTCTCTGGAGGGGGAAACGCCAGAGCAGCACTCAGGCGGTAGTCGGAAGCCGGCGCCGGCAAAGACATCGCGCAGAATCCGAAAGCCCGGCGCGACGCCCATAGACGAGGCGTTGCTGCGAACGGTCTTCGACAAGGCGGCGACGGGCATCGGCGTCGCCGACGCCGAGGGCCGGTTTATCGCCTTGAACCCCGCACTGGAGCGAATGCTCGGCTACTCAGCCGAGGAGTGGGCGAAGCGGCAATTGGCCGACATCGTGCACCCGGACGACCGCGAGAAGGTCGTAGAGGCGAATCGGGACATCTTCAGCGGCAAGAGCGGCGAGCTCGTGCTCGAGCACCGGTTCCTACATAAAAACGGCGAGGCTGTCTGGGCCCAGGTATCGGTATCGCTGGTGCGCGACAAGCGAGGGGCGCCCTTCCGCCTGATCGCAATCATCGACGACATCAGCGAAAGCAAGCGCGCCGAGGAAAACGCGGCTGCGGCTCGCGAGCTCGCGGAGAAGCTGCTGGAAACGACCGATGCGATCGTCGTCGCTCTCGACTCCACGGGGAAGATCGAGTTCGTCAACGGCGCCTTCGAGGAGCTCACCGGTTACAGCCGCGCGGATCTCGAGAATCAGGGCTGGTTCGAGGCCCTGGTGCCAAAAGACCGCTATCCGCAGGTCTGGGAGGAGTTCCAGCGCCTCACGGCCGGTGGAGTACCGGTCAGGTTCGAGAATCCGATCCTGACCAAGACAGGCGAAGAGCGCTACGTCGTTTGGCGCAACAGCGAGCTACGCGGGGACGGCGAGATCACGGGAACGATCTCGGTCGGTATCGACATCACCGAGCGCCGGCAAGCCGAGAAGGCGCTCGAGGACTCGGAGGAGAAGCTACTGGCGGTGTTCACCTCATCACCGGCCGGACTGGCGGTCAGCGATACGGCCGGCGAGGTCTACGACGTCAACCAAGAATTCGAGCGCCTGTTCGAGTGCCGGCACGAGGAAGTCGTGGGGAAGAAGTCGAGCGAGCTCGAGTTCTGGGTCGACCCGAAAGACAGGGATCGGATTATCGGCCTGATCGATGAGACCGGGGGAATCAAGGGCTTCGAAGCCCAGATGCGGTCAAAGACTGGAAAAACGATGACGATGAATCTCGACGTTCAGGCCGTCACCGTGCGCGACCATTCCTACCTGCTTTCTGCCTTCACCGACATCACTGAACGCATACAGGCCGAGGAGCAACTGGCGCTTCTGAAGCACTCGATCGACGTGCACCCCGATGGCGCTTACTGGATAGACGGCGACACTCGTTTTTTCTACGTAAACGATGCCGCCTGCAAGGCTGTCGGATACGAGCGTGAGGAGTTGATCGGTCAACCTCTCAGCCTCATCGATCCAAGCGCCACGCCTGAAGAAATGGGGGTCATCTGGACGGAGTTGTCGCAGGACAGCGCTTACTTCGGCGAGATGGTGCACCGACGCAAGGATGGAAGCGAGTTCCCGGTCGAGATCACGGCTGCTCATGTGCAGTTCGGCGGCAAGAGTTACTACTGCAGCTTCGCGCACGACATCAGCGAGCGCAGACGGGCCGAGGAAGAGCGGGCGCTGTTGACCAAGCAGCTGCAACAGGCGCAGAAGATGGAGGCGATCGGCAGGCTCGCGGGTGGCGTCGCGCACAGCTTCAACAACATCCTGACCGCCCTGGGCGGCTACTGCGAGCTGTTGCTGGCGAAGCTCCCGGAGGGATCGGACTGCCGGCCGGAGGCCGAGCAGATCAAGCGCGCAGCCGACCACGCGGCTTCGATCACGCGCGAGCTTCTCGTTTTCAGCCGGCGTGAGGCCGCAAAGAAGGTGCGGCTCGACCTGAACACGGTTGTAGTGCAGACGCAACTGCTTCTGCGTGAGTTGATACGCGGCGACATCAAGATCGTGACGGCGCTCGCCCCGGTCGTGCCGATGGTGCTGGCCGACCGCAGCCAGATCGAGCAGGTGCTGGTGAACCTGGTCGTGAACGCCAGCGACGCGATGCCAAAGGGCGGCGTGATCGCGATCGAGACGGCCGATCTCGAGCTCGACGAGCCGTTGCTGGAGGGAGACGCCACGCTCGCCCCCGGGCGCTACGTGGCGCTCGTCGTCAAGGACAGCGGATCCGGCATGGACGAGAGCACGCTCGCGCGCATCTTCGAGCCTTTCTTCTCGACCAAGACCCCCGACAAGGGAACCGGGCTGGGGCTGGCGACGGTGTACGGCATCGTCGAGGAGTCAGGCGGCCGCATCCACGTCGACAGCAAGCCGGGCGCGGGCACCAAGTTCGCGATCTACCTGCCCGCTCTGCCCGCTCGCGGCTAGCGGCACCGACTACGGTCGCTTTCGGTGGGGATGTGCGCCCGAGCGGATCGAGCCGCGGCTACCCGTGGGAGGGCGTACCCACCGATGGTTCGTGGAGTTCCCGTTTGCCGGTGCCGCGATTGCGGCGGAATAGGCTCTAAGCTTCGGCAGGCAGGCTCCGCTCGCTGCGCACACGTGTCGGGACCGGAGGTGATTGGTCGATGAAGATCGTCGAGGCGAAGGTTTTTGTCTGCTGCCCGGGCAGGAACTTCGTCACCCTGAAGATCACGACCGAGTCGGGCCTGATCGGCCTCGGTGACGCCACGCTGAACGGGCGCGAGCTGGCGGTCGCCAGCTACCTCGAGGATCACGTCTGCCCGCTTCTGATCGGCCGCGACGCCGGGCAGATCGAGGACATCTGGCAGTTCCTCTACAAGGGCGCCTACTGGCGCCGGGGCCCGGTGACGATGAACGCGATCGGCGCCGTCGACGTTGCGCTCTGGGACATCAAGGGCAAGGCCGCCGGAATGCCCGTCTACCAGCTCCTCGGCGGCAAGGCCAGAGACGGCGTGCTCGTCTACGGGCACGCCAACGGCGAGGACATCCCCTCGGCGCTGCGTGCGGTCGAGCGCTTCCTCGCCGACGGCTATCTGGCCGTGCGGGCGCAGGCGCTCGTGCCCGGCCTGGAGCGGATGTACGGCATCACCAAGGAGCAGTTCCGCTACGAGGCGGCCGAGGGCGACCTGCCGCTGGAGACCGTCTGGGAGACCCGCCCCTACCTCGAGTTCGTGCCCAAGCTGCTCGGAGCGGTACGCGACGAGCTCGGCTACGACTTCCATCTCCTGCACGACGTCCACCACCGCCTGACGCCGATCGAGGCGGGCGAGCTGGGCAAGAGGATCGAGGAGTACTCGCTCTTCTGGCTCGAGGATCCGACGCCGGCCGAGCTGCAGGAGTCGTTTCGGATCATCCGCCGCCACACCACCACTCCGATCGCGGTCGGCGAGGTCTTCAACTCGATCTGGGACTGCCAGCAGCTGATCGAAGAGCAGCTGATCGACTACATACGCATGGACGCCGCGCATTCGGGCGGGCTCACGCACCTGCGCAAGATCGCCGCGCTGGGCGAGATACACAACGTGCGCACGGGCTGTCACGGCGCCACCGATCTCTCCCCCGTATGCCTGGCCGCCGACCTGCACTTCGGCATCTCGGTACCGAACTTCGGCATCCAGGAGTACATGCGCCACTCGGACGAGACCGACGCCGTCTTCCCGCACTCCTACCGCTTCGAGAGCGGCTACCTGCACCCGGGCGAAGAGCCGGGGCTGGGGGTCGAGCTCGACCTCGAGCTGCTCGAGCGCTTCCCCTACAAGCGCACCTACCTACCCGTCGCACGGCTGCGCGACGGCTCGGTCACGAGTTGGTGAGGAAGCAGTGAGCGAGCCCCGCCCGGCCGACTACCTCGAGCGGCTCTTCGGCCTCGAAGGTCGGGTCGCCGTGGTGAGCGGCGGAAGTGGAGCGCTCGGCGGCGCGATCGCGCGCGGCCTGGCGCAGGCCGGAGCCCGAGTTGCCGTTCTCGCGCGCAGGCGCGGCCCGATCGACACGGTGGTCGAGGCGATCGCCCGCGAGGGCGGCGAGGCGCTGGGAGTCGAGGCCGACGTGACCGAGCGGGCGCAGCTCGAGAGCGCCCGCGACATGCTGCTCGAGCGCTGGGGGCAGATCGACGTGCTCGTGAACGGCGCCGGCGGAAACATCCCCGAGGCGATCGTCGACGAGACGCGATCGTTCTTCGATCTGCCCGCCGCGGAGTTCGAGCGGGCGCTTCGGCTCAACCTGCTCGGGACGGTGTTGCCGAGCCAGGTCTTCGCCCGGGCGATGAGCGAAGGGGAGGAACGGCGCGGCTCAATCGTCAACATCTCCTCGGTGACGGGGCGGCGGCCGGCGACGCGTGTGGTCGCCTACGCGGCCGCCAAGGCGGGGGTGGACAACTTCACCCGCTGGTTGGCGGTGGAGATGGCACGCCGCTTCGGCGAGCGCATCCGCGTCAACGCGATCGCGCCCGGCTTCTTTCTGGCCGAGCAGAACAGGACGCTCCTCACCGACGCCGAGGGAGGCTTGACGGAACGCGGCGCGAGCGTGGTGCGGGCGACTCCGATCGGCCGCTTCGGACTGCCCGAGGAGCTCGTCTCGACCGTGCTCTGGCTGGCTGGAGCGGGCGCCTCGTTCGTGAACGGCAGCGTGGTCACCGTCGACGGAGGAATGGACGCGTTCCGTGGCGTCTGAGCGGCTCGATCCCGATCGCCTCCTGGGCACGAGCGCCGAGCAGCGCTCGCTGGCGCGTGGGCTCTACGACTCCGTTGCCCCGCTCCCCATCGTCAGCCCGCACGGGCATGTTCCCGTCGAGCTGCTGGCCGATCCGGAGGCTCGCCTCGACCCGCCCGGCCGCCTCTTCGTCACGCACGATCATTACGTGCTGCGCATGCTCTACTCGCAGGGAATTCCGCTCGAGCAACTCGGCCTGCAACCGCTCGACGGAGGGCCGGCCGAGCAGGACGATCGCAAGGTCTGGCAGTGCTTCTGCGACAACTTCGAGCTTTTCTCCGGGACGCCGAGCGGGCTCTGGATCGCCGCGACCCTGAGCGACGTGTTCGAGTTCGAGGGGCGCCTCTCCAAGGCGAACGCTCAGGCCGTGTACGACCAGGTCGCCACGCGGCTCGAGTCGGCCGATTTCGCGCCCAGAGCCCTGCTCGACCGCTTTGGAATCGAGCTGCTGGCGACTACCGACTCGGCCGAGGCGGATCTCGAGCCGCACCGGCGCCTGCGTACGGATGGCCTTGCCGACCGGGTGCGACCGACCTTCCGGCCCGAGGCGGTGAGCACGCTCGGCGCCGCCGGCTGGCGGGCATCGTTGAACAGGCTCGAGACCGTCTCGAAGCGGGAGATCGGTACCTACCGGGCGTTCATGGAAGCACTCGAGGAACGCCGCGGGCAGTTCAAGGCGCTCGGAGCGATGGCGACCGACCACGCCAGTGAGTCGGTCCAAACGGAGAGACTCTCGGCGACAGAGGCCGAGACGATCTTCCGGCGTGCTCTCGGCGCAGGAGTCACGCCCGAGCAGGCCGAGCGCTTCGGTGCGCACATGCTCTGGGAGGCGGCGCGCATGAGCCGCGAGGACGGGCTGGTGATGCAGATCCACGCCGGCAGCAGGCGCGATCACAACGCGGCGCTCGAGGAGCGCTTCGGGCACGACATCGGCGCCGACATC
Source organism: uncultured Gaiellales bacterium (assembly GCA_964636655.1). Classification (GTDB taxonomy): domain Bacteria; phylum Actinomycetota; class Thermoleophilia; order Gaiellales; family Gaiellaceae; genus Fen-549. Next base: position 54,339 of record CAZWTK010000009.1, read on the forward strand.
CCGCTGGCCCTCGACTGGACGCGCGGCCTGCGTCCGCTGCTGACGGCCCACGGCAACGACCCGCGCCTGCGCCTCGTTATCTCTACTCTCGACGAGAGCACGTACAGCCGTGAGCTGGCGCCGCTGGCCGGCCACTACCCCTCGATACTGCTCGGGCCGCCCTGGTGGTTCCACGACAGCCGAAACGGCATCGTTCGCTATCTCGACTCGGTCAGCGAGACGGCCGGCTTCGCCAATCTGGCCGGCTTCGCCGACGACGCGCACAACCTGGTCGCCATCCCCGCCCGCCACGACCTCTGGCGCCGCGTCACTTGCTCTTGGCTGGCCGACCGCGTGCTGCTCGGCATCCTCGACGAGGACGAGGCGACCCGGATCGCCGCGGAGCTAGCTTGCGGGCTGGCGCGACGCGCCTACAGGCTGCCCGAGCCGTAGACACGCTATTCAGCGCCCGACGGTCACGCCGCGGCCGGCGGAGGCTCCGACCAGGTCTGACGCGCCCGCGCCCAGTCGGGATCGTCGCGCCAGATGAACGAGTCCTGCTTCAGGTCGGAGAGGGCTTGCGCCAGCTCCTCCCTGGTGTTCATCACGAACGGTCCGTAGCGGGCGATCGGCTCGCGCAGGGGCGCTCCTGAGACGAGCAGGAAGCGAACCGCTTTGCCGCTCGTCTGCACGCGCACCTCGTCGCCGTCGCCGAAGACGGCGAGCTGCGGAGCCTGCACCAGCTGGCCGTCGAGCTCGCCGCGATAGCCGAAGTCGCCGGCGACACCGAACGAGCCCTCGCCGCGAAAGACGTAGGCGAAGGCGTTGTGACCCCGCGGCACCGGTTGAACGAACGTGCAACCGGCCGGCATCTCGACGTCGATGTACTCCGGCTCGGCATAGATCTCGGTCACCGGGCCGGCTACGCCTCCCACCGCACCGGACACGACGCGCACGCGCACGCCGTCGTCGCGCTCGACCAGCGGGATGCTCGCGGCGGCCACCTCCTGATAGCGCGGTTGCGACAGCTTCAGTTTCGCCGGCATGTTGACCCAGAGCTGAAAGCCGTCCATCTTTCCGTCGCGCGGCCTGGGCATCTCCTCGTGCATCAGACCGCCACCGGCCGTCATCCACTGCACGTCGCCGGGGCCGATGGCACCCGCGTGACCGAGCGTGTCTTTGTGGTCGACCTCGCCCGCGAGCATGTAGGTGACCGTCTCGATGCCGCGGTGCGGATGGAGTGGGAAGCCGGCCAGATAGTCCTCGGGGTCGTCCGACTCGAAGTGATCGAGGAGCAGGAAGGGATCGAGGTAATCGAGCGCCCAGCCGCCGATCGAGCGCTTCAGCTTGACCCCCGCCCCCTCGAGCGTGGGCTGCGGATCTATGATCCTGGTGACCGTTCGCGTGCGCAGACCGATGTCCACCGTGACCTCTCTCACCGAGCGACGCCTCGGGTTTTCCCGTGAGCCCGGCGGGGAAAACCATCCGGTGTCGGGCCACCGCCCTCCCGCGATGACTCCAGAGCACAGGAACACTCCCACGCGATGTGCCGCAGGAGGTATGGTCCCGCGGTGACGCGCGTGCTGGATCGGATCGACTCGCCGCAAGACCTACGCGGGCTCAGCGAAGACGAGCTGCAGCAGGTGGCGCAGGAGATCCGCGAGGAGATCATCGAGACCGTCGGGGAAGTCGGAGGCCACTTCGCCGCCAACCTCGGAACCTGTGAGCTGGCGGTCGCGCTCCACTCCCTGCTCGACTCGCCGCGCGACAAGATCCTCTGGGACGTCGGCCACCAGGCCTACCCGCACAAGGTTCTCACGGGCCGGCGCGACCGCCTGGCCACGATCCGCTCCTACGGCGGGCTTGCGCCGTTCTGCTCGATCTTCGAATCCGAGCACGACGCGGTCGGCGGCGGGCACGCCTCGACCTCGATCGGCTGCGCGGTTGGCTTCAAGGAGGCGATGCTGCGCGGGATCGGTGAGGACGGGCATGTGGTAGCCGTTATCGGCGACGGCGGGATGACCGGAGGCGCCGCGTTCGAGGCGATCCACCAGGCGGGTGGCCTGGAAACGCCGATCGTCGTGGTGCTGAACGACAACGGCATGTCGATCGCGCCCAATGTCGGTGCGCTCTCGCGCCTGCTCACAAGAGCGCGGCTGAACTCGAACCTCTGGCACGCCCGCGAGGGCGTGGAGGATCGCCTGCGCCAGCTGCCGGATGGAATCGGCGGCGTCTTCGACCGCTTGGGGCGGCAGGTCAAGGGGTCGCTCAGGGCGCTCAACGCCGCGGGCCTGCTGTGGGAGGAGTTCGGCTTCGCCTACGTCGGCGTCGTCGACGGTCACGATGTGAGGTCGCTGCGCTCGGCGCTGACCGCCGCGCTCGGCGCGGAGCGACCGGTCGTCGTGCACGTTGCGACGGTCAAGGGTAGGGGTTTCGCGCCGGCGGAGGACGGCGGCCTGGCCGGCATGGAGAAGTGGCACGCGGCGAACCCGAAGTCGATTGCGAACGGCAAGCCGAACGGCGCCGTCTCGTCATCGGCCTCGCGGCCGGCGGATTACACGACGGTCTTCGGAGGCGCGCTCGTCGAGGAGTGCCGGCGCGACGAGCGAATCATCGGCATCACCGCTGCGATGAGCTCGGGCACCGGCCTGAACCTCCTGCAACAGGAGCTGCCCGAGCGCTACTTTGACGTCGGCATCGCCGAGCAGCAGGCGGTGCTGTTCGCGGCCGGACTGGCGCTTCAGGGCGCGAAGCCGGTGTGCGCGATCTACTCCACCTTCCTGCAGCGCGCCTACGACCAGATCCTGCACGACGTGTGCCTGCAGCATCTGAACGTCGTGTTTGCGATGGACCGCGCCGGTCTCGTCGGCGAGGACGGCGCCACGCACCACGGCGCCTTCGACATCGCCTACCTGCGCTCGCTGCCGAACATCGTGCTGATGGCGCCGCGCGACGAGGCCATGCTCGTACACATGCTGCACACGGCGCTCCTCTACGACGACGGCCCGATCGCGTTGCGCTATCCGCGCGGCGAGGGGCAGGGCGTGCCGCTTCCGGCGCTGCCCGAGCAGCTGGAGATCGGCACAGCCGAGCTACTACGACGTGGTGAGCGCGTCGCGCTCGTCGGCTACGGCAGAGGAGTACAGAAGGCGCTCGAGGCGGCGGATCTGCTTGCCGCAGAGGGTCTCGAGACAACGGTCGCCGACGCCCGCTTTGCAAAACCGCTCGACGCCGAGCTCCTACGCCGCCTCGTACGCGAGCATGAGCTGCTGGTAACGGTCGAGGATGGTGTGCTGGCGGGTGGCTTTGGCACCGCCTGCTGGGAGCTTCTCTCCGAGCAGGGCCAGGCGCCCCAGATTCTCCGCATCGGTCTGCCCGATCGCTTCGTCGCGCACGGCGCGCCGCCTCTCCTCCACGCCGAGGTTGGATTCACCGGCGAGCGTATCGCCGAGCAGATCGAGGCGGCGCTTCCAGGCGGAATCGGCTCGAAGCGCCTGCTTCACGTCGCGCGAGCCGGCGCCGGCGGAGCGCGGCGGCGCCGCGGCGAGCGCTGAGGCGAGATTCGACGCCGCGATCAGGCTCCGGCCGCGACCAGGACCCAGTCGGTAGCGAAGCCCGCCATCAACCCGAGCACGAGACCCCAGGTCACGAGCCGCTGTAACCCGAAGCCGCGGTTCACGTTCAGTAGCTCGATCACGACGTAGAGGATCGAGCCGGCGGCGAGCGCGAGAAAGGCGATCGAGACGGCCTCGGAGACCCAGGCCTGACCGAGGAGCGTTCCCACGAACGTCGGCCCGCCACCGATCAGCCCGAGCGCCACCAAAAAGCGCCAACTCGGCCGCTCTCCCCCGCTTGGAAGCGGGGCAACGATACCGAAGCCCTCGGTCGCGTTGTGCAGGCCGAAGCCGATCACCAGTACGAGCGCAAGCCTCGTCTCTCCGCCGGCCGCCGACTGGCCGATCGCCAGCCCCTCGGCGAAGTTGTGCAGCCCGATACCGGTGGCGATCAGGAGAGCAAGCCGGCGCGCCGAGGCCCGATCTAGAGCCCTTCGTCCCGCGGGCGCGGCGGCCGGGGCCCCGATCGCCATCGACGCCCTGCCGCCTCGGCGGCGCTCGGCCCAGCTTTCGTAGTAGATGAGGCCGAGCAGCCCCAGCCCCAGACAGGCGGCGAAGAGCGATGCGAACCCGAGGAAACGAAGCCAGGAGCCACCGTGGTCGGCGGCCAGAGTGAGCGCCGACTCGATCGGCTCGCTGGCGGCGGTCACGACGTCCCAGAACAGAAACACGAGGATGCCCGTCGCGGTCGCGCTCAAGAACGCTTTCGGGCTCGGGCTCGGGTTGCGCAGGCGCCCGACCGGCAGACCGAGATAGATGGTGAAGCCGGCGATCGCGCCGAGCACGAGAATCTGAGCCGTCGACATAGAGAGTGCGAGCTACTTACCTGTTTCGAGCGGATCTCTCACCAAGGACGCGGCGCGAGGGCGGTCCGGCCGGCTCCCGGCCGGTCGCGAAGGCCTAAGCTCTCAAGGTGACCGCGACGGACAGCAAGGAACCGTTTGCCTGAGGCGGACGAAGAGCTGAAGCAGTTCATGAGCTTCTGGTTCCGCGGCCTGACGAGCGGGCTCGAGAGAGTCGACGCCTCCGCGCGAGAGGCGATCCTGAGCGAGTGCGGCAAGGCCTGCGCGCGCTCTTATACCGCCGCGGTCTTCATGCAAGCCAGGAGAAACAGCGACGGCATGAGCGGCTTTCTGACCGCGCTGGCCTCGAGCTTCCCGGGCGCCCGCTACGAGCTGATCGGCGCCGATCGAATCAGGGTGCTGTATTCGGAGTGCGGCTGCGACCTGGTCGAGAGCGGGCTCGTAACCTCGCCGCTACTTTGCGAATGCTCGGCACACAACCTGAGAGAGAACTTCGAGCAGGCGCTGGAAAGACCGGTCTCGGTCACGCTCGAGCGCTCGATTCTCCAAGGCGCGAGCGAGTGTGAGTTCTTGGTCTCTCTCTAGACCGAGGAGCTCGGGAGGACTAGGAGTTTGTTTGCTAACATACCCTCTAGGGGTATACTCAGTACGAGGAGGAAACGGATGACCGAAATCACATACCTGGTCCCAGACATGACCTGCAGTCACTGCGAGCACGCGGTCTCGTCCGAGTTGAGCAGTGTCGCGGGCGTTGGCTCGGTGCAGGTCGATCTCGAGACGAAGAAGGTAGTCGTCAGCGGCGAGGATCTCGACGACGCTGCTTTGCGCGCCGCGATCGAGGAAGCCGGCTACGAGGCGAAGTAATGGCGGGCGGCGTCCCTACAAGTGAGCGCGAGGAGCTGCGCCTCGATCTCGAGGGCATGACCTGCGCGTCGTGCGCCGCGCGCATCGAGCGCAAGCTGAACAAGCTGGAGGGCGTCGAGGCGACGGTCAACTTCGCCACCGAGCAGGCGACCGTCAACTTTGACCCCTCGGTGACGGAGGGCGAGCTGGTCGAAACCGTCGAGTCGATCGGCTACGGCGCCAGCCCTGTTCATCCCGGCCACCAGCCAGGTCGCGACGGCGCCGAGGAGCACGCTCACCGCCATCTCGACGAGCCGCTGAAGAAGCTTCAGCTCAGACTCGCAATAGCGATCGCGCTGACCGTTCCGGTCGCGCTCCTGGCGATGATCTCGCCGCTTCAGTTCGCGAGCTGGGAGTGGTTGGCCCTGGCGCTGGCCACGCCGGTCGTCTTCTGGAGCGGGCTCGGCTTCCACCGGGTCGCTCTCAAGAACGCCCGTCACGCCGACGCCTCGATGGACACGCTGATCTCGATGGGCACGCTGGCCGCCTGGGGCTGGTCGACGGTCGTGCTCGTGGGCGGCCTTGCCGCCAGCACCTACTTCGAGGCGGCGGCGGCAATCACGACTCTGATCTTGCTCGGCCGCTACCTGGAGGCGCGCGCCAGGGGGCGCTCCTCGGAGGCGATCCGGCGCCTGCTCGAGCTCGGCGCCAAGGAGGCCCGCCTCCTGCGCGGCGGCGAGGAGGTACTGGTTCCGATCGACGAGCTCGCCGTCGGCGATCTGTTCGTCGTGCGCCCGGGCGAGAAGATAGCGACCGACGGCGTCGTCGTGGAGGGAGCCTCGGCGCTGGACGAGTCGCTCCTGACCGGCGAGTCGGTGCCGGTGGAGGTCTCCCCTGGGAGCGAGGCGGCCGGAGCGACGGTCAACACCTACGGCCGCATGGTCGTGCGCGCGACCAGGGTCGGCTCCGAGACGGCTCTGGCGCAGATCGCGCGCCTGGTCGAGGCCGCGCAGTCGGGCAAGGCGCCCGTGCAGCGGCTGGCCGACCGCATCTCGGCGGTCTTCGTACCGGCCGTGATCGTGATTTCGTTGGCGACGCTCGCCGGCTGGCTCGCTTACGGCGGCTCGGCCTCGGCGGCCTTCACGGCGGCGGTGGCGGTGCTGATCATCGCCTGCCCGTGCGCGCTCGGCCTGGCGACGCCGACCGCGCTGATGGTCGGAACCGGCCGCGGCGCCCAGCTCGGCATCCTGATCAAGGGCCCGCAGATCCTCGAGCAGACGCGCAAGATCGACACGATCGTGCTCGACAAGACCGGCACGATCACCGAGGGGAAGATGGAGCTGGCCGAGCTGACGCCGCGGAACGGCGCCACGCGCGCCGAGGTGCTGCGGCTGGCCGGGGCGGTCGAGGCCGCCTCGGAGCATCCGATTGCCGATGCGGTCGCGCGCGCGGCCAGGGCCGAGCTCGGCAAGCTGCCTCCCGTCTTGGACTTCCGCAACAGCCCCGGCCTCGGCGTGGTTGGCACCGTTGAGGGACGCGAGGTCACGGTTGGGCGAAGCGGCGGACGGATCGCCGTCTCCTGGGACGGCGCCGAGCGAGCCACGCTCGAGGTCAAAGACAGGGTCAAGCCCACGAGCGCCGAGGCGATCGCCGAGCTGAAGCGGCTCGGTCTGACGCCGGTACTTCTCTCGGGCGATGCGAAGGCGATTGCCGATGCGGTTGCCCGCGAGGTCGGGATCGAGCGCGTGCTGGCGGAGGTTCTCCCCGCCGACAAGGTTCGAGAGGTGAGGCGCCTACAGGAAGCGGGCGGGGTCGTGGCAATGGTCGGAGACGGCGTCAACGACGCTCCCGCTCTCGCCCAGGCCGACCTCGGGCTGGCGATCGGCAGCGGCACCGACGTGGCGATCGAGGCCTCCGACCTGACGCTCGTCTCGGGCGACCTGCGCGCCGCCGCCGATGCGATCCGCCTGGCGCGGCGCACGCTGCGCACGATCAAGGGCAACCTGTTCTGGGCCTTCGCCTACAACGTCGCGGCAATCCCGCTGGCGGTGAGCGGCGTGCTCAACCCTATAATCGCCGCGGCGGCGATGGCCTTCTCCAGCGTCTTTGTCGTCACCAACTCCTTGCGGCTGCGCCGCTTCCACTCGCGAAGGGAGAGCACGGCATGACCGGGACCGAGCAGGAACAGAAGCACGGCTACAGCCCGCGCAAGGACGCGCTGGCCAAGCGCCTGCACCGGATCGAGGGTCAGGTGCGCGGAATCGAGAAGATGGTGCTCGATGACCGCTACTGCATCGACGTCCTCACCCAGATCGCGGCCGTGAACACGGCGCTCGAGAGCCTGGCGTTCGAGATCCTGGACGATCACGTGAACCACTGCGTGGCGGGCGCGCTCGCCTCGGGTGACGAAGAGATCGCCGCCGAGAAGAGCCGCGAGCTGCTCGAAGCCGTTCAGCGCTTCACCAAGACGCGCTGAGCTCGGAATCGGCCGGTCGCGGCGGGCGCGTTCGCGCGCGGGCTAGAGTCCGGCATGTTCGCGATTCTCGGTGGGCTCGCTGCGGCGGCGTTCTGGACGGTCACGACGCTTTGCTCGTCGCGCTCGAGCCGGATGATCGGGGCGGTCTCGGTGCTGGCCTGGGTGATGATCGTCGGCCTCGTCGTCACCGCTCCCGCGGCCGCGATCGAGGGCGTTCCTCCTAACCTCCACGGCTCGGTTCTGGCCTGGCTCGTGCTCTCGGGAGTGTGCAACGTCGGCGGACTTCTGTTCGCCTACGAGTCGCTTCGCCTCGGCAAGGTGGGCATCGCCTCGCCGATCATCTCGACCGAAGGTGCGGTGGCCGCGCTGATCGCGGTCGTCGCCGGCGAGGCCCTGGGCCTGCCCCGGGGCGCGGCTCTGACGGTGATCGCGATCGGCATCGTCGCCGTCGCCAGCGGCACGGACGGCAAGGAGGCGCGCGCCCTCCACGAACTGCGATCGATTTTGCTCGCGGGCGCCGCGGCTCTCTCCTTCGGCATGACTCTCTATGCGACCGGGCGCGTGAGCGCCAGGGTGCCGCTCGTCTGGGCGGTGCTCCCGCCCCGGGCCGTCGGCGTGGCGGCGGTGGCGATCCCGCTCTTCGTCAGCGGCCGCATCCGCCTGACCCGCCGCGCTGTGCCGTACGTGGTCGCCGGCGGCCTGGCCGAGGTGGGCGGCTTCTTCGCCTACGCCTTCGGTGCCCGGCACGGCATCGCCGTCACCGCGGTGCTCGGGTCGCAGTTCGCGGTGCTCGCGGCGATCGTCGCCTACTTCCTCTTCGGCGAGAAGCTGGGGCGGCTGCGGATCGCGGGCGTGGCGCTGACGGCGATCGGCGTCGCGGCGCTGAGCGCGCTACAGGCCTGATCGCGGGTCACTCGGAAAGGCTGGGGCCCCGGCTCAGATTCTCGGCGCGCTCTGCACGGCGTCGAGGTGCGCCGGGATTCGGTAGGCGCTTCCGCTCATCATCCCCGGCCCGTGGTCGTCGCTACTGCCCCGGTTCCCCTGGGTTGATCCCGGCTCGCCGTCGCCGTCGTGGCCGTTCATCATTCCTGGCCCGTGGTCGTCACGGTCGCCGTTCGTCATCCCCGGCCCGTGATCGTGACCCGAGCCCGACCAGGTGACGACGGCGACCACTCCCACAGCCGTCAGCGCGAGCACAGCCGCGATTAACACTCCTATCCAGAGACGTTTCCCCCTCGCATCCATCTTCCGTCCTCCCCCTCGCCAACGAGCTTCGCTTCCCGCAATAATACCCTAGTGGGGTATAGATAGGAGGAGCAAGCGGCTCAGCTCACGACCTTGAGCCAGCCGCCGTCCACGTAATACGAGCTGCCGACGCAGTAGCTCGAGCGAGCCGAGCAGAGGAAGACGAAGAACTCGGCCATCTCCTCGGACGTCGCGAAACGCCCGATCGGCGCGTTCTCCCGGGCGATCGCGTCGAGGTAGTCCTGGGCGGTCTTGCCCGTGCCCTCGGTCTCGAGCCCGGCCGTCTTGTACCAGTCGGGCGTCAGCACCAGCCCCGGATTGATGCAGTTGACGCGAATGTTCTCACCGATCAGCTCGTTGGCCATGCACTTGGAGAGCATCATCAGCGCGGCCTTGGTCGTGTTGTAGATCGGCTCATAGCCGAGCGGCTGCTTGGCACAGATCGAGGCGTTGTGGAGGATGACACCGCCGCCTCGCCGCTTCATCGAGGGAACCAGCACGCGGGCGAGCCGCACGGCGGCCATGACGAACAAGTCCCAGTAGTACTGCCACTCGTCGTCGGGCGCTTCCATGATCGTCTCGTGGCTGCCGACGCCGGCGTTCGAGACCAGGATGTCGACGCCGGCGAACAGCTGCTCGGCGTGCTCGGCCAGGCGCTCGACGTCGGCAGGATCGGTCACGTCCGCTTTCATGCCGGCGGCCTTGACGCCGAAGCGCTGCCCGATCTCCGCGGCGACGGCTCCGATCCGCTCCTCGTCGCGGGCGCAGAGGAGCAGATGCGCGCCCTCCCGGGCCAGCCCCTCGGCGACCGCCAGGCCGATGCCCTGAGTGGCGCCGGTGACCACGGCGACCTTGTCTTTCAGCTCCAGATCCATCTTTCGGCCTCCTCGATCTACCGGGGAACGAGCATCGTCTTCAGGTTGCCGCCGCGCGCCGCCTCCATCGCGGCGGGGAACTGTTCGAGCGGGTAGCGCTCGCTGATCAGGCTGTTCACGTCGATCTCGCCGGAAGCGACGGCTTCGATCGCGCGCGGGTAGCAGTAGGGGCCGAGGTGGCTGCCGCGGATGTCCAGCTCCTTCTCGTCGCCGACGATCGACCAGTTGAGCGTGACCGGCTCGGGGATGACGCTGAAGGCCACCACGGTGCCGAGGCAGCGCATCATCTCGAGCGCGGCCGGAGGCGCGAGCTCGTTTCCGCTCATCTCGATGTAGACGTCGCAGCCGTCACCGCCGGTCAGCTCCCTGACGCGCTTGATCGCGTCTTCTTCGAGCACGTTGACGGCAATGTCGGCGCCCAGATCGAGCGCCAACTCGAGCCTGCCCGGCTGTGTATCGAGCGCGATCAGTCGCCCGGGATTGAAGCTACGCGCCACCTGCAGGGCGCAGAGCCCGATGTTGCCGACGCCGCCGATCACCACCGAGTCGCCCGGCCGGATGCCGGCGCGGTCGACCGCGTGCATGGCGCAGGCAAGCGGCTCGATATAGGCGCCCTGCTCGAGCGACAGGCGCGGGTCGAGCCTGTGCACGCGCGCCTTGGCCGGAAAGATCATGTACTCGGCCCAGGAGCCCTCGCCGCGGCCGCGCTTGAAGCCGAGGATGTTGGCCGGCTGGCACATCCAGTATTTACCGGCGCGGCAGTATCGGCACTCGCCGCAGGGGATGATCTGCTCGGCGGTGACCGGATCGCCGAGCGCGACGTTGTGCCTCTCCCCCGCGCCCTCACCCAGCTCGGCGACCGTTCCGGCGAACTCGTGGCCGGGAATGACCGGCGCCTCGCAGAAGCCGCCCGAGCCGTCGACGCCCCAGAGGCTGACCGCGCCGGTGAAGCAGTTGACGTCGGAGTGGCAGATGCCCGCGGCGCCGACCTGAACCAGGATCTCGCCCGGCCCCGCACGGGGACGATCGAGCTGCTGCACGCGGTAGTCGTAGGGCGCGTGGCAGACGACGGCAAGCATCTTCTCTTTGCTCACGGTCGCGAGTATATGACCTCATCGACGAACGCCTCGAACGCCCGGGGCCGGATAGAGTTTTCGCAAGCGCGAACGAGAGGAGATCGAGATGCAGGCGGTGACGAAGGAGCAGTTGGTTGAGCTTCTCAACAAGGATCTGGCGCTGGAGTACAGCGCCTGCGTCCAGTACGTCCAACATCAGGGGGTCTTGAAGGGGGCGATGTACCAGTCGATCCAGAAGGAGCTGGCGATCCACGCCCAGGAGGAGCTGGCCCACGCGGTCATCCTGGCCGACCAGATCGACTATCTCGGCGGCGTTCCGAGCGTGGACGTCCCCGAGCCGAAGATCTCACCCGACAACGAGGAGATGCTGAGGCAAGACCTCGCAGGCGAGAACGACGCCATCGCCCGGTACATCGAGCGGATCAAGCAGGCCGAGGCGCTCGACCTCTACCACCTCGCCGGCCAGCTGAGGAACATACTCTCGGTCGAGCAGGAGCACGCGATGGACCTCGAGCAGGCGCTGGGAGTCTGACGCCGAGGTGCGCGTCCTCTTCATCGGCGGTACGGGCAACATCTCGATCGCGGCGACGCGCCTGCTGGCCGAGCAGGGAGCCGAGCTGACGCTGCTAACCCGTGGGCAGAGGGACGTGGCGCTGCCCGAGGGGGTGCGGCAGATACGAGCCGATATCCGCGACCGCTCGGCCGCCGCCGAGGCGCTACGGGGCGAGGAGTTCGACGTCGTAGTGGACTGGGTCGCGTTCGTGCCAGAGCACGTCGAGACCGACATCGTGCTGTTCGCCGACAAGATCTCGCACTACGTCTTCATCAGCTCGGCGACCGTGTACGAGCGGCCCTCGCCCTTCTTCCCCACCGTCGAGGAGGCGCCGCTCGGGAACGTGCACTGGCAATACGCTCGCGACAAGATCGCCTGCGAGGAGCGCCTCCGGCGCGAGCACGCCCACGTCGACTTCCCGGCCACGGTCGTGCGCCCGTCCTACACCTACGGCGGAACCTGGCTGCCGACCGCGATGGAGGGCCAGGGCTACACCGTCATCGAGCGGATCCGGCGCGGCAAGAAGATCATCGTACCCGGCGACGGCGAGTCGCTCTGGACGATGACCCACAACACGGATTTCGCCCGTGCGCTGGTTGGCCTGCTCGGCAACCCCGAGGCCGCCGGCGAGAGCTTCCACATCACCTCCGACGAGGTGCTGAGCTGGAATCAGATCATCGAGACGATCGCGGCGGCGGCGGATCTCGAGGCCGAGATCGCGCACATCCCGAGCGACTTCATCGCCGCCGTCGATCCCGAGGAGGGACCCGGCCTGCTCGGCGACAAATCGCACTCGCTGGTGTTCGACAACTCGAAGATCAAGCGCTTCGTGCCCGGCTGGGAGGCGGTCGTCCCGTTCGCCGAGGGTGTGGCGCGCTCGATGGAGTGGTTCGAGGGGGATCCGGCGCGGAAGGTCGCCGACGAGGAGCTGAGCGCGCGGCTCGATCGGATCATCGAGGCGTATGAAGCCGGCTGGCCCGGCGCCGAGTGATCGAGCGGAGCTCGGGCTGTCGCAGCTAGCCCGGCCGCGGCTCGAACGGCTCAGCCGTGTACTCGACTCCCGATTCGAGGCCCTTCGGGTGGGCGCTCGTGTTGCTGAAACAGATCCGGATGGTCGGGGTCGTGATGTTCCAGTCGTTCCGGAGCAGGTCGAAGTGGAGGTGTGGAGACGAGCTCCAGCCGCTGTTTCCGCTTCGCGCTATCAGCTGACCCTGCTCGACGTGCTGCCCCGTCCGTACGAGAGCGCCGTTCCGGGTCAGGTGGACGTAGCGCGCGTAAGTTCTGTCGGCATGGCGGACAGCGACGACGTTCTCAGTGCCCAGCGCGGAGGGCTCGTTCGGCGAGTCCTCCTTGACCCAGACCACTACGCCCGCACGAGCTGCCGTCACGGGCGAGCCGGTCGGCATCGGGAAGTCGACGGCGTAGGTGAACGGCCGCGAATGCCGGGCGGAGCTCTGTGCTCCCGGATGGCACTGTTCGCAGAGGAAGGTCTTCCCGACCGGGAACGGCAGCACGTACTCGGCCGTCTCCAGAGAGCAGCGCTCCGCCGCCGTGGTCGTGGCA
>CAZWTK010000010.1:0-31476 GCA_964636655.1 uncultured Gaiellales bacterium
CCTGCGAAAATACTGACGCGGTGGTCAGCCAGACCCTTGACGACCTCGTCGGGCGTGAGCACGAGCGGCTCCTCCGAGTGGGTGAGCGTGAAGCCGTCCTGGCAGACGAGCACCGGCAGCATCACGTCGGGGTGCTCGGCGATCCGCGCCGCCATCACCGTCAGGTCGTAAGCCTCCTGAACGCTCTCGGCGAACAGCTGGATCACGCCGGAGTCGCGGATCAACATCGAGTCGGAGTGGTCGCTGTGGATGTTGAGCGGCGCGGAGAGAGCGCGGTTGCCGACGGCCATGACTATCGGCGTGCGCATGCCCGCGGCGATATAGACCATCTCCGCCATCAGGGCCAGGCCCTGCGAGGAGGTGGCCGTCATCGAGCGGGCCCCCGCCAGTGCCGAGCCGATCGTCGCGCTCATGGCGGAGTGCTCGGACTCGACGTTGACGATCTCGGTCGTTGCCACGCCGTTGGCGACCAGCTTGGCGAAGGTCTGGATGATCGGCGTCTGCGGCGTGATCGGGTAGACGGGGAAGACATCCGGATCGATCTGAGCCATCGCGTAGGCAACAGCCTCGCCACCGGTTAGAAGCTGGGCTCCTTCCTGCGTCTTAACTGGCACTCTCATCACTCCTCATCACCCAGCGCTCGGGGGTCTCGGTCTCCTCGGGCACCATCTCGATAGCCCCGACGGGGCAGACGGCGGCGCAGACCTCGCAGCCCTTGCAGAAGTAGTCGTCGAAGCCGACGAAGGCCGGCCCGGATTCGGCCACGTCCTCGATCAGGATTGCCGAGTCTGGGCAGTAGAGCCAGCAGAGCAGGCAGTTGGTGCATTTCGAGAGATCGGCGAGCGGCTTGATGCCGGTGCGCCAGCTCCCGGTCTTGGGCTTCTCTGCGTCGGTGGGCCGGATCGTGCCCCCGGGCGAGAGTTCTTGCCAGGGCCTCAGGCCAGACATGCGTATCCCTCCGCTATTGCCGCGCGGAGCGAGTCCGCGTCGAGTCGTTTTCCAAGTTTCTTGGCGGCGGCGTCCTGAATGTTCTCGAGCGGAATGCCACCGGCGGCCGCCGCGGCGCCGAGCATGACGACGTTCGAGAACTTCAGCCCATGGTCGTGGGCGATTCTCAGGGCCGGTACGGCTCGGGCATTAACGCCGTCGAGCGCCGCCGGCAGCTCGTTGGTGTCGACGAGTACGACGCCGTCGCTTGAGAGCCCCTCGGCGACGTTCATCTCGTTCACGAGTGTGGGCTCGAGCACGATCACGATGTCGGGCGCAGCTACGGGATCGTGGCGGCGGATGGTCTTGTCCGAGATGCGGGTGTAGGCGCGCATCGGCGCTCCGCGGCGCTCGGGACCGTACTCCGGGAAGGCCTGCACGCTCGACCCGGCGAGAAGCCCGGCCTCGGCAAGCAGCTGCGAGACCGTCTTCGCGCCCTGGCCGGCGCGCGCATGCCAGCGAACTTCCTTCATCTCTTCTCTCCTTGCAGGAAGGCCTCGATGCCGGCAACTGCGACCTTGGCGCCACCGACGGCCGAAACCACCGTCGCGCCTCCGTTGATCGCATCACCCGCGGCGAAGTACTTGGGATTGGTCGTCTGGCCCGTTTCCGGGTTGATCTTGATCTGGCCCCACTCGAGCTCGAGCCCGTCGATCAGGCTCAGGAACTCCTCACGGGGACGCTGACCGATGGCCTTGATGATCGTGTCGACCGGCAGGTCGAAGTCGGCGCCCTCGATCGGCTCGGGGCGCCGGCGGCCGGAGTCGTCGGGCTCGCCCAGCTTCATCGGCTGGCACTCGACCGAGCTCAGACGTCCGTTTTCGCCCGTGAAGGCGACTGGAAGCGTCAGCCACCTGAAGGCGACACCCTCATCGAGCGCCTGCTCGTACTCGTGGTAGAAGGCCGGCATCTCGGCTTGTGTGCGCCGGTAGAGGACGGTTACCTCGGCGCCCAGCCGGAGTGCCTCTCGGGCCACGTCCATCGCCGTGTTGCCACCGCCGATGACTGCCGCTCGGCGCCCAACCTCGGGCGGGTTGCCGTCCTTGAGCGCTTCGATGAAGGGGAGCGACTCCCAGACGCCTTCGAGATCGTCGCCGGGCGTCTTCACGTCGACGTCCTCGCCGAGACCGATACCGAGGAAGACGGCTTCGGCCTCCTTCTCGATCTGGCTCAATGCCTCCTTGGCGTCGATCTCGACGCCCAGCTTGATCTCGACGCCGAGCTTCTCGATCGCCGCCTTCTCGTCGGGAAGCGGCTCGGACTGCTGGCGGAAGGGGGCGATGGCGTAGCGGATCAGTCCGCCGACCTCGGCGCGCTCGTCGTAGACGGTGACGGCGTAGCCACGCGCGGCCAGTTCGCCGGCGGCGGCCAGCCCGGCGGGGCCGGCTCCGATCACGGCCACTTTGCGACCGTTCGGAGCGGCCTTCTCGCGCGGAGCGATCCCATTGGCGTAAGCCCAGTCGGTGGCGAAGCGCTGCAGTCTCGAGATCTCGATCGGCGGCTCGTCTTCGCTGTTCATCACGCACTCTGCCTCGCAGAGCTCTTCGACCTGGCAGACGCGGGCGCAGCTTGCGCCGAGGATGTTCTGCTCGAAGATCGTCAGGGCCGCCTCGCGCGTCCCGCCAGCGGCGATCTGCGCGACGAAGGTGGATACGTCAACGTCGGCCGGGCAGGCGACGGTGCAGGGGGCTGTCGCGTAGATGTGACCGCACTGCAGACAGCGGTCGGCTTCGACGAGCGCCTCCTCTTCCGAAAGGGGTGGCTTCAGATCGGTGAAGTCCCCTACCAGTGTTTCCTGCGCTAACGCGCTCATCTAACTCCAGTCTTTATCCGGGTCCAGGGCCTAGGTACCCGGGAATGCTACCGACGAGGCGCGTGTTCACCGCGGGGCTACGTTCTTGGTTTCGGAGGAAGCCGTACGCCTCATCCACACTGTAGTTAAAAACGACTAGTTCGGGACGTGAATTCCACACCTGGGAATCGGCTGCAGGGCGGCTAATCGCCAATCAGGCGCGGAATCAGCTCACCTACGACGAAGCCGATCAGGGCTGCGCCTCCCCCGATCGCGAGAACGCGCAGGCCGCTCCGTAACCGTCTTAGTCCGGCTATCTGAGCCTTCAACACTCCCAGCGCGACAAGGGCCGCCGCGGTGGCGGCAAGCGATACGGCGAGCGCGGCGTGCACGCCCCAAATGAGATAGGGAAAGAGCGGTACCCAGGCGGCGGCGACGAACATCGCCCCGACCACCAGCGCGTCCCCGAGCGCGGTGCGGTGCTCGCCGAAGGCCAGGCCCAGTTCCTTCTCGACCGTCATGCGTACGTGCGAGTGGGGGTGACGAGCCAGGATCTCGCTGACCGCCCGCGCGTCTGTCGCCGGGATCCCCTCCTCCTGGAGCAGGTACTGCAACTCGAGCCGCTCGACCTCGGGATGGTCCTCCATCTCGGCCAGCTCGTCGGCGATGGCGCCCCGGTAGAGGTCGTTCTCGGCCTGGCTCGAGAGAAAGACACCGGCGGCCATGGAAAGCGCACTGGCGGCCATCTCGGCGAATCCCGCGATGGCGATCGTCTTCGAGGAGACGTGGGCGACTGCGAGGCCGGTCAGCAGCCCGACCGTCCCGATCAGTCCGTCCTGGGCGCCGAGCACCAGCTCGCGGATGCGCGAGGCGCGCTCGATACGGGGGCGCGAGTCGAGCACCCAGCGGCGCAGCTCCTCGCCCTCGCGAGGATGGGAGCCGCGCACGCGCACGCGAGGCGGAAGCCGATCGGGCGGGATCGCCCCGTCGACCGCCTCGCTACTTCGCCGTCGCATCCGCTGTCGTCGTCGGCCGGGCATTTGCTGATCGAGCGTAGCTAATAGTCGTGGCGCTTTCGTTGCTCTGGAAGCTCGCGCAGAAAGCCGCCGCCTCCGATCAGGCGCGACGCGTGTTGGCCCGCGCGTCGGCGCAACTCGCGGTCGCTCGTGACGAGCCAGTGCACCTCGCCCGCTTCGCCGAGTGCGGCGGCACGGCGGGTCAGCCAGTCGTCGGCGCTTTCGGAGCCCGTTCCGACAACCGTGAGCAGCTCGTCGTCAGCCCGTTCGCCGATCAGATCGCCGGGCGCTCGCCCGTCGAAGGCCGCCACAACACAAACGCCCTCGCGCTCGGCCCAGGCGCGACAACGCTCGAGCAGGTCCTCCTCGCGCAGGTTTGGCCAGCGCGAGCGGAGCACGTTTCTCGCGTCCACGAGCACGATCGTTTTCGTCTCGCCCGGCACGAGGTCAGAGTAATGGTGGAGCGGCGCCGAAACGAGGTGCCCGCAGCAAGGCCGCTCGTGCCAGCATGCCCACGCTGGGCGAGAAGATCGGAGTCAGGCGGCGCTTACTTCGAGCCGCTCGACCGCGCTGGCGGGGTAATTGGGAGTGTCGCAGCGAACGGAGCCTTTCTCGTTCGTGCAGGCGATCCAGTGACCGCCGGCTTGCAGGCGGATGCTCACCGCGGCGGCGGGTGCGCTGACGCGGAAGGTCACCGCCTGAAGCATGGCTCCGCTCGACTGGTAGTCGATCGCCCGCACCGCAACGCCGGCGGTCGAGACCCCCGCCTGGCTCGCGATCGCCTGCGTCGAGGTCGCTGCGTAGGCCTGCGCCACGCTGCCGATGACCGAGGCGATTGCGAGCGAGGTTACTACCGAGCGGAGTGACTGGAGCATCACTCCGGTAATCGCCCGGCGGGACGCTTTCAACCCTCTCGGCAGCGCGCGATAGGCGCTGCCGTTTCGGAGTTACCAACCTACCCGCCAACGTGAGCGCGGGTGCGTTCGGTGGCAAACTAGCCCTTGGCGACGACCGACAGCGTGTTGCCGTTCGCACCGGCGGCGGTGATCTGCGGGGCGGTGGTTGCGCAAGAGATCGTCGGTGCGCCGCTCTCGTCGCAGTCGTACCAGGTACCGCCGCTGTCGATCAGTCTGACGCGAACGACGGTGGAGGCGGTGGCACCGGTGAGCGTGAACGAGACCGAATCGAGGTTGCGGGGGCGGTTAGCATTCAGGGTGTAAGTCGGCGTACCGAGCGTGTACTTGTCGATCGAATCGGTGCCCGAGCCGAGGAGCGGTGGGTTGACGCCGCCGACCGCGTTGGCGAAGGCGAAGGTGCTCGTGGCGACGATCGCCGCGACCGCCAAAAGCGTCACAAACCGGTATTTGCGAATCATCCTTCGCACTTGTCACTCTGTTTCTTGCCTGCGTATCGGTTTTCCTTGGGAACGGGATGCGGTTGCATGAGTCGCTCGCGTTATTGGTACTGGTATTCGCAGCGGTTGAATGTGTCGTTTCCCGGACCCCCAATGCAGACGTCGGTCCCGGCGTCGCCGCGAAGCCTGTCGTTACCGCCTCCGCCCACGATGCAGTCGTCGCCGCCCCTTCCGCGGATTGTCTGTCGGGCGTTGGTACCGAGAATGAGGTCGCTGGCGTTCGTTCCGTTGTTTCCGGTGACGATCGACGTCGGACTCAAACCGGCATCCCTGCACTCCTGCGGCTGGAGCGCGGCCGGATTGATCCCCGAAGTGTTCTCACCGAGACGAGGGGAGTTGACGCCGAGGATCGAGTTTGTGAGGGCGAGAACGGCCGTGACGACAACCGCGACGATAAACACGGACAGGACGACATTGAGGCCGCGTCGGGCTTTCCTGCCGCGCCGACGCTTCCCCGCCTTATAGCGCCTGGTCATTCCGACCAGCCCGTATATGGCTCGGACTCGGCCGCAGCTCGCGTGGTCCCTGCTGCCGCCTGTGCCCGCGCCGCAGCCTCGTAGGCCGCCGAGCCCACCGAGACGTTCTCAAAGGCGACGTAGCGGTAGATGGTGCCTTCCTCTTCCACGATGTAGTGGTGCACGAGGCCGCCGTCGACCAGGTGCAGGATCGCTCTGTCGTAGCGCTCGGCCAGGTGCACGAGCGCCTCGATCGACTCCACCTCGACCGGGTCGGCCCAGCTCGGCTTGGCGCTTCCGATCGGGACGAGCAGGTCGCCGAAGCGCCGCTCGATGTCGGACGGCTCGTCCAGCGCAGGGCGCAGCTTGGTGCTCAAGACGAGCAGCAGGGCGAGACCGGCCGCGATGCCGAGCAGCGCCAGAGCCAGCAGCCGCGCCTGCGAGACGGTGGGCTTGAACAGCTTGAGCGCCAGATGGGCCGGCTCGCTCTTCGTGCCCGACTGGGTCTGGGTTCGCAGCGCGGTGTTGTCGGTCAGGGGCCCGGACGCTCCTTGCGTCTCGGGCACGAGCTGGTTGGCATCCATGCGCAGCTTGTAGCTGGGTGCGTAGTCCGTCTTGAGCGCAGTGCCGGCAACCAGGCCCGTACCGGTGATCTGCGGCGTCACGATCACCTCGAAGGAGTCGATCGTAACGCCGGTCGTCTCCTGCAGGCGGGTCATGAGCGAGTGCAGGTAGGCGAGGTTGAGCTTTCCTTCGAGATGGACATTTGGCTGCGCGAAGCTCTGCTCGGAGGCGAGGGTGACGTTGCGCGTCCACTGACCGCCGTCGCCTGTGATCGTGGCCACCAGGCGCGCCTTGCCGCTCATCGAGAGCGTGTCTCTGGACGATGCGCCGTAGTCGAAGCCGACCCGGAGCTCGCGAACGAGCCTGAGGAAGACGGGCTGGCCGGTCTTGACCGATCCGGAGGGATAGGCGACGCCGGGCTCAGCCTCGGCCTGATAGGAGAAAAGCCCCTTCTCTTGCCAGAGGTTCGGCACCTGCACCTGGTGCGTGGCGCTACGGCCGAAGGCGGCAAGCGCCAGGATCGCGGAAAACGCTCCCAACAGGCCGCAGGCAACCAGAGCGGCCGTCAGCGGGGGAGAGGCCGAGGGCGCGCGGCCGCGCCGGGGCAGCGGGGGAGTGGTGGTCTTGGGCCGCCTGCGCCGGCGAGAGTGGGTGGCGCCGACCGAGCCACCGGCCAGCAGAACCGCCAGCCCCGCCAGCAGCGCTGCGCTTTTCGGCTCGCGTGCGCGGGTGAGCCAGGTGCCCATGCCGTCCAGCTGGATCCATCTCTCACCCACGAAGTCCGAGTAGAGGGGACGCTGGCGATCGGGTCCCGGGGTGTTGTCGCCGCGCATGATGTAGCGCTGGCCGTCTCGTCCGACGACCCTGTGCAGGACCACCTGGTGGATGTCGCTCGAGCGGTAGGCGACGACGTCGTTGACTTCGTAGTGGCTGCGCTTCTTCAGGATGACCAGATCGCCCTTGTGCATCAAAGGCTCCATCGACACGCCCCTGATCGTTACGTACGAGGCCTGGCCGCCGATCTGGGTCGGGGCAAAGAAATACCAGACGACCGCGAGCGCGACGACGCCGATGATAGAGAGAGTTAGTTTGAGGGCTCTGGCCATAAGCTCGAGGCTTCTTCCGCAGTTACTCCGTTAATCGGCAAAAAGGGCGGGGGTATTGACCCCGCCCCTTCTTCGCCTAGCTGGTTGAAAAGCCTTTGCGCTATCAGGGCGTGGTTACGGACCCTTGGCTACGATCGTCAGGTTGTCGGCTGCCTCCGCGGTGAGGCCCGTCGTGGTGCAGGTCACCAGCATCGGGGGGGCGCCGGCCGGCGCGCCGCAGGCGTACCACGAGCCGCCCGTCACGGCCTGAATCTGCACCGAGGTCGCCGCCGACGCGTTGGCCAGGTTGAACTGGATCGAGTCGACGTTGGCCGGGTTGGTCGCGTTCAGGTTGTAGTCGATGTTGCTGGCCGTGTAGCCGCCGATCGCGCCGGAGCCCGAGCCGACACTCGGGGGCGTGACGCCGGAGATGGTGTTCGTATAGGCGAAGGCGCCGGTCGCGATCACGGCCGCCAGGATCGCCGTCATGAGTAGCGCTCGCCTGTTTCTCTTTCGCCGCATCTTCGCTCTCCTTGGTTCCTGTGGATCCCGTTGAGCCGGGAGTGAGTCCCTATGAGGTCAAACCTTTTTGGTCTTGCCGCATACGCGCTTCTGGGGATGTCCGTTGCGCGTTAATCACATCGTCGGCACCTTTTTTGGCCGCTTCATGACCCCTTTGGGGGAGTTGAAGACAACCGGCCAGAAGGCCGATTCGAGATCGCCGGCGTGGCTGCGCGTAAAAAAGAGGGGCGGGGTGTTGCCCCGCCCCTCTTATGACTGATGATGCCTGTGATCGGTACCCGCCGCTTTATTCCTCCGCGTAGACGTCGAGGCTGACGATCGTCTGAGCGTCTACGCCGCCGACGAACGTGCAGCTAACGGTTGCACCCGCAGTGCAGGTCTGCCAGGTGGAGCCGCTGTCGAGGCTCACGCGCACGACGCTGGGCGTCGGGGCGAGATCGAAGGTGACTCCGTCGACCGTCCGACCGGCCGCCGAAGTCCAATCGATGTTGCTAGCAGCGAAACCGTCTACGACCGAGGCATCCGCCGCCACGGCCGGAGGGTTGAGGCCGCTGATGGTGTTGGTATACGCGAAGACCGCCGTCACCAGGATCGCCGTCAGAAGCAGCGTCCCGAGCATTCCGCGCCTTTTCTTTTTCTGCTGCATTTGCTCTGTTCTCCTTCTAGCCGCAGATCCTGTGCCGGATCGGCCAGGCTGTAGTTGAGAGGCGGTTGACCTGGGCGTGAAATCTTTTCTTAGGTGATGCCGCCTACGCGTTTCCGGTTGGCCGCTACGCGTTATTCGAATGTTCGGCACGTTTCGGCGTACCTTCATGACCCGGATGGGTGAATTCGGCCTCGAAGATAGAGATCCGTCTATCTAATCGGGGAACCATTCGGTGTTCGCGTTTGCGTAAATCCCTTGCCTAGCGGCGCGGAAGCGGAGCAAGAGCCGCTCTGTTCAGAGGATGAGCCGGCTTCCGGCAGGAGTCGATAGCAATGAAATGGTGTTTCGCGGCCAGGGAAAGCTCGCCGGTTTCGTGCTCGGCGTCAGCTTGCTCTATGGCGCCGTAGCCGGCTTGCCGGCAACGCCGGTCGCGTATTCGGCGCCCGCCCGCGCCCAGGTGAAGACCGTGACCCCGCTCAACGGCGGGATCCTGCGCGAGGTCAATCACGTCCGCCGGGCACACGGGCTGGTGCCGCTCAAGCTCTCTTCTCGGCTGGCCGCGGCGGCCGCCGGCCACTCCCGCTCGATGGCGCGAAAGGGGTACTTCGCCCACCGCTCGGCAGATGGCCCGGTCTTCTGGAAGCGGATAGAGCGCTTCTATCCCACTAGCGACTATCGCTACTGGGAGGTGGGGGAAAACCTCGTCTGGGCCGCTCGGAAGCTCGGCGCGAAGCAGGCCGTGCGGATGTGGATGAAGAGCAAGCCGCATCGTGCCAACCTGCTCAACCCACGCTGGCGTCAGATCGGTCTCGCCGCCGTTCATTCGCCGTCGGCCGCGGGCACCTACAGGGGCATGGCCGTGACTATCGTCACGGCCGACTTTGGCGTTCGCAGCTAGCGGTCCCTACTGCAAAAGGATGCCGACGGGGGAGATGCTCATCGTGGTCGTCCCGTTGCCGAGCTGTCCGTAGATGTTCTGACCCCAGCTGACGACTGTGCCATCCGACAGGAGTGCACAGGTGTGCTCGTAGTTGTCGCTTCCGGCGCCGTCTGGCCAGTTACCACCACCGGCGCTGATCGCGGCCACACCGCTGAGCACGCCGTAACCACCCGGTCCGATGACCGTGACCGGGCTGGTGGCGTCGGCAGTCGTCCCGTCTCCGACCTGACCGAAGGCGGCCGCACCCCAGCACTGCGCGGTCCCGTCCTGGAGGCTGACGCAGCTGTGGTACTCGCCGGCGTTGACCGTGACAGCAGTCGATATCTCGCCGGCGCGCACCGGGATCGAGCTGCTGGTGGTCGTTCCGTCGCCCAGCTCGCCGTTGTCGTTGTCGCCCCAGCAGTAGGCGCTGCCGTCCGACAGCAGAGCGCAGCTGTGGAAGCGGCCGCTCGAGAGGCCCGTCACACCGGTGAGGTAGCCCGAGCCGCCGGGTCCGACGACCTGCCTCGGCGTCGTCCTGTTGAGGGTCGAGCCGTCGCCGACCTCGCCGTAGGCGTTGTAGCCCCAGCACCAGACCGTGTTGTCGGAAAGCAGGGCGCAGCTGTGGTTGTGGCCGGCCGCGACCCAGGCGGCGTTGTTGATGCCGGAGGCCTGGACCGGATAGGTGGTACTGGTGATGGAGTTGTTGCCGAGCTGGCCGAAGGGGTTGTAACCCCAGCACCAGACGGTGCCGTTCGAGCGGATCGCGCAGGTATGGCCGCCGCCGCTCGACACCTGGACGGCGTCGGTGAGGTAGGTGCCGGCGTTGAGGCGAACCTGGGTCGGCGAGTGGCGGTTGGTGTTCGTGCCGTCGCCGATCTGGCCGTAGGTGTTCTGGCCCCAGCAGTAGACCGTGCCGTTGGAGCGAAGCGCGCAGGTGTGGTACTTGCCCGCGCTCAACTGGGTCACATTGGTGGGATTGGCCAGTAGCACCGGGTTGTTTCGTTGCGTCGTCGTGCCGTCGCCCACCTGGCCGTAGTTGTTGTAGCCCCAGCATTCGACCTGGCCGCCTACGAGAGCGCAGCTGTGGAAGCCGCCGGCGCTGATCGCCGAGGCCGACCGGTTACTGACTACCACCGAGAGCGGGGCACTCGTGTACGCGCCGTTTGTGACTGTGACGTTGGCTCGCTCGAGCGCGTAGAGGTGCATGACCCCGTTCGCCGCCCCCGAGGTGCTGGCGATACCGTTCGTGAAGCTGATCTGCGTCCAGACTCCGAAGTTGCGGGCCACGCCGGTCGAGTCGGTGACGGTCGGGTTCTGCCCACCGCTCGGGCTCGCCCCCGCGAATCTCAGCGTCTCCAGGCCGCCGAAACTCGGCACCGTGTTCCCGTACGGGTCGACCGCCCGGACGGTCAGGTTGTCGGCGGCACCGGGCCTGACCACGATCTTCTCGGCCGAGAGCGAGAAACCGGAGATTGCGGCAGGGCCGACGGTGATCTGCAGCTCGTTGCCGTTGCCGTAGCCGCCGGCGTTGACGTGGATCTCGGCCGTCTCGACCGCGTAGAGCCGCATCACCGTGGTGGCGGTGTTGTCATTCGCAAAGTAGAGAAATGCCCCGTCTCCGAAGTCGACGGTGCCACCGTACTGGTTGGTCACGGTCGGGTGGACCGTTCCGATGGTGCTGGCGCCCGAGAAGGTCAGCGTGTGGCTGCGCCTGTAGGTTCTCGTCGGCAAGGTGTCGTTTCCGTAGGCGTCGGTAGCCGTGATCGTGACGTTGACGGCCTGGCCGGCGGTTGGAGTGGTGTCGTCGGCACTGAGTACGAAGCCGCCCATGGTCGTGAGCCCGTTGACGGCGAAGTTGCCGGTCGAGCCGCCGTTTCCGGTCGGCGCGTCGGTGGCCGTGAGCGCCGTCGAGGCGGTGTCGTCGTAGAGCGTGATGCTGACTCCCGTCGCGCTGCCGTTCGTGAAGGTCACCGCACTCTGCCCGGAGCCGCACGAGCCCTGGGACGGGTAGCTCGGAGCCGTGCCGTTCGGGCTCGCGCTCGGGCCGGAGAAGGCGAGGCACCGCGTACCCGTGTAGTTCGTGGCCGAGTTTCCGTAGGAGTCGAAGGCCGTGAGCGAGATGTTGAAGGCGCTACCCGCGGTGCGCGTTCCCGGATTGGGGATCGTGAACGAGCCGAGCGCTCCGGGGGCGACCGTGACGACGAGCGTGTTGGTGGTGAAGCCGCCTCCGCTGGCACTGATGTTCGCCGTTTGCATCCGGTAGAGGGTCATGGCTCCGTTCGCGGATCCCGAGACGGTGGCGACGCCGCTTACGAAGTTGAGCGCGGTGGCGGTTCCGAAGCTGACGGGGACTCCGCTCGAGTTGGTCACGCTCGGCGTGAAGGCGCCGATCGCGGTCGCGCCCGAGAAGGTGAGGCTGTGTGAGCCGGTGTAGCTCGTCGCCGTGTTGCCGTAGACGTCCCTGGCGGTAACGGTCAGGTTGTCGGCCTGGCCGGCGGCGGGGGTAGTGGTCGCAGCCGAGAGTAGGAGCGAGCTGGCCGCGAGCGGGCTGACGCCGAAGGCGCCGCTGGAGCCGCTCTTCCCGGATGCCGAGTCGGTGACCGCGAGTGTCGTCGAAGCCGAGGCGTTGTAGAGCGTCACACTCGGGCCGGCGACCCCGGTGGTGAAGCTGACCGCGCTCTGGCCAACGGCGCACGCTCCACGTGGCGGGTAGCTCGGGGCCGTCCCGTTCGGACTGCTGGCCGGGCCGGAGAAGGTGATGCAGTGCGATCCGGTGAAGTCGGTTTTCGTGTTGCCGTACGCGTCCACGGCGGTGAGGGAGACCGGGAAGGGAGTGCCGGCGGTTCGCGTTCCCGGGTTGGGGACGGCGAAGGAGTCGATCGCGCCCGCGCCGACGGTGACCGAGAGCGTGTTACTCGTGTAGCTACCGCCCTCGGCGACGGTGATGCTCGCCGTCTCGGCCTTGTATAGCCTCATCACGCCGTTCGCCGAGCCCGAGACCGTGGCGACGCCGTTTGAAAAAGCAATCGTCGTAGCAGTGCCGAAGTTGGTCGCCGTGCCCGAACTGTCCGACACGGTCGGGTGGAAGGAGCCGATCGTGCCCGCGCCTGCGAAGCTGAGGTTGTGCGAGCCCGTGTAGGCCGTCACGGTGATACCGGCCGAATCCTTGGCGGTGATCGTCAGGTTGTCGGCCGCTCCGGCGGCGGGAGTCGTGCTTGCGGCCGCAAGCACGAAGTGGTGGATTGCGCCGGCGCTCAGGGTGACCGACGTGGGAGGCGAGCTGGCCGCCGTCCAGGTGCGCCAGACCGCGGTCACCGTGTAGCTGTAGGTGCCCGCCGCAAGACCGTTGTCGGTGCAGCCGGTGAGCGTCGAGGGCGCCGAGGAGGTCGGGCAGTTGCCGCCGGCGTCTCCGCCGTCGCGGCTCACGTAGTAGGAGACGGGAGTGGAGCCATCCGGAGGAGTGACCGCCGTCCACGAGAGTGCGACCGTGCCGGCACCGGGGGTGGCGCTGCTGATCGTGGGGGAGTCGAGCGTTCCGGTCTGCGAGATACCGCTGCCCCACCCGTTCGAAATCCAGTAGGCCTGCGCATTGGTGGACGCCACGAGCGTGATGATCAACACGCTCAGCGCAGTCAGCAACCTGCGAGCGGCCGCCCGGCTCACGAGTGCGCACTCCCGCTGAAGCTCAAGACGAAGCTCTTGCCCTTGCAGACGTTCTGGTTGGTGGACAGATTGAGGAAGCTGATCCGCGGTGCGCGCGGAGCGCTCGTCAACGTCACCGATCCCTTGGCCGGGACGGTGATCGGATTGCTGCTCGAGGCGTCGGACTGAGTGACGGTGAAGTTGGCATCGCGAGAGCAGCCCGAGGGGGTGCTGTCGGCCGACATGCTCACCGCCAGGTGGGTGACGTAGATCTTCGTGTTGTTGGAATTGGTCAAGGTCAGCCTGACCGGCAAGCTCAAACCGGGCTCGAGTCCGCTCACGCCGCCCGAGATGGTGAAGTCGGCGCCGCCGGCCGAGCCGCTGCCGCCGCCGCTACCCGAGCCGCTGCCACCGGTCGAGGTGGCGGGGTCGGCCGACTGAGTGATCTTGAAGTTGACCTGGCTGCTGCCCTTCTCCGACGAGAGCCGCAGTCGGTAGCTGCCGGCGGCCATTTGCTTACCGTTGAAGACGCTCTTGATCGTCGTTTTGTTTCGTCCCCTGAAGCGGTTCTTGCCCGTCTTCGTCCGCGAAGAGGTCTTGATCGTCTTCCACGTTGAGCCGCTCTTGGCGTTCAGTTGGAAGGAGAAGTGCTTGCTAATCCCCGAGAAGCTGAAGAAGACGTAGACCTTTCCGGCCTGAGACGCCTTGAAGGAGCTCTTGGTCAGCCGGGCCGAGAAGGGCACGATCCTGAAGCGAACGACCTTGCCGCCCTTGTCGGCGATGAGCCTGAGTCGGTAGGCGCCGCCCTCCATCGGCACCCTGCGGAAGATCTTCCTGACGGTCGTACGCTTCGTACCCTTGAAGATGCCCCTGTTCTTGACGGTTCTGACCGTCTTCCACTTCGTTCCGCTCCTGTGGCTGAGCTCGTAGCGGAAGCTCTTGCTCCGCTTCGAAAACTTGTAGATGAGCCGCGCCGCCGGTGCATCCGGACTGGCAAAGCGGGTCATGGTCAGGTGGGCGGAGATCGCGGCGGAGGCTCGGCTCGAGGCGGCTCCCGCGCGGGTCGAGGTGAAGGCCAGCAACAAAGCGAAGCCGAGGCTGAAAAGAAGAGCCCGGCGGATGAGAACTTGCGTCTGCTCGCGCGCTTCCGAGGTCGTCGCTTTGCCGGCGAGTCGTCGCCGTGTGCTATCTCCCGTTATCTCGCTTGACGACTCGCGTGTCATCTGTTTTCGGCTTTCTGAATTGCGTTCTCTTACCGTTTACCTGTTTCCGGGAAATGACCGGAGGGGCGACCGGGGTCGCCCCTCCGGTCTCGGTTTCCTAGATCCCTGAGTTGTCAGTCTTCAGGTGAAGTACTGGATTAGCCAGCTTGCAGCTGTCCTGGTTCAAGCTCGTGTCCGCCATTGAGAGCGTGCCAGTTACGTCTGTGCCGTCGCTACTCGCCGCGATGGTTTGGTCCACGGTGGCGTCCGCGAACGAGAAGTCAGTTGCCAAGCAACCGCCCGGGAGGCCTGTCACAGCTCCATCCTGGACGACCTTATCGACCCTAACCGAGTTGGTCGTCGAGTTGTTCTGGATGTGGAACGTGATCGTTGCATGGCCGCCCGGATATAGGGCCGCGCCAGTATCTGTGACGACAATGTCCACGTCGTCGCCGGCCGCGACAGCTGCATTTCCGGTGCCGGTGCCAATGCTCGTCCAGTACGCATAGGCGACGCCGCTAGCGATAGCGAGCGTCACAGCAACGATCGCCGCAAGGACGACTCGCTTCTTACTGAGGTGCTTCTTCATTGATGTTCTCTCCTTTAGGTTGAAGCCGGGTCTGAAAAATCCGGGTCGCTACTAGATGCCTGGTCTCCTCGCGCAAGCGGGCGCGGCCGAGACCGAGACCCAGCGCTTTCGAGCAGGTGAATAGACCTGTGTTTCTGTTGATGGGTAATGCCGCATACGCGCTTTCTTTGTTTGCCGCTGCGCGTTAGTCGGATTTTCGGCCCGTTTTGGCGTACGTTCATACCCCCATCGGGGGATTAAGCCGTGCCGAGGAACGATCAGTTCTCCTGCTCGAAGGCTCGCCCGAGACCGCTCCGGCCACTATTCTTGGCGCATGGCCTCATACGCACTGTCGGCGATTGGACGCGACCGGCCCGGGATCGTGGCCGAGGTGACCGGCACGCTGCTTCGCCACGGCGTCAACATGGCCGACTCGCAGATGGCGATACTCGGCGGTCACTTCGCCATGATGATCGTGCTCGTTACCTCGCCCGAGACCGATGTGGAAGCGTTGCGCTCCGATCTCGAGCAGTCGCGCGTGAAGCTCGAGCTCGAAGCCGTCTCGCTCTCCGAGATCGACGAAGCCCAAGCGCGGATCGACGAGCCCTCGCACGTGATCACGCTCTACGGCGCCGATCACCCCGGCATCGTCAACGCGGTCGCCTCGGCGCTGGCAGCACGCGGTGTCAACATCACCGATCTCGACACGCACCTCGTGGGCGAGGGGTCGAAGCCCACCTACATGATGATTCTCGAGGTCAGCGTGCCCGAGAACCTCACCGGACGGGCGCTCGAGGTTTCCCTGCGCGAGGTCGCGCGCGAGCAGAAACTCGAGCTGTCGGTTCGCCTGCTCGACCAGGTCACGCTCTAGCCGCGTTACCAGGCATACCTCGCCAACGGCCCAACCGCTCTGCTCGGCCATGTCTCGGTGCCAGGCACGCGGACATGGCCGGATTGGATAAAAACCCCGATTGAGCAGGCACTTTCGCTGCCGCGGGGCCGGTGAGACATGTCTTGGCACCGATTCATGTCGCCCGCGATGCGGGGCGCGTCAGGTACAAACTCCTAGTAGTGGCCGTTCGTGAAGTCCTTCAGCTTCCCGACCCCGCGCTCAAACGCGTGGCGATCGAGATCGCGCCCGAGGAGTGGTCGCGGGTTGAGAGGGTCGCCGGCGACCTGCTCGAGACGATGCACTCCTTTCCGCGCTGCGTCGGCCTGGCCGCGCCGCAGATAGGCGAGTCTGTACGCATGATCGCCGTCGACGTCTCGCTCCATCCCAAGGGAGATCAGAACGCGGAGGAGATCCTGCTCGTCAATCCGCGTGTGGTCTCGGCCTCGGGCTCAGAGGTGGCGCGCGAGGGTTGCCTGAGCGTGCCCGAGTTCACGGCCGATGTTCGCCGCGCCACGGAATGCGTGGTCGAGGGATTGACGCGTGACGGAGAGCGGAGAACGATCGCGGCGAGCGGCTTCGAGGCGCGCGCACTCCAGCACGAGATCGACCACCTGGACGGTCTGCTCTTTCTCGACCGGGTGGAGTCGCTCTCGCGTGACGTCTTCCGGCGCAAGAACTACGGCTAGGACCGGCGAAAGTCGGCCTCCTGCGGAGGCTTGACGACTTTCGCCGGATAGAAAAACAGGCGACAAACTGAGGCGGAGCCGCTCGTTAGGCGCGCGAAAGAAAAACACGCACACGCTCGGACGGCTCGGACTTCAGGAGCCGCCGCGACCGACATGGCGAGCGCGGCTCACTCAACGCCCTCCCCCGGTCAACACGGATACTGCAACCACTCACGGCAAGCCCGCCTTGCTTCGAGGAGCAGACGAGGCACACGCGCCGAAGGCGCGGTGACTCGTGCACAGAGTTCATACCGCCGAAAGTCGTCGCCGGCTCTGCCGGCGGACTTTCGGCGGAGCAGCAAGGCTCAGGAACTGAGCCTTGCTGCGACCCTGTCCCAGTCGACGACGTTCCACCAGGCGGCAACGTATTCGGGACGGCGATTCTGGTACTTGAGGTAGTAAGCGTGCTCCCACACGTCGCAGGCCAGAAGCGGCGTCAGCCCCGTCGATAGCGGCGAGTCCTGGTTGAGCGTAGAAACGATCTTGAGCGTCGAGCCGTCGTGCACCAGCCAGCCCCAGCCCGAGCCGAAGTGGTTGACGGAAGCCTCCGTGAACGCTTGTGTGAAAGCGGTCAGGTCGCCGAAGGCCTGCTCGATCGCGCTCGCCAGTGCGCCGCTCGGCTCGCCGCCCTTGCCCGGTTCCATGCTCTCCCAGAAAAACGTGTGGTTGGCGTGGCCGCCGACGTGGTTGCGAGCAGCCGTGCGCCGATCGTCGGGAAGCTTGTCGAGGTTGCGCAGGACATCGTCAGGTGCCGCGTCCGCCCATTCGCTGCCGACCAGCGCTGCATTCGCCTTGTCGACGTAGGTCTGGTGGTGCTTGTCGTGATGGAGACGCATCGTCTGCTCGTCGATGTGAGGCTCGAGCGCGGCGTAGTCGTAGGGAAGCGGCGGTAGCTCGAAGGGCATGAAAGAACTCCTCCCTGTCTGAGGACGGTTACGATGAGAGTACTGCTGCTTCCTACCCCGGAGGCGCGGCGATTACACGGGCCGATCGTCGCGAGCGACGCTCGGCGCCGACTCGCGCACGACGAGCTCGACCGGGAGAGAGGCTACCGGCGGTGTCTCGTCAGGACGATCGAGCAGACCAAGGATCGCCTCCATCGCCACTTCGGCCACCGTCCTTGAATCCTGGCGAACGGTTGTCAGGGTCGGTTCGACCAGGCTGGCGTGCTCGGTGTCGTCAAAGCCGACGACCGCGACATCCTCGGGTATGCGCAAGCCGGCCTCTTCGATCGCCGCCATGGCGCCGATCGCCATCACGTCGCTGCAACAAAAGACGGCATCCGGCGGTTCGGATAGGGAAAGCATCCGCCCAGTCTCCTCTCGAGCGAGTTCCGGAAGCCAGTCGGCGTTGGCGACGTACTCCTCCCGGTATGCCAGCCCGAATCTCTCCAGCGCTCCTCGATAACCCAGGTGCCGGTCAATGGTCGCCCGCGCCCTTTCCGGCCCGCCGATGAAGGCGATACGCGTGCGCCGCGCCTCGGCGAGGTGACGAACGGCCTGAGTTGCGCCGTTGATGTTGTCGGACATGACGAAGGCAATCCTGTCGCCGAGCAGGTCGATACCGACCGTCACGCAGGGGAACCCCGCAATCGCTGGAGCGACCAACCCATGTTCGTTTTCGGGTAGCGACAAAACGACGAGCCCCTGTACGCCGAGCTGCTTGGCTCGCTCGATAAACCTCTTGTGGGGATATCCACGGAGCGCTCCGATACTCGACAGAACGAGCAGGTCGATCTCGCGCGCGTGGGCCTGACCGCGCAGATCGAGGAGCAGGTCATGGATAAAACTGCCGGGGATACCTGGAACCGGAGTGGCTCCGAGAAAAACGCCGATCAGACGACGTTCGCCCGGGGTCGCTCGACCGGTTTCGTGCCGGCCGGCGGCTGGAACGCCGGCGACCCGGTTTGGCGATGGTTTCTTTTCGCCTGAGCTGAGTATCGCGAGCGCGTCCGAGATCGAAAGTCGCGGGTCCCGGTCGCTACCGGCAGGCTGCCCTGACTTCTCGGCCTCAGGCGCTGCTATCCGCGCTTGGCTCGACTCCCTTACGATCAACTCGACCGGGAGGAGCGAGACAGGGAACGGGGCATTTGGCGCCTCGAGCATGCTCAGCAGCGTCTCCACAGCAGCCGCTCCAAGCCCGACCCGATCCTGGTGGACGCTGGTCAGCGATGGGGTGACGATGTGCGCGAGATCGGTGTCGTCGAAACCGACGACCGCGACATCGTCCGGTATCTTGCGGCCGCTCTTCTCGATTGCGAGCATCGCCCCCAGCGCCAACTCGTCGCTGACGCAGAAAAACGCGTCCGGCGGCTCCGGCAACCCGAGCAGTGCGAGCGCCTTCTCGTAGGCCGTAGCGGGTCGCCAATCCGTGTCGATCAGGAACTCCTCGGGCGACTCCAGACCCAGCTCCTCGAGTCCGCTCTCGTAGCCGAGGCGGCGGTTGCTCGAGGCGACCGTGCCGGCAACTCCTCCAACGAACGCGATCCGTTTCTTCCCCGACTCGTGGAGGTGACGAACGGCCGCAACGGCTCCGCCGATGTTGTCGGAGGTGACGAAGCTAGCCTGTCGGCCCATTATGTGAGTATCGATTGCGACGCAAGGCAGGCCCGAGTCGGCAAGCTGCGTCAGCTCGGCATCATGAGGCTCGAAGGCGACCAAGATGATGCCGTCTGCTCCGTGCTGTCGGCAGATCTCCGAATAGTGATTCGGGCGATTCGCCACTCGAGCAGCGAGCTCGGTGAGTAGAAGAAGGTCGAGGTCGCCGGAGTGAGCACGCACGCGGATGCCAAAGAACACGTCGTCGTAGAACACGTGCCGTAGGCTGTTTCCGCTGCCCACGTCCAGTTGTTGCGGCTGGAAGTTCACGGCGATGGCGAGCAGAAGTCGGCTGTCGCTTCGGTTCGGGTGAGCCTGGGCCCGGGCGCTCGCGTTAGCGATCGCTGCATCGCACTCCTGCCGCGACCTGTCCAGCAGTTCGAGCACCGTCCGAGCTGTTAGTCGTCGCTCCGTTCCTCGCCCCACAGCCTCATAGTCGGTCATCGAGCCGGCGATCTGAGTATACGATCGACCTTCGCTACTCGGCGGAGCTCGACTCGCGTACGACAAGCTCGATCGGCAATATCGTTGCCCGCGGCGGCACCTCCGGGTGATCGAGTAGATCGAACATCGCGTCGATCAGCGCGGTAACGAGCCTGGTTTGGTTCTGCCGGACGGAGGTCAGGGACGGGTTGACCATGCGCGCGACTTCGATGTCGTCGATCCCCGCCACGGCGACGTCCTCTGGGATTCTCAGACTCGCGTCCTCGATCGCCGCCATCGCGCCGATTGCCATGATGTCGCTGGCGGCGAAGATCGCGTCCGGGGGCTCGGGCAGATCGAGCATCGAGCGGGTCGCCTGGTTGGCCTGATCGTGCAGCCAGTGCGCCGTGTGCATGTACTCCTCGCGGTGTGGAAGGCCGAGCCGGGCGAGCTCGCTCTTGTAGCCGAACTGACGGTCGACCGAAGGGCGCTCGTCGCCTCGTCCGCCGAGAAACGCGATTCGCTTGCGGCCGGACTCGGCGAGATGACGCACGACCTCGATACCGGCACCGATGTTGTCGAAACAGACGAAGGCGCTTCTCTTTCCCAGCAGCTCGAC
Source organism: uncultured Gaiellales bacterium (assembly GCA_964636655.1). GTDB lineage: Bacteria > Actinomycetota > Thermoleophilia > Gaiellales > Gaiellaceae > Fen-549. The sequence goes on from CAZWTK010000010.1 coordinate 20,072, forward strand.
ATCGAAGGCGACGCACGGAAAGCCCGACTCGGTCAGCGCAACGATCTCCGGAGCTCCGGGGGGAAGTGAGGAGACGATGATGCCGTCCGCCTTGTAACGAAGGCAGAGATCGAGGAATGGAGGGAACAAGCCGGCCTCGGGCCAGACGTGCGTGAGGATGATCAGATCCGCGGAATGTGTATGGGCACAAGCGCGCAGGCCGTAGAAGACCTCGTCGAAAAAGGCGTGCCTGTAGCTCTGATCGGGAGTCGTGTCGGAGGCCAGAGCGATCGTCCGCCGATCTTCGGGCCGCCACTGCTCGCGCCGCCCGGCGGTCGTATCTCCAAGCGTCTTCGGTCGGAACTCCTCGGTCGTGCCGAGCTGGCGGAAGAGCTCTCCGATCGAAAGCCTCTCCCGCAGCGGAAACTCGCGGGCTCTTTCGGCGCTCTGCGCTTCGCCGCCGGAGGAGCGCTCGGGGTCGGTCGACTCCCTGACCACGAGCTCGACCGGGAGGACGACCGTCGACGGCGGCGCATCGGGCTCGTCGAACATGCGTAGCAGGGATTCGACCGAGGCGGTCCCCAGCCCGATCCGGTCCTGGCGGACGGTGGTCAAAGACGGCGAGCTCAGAACGGCGAAGTCCTCGTCGTCGAAGCCGACCACGGCGACGTCGCCGGGGATATCGAGTCCGGCCATCTCGCAGGCGAGCATCGCACCGACGGCCATGCGATCGCTGGCACAGAAGATCGCGTCCGGCGGCTCCGAAAGGGCAAGCGCCCGAAGAGTCTCGTCACGCGCTCGCCCGTGTAGCCAGCCGCCCTCGAGCAGGTAGTCCTCGCGCCACTCCAGACCGAGCTCGGCGAGAACGCTTTTGTAGCCCAGGCGTCTATCCCGCGAGACGGGCTCGTGGCCCCAACCACCCAGATAGGCGATGCGTTTACGACCGAGCGAAACAAGGTGGCGTACGGCGGCCACGGCACCACCGACGCTGTCCGAAGAGACGAAGCCCGTGCGGGGCCCGAACGCGCCGGTGTCGATCGATACACAGGGAAAATCAGAAGCAGCGAGAGTCGCCAGCTCGGGCTCCTCGGGCACGAACGAGGAGAGGATGATGCCCTCCGCGCCGTGAGCCCGGCAGAGGTCGCCGTAGTGTGTAGGCTCACCCGTCACCTCGCTCGACAGGCCGGTGAGCACGAGCAGGTCGATCTCGCTGGCATCGGCGTGGGCGCGAATTCCGGAGAGAACGTCGTCCAGTGCGTGGTGACGCCAATACCCGGCCGCGAGATCCATCTGCCAGGGAACGGCGTTGACGGCCACGCCGATCAGACGCCGCTCGCGGCTGCGCTGCGGATGCGCTTCGGCCATCGCCCTCGTTCGCACCAGCGCCGCGGTGCTCTCGGCGTGTGAGGCGTCGAGTAGCTCGAAGAGCGCCCGAGCCGACAGCCGTTGTCCCGGTCCGCGTTCCACAACCTCAAGTGTCGGTCATCCACCCGACGACTTGAGCAAGCATCCGGCCGTCGCTACTCGACGGCACTCGACTCGCGTACGACCAGATCGATCGGGACTACCGACACGGTCGGTGGCTCGTCCGGGTGCTCGAGGAGATTGAGCATCGCTGCAATCAGCCGCTCTGACAGGTCATCCTGGCTCTGGCGCACGGTGGTCAGTGAGGGCTTGACCAGGTGGGCGTAATCGATGTCGTCGAATCCGACGACGGCCACGTCGTGGGGAATTCGCAACCCCGCCGCCTCGATCGCCGCCATCGCCCCGATGGCCATCACGTCGCTCGCGCAGAAGATGGCGTCTGGCGGCTCGGGCAAGGCCAGAAACTTCTGCGTCGCCTCGAAGGCCAGGTCGGGAAGCCAGCGTGCCATGGCGACGTATCCCTCGGGAGAGGACAGGCCCCAGCGGGCCAGCTCGCTCTGGTAGCCGAAGCGTCGATCGACCGAAGGACGCTCATCGCCCCGGCCACCGATGAAGGCGATTCGCTGGTGACCGGTCTCGACGAGGTGGCGAGTCACCTTGACGCCGCCGTCGACGTTGTCGGACATTACGAAGGCGATACGTTCGCTGAGCAGGTCGACATCCAGCGTCACGCAGGGGTAATCCGAGCGGGCGAGCGCCGCCACGGGCGACTCGTCGAGCGGCAGCGACGCGATGACCAGCCCGTCGGCGCGATACTCCTCGCAGAGTTCGAGAAACGGTGGGAGCGGTTCGCCCACCGTCGTGCCTACGTTCGTGATCAAGAGAAGATCGACCTCTCGCATGTATGCGCGCGCGCGAAGCCCGTAGAAGAGTTCGTCGAAGAAGGCGTGGCGGAAGCTCTGGTCGGGTGCGGTATCGAGCGCAAGCGCGATCAGGGGGCGTTTGTCGGGCCGCCACTCCTGTCGGCGCGTCGAGGGCTCTGCTTGCGGAGTCGTCGGAAGAGATTCGCCGGTCTCGTCGAGCAGCCGGGAGAGAGCCTCGGGCGAGAGGCGTGAAGTGGGCGCACATATCATCGGCCCGCTCAGGATCTTTATGCGTTCGCTCTGCTCTTGCGTGGCCCGTGAGGGAGCGCCTGCGTCCGAAGGTGTCTGCGTCACGGTTGACTCGCGTACGACCAACTCGACCGGAAGGACGGAGGTGGCTGGAGGGTTGTCGGGCGAGTCGAGCATGCGCAGGACCGCCTCGACCGAAGCCGTTCCCAGTCCAACGAGGTTCTGACGAACGCTGGTGAGAGACGGTACCGCGATTGCGGCGTAGTCGCTGTCGTCGAAGCCCGCCACGGCGACGTCTTCGGGAATCCGCAGCCCCGCCTCTTCGATCGCCAGCATCGCTCCGATCGCCATCACGTCGCTGGCGCAAAAGATGGCATCCGGCGGCTCCGAAAGCTCGAGCATTTGACGTGTCAGGTCGTGAGCGGGCCCGTGCAACCAGCCGGCTTGCTTCACGTACTCCGCGCGCAGCTCGAGCCCGAACTCGCCGAGTGCGCTTTCGTAGCCGAGGCGGCGATCGATATCCGCCGGCTCCGGGCCCCAGGCGCCGATATAGGCGATTCTCTTTCGGCCCAGCTCGGCCAGATGCCGAACCGTGGCGGCAGCTCCGCCGACATTATCCGAGCTGATGAAACTGGCCCGCGGTCCGAACAGCTGCGTGTCGATCGCAACCGTCGGGAATCCGGACGCGACCAGCGTGGCCAGCTCGGGCTCGTTTGGAAGAAAGGCGGCAAGCACGATGCCCTCGGCACCGTGATACCGGCAGATATCGGCATAGTGGCTTGCCTCACCGCTGACCTGGGTCGACACGCCGGTAAGGAGAAGGAGATCGACGTTGCCGGCGTCGGCCCGCATACGCATTCCGAAGAGAACGTCGTCGAAAAAGGCGTGCCGGCGCGTCTGTCTGCCTCCAGGGCTCAGCATCTGTGGGTCGAGATTCATCGCGACGCCGATCAGGCGCCGTCGGTTGGCGCCGTGGTGTTCTTCGGCCAACGCGCTGGCCTGAGCGAGAGTCGTAACGCTCTCCAGGTTGGCCTCGCCGAGCAACTCGTAGACCGCTCGAGGTGGTAGGCGTTGACTCGATTCTCTCGGCATGTTCTGGAGGTCGGCCGGACCGGTTCCTAGTTGAGCATTCTCACCGAGCTTGCGGCTGGTAGGTGAGCTCCGGACTCAGCTCGCGTGCCGCGTCCGAGCAGTGTCGCCCTCGGACGTGCCGCAGGTAGAGGCGCGGATCGTCAACTCGACCGGAAGCACGGACGCGGGAGGCGAGGAGTCGGGTCGTTCGAGGATACGCGTCAGCACCTCGACCGCTGCGGCGCCGAGCCCGACCTTGTCCTGGCGAATCGTGGTGAGAGACGGCGTGACCAGGCGAGCCAGGTCGATGTCGTCGAAACCAACGACTGCAACGTCGCCCGGAACGCCGACGCCGAGCAAGTCGAGCGTACTCAGGGCTCCTATCGCCATCACGTCGCTGGCGCAGAAGATCGCGTCCGGAGCCGGCGTCTGCGCCATCAACTCCTTGGTCTGCTCGCAGGCGGCGAGGATGTCCCAGCCGGCGTTGCGGACGAGGTTCTCGTTTCGCTCGAGACCCAGTTTCTCGAGCGCCGATACGTAGCCGAGCCGCCTCTCGGGCCCGGTCATCGCATCCTCGATGCCGCCGATGAATGCGATGTTTCGGCGTCCGATCTCGTACACGTGCTCGACTGCCATGACCGCGCCGGACATGTTGTCCGAGGTGACGTAGCCGGCCCTGCGGCCGAGAAGCTGTAGATCGACCGCGACGCAGGGAAACTCGGCCGCGAGCAGCTCGGCCAGCCCCGGCTCGTCGACCGAGAAAGCGAACCCGACGATGCCGACGAGCCCGTAGCGCTCGCAGAGCTCGACGTAGGGCGCCGTGGTGCCCCACTGCCAGCCGGGCATGGTGAAGTGGAGGATGTCATAGCCCGATGCGCAGGCTCTCTCTCTGACGCCGTAGAAGACATCGTCGTAGAAGGGGTGGTGGAAGCTCTCGATGGTCCCGAAGCTCATCGCCAGTCCGATTGCCTGCCTATCCGAGCCGTCGCGCATCGGCGGGCGCCGGCCGATATTCGCCAGAGCCTCCGTGCGCTCGCGTAGCTCGACACCCACGTCCCGGTTGGCGATCATGGCCTCGACGATCTCGGCGGTGGAAAGCTGATCGTTGCGGGCGCTCACGCCGCTGAGATCGACCACTTGGTCGTAGTACTTGAGAAACGGCGCGAGAAACTCCCGCTCTTAGCTTGCCGAGTCGATCGCCGCCCTCAGCGAAGAGACGTAGCGACGCAGCTGCTCGGGACCGTCCTCGGCCACCTCGATCGCACGCGAGCCGACGATCACGCCGTCGGTGATCTCGGCCGCCGCGCGGGCTTGCTCGGGCGCCGAGATACCGAAGCCGGCGTAGAGCGGTAGGCCCGGCGGAGCAAGACGGCGAGCGCGCTCGGCCAGCCCCGCGAGCGCCGAGGAAAGCTCGGCGCGCGCTCCGGTGGTACCGGTCAGAGTGACCAGGTAGAGCCAACCGTCGGTCGTCTCGGCCGCCAGCCGAATTCGCTCGTCGGTCGAGGTAGGCGCGACCAGCTGGATGCGCTCGAGCTCGGGATGGGAATCCACCGGTAGGTCGGGAACGAGGATCGCACCTGCGCCGGCACTGCGGGCGTCGGTGACGAAGCGCTCGTGGCCGTAGGCCTCAAGAAGGGCTGAATAGACGAAGGGAACCAGCGGCACTTGCACGCGTGCGCGAATCTTCGCCAGGCATTCCAGGCAGGCCTTCGTACGCATGCCCTCACTGAGCGCTCTCTCGGCGGCGCGGCGGATGACCGGCCCGTCGGCGAGCGGGTCGGAGAAGGGGAAGCCGAGCTCGATCAGGTCGGCGCCGCCTTCGGCGGCCGCCACCGCCAGCTCGGGCGTCTGCCACCCAGACATCAGAAAAATGACGAGCTTCTTACTCATACCTGCCTTTCGTCTGCGCTCGCGATTCGAACTGTCCCGCTACGCCATGTCCCCGTGCCTGGCACCTGGACATGGCCGCGCGAGACGGTGGTACGTAAAATCGCCTGCTCCGAGGCCGGTTCGGGCGCCCGGGACACGTCCTGGTGCCTGGCACCGGGGCGAGTCCGGGGGAGACAGCGCGCGTTCACGAGCGGCCCAGCTGCGCGAGCGCCTCGTCGAGGTCCTTGTCGCCGCGGCCCGACAGGCAGACGACTATGAACGACTCGTCGGCGTCGACCGCCCGGGCCAGAGCATGGGACGACTCGAGCGCCGGGATGATGCCCTCGGTTTTGGTCAGGCGCTCGAAGGCCTCGAGCGCCTCCTCGTCCGTACAGGGCAGGTACTTGACTCTGCCGGAATCGCGCAGGGCGGCGTGCTCGGGACCGACGCCCGGATAGTCGAGACCGGCCGAGATGGAGTGAGCGTCGGCGATCTGGCCGTCGTCGTCGGCGAGTACGAGCGAACGGGCGCCGTGCAAAACGGCGACGCGGCCCGAGCCGAGGCTGGCCGCGCCCGCGGCTTCGACGCCGTACATCTTCACCTCGGCGTCGTCCAAGAAGCCGGCGAACATCCCGATCGAGTTCGAACCACCGCCGACACAGGCGATGACGGCCTCGGGCAGGCGCCCCTCGCGCTCCAGGATCTGCTCTCTCGACTCGCGTCCGATCACCGTTTGCAGCTCGCGCACGATCTCGGGGTAGGGGTGAGGCCCGACGCAGGAGCCGATCAGGTAATGGGTCGTCTCGACATTGGTGATCCAGTCACGGATGGCCTCGCTGGTGGCCTCCTTCAGTGTCTGCGTGCCGATGTCGACCGGACGAACCTCGGCGCCGAGCAACTGCATGCGCTCGACATTGGGCCTCTGGCGACGCATGTCCTCGACGCCCATGTAGACGACGCAGTCGAGCCCGAAGCGGGCGCAGACGGTGGCGGTGGCGACTCCGTGCTGACCGGCGCCCGTCTCGGCGACGATTCGCTGCTTGCCCAGCCTGCGCGCCAGAACGATCTGGCCGAGCGCGTTGTTGAGCTTGTGCGCACCCGTGTGCAGCAGATCCTCGCGCTTGAGGTAGATGCGCTTCTCGGGGCAGAACCGCTCGGTCAGCGTGAGCGGTGTCGGTCGGCCGCCGTAGTTGGTCAGAAGCTCGTTCAGCTCGCTCGCGAAGCCCTCGTCGGCGAGTGCCGCGCGCCAGCCCGACTCCAGCTCCTCGAGCGCCGGGATCAGGGTCTCGGGAACGTAGCGTCCGCCGTAACCGCCGTAGAGGCCGTGCTCTTCGGCCGGAGGGATCTTCTTGGCTGATGACGATGGCAAGTGAAGGCTCCTCTCTTGGTTCTTCTGTCTACATGCACGTGCGGTTGACGAGTCGAGCCGCTCGCACGAACTCGCGCACGCGCTCGTGATCCTTGACGCCCGGCGCGAGCTCGAGCGCCGAGGAGGCGTCGACGGCCCAGGGCCACACCCGCTCGATCGCCGCGGCGACGTTCTCCGGGCCGAGCCCGCCGGCGAGCATCACTCTCTTCCTTCGCGCGGTTGCGGCGACCCGGTCCAGATGATCGCTGTCCCGACCTTCCCAGGGCAGGTCGAGCACCTCGGCGACCGGCTCCTCGCCCAGGTAGAGAACGGCGTCGCGACCGCGGTGACCGTCCTCGCGGGGGTAGAGCTGAGTCAGATCGGCATCGGTCGCGTACCGCTCGCCGACCAGGACCGCCACTGAGAGCATCGTCTCGGGCACGGCGAGCAAGCCCGGCGCTCGCCTTGGAGTTTCCTCGGCCAGCACGAAGCCGGCCAAATCGGCGCCCGCCTCCGCCGCGACGTCCACGTCCTCCTGGCGGGTGAGGCCGCAGACCTTGACCAGCGGGCGCGAGATCAGCTCCTGAAGCTTGGCCGCCGGATCGGGGGCGCGCATGAGCGCCGAGCCGACCAGCACGGCGCTTGCCCCGGCCAGCTCGGCCGCCGCTCCCTGCGCGCGCGACCAGATTCCGCTCTCGGCCACGATTACGCGATCCTGCGGGATGCCGGCCACGAGCTGGAGCTGCCCGCGGCGGTCGATCGCGAAGCTGGAAAGGTCGCGGCAGTTGACTCCGATCGGGTCGGCGCCGAGGGCCAATCCGCGCGCCAGCTCTTCGGCGTCGTGGGCCTCGACGAGCGCGTCCAGGCCGAGCTCGGCGCCGTAGGCGCGCAGGCGCCGCACCCGCTCGTCGGAGAGGTCGCGCAGGATCAGCAGGAATGCGTCGGCGCCGGCACCTGCCAACTCGCGGATCTGGGCCTCTTCGGAGAAGAAGCCCTTGCCGATAAGCGGCGCGTCGGTCGCCGCTCGGGCGGCGCGCAGGTCGTCGACGGAGCCGGCGAAGCGCTCGTCCACCAGCACCGAGACCGCCGCCGCACCCGCCTGGCCGAAACCTCTCGCCAGAGCGGCCGGGTCGGCGCCCGGACGCAGGTCGCCGGCCGACGGCGAGCGCCGCTTGACCTCGGCGATCGCCTGAAGGCCGGGCCGGGCAAGGGCGTCACGGAAGCGTCCCATCAACTATCGACTCCGGCGGGATCGTTCGAGAAGGCGATCAACTGCTCGAGCCGTTCGTCGGCCTTGCGCGAAGCGACCGTGTGGATGGCGATCTCGAGCCCTTCGGCTAGATCCTCGGCCAGGCCGGCGGCGGCGATCGCTCCCGCCGCATTCAGGACGATGGCGTTTCGGCGCCCTCCGTCCGAGCCCTGGAAGACCTCGCGGATAGCGGCGGCGTTGGCGACGGGATCGCCTCCGCGCAGCTCCTCCAACTCGCAACGCGGCACACCCAGGTCGAGCGGATCGATCGTACGCTCGATCACCTTGCCGTCTCTGACCTCGCAGACATCGTTGGGGCCGACCGGCGAGAGCTCGTCCAGACCGCCGGCGCCATGAACGACGAAGGCGCGCTCGCTGCCCAGCTGCACCAGCGCCTCGGCGATCGGCCGCACCAGCTCCTTCGAGTAGACGCCGATCATCTGGCAACGGGCTCCGGCCGGGTTGGTGAGCGGGCCGAGGATGTTGAAGATCGTACGCGTGGCCAGCTCCCTGCGCACCGGGCCGGCGTATTTCATCGCCGGGTGATGCGCCTGCGCGAACATGAAGCCGAAGCCGAGCTCGTCGATCGAGCGGGCGATTCGCTCGGGTGTGAGATAGAGCTTGAAGCCGAGCGCCTCGAGCACGTCGGCGGCACCGCAGGCCGATGAGGCGGCGCGGTTACCGTGCTTGGCCACGCCAGCGCCGGCCGCGGCTGCGACCAGCGCGGCCGCGGTCGAGATGTTGATCGTGCATTGGCCGTCGCCGCCCGTTCCGACCACGTCGACGAGGTCGGTTCGCTCGGGCTCGACCGTGACCACGTGCGAGCGCATGGCCTCGGCGCAGCCGGCGATTTCCTCGGAGGTTTCTCCCTTGGCCCTGAGCGCGATGAGAAAGCCTGCGATCTGCGCCTCGGTGGTCCGGCCGGACATGATCTCGTTCATGACCTCGCGCGCCTCCGGGCGCGTGAAGTCGCGTCTGTCGAGCGCTTTCGCGATCGCTTCTTGGATGGTCATCGTCTTCCCTCCAGAAAGTTCTTCGCCAGCTCGGGGCCGGCGGGTGTCAAGACCGACTCGGGGTGGAACTGAACGCCGTCGATGGGGAGCTGCCTGTGCCGCACGGCCATCACCTCGTCGCCGCCCGACGCCGAGATCTCGAAGCAGTCCGGTAGCTCGTGGGCGGCGAGCGAGTGGTAGCGGCCGGCCTCGAAGTCCTGTGGTAAGCCGGCGAAGATGCCACGACGGTCGTGATGAACGGCGCTCGACTTGCCGTGGACGAGCGTCTTGGCCGCGCCGACCGTGCCGCCGAAAGCCTCCACGATCGCCTGGTGGCCAAGGCAGACGCCGAGCGTGGGTACCCGTACGCCCAGCCGCTTGATCAGCTCGATCGAGACTCCAGCGCTCGCCGGCACGCCGGGACCGGGGGAGATGACGAGATGAGAAGGCGCGAGCTCCTCGGCCTGTTCGGGAGTGATCGCGTCGTTACGCCGCACGACCACTTCGGCCCCGAGCTCGCCGAAGAGATGCGCGAGGTTGTAGGTGAAGGAGTCGTAGTTATCTATCAGCAGAATCACCTCTCGCCCTCCTGGCCGGGGAACGCTCCCGCCGGGCAGAGCCCGGCTCCGCGCTCCCCCGACGCCGCTGGCTGCAGGATCCCGCGGCCGCGGTCAGAGTCCGTACCGGTCGTACTGTCCTGCGGCCCGCGGCCGCAGCTTCCTTTGCCAGCGACGCCCCAGTAGACCGAGAAGCGATCCTGCGGCGCTCGCGTAAACATCGAACCCCTCATTGTTCGGCCTCCGCCAGTTCGATCGCGGCTTCCACAGCCGCCAGCTTGTTCAGGCACTCCTCGTGCTCGGAGGTGGGGTCGGAGTCGGCCACCAGTCCGGCACCGGCCTGCAGGTGGGCAACGCCGCCCGAGAGCACGAGCGAGCGAATGGCGATGCAGGTGTCGAAGGAGGAGGTAGTCGGGTCGAAGTAGCCGACCGCGCCGGCGTAGATTCCCCGCCGATACTGCTCCAGCTCGGAGATGATCTGCATCGCCCGTACCTTGGGCGCGCCCGACACCGTCCCGGCCGGAAAGCAGGCGCGAAGCAGGTCGAAGGGCGATGTTCCGGGCTTTAGCTCTCCCACCACCTCGGAGATCAGGTGGGTGATGTGCGAGAAGCGCTCCGGCCGCATGAAACGCTCTACCCGGACGCTTCCCGGCAGGCAGACGCGCGAGAGGTCGTTGCGTCCGAGATCGACGAGCATGACGTGCTCGGCCCGATCCTTCTCGGATGAAAGCAGCGCCTGCTCGTCGCCTTCGCCCGGCTTGATCGAGCCGGCGATCGGGTTGAGGCTGGCGCGAATGCCCTCGCACTTCACGACGGTTTCGGGCGAGGAGCCGACCAGCGCCAGGTCGTTCGGGAGCTCGAGCAGGAAGAGGTACTCCGACGGATTGATGCGCCTGAGCGCCCGGTAGAGATCGAGCGCGCTGGCGGAGGTGGGGCGCTCGGCTCGCTGCGAGACGACGATCTGGAAGGCGTCGCCGGCCTTGATGTACTCCTTCGACCGTCGCACCCACCTCTCGTAGGTCGCCTGGTCGGGGTAGCGCCGCAGCGGGCCCCGCTTACCGCGTCCGTTCGGCATCTCCGGTCGCGGCCCTGCCAAGCGGGCGATGGTCTCGTCGGCGTCTCCGTAGACGATCTCGGCGACGCCGCGGGCATGATCGAAGCGAACGAGCGTCTCCGGGACGACGAACTGGCTCTCGGGATCGTCGGGGCCGTTGTCCGGCAGGGGCACCGTCGGCTCCAACCAGGCGACGTAGTCGAAGGAGAGATAGCCGACGACCGGCTCGCCGAGACGGTCCGCCTCGTCGAAGTCGACGATGCGCGAGCCGTATCCGACCAGCGAGTACCGTCCCAGCCGACCGTGCTCGACCGATTCGAGCAGGAATGATGCGCTGCCCTCGCCGCGCAGGCGCAGGTAGGCGCCGAGCGGCGTCAAGAGGTCCGAGGCGATCGATCTTGGAGTTTTCTTTGTCTGTGTCATGGCTTTCTGCGAGTCGAAAGGGCAACAAAAAAGACCTCCTGGCGGAAGGTCTCGAGCGAAACGGGTTTGCGTCCTAGATCAGGTCCAGGCGACGCTCCCGCCCCGCTCGCTGCGCCAGCGCCACACCCAAGTCATCCGCGGGGTCGAGTTCGTCATCTCCCCCTGAGAGTACGGCCAGATGGCCCCCGCCGTCAAATCGCATCTCGCGCGCTCGGCCGGCGATCCCGTACGGCCAGGCGCGACTGGCCTCCCGGAACCGCCTGACGCCGCTGGCGGCACGTCGCTCTCCAGGTCTGTGCTGAAGCACTATCCCTTCCGGCGCTGCACCGCCAGCGGCGCCCTGAGAGCGCGAGATGCATCTCGTTTAGGACGCCCGCCGCCGCGGC
>CAZWTK010000010.1:31576-45498 GCA_964636655.1 uncultured Gaiellales bacterium
GCGATGGCCTCCGGGCTCACGGCTTCCCAGCTGCCGTCGGCGGCCTGGCGCCAGCCCGGATATGGGTCGGCGACTTGCTCGGGGTACTGATCGGCAAGACCCTGACCCTGCTCCTGGTTGACCTGCTCGGCTCCGGCTAGCCCTTCTTCGGCTTCGCCGTCGGTCGGCAGTCGAACGAAGAGGCCGCGGCGGAAGCTCTCGCGCACAGTCGGGCGCGGCGGCGTCTCTCCTCTACCCTCCAGCCCCGGGGGCTCGGGAACCCGTCCTTCGTCGCCTTGATCGCTCATGAAATAACCGTCTTCTCCCTTGTCACGGCCACGCGTGCTTGGTGCTGTATCGGCGCGTGCGCCCGGAAGCGTGAGTATCTATCGCTCGTTGTCGGTAAAGATAGAACCGAAACAGGTAGATGATGAGGATAGGCGATCGTCGCCTCCGAGGAGGGGAGAGATGACAGGTTCCAGACGAGATGAGCCGGTTCGCCTCACGAGCATCTACACTCGTGCCGGTGACAGCGGCGAGACGAGCCTCGGCGACGGAACGCGCACGGTCAAGACCGACCCTCTGATCGCGGCGATCGGGTCGCTCGATGAGCTGGGCGCCGCGATCGGGCTGGCGCTAGCCACTACCCTGCCCGAGCGGCTGCGCTCGCCGCTGGAGCATATTCAGAATGAGCTCTTCGATCTGGGCGCCGATCTCAGCGTTCCTCCGGTCGAAGGCTCGCGCGAGCGGCTGCGCATCGGTCAGGAGCGCGTCGAGTCGCTGGAGCGGCTCTGCGACGAGCTGAACGCCGAGCTCGAGCCTTTGCGCAGCTTCACTCTGCCCGGCGGCGGCGAGGCCGGTGCGCGCCTACACCTGGCGCGAGCGATCTGTCGCCGCGCCGAGCTGGGCGTGCTCGCCGCAGCCCGTGAGCGCCCGCAGAATCCCGTTGTCGCCGTCTATCTCAACCGGCTCTCGGACCTCCTCTTCATCTTCGCCCGGGTCGCAGCCGCCGGCGAAGAGCGCCTTTGGCGACCCGGCGCCTCCGTATAGGAGCCCGTTCCGCTCGGATCACACGACCGGTGCGGCTGCTTCGCGGCGCGGGCGCCCGACTGGTTGGGCAAAGGTTGTTTCACTTCCGACGCAGCGAATCGCTTGACACATCTGGGTGTCGGACACCGGCGCGGGCGCCGCGCGACGATGCCGAGTTCTGCCGCCGTTTTCTCGTGGTCACGCCGCCTTCGGTGTCGGACACCGTTGGCGTCAAGGCGTACACGAAACGAAAGTGGAGTTCCTTTTCCACCAAGATTTACTCACCCCACCCGGCAGGTGGCCGAGCCTATACTGGCCTGCGTGCTCGATCCGATTCGCATAGTCATCGCCAAGCCCGGTCTGGACGGCCACGACCGCGGCGCCAAGGTCGTCGCGCGCGCCCTGCGCGACGCGGGCATGGAGGTCATCTATACGGGGTTGCACCAGACGCCCGACCAGATCGTCGAAACGGCGATTCAGGAGGATGCCGACGCCGTCGGGCTCTCGATCCTCTCGGGCGCGCACATGACGTTGGTACCGCGGGTGGTCGACGGGCTGCACAACCAGGGCGCCGACGACGTGCTCGTGCTGGTCGGCGGAACCATTCCCGACGACGAGGCGAAGACGCTCAAGAAGCGCGGCGTCGCCGAGGTCTTCACACCGGGCGCCACGACCGGGAAGATCGTCGAGTTCCTGCGCGAGCGGCTAACTAGGGCGTAAAGCGGAGATTGCCAAGCTGGTGGTAGTAGTTCGCGCTCGTGGCGCTGAAGCGCAGCACGGTGTAGTCGGGGTCGCCCACACCTAGCGGATAGTACTTCTCGTACCCCTCGCGCCACAGTCTCTGCCTCGACTCGGGATCGCTCAACAGCTCGATCTCCCCGAGCAACATCAGGCCCATCCAATCGGAGAAATCGACGAAGTAGATGCAGGCGCGCTGATCGTCTCGAAACTGGGTGACTCGCCTGGACGAGGTGTTGGTGCTGAACCAGACCGTTCGTAGATCCTCGGTCTCCATCTTGAGCATCGCCTTGATCCAGGGGTAGCCGTCGTCGCCGTTCGATCCCACCAGGGCGATTCCCGATCTCTCGACAAGCGCCAGAGCCTTACGGCGCGCTTCCTCTTCTTTCATTTCCCTTTCTCCTTGAGCCGCACGGCTCGCTCTAGATTGGCCAGAACGCGTGCCAGATCCCGCTCGAAGACGGCGATCTCCGCCGGGCGGAAGCCGGCGTAGTAGAGGTCGGTCATCTCGGCCGACACGCGATCGTAGGTCTCGCGCATGGTGCGATCCTTCTCCGCCAGGTAGATGAGCGTCTTGCGCCGATCGTCCTCGGCCGGAACGCGTCTCAGCTCGCCGGCGCTCTCGAGCCGATCGAGCATGCTGGTCATGGTCGATTTCCCGAGCGAGGTGCGCCGGGCCAGCTCCTGGATCGAGATTCCGTCCTCCTGCCAGAGGACGAACAGGATCCGCCCCTGAGCGGGGTTGATTTCCTCGACTCCGTGCTCGCGGAGCTTGCGGGCGAACACGCGACCCGAAAGCTGATGGATCTTCGAGACCAGAAAACCGCCCTGGCGAAGTTTCTGCGAGCCCTTGCGCGGCGAGTCGTTCATTCGAGTTCGAACGGTACTATATCGAACGATCACGCCGCGTGTGTCGGCATCGAGCCGTTGGCGGTAACGGATGCGTCTAGCTAATGACCGTGACTGCTGAGGTTGCGAGCGCCAAGGCCGCGCCCGACTCGGTCGCGAGAGTAACGGGGGCGACGGTCGTCTTGATCTCGATCGACACACCGGGGACGAGGTCGTCGAGCTCTTCGAGCGCGAGATCGGCGCCATAGTCGAATTCCGCCGTCGTATCAGGCGAGAGCTTGAGTGTGAGCTTGCGCGAGAGCTTCTTCAGCTTGAGCCCGGTCGAGCTGGTCAGGCCGTTCACACGCATCCTTAGCGTCCCAACCGTGGAATCGGCCGCGATCAGCTTCCCTCTCAGTGTCAGTGAGACCCGGGCGCCGCGCTTGGCCGCGAAGAGGAGCACCCGGGCGCGCTTGAGATAGCGGTACGGGCTGACAGCGCGGCGGCCGCGCGGATGTACCTCGAAATGGAGGTGGGCGGCAATACCATTGGCGTCGCCCGAGTCGCCGACGAAGCCGATCGGCTGGCCGGCCTTGACGCGGGCGCCGTTCTTGACTCCCTTGGCATACGCGGTGCCCCGGACGCACTTGCCCCTGTTGTCGTTTTTCATCGTGCGGTCGTTGTTCAGGTGGATGTACTCGTACATCGTTCCGCTGCGCCCATGCAGGTAGAGCATGCAGCCGGCGCTGGCGGATCGCGTCCAGTAGGTGACCTTGCCGTCTTCCACGGCCACTACGAGCGACTTCTTGACCGCCATGATGTCGTTGCCCTGATGGGGCAGGCGTCCGCGCGGTTCGCCGAAGTCGTTCTGATAGGTGACGGGTCCGACGATCGGAAAGACGAGTCGGGGCACACGCTTGCTACCGCTACCCGAGGCGAGCGGCGCGGCGAGCAAGAAGGCGGCGATTGCCAGCGAGAGCGCTTGTAGAAAGTTTCTCTTCCGCATCCGGTAGGCTCGGTAGACCCGAGCGCGGGACCCTATCAGGGCCCGTGGAGGCCGTACCGCTCATAGCGGACACGCGATCGGCGGACTTTCTTTCGCTCTCCGCCGCAGCCGGCGCGAGCGGCTGCGGCTCACAAAACGCCAGCGACTTTTCGCGGAGGCCGGCGGGCTTTTCGCGCGAAGGAATAGCTACGATCAGCTCATGAGCGCCAGATTGAGGCAGATCGGCATCGAGGAAGTGCTCGCCGCGCGCGAGGCGATCGGTAACCGCCTGCACCATACGCCGACCTTCAGCTCCGCCCAGCTGAGCGAGCTGACGGGCGCGAATGTCCTGCTCAAAGCCGAGCTCTTCCAGCGCACCGGCGCCTTCAAGGTCAGAGGCGTTCTCTCCAAGCTGGCCACGCTCACCGCGGAGGAGAAGGCCCGCGGGGTAATCGGTGTCTCGGCCGGGAACCATGCCCAGGCGGTGGCCTACGGCGCCTCGCTCGAGGGCATCAAGAGCAAGGTCGTGATGTGGCAAACGGCCAGCCCACAGAAGATCGCGGCCACCCGCCACTACGGCGCCGAGGTCGACCTGCAGGCCGAAGATCCGAACGAGGCTTTCGATCTGGCCGACAAGCTGGCCGAGAAGTCGGGGATGGTCATGGTGCATCCCTTCGACGACCCCTTCATCATCGCCGGTCAGGGCACGCTCGGGCTGGAGATGCTCGAGGACAACCCCGAGGTGGGCGCGATTCTCGTGCCGGTCGGAGGCGGCGGACTGGTCGCCGGTATCGCCGTCGCCGTCAAGGCCTTGCGCCCGGACGTCAAGGTGATCGGCGTCGAGCCCGAGCAGTCCGCGGCGCTGTATGCCGGTCTCGCAGGCGGGCAGTGGGTTCGCGTCAAGCCCGATTCGATCGCCGACGGCCTAGCGGCGCCGTTCGCCGGCCATCACTGCATGGCCATCGCCAAGGACAAGGTCGACGACGTCGTACTCGTCAGCGAGCAGGAGATTCGCGAGGGCATGCGCTTCCTCTACCAGCGCTCCAAGCTCGCCTGTGAGGCGGCCGGCGCCGTCTCGACCGCGGCGCTTCTCACGGGCGCGTACAAGCCCGAGCCGGGCACGACGGTGATCGCTGTTGTCTCCGGTGGCAACGTGGCGCCCCGTACCGCCTCTGGTATCCTCGATCCCGATGAAGGCTGATATCCATCCCGAATACGTGCGCACGATCGTTCGCTGCGCCTGTGGCAACGAGTTCGAGACGCGCTCGGTAAAGCCCGAGCTCCACGTCGAGATCTGCTCGGCCTGCCACCCCTTCTACACGGGCAAGCAAAAGCTCGTCGACACCGGCGGCCGCGTCGAGCGCTTCCAGCGCCGGCTCGAAAAAGCCGACAAGGCAGCTCGCGCCAAGAAGGCGTGAGCCCTCGAGGCCGAGATGCGCTTTCGGTCTCATAAGTCGGGCGCCCGCGTTGCGACGGTAAAACCAGAGCGAAAGCGCCTGCGCCGCTTCCCTCCTCTCCCTCTGCTCGCCAAGCAGTCGACGAAGATGTACGGCGGCCAGGCTGTGATCGAGGGAGTGATGATGCGCAGCCCCTCCTACTGGTCGGTGGCGGTGCGCAAGCCGAACGGAGAGGTGGCCGAGGTCTGGCGACCGGTCAACTCCTTGATGAAGCGGCATCTGATCTTCAGGCTCCCCGTCATCCGAGGAGTGATGGCTCTGGGCGAGTCGCTTGCGATCGGCTTTCGCGCGCTTGCCATCTCGACGGAGTACGCGGCCGAAGGCGAGGAGGGGGAAGAGGGCATCGAGCTCGGTCGCTGGGCCATCGCCCTGATGTTTATCTTCGCGATCGGGTTTGCGCTTGCGCTGTTCAAGGTCGGGCCGGCGACCACCACACGCCTCGTGCTGCCCGACCTCAGTAACAACGCCTTCGTGCTCGTCGAGGGTGCGCTCAGGGTGACCGTGCTCATCGCCTATATGGCGCTGGTCGGGCTGCTCCCCGATATCCGGCGCCTCTGGGCCTACCACGGCGCCGAGCACAAGGTGATCAACGCCTACGAGGCGAAAGAGGATCTGACCCCCGAGAAGGTCGAGCCCTACAGCGTCATCCATCCTCGGTGCGGGACAGCCTTCCTGCTCTGGGTGATGGTCATCGCCATCCTCGTCTACTGGACCCTCGGCCTGATCGTCGGGCACCTGAGCCTCC
The DNA here is from genome assembly GCA_964636655.1 of uncultured Gaiellales bacterium. GTDB lineage: Bacteria > Actinomycetota > Thermoleophilia > Gaiellales > Gaiellaceae > Fen-549. The sequence continues at coordinate 37,338 of CAZWTK010000010.1, forward strand.
CCTGGTTGATAGTCAGCCGGATAGTCATGTTGTTCCCGATCGCCGGAGTCGCCTACGAGCTGATTCGTTTCGCCGGAAAGCACCGCTCGAGCCGAATCCTGAAGACGTTGCTTGCACCGGGCCTCTGGCTTCAGCGGCTGACCACACGCGAGCCCGATCGAGAGCAGCTCGCGGTGTCGATCGCCGCCTTCACGCGCGTCTACGAGCTAGAGGCGGCTCGAGAATCCGAGCCCTCGGTCGTCGCTACGGCGCGGCCGATCGACGTAATCGCCTGATCCGCGGCATTGGAGCGGCGGCGCGGTTAGGACTGGCCCACCGGGGGAAGCTCCTACCGACGGGCGTTGTCGTCGAGACGGGGGGATAGCGAGATGGCCAAGAGAACTGCAGCCGTCACCTGGCAGGGCGGATTGTTCGACGGTGCGGGGGTGATCGAGTCGAGCGGCAGCGGAGTGCTCGGCAAGCTACCGATCACGTGGGCGGCCAGGGCCGAATCCTCGGACGGGAAGACCAGTCCCGAGGAGTTGATCGCCGCCGCGCACGCCTCCTGCTTCGCCATGGCTTTCTCGCTGCTTTTGGCCGAGGGCGGGACGGCGCCGGACGAGCTCGACGTGCGCTCGACGGTCACCTTCGTCCCGGGCACCGGAATCACCAAGTCGGAGATCGAGCTGAGCGGTCGCGTGCCCGGTCTCAGCGAAGAGGCCTTCCGGGTCAAGGCCGAGCAGGCGAAGACGAACTGCCCGGTTTCCCAGGCGCTAAAGGGTCTGGAGATCGTGCTGACGGTGACCTCGTTCGAGCCGGCGGTCGCCTAGCCGCCGGAGCGCGAATTCGAGCAGCGGCCTTCCAGCCACACCTCCGCCCGGGTGCCAGGCACCGGGCGGCTCTCGCGGACAGGGGCCGGGAGGGACAAGGCGCCCCCTCGATTGCTGGGGTTTTGTCATCGAACGCCGCGCCCTGAAAGGACAGGCGGTCGATCTCCGCCGCCTCACGCTCGAAAACCCGCTTCTCAGCAGGTCTTTTCCCAGGCACCGCCGCGTCCAGTGGGGCCATGTCCCGGTGCCAGGCACGGGGACATGGCTCTTTTAGACGTTATCTCCTGAATCTCCCTGGCGAACCGCTAGCTCTTCGACGCTCCCGGCCCGAACTGCTCGACCAGCTTGGTCAGCTCGAGCGGGAAGAAGAACTTCGAGCCTGGGCCCTCGGCCAGCCTCTTGATCGCTTCCAGGTACTGCAGGCCCATCGTGTTCGGGTCGACCTTCTTGGCCTCGGCGGAGATCGTCGCCAGTGCCTTGGCCAGACCCTCGGCGTTCAGGATCGCGGCCTGGCGCATGCCTTCGGCGCGCAGGATTGCGGCTTGCTTCTCGCCCTCGGCGACGGTGATGTTCGCCTGCTTGGTCCCGTCAGCCTCGAGTACTACGGCTCGGCGCACGCGTTCCGCCGACATCTGGCGGTTCATCGCCTCCTGGATCTCGGGCGGAACGGTCAGCTCGCGGATCTCGACGTTGGTGACCTTTACGCCCCAGCGCTCGGTCTCGTGGTCGAGCCGGGTGCGGATCAGCTCGTTGATCTTGTCGCGTTGTGAGAGGACGTCATCCAGGATGATGTCGCCGACCACCGCGCGCAGCGTCGTCGTGGCCAGTCCGACCACTGCCAGCCGGTAGTCCTCGACCTCGAGCACGGCCTTCTCGGCCGAGTTGATGTCGATCCGCATGTAGACGAGAAAATCGATGTCGATCGCGACGTTGTCCTTGGTGATGTTCGTCTGCTTGGGAATGTCGAGCACTTCGGTGCGTGTGTCGACCTTCCTGATCTGGTGCAGGATCGGGATCTTGAAGACGACACCCGGGCCCTTCATTCCCTCGAAACGACCGAGGCGGAAGCGCGCGACACGCTCGTAATCGCGCACGAAGTTGATGATCGGCATCTTTTTCTCCTAGCTCTTCTTGGGTTTGCTCTTCGCAGGTTTCTTTTCGCTAAGCGGTTCCACGATCAATCGGAATCCTTGGACCGAGACCACCTTCAGGCGCTGGCCCGGCTCGGCCGTTTCACCGCCCTCCAGTTCGGCCTGCCAGGACTCGCCGCCGACGAGCACCTCGCCCCTTGGCTCCAGGCGTGTGACCACCTCCGCGATCGCGCCGACGAGCGCCTCGGTTTCGAGCGGGCTCACGTAGCGCTTGCCGTGGTGCGACATGTGCACCTCACGCGCCATTAGAAGCACAAGCAATCCAACGACGATGGCGAGCGAGACGAGGAACCAGTAGCTCACACTGGGGTTATATCCCGGCAGCCCCGGACCGCCGAAATAGCCGAGCAGGAAGATGCCGCCGAGGATGATCGAGACGGTGCCGGTGGCGCCGAAGAAAGCGCCGCCCGGCGCGTGCAGCTCGAAGCCGAGGAAGACGATTCCAACCAGGATCAGCGCCAGCCCGGCCCAGGAGAAGGGCAGCACGCTCAGCCCGGCGAAGGCCGCGAGCAGGCAGATGATGCCGAGCGAGCCCGGAATCCAGGTCTGCCCCCCCGTCCAGAGCTCGATGATCAGTCCGAGCCCGCCCAGGTTGAGCAGCAGGAAGACGAGGTTGGGGTCGGCCAGGAACTTGAGCAGCTGCTGCCAGAAGTTCATGTTCACCTGCTCGATCGGGGCACCGGCCGTGTGCACGACCTTGCGCCCGGCGCCCGAGGCGAGGGTGCGTCCGTCGAGCTTGGTCACGAGCGAGCTCAAGCTGGTGACCTCGGCGTCGGCGATACCAAGGCGCACGGCCTCCTCGGCCGAATAGGCGCGGGCCTCGAGGATGGTCGCCTCCAGGGCCGCGACCGGGCGACCGCGGCGTTTGGCGATCGAGCGCATCAGTGCGGCCACGTCCTGGGTCGCCTTCTTGGCGAGAGTCGAGGGCAGGTTCTCTCCCTGAGTTCCGACCACCGCCGCGGCGCCGATGTTGGTCGCCGGCGCCATGGCAAGGAAGGAGGAAGCCGCGCCGAGGAAGGTTCCGGCCGAGGCCGCGCGGGCGCCGGAAGGACCCACCCAGACGACGACCGGCACCGGAGAGTCGAAGATGTCAGAGACGATCGCCCGCATCGAGTCGACCGAACCGCCCGGCGTATCGAGCTGAATCACAACCACTTGCGCGCTCTCGTCGGCGGCGTGATGTAAGGCTTCCTTGAGGAAGCGGCTACCGACCTCGTCGATCGTCGTCTTGAAGTGAACGACGACCACCGGCCGGTCCGCCGGGGCGGCGTTCGCACCCCGAGACGGGCCGAGCAGCAGCCCAGTCAACCCAGCAGTCAGGCAGACGGCTACGAGCAGGCGGCGGATTGTCACAAGGCGATCCTAACGCGAACCGGATAATCGGCGGAGGTCGGCGACGCGCGCGTCCCGGTGTCGGACACCGGGCCTGGAGGCGCAGCGACAACCACCTACGCGCGTTGCCCGCTAGCATCGGTACATGGCCGGAATCGAACACCTCGTCGAGGAACTCGAGCACTCCTACACAGAGGCGCAGGAGCGCATGTCCGACCCCGCCGTCTACAACGACCACAGGCAAGCGGCCGAGGCGGGCAGGCGGTTGAAGGAGCTGGAGGGCCCCTACAAGCTGGCGCAGGAGTGGCGCCGGGCGCAAGCCGATCTAGCCGACGCCCGCGGCGACCCCGAGCTGGCCTCGATGGCGGCGGAGTCCGAGCAGGATTTGGAGCGGCTCGAGCAGGAGCTTCGCCTGGCACTGGTCGAGCACGACCCGGCCGATTCCAAGGACGTGATCATCGAGATCCGCCAGGGAGTCGGCGGCGACGAGGCGGCGCTTTGGGCCGGCGACGTCATGCGCATGCTCACCCGCTACGCCGAACGGCGTGGCTTTCGCTGGGAGGAGCTTTCCTCGAGCCTCAGTGAGGCCGGCGGCATCAAGGAGGTGCGCTTTGCCATCAAGGGCGACGGCGCCTACTCGATCTTCAAGTGGGAGGGCGGTACGCACCGCGTTCAGCGCGTGCCTGCAACCGAATCACAGGGCCGCACCCACACGTCCACCGCGACCGTCGCGGTCATGCCCGAGGCCGACGAGGTCGAGGTGGAGTTGGACGATCAGGACCTGAAGATCGACGTCTACCACTCGGGCGGACCCGGCGGTCAGTCGGTGAACACAACCGACTCCGCCGTGCGCATCACCCATCTTCCGACCGGGCTCGTCGTCGCCATGCAAGACGAGCGCTCGCAGCTTCAGAACAAGGCCAAGGCGATGCGCATCCTTCGCGCTCTCCTCTACGAGCAGGAGCGAGAGCGCCAGCAGGCCGAACAGGCGGCAACCAGGAGATCGCAGATCGGCTCGGGCGAGCGCGCGGAGAAGATCCGCACCTATAACTTCTCGGAGAGCCGCGTCACCGACCATCGGATCAAGCTCACGCTGCACCGGCTCGACCAGATCCTCGACGGCGATCTGGCTGAGATCACCGACGCGCTCTCGGCTGAGGAGCAGCGCAGAGCGCTCGAGGCCGCCACGGCGTGAGCGAGGCCCCTGCTCGGAGCCCCGTCAGCCTGCGCCGGGCGCTCGCCGGCGCCGACGATTACCTGACCCGCCGCGGCATCGAGCGCGCGCGCTTCGAGGCCGAGCTGATCTTCTCGCGTTCGCTCGGGCTGAGCCGTATCGAGCTCTACCTGGATCTCGATCGTCCGCTCACCCCCGAGGAGCGCGAGCGCGCGCTGGAGCTGATCGCGCGCCGCGGTAAGCGCGAGCCGCTGGCTTACGTGCTCGGCGAGTGGGGCTTCAGGCGGCTCACGCTCAAGACCGACGCGCGGGCGCTGGTGCCGCGACCCGAGACCGAGATCCTGGTCGAGCGGGCGCTGTCGCTGATCGAGCAGCTGGAAGCGCCGCGCGTGCTCGACGCCGGGACAGGATCGGGCGCCGTCGCGCTGGCGATCGCCGACGAGCACCCGGGCGCCCGCGTCGTGGCGCTCGACGTCTCGGCCGAGGCGCTCGCGCTCGCGCGTGAGAACGCGGAGAGCTGCGGGCTCGAGATCGAGCTTAAACTGGGCGATCTGCGCGGCTCGATCGAGGGCCCGTTCGACCTGGTCGTCTCCAATCCTCCCTACGTCCTACCCGACGAGATCGACGCGCTGGAGCCGGAGGTGCGCGACTGGGAGCCGCGAGAGGCGCTGGTGGGAGTGGGCGTGCCCGAGGCGTTGGCCGAGCGCTCGCGCGAGCTGCTCGTGCCGGCCGGCTGGTTGGCGATCGAGTTGGGAGAAGGGCAGCAGGCGGCCTATGCTGCTCTTGTCGGCGACCTCGGCTACGAGGCCGTTACGATCACCCCTGACCTGACCGGACGAGAGAGAGTGGTGGAGGCGAGATGGCCGTAGAAGGGTTTCCAACCGATCGCTATTCCGGGCGCGGGCTGATTGTCGGGCGCTCGGCCGATGGCGAGAGCTGGCTGCAGATCTACTGGATTAGCGGCCGCAGCGATAACTCGCGTAACCGCGTGCTGGTCGAGGAGGAGGGGCAAATCCGCACCGCCACCGCCGACCGCTCCAAGCAGATGGACGGCACCTACACGCTCTACACGGCGCTTTGCTCCGTCGAAGACGCTCACATCGTCGGTAACGGCGACCAGGTCACGACCGTGGCCGAGGCGCTCGCTGCCGGCGGCTCCTTCGAACAGGCGCTCAGGACGTGCTCGGTCGAGCAGGATCCGCCGATCTGGACTCCACGCATTACCGCCATGGTGAAAGGGAACGAGCTCCGCCTCTCCAAGATCGCCAAGAACGGCCACGCCTTTTTCGAGGCGGCGCCGTTGGAGCCCGGCAACGGCTTGTGCCTGCACACCTACACCGGCAACGGCGATCCGATCCAGCGCTTTCGCGGAGATCCATACCGGGTGCGCCTCGAAGGCAGTGCCGAGGAGCTGGCGAAGTCGAGCTGGGGGAAGCTGGATTCTGTGCTCAGGGTGGGGCTCGTAGTCAAGGAGATCGCTGCCGGCGGCTCCTTCCGGCATGTGATCATCAATCGGCTGCGGATCTCGGATCGCTAGCGCCCGGCGAGCTATGGGCGCCGGCTCGGACGCGGTCGCAGTGCTCGAAGTCGGAGGCCTTGTCGTCCTTCCGACCGATACCGTCTACGGGCTCTGCGCCACGCCGCAAAATGCGGCGGCGGCCGTCCGCATCAACGAGCTGAAGGGGAGGGAGAGCCAACCGATCGCGCTTGTCGCGGCCTCCGCACAGGCGCTGGTGAAGTGCGTTCCGGAGCTGGCCGGGCGCTGGCAGGAATTACTCGAGGCACTGCTTCCCGGGCCCTACACGCTCGTGCTTCCCAACCCGAAGCGGCGCCTTCCCTGGCTCTCGCCCGGGCGCGAAGAGACGATCGGCGTACGCATTCCCGAGCTGTCGGAGCAGGTGCGAGAGTTACTCGATCGCTTCGGCGCCGTGGCGGCGACGAGCGCCAACTGCCACGGCGAGCCCGACGCAAGAACGGTGGAGCAGGTCCCCAAGGAGATCCGCGCCGCGGTTGGCGCGATGCTAGATGGGGGCGAGCTGCCGGGCACGCCCTCCACGGTGATCGACGTAACGGGAGCGAAGCCGCGCGTGTTACGAGAGGGTGCCGGGGATGTCAGACAGGCGCTGGCGGTGCTTGGTTAGCAGGCGGTCGAATCAACCGTTCCAGCTGGCCTGGCAGATTCTGTTGCGCGAGACAACCTCTTGCGGCTTCCCCCCGCCGAGCGAGATTGTTTCGACGCGGCTAGCGAGAAAAACGCCTCTCGCCCGCAAGACGCAGCTCACCCGCGCTCCAGACGTAGGTCTCGACGGCGATTGCGTCCTGCTCGAAGCCGTAGAGCTGAAATCCGTGCGCCTCTCCCCGCCGGCGCGGTCTGGGGCGGCCGAAGCCGGGTGTCGTTACAACGATCGGTGGCCGCGCACCCGCGCCAACGTCGAACTCGGGCTGCGCGACGACCGAGCCCTGATGGACGTGCCCCGAGGCGATCAGGTCGACGCCGCCCTCGGCCAGTTGCTGCAGCACACGGCGCCGGCCCGAGAGCGGGCGCTTGCGTGCCCGCCAGGGCGCGCAGATGAGGTGATGGTGCAGGAAGACGAGCCGGAAAGTCTCGGCCGGCGCCTCCTCGAGCAGGCGCACCGCTCGCTCGAGCGAGTCGCGGCGCAGCTTCCCGGACTGCTGGCGCCAGGGACGGGCGGAGTTGAGCCCGACAGCGAGCAGCCGCTCGGAGCGGTAGACGGGCTCGGTCGTCTGCCACTGGCGCTCGAACTCGCGCCAGGGGTGGCTGAAGCGGCCGGGGAAGGTGTAGGGCAGATCGTGATTGCCCGGCACCGCGACGACCTTCGGGCCGAGCGAGCGCAGCATCGCCGCCGCTTGCTCGATCTGTCCGCGACGCCCGCGGTTGGCCAGATCGCCGCTGATCACGATCAGCTCGGGACCGGCTCGTTCGATCAGTTCCTCCAGGCCCGGACCACCGACCTCGTCGCCGCGCGAGCCGAGGTGCAGATCGGAAAGATGGAGAACTCGCACAGGCACCTCCGCGGCACCCTATACACTCCCGCCTATGGCCGACGAGTCAGCTGAAGTCTTCGACGATCTGTATCTGGGTCTCCGTGCCGGTGGCGCGGCGCGCAAGCTGCGCCGGGGTGAGGAGCTGACCCCCGAAGAGGAGGAGGCCCTCGGTCGCTGGCAACGCCTCTCGACCGCGCGCAAGGTAATCGCCATCGGCTCCTTCTCGCTCGGGACGTTCGGGCTCGGCTTCGCCGCAGGCGGCGTGCTCTTCGGCCGGAAGAAGAAGAAGTAGCGGCGGCGCCGAGGGCGCCGCAGGTAATCGCCGGCGCGACTCGAACGCACAGCTGTGCGACTTTCTTCACGCGAGCAGGTGCTGCTAGAGACGCGCCAGCACGGGATCGTGCTCGGCGGCAGCGTCGCCAAGGCGCTCGTCCTGGCCTGCGCCGGCGCGGCCTTGCTGGCGCTCGGTTGGCCCTGGTCGGCCGGAGGCATCGTCGCCATGACGCTGGCCGCGCTGGTGGCCCTGCGCGCGGCCTGGCGCTGGGATCGCACCAAGATCGTGCTCACGAGCGAGCGGCTCAGCGTCGTCACCGGTGTGCTGCGGAGGCGGGCGGCGAGCGTCCGCCTCTCCAGCTTCGGCACGCTCGAGATCGAGCCGCGCTTGGCGCCGGTCGACGTCCGCTCCCTGC
>CAZWTK010000010.1:45508-66994 GCA_964636655.1 uncultured Gaiellales bacterium
GAGATCGAGCAGAGCCTTCCCGGGCGCCTGCTTCGCTACGGCACGCTGATCGCCGGCGAGCTGGAGCTCGACTTCGTGCCCGATCCGGCCGAGTTGCAGGACCTGATCACGGAGCTGGGCGAGTCGCGGCAGGCGGCTTAGCAGCCGAAAACCTCAACGTAGGGGCCGTGCTTGGCGAGGCGATGAATCGTCCTCGACGGGCGATGCCGCCCGAAACCTGAAAAGACCCTACGAACCAGCGCTCCCAGCGCCCGATTCTCACCTTTACAGCGCACGTTTTCGTCACAAAGCCGCCACATTCTCGGGCGCTCTTTCTCGATATCTTTCCCCACCCCGTGGGAGGGTGGGGGGTGGTGGGTGGGCAAAGGCGCTCGTACCCCGGACTGGTGCCCTCGGGCCGCGCGCAACGAGACGCTAGAGCTCCAAGAAGCAAAAACCGCACCTCCACTCACGTCCGCCGGAACCGCACCCCTATTCGCGTCCGTCGGCAAGGTGATAATCTCCCCGAGCGAACAGGTGTTCGCCTTTAGGCGCAGGGCTAGACTGGAATCGAGATGGCGAGAGAGAAGACCGGCGAACAGCTCATCGTCCACGGCGCGAAGGAGCACAACCTCAAGGACGTCACCCTTCGGTTGCCGCGCTACAAGCTGATCTGCATCACCGGACTGTCGGGCTCGGGCAAGTCGTCGCTGGCGTTCGACACCATCTACGCCGAGGGCCAGCGCCGTTACGTCGAGTCGCTCTCGGCCTACGCTCGCCAGTTCCTGCAGATGATGCAGAAACCGGATGTGGAGTCGATCGAAGGCCTCTCGCCGGCGATCTCGATCGACCAGCGGACGACCTCGCGTAACCCGCGCTCGACGGTCGGCACCGTGACCGAGATCTACGACTATCTGCGCCTGCTCTATGCGCGCGTCGGCAAGCCGCACTGCCCGGTCTGCGGCCGGCCGATCGCCGGACAGTCGATCGACACCATCGTCGATCAGGTTCTGCGCCTGCCCGAAGAGACGCGCTTTACCGTCAATGCCCCCGTCGCCCGCGGCCGCAAGGGCGAGTTCAGGGAGCTGCTCGAGCACCTGCGCACCGAAGGCTTCACGCGCGTGAAGGTGGATGGGGCCGAGCGCCTGCTCGAGGAGCCGATCGAGCTGGACAAGAAGTTCAAGCACACGATCGAGGTGGTGGTCGATCGTCTTGTCATGCGGGCTGATCTGCGCACGCGCCTGACTCAGTCGATCGAGACCGCAGCCCAGCTTGCCGAAGGGTTGGTAACGATCGACGTGCTGGGCGGCGAGCCGCTGACCTTCTCTGAGAACCTGCTTTGCCCCGAGCACCTGATCGGCCTGCCGGAGCTTGAGCCGCGTGTCTTCTCCTTCAACTCGCCGCACGGCGCCTGCCCGCGCTGTACGGGTCTCGGCTCGCAGCAGGAGATCGATCCTGATCTGGTCGTCCCCGATCCCACGCTCTCGATCAGCGAAGGCGCGGTGGCGCCCTGGCCGGTCGGTCACAACGGCTACTACGAGGGCATCATCCAGGGCCTCGCCGAGCACTATTCGATCGATCTAGAGACGCCCTGGGAAGAGCTCTCAAAAGAAGAGCGCAGCCTGGTTCTGGACGGCACGAAGGGCGAGCGCATCCACGTCAACTACCGCAGCCGGATGGGCTTCCGGCGCTCCTACTCGACCTCCTTCGAGGGCGTACTCAACAACCTCGCCCGGCGCTACCGCGAGACCGACTCCGAGTCCTCGCGCGAGAAGATCGAGGAGTTCATGAGCCTCAGGCCGTGCCCGGTCTGCCATGGCGCCCGGCTCAAGCCCGAGGTGCTGGCGGTTACGATCGGTGGAAAGAACATCCATGAGTTCACCGGCATGTCGGTTACGCGCGCACGCGTCTTCCTGGACGGGCTCGAGCTTACAGAGACCGAGCGCCTGATCGGCGAGCGCATCATCCGCGAGCTCAAAGCGCGGCTCACCTTTCTCGACGACGTCGGCGTCGGTTACCTGCAGCTCGACCGCGCCTCGGCGACGCTGTCGGGGGGAGAGGCACAGCGGCTGCGCCTTGCGACCCAGATCGGCTCTCAGCTGGTCGGCGTGCTCTACATTCTCGACGAGCCCTCGATCGGGCTGCACCAGCGCGACAACGGGCGCCTGATCGTCACGCTCGAGAAGCTGCGCGACATCGGCAACACCGTGATCGTGGTCGAGCACGACGAGCAGATGATGCGCTCGGCCGACTGGATCGTGGACATGGGGCCGGGCGCCGGCGAGCACGGGGGTGAGGTCGTGGCTGAAGGGCACGCCGATCTCATCGCCGAGACGCCGGGCTCGGTCACCGGCGACTTCCTCTCGCACCGTCGCTCGATCGCCGTGCCCGAGCGAAGAGTCGAGGAACGCGGCGCCTTCAAGGTGCTAGGCGCGCGCCAGCACAACCTGAAGGGGATCGACGTCGAGTTTCCGCTCGGGAAGTTCGTCTGCGTGACCGGCGTCTCGGGCTCGGGTAAGTCCACACTGGTGAACGAGATCGTCTACAAGGCGCTGGCCAATCGGCTGCAGCGGGCGCGGGTCAAGCCGGGCGCGCACGACGACATCGAGGGCATCGAGGCCTTCGACAAGGTGATCGACATCGACCAGGCGCCGATCGGACGAACGCCGCGTTCCAACCCGGCCACCTACACCGATCTATTCACACACATCCGCGAGCTCTACTCGCTCACTCCGGAGTCGAAGGTGCGCGGCTACCGGCCCGGGCGCTTCTCCTTCAACGTCCGTGGCGGCCGCTGCGAGACCTGCCGCGGCGACGGCCAGATCAAGATCGAGATGCACTTCCTGCCCGACGTCTACGTGCCCTGCGAGACCTGCCACGGCCGCCGCTACAACCGCGAGACCTTGGAGGTGCACTTCAAGGGCAAGTCGATCGCCGACGTGCTCGAGATGTCGGTCGAGGAGGCGCTGCAGTTCTTCGTCAAGATCCCCAAGATCCGCCGCCGCCTGCAGACGCTGCACGACGTCGGGCTCGACTACATCAAGCTGGGCCAGCCCGCGACGACGCTATCGGGTGGCGAGGCGCAGCGCGTCAAGCTGGCCGCCGAGCTGTCGAAGATCGCCACCGGGCGCACGCTCTACATCCTCGACGAGCCGACCACCGGTCTGCACTTCGCCGACATCGAGAAGCTGCTCGAGGTGCTGCAGCGCCTGGCCGACGCCGGTAACACAGTGGTCGTGATCGAGCACAACCTGGACGTGATCAAGCAGGCCGACTGGATCATCGACCTGGGACCCGAGGGCGGCGAGGAGGGTGGCGAGGTGATCGCCGTCGGCACACCGGAGCAGGTCGCCGAGATCGAGTCGAGCCACACCGGGCGGTATCTGCGCGAGGTTCTGCCGAGCACTGTCGCAGCGGCCTGAGCAGTCTTTGCTCGGCCGAGCCGTTGTCTGAACGAGAAAGGAGCTGTAGTGAAAACGATCTGCAGGAAGGAAGGCGAAGAGACGTCCTTCGTGTTCGCAGACGTTGAACCGGAATACGAAGACGTCCTGCGCGGGCTGTACTACATGCCCGTTTAGGGCGGGTTCGCCAAGACCTACCCGACGAGCACGCCCGATCTGGATCGCATCTACGGCAACTTCGAGCGTCATGCGAGAGAGATGGTGCTGCAAGCAGTGCGGATCAACCCGATCGACTGGCGCGGCTCGCTGGCGGCCTTTCTCGAACTGGTTGACGGCTCGGGCGTCGATTGGTGGCTTTGCGGGAGCGCGGCCCTCGCCGTTCGCGGGATCGACGTGGCTCCCTGTGATCTCGACCTCGTCGTCGACGACGAGGGCGCCCGGAGACTCAACGAGCTGCTCTCGGACTACCTCGTCGAGCCGCTACAGCTCTCGGAAGGGTGGATCTGGAACTCGTTCGGCCGCGCCTTTCTCGGTATGCGCATGGAGTGGGTCGGCGGGGTCAACGCTGGCGCCGACACTCCCGAGCCGGGCGATTTCGGACCGACCGCCGGGAAAAGGCTGGTAGTTATCGAGTGGCAGGGACACGATGTGAGGGTTCCGCCTCTGGATCTGCAGCTGGCGGTCAGCGAGCGGCGCGGCTTAACAGATCGAGCCGAGAAGATTCGAGAGTTTATGCGCGGCTAGAAACGGCTCGAAAGCGATTACCCGAGCAGATCGCCGCGATCGAAGCGAGTTACGCGGGGCGCTATCTGCGCGAGGTGCTGCCGAGTTCAGTTACAGCGGCTGTTGATTTCAGCCGTCCGCCGGAAGTAGCGTGAAGGCTCGTCCGCGCGGCGAACGCAACGCTCGGAAATGGCGCTCGTCGAGCGTAAGGATGCGTTCCGTCCGGTAGCGCCCCGCAAGCACCACCAGCGAGGCGTCTGCAAGCCCGATCCCGAGGTCGTAGTACTGCTTGATGAAGACCGCGGTGGCTCGGACGTCGTCGCCGTCAAATGGCGCGATCTCGTATGCACCGGCCGCAACCTCACCGAGGAAGGCGAACTCGTCCTCAACGATTCCCCGGGTGGCGATCAGGTAGTCGAGCTCGGCCAGCACGAAGGGCGAGAGCACGAGCGGCGCGGCCGCGCCGGCGAGTGCGGCTCGCGCGGCTTCGTGTTGTGGCTGGTCGGGATTGAGAGCGGCGAAGAGCCCGCTGGTGTCGAGCAGGATCACCGCTCGCCGAAGCCTCGGAGCGCCTCGTCGAGGTCATCGACTGGTGCGACCGCGCCGCTCGCGAAGAGCGGTGCCTTTGGACGAGGGCGCTCGCGCTCGCTCGTAAAACGGTCGATCGCTTCGCGGATGACCTCGGCCTCGGAGGTTTGCTTCTCCCCGGCGACTCGTTCGAGTTGCGCCTTGAGGACGTCGGGCAGGTAGACGGTGGTCTTCTTCATGCCATACATCATGCCATACGTATGGCGAGTGTCGCAAACGCAGACGCAAACTCGCTAATCACTGACCGGAGTGCGATTCTCGAGCGCCGCCTCGAACTCCGCCAGCTCCTCCTCGTCCATCGAGTAGGAGTGCTCCTCGTCGGGGAAGGCGCCGCTGCGCACCTCCTCGGCGTAGGCGCCGAGCGCGCCCTTGATCTCGCCCGAGAGGTTGGCGTAGCGCTTGACGAAGCGGGGCAGGTGACCCTCGGTCAGGCCGAGTAGGTCGTGGTAGACGAGCACCTGGCCGTCGCAGCCCGCGCCGGCGCCGATGCCGAAGGTCGGGATATCGAGTAGCTCGGTCACCCGCGCGGCGACCGCGGAGGGAACCGCCTCGAGCACCAGCGCAAAGCAGCCGGCGCGCTGCAGCTCGAGCGCCTCGTTCACCAGAGTAAGCGCTCGCTTGGCCGTCTTGCCCTGCGTCTTGAAGCCGCCGAGCATGGTCGCCGACTGCGGCGTCAGGCCGATGTGGCCCATCACTGGAATGCCGGCGGCCACGATCGCGCGGGCGCGTGAGACCGAAGTACCGGCGCCCTCGAGCTTGACCACGTCGGCGCCGCCCTCCTTGACGAAGCGGATCGCGGTCGAGACAGCCTCCTCGTCGGATACCTGGTAGGAGCCGAACGGAAGGTCGCCGACGACGATCGGGCGCTGCGCGGCGCGGGCGACCGTGCGGGTGAGGAAGAGCATCTCCTCGACCGTCACCGGCACGGTCGTCGACTCGTGCCCGAGCACGACCATCGCGGCCGTGTCGCCGACGAGCAGGATGTCGATGCCGGCGTCCTCGGCGAAGCGGGCGCCGGGGGAGTCGTAGGCGGTGACCATCACGATCTTCTCGCCGCGGCGCTTCTTGGCGACGAGCTCGGGCAGCCCGAGCTTCCCAGGCGGTGGTGTGCTCATTCTTTCGTTCCCTTCAGCGCGATGTTGTCGATCAAGCGGGTCTTTCCGACCTGCACCGCGGCCAGCAGGCGCGGTCCGGCGTAGTCGGCCACGGCGACGTACTGAGTCTTCAGTCCGGGCTCCTCGTCGAGCGCGGCGCGGGCGACCGCGACCGAATCGCCGCCGTCTCGCGCGGCCTCGGCGCCGAGCGCGAGCGCCCTGGACAGCGCCAGCGCAACGCGGCGCTCGGTGGGGGAGAGGTAGGCGTTACGCGAGGAGAGCGCCAGGCCGTCGTCGTCGCGCACGGTCTCGACCGGGCGGATCTCCAGCTCCAGGTCGAGGTCGCGCACCAGCCGCTCGATCACGGCCAGCTGCTGCGCGTCCTTGGCGCCGAAGTAGGCGGCGTCGGGGCGAACGATGTTGAACAGCTTGAGGCAGATTGTGGCGACGCCGCGGAAGTGCGTGGGCCTGATCACTCCCTCCAGCTCCAGCGCGAGCCGCGCCGGCTCGACCCAGGTCTCGAAACCCGGCGGATACATCTCCGCAGGCGCGGGCGCGAAGAGGAAGTCGACGCCTTCCACCTGCGCCAGCTCGCGGTCACGCACGTCGTTACGGGGATAACGCTCGAGATCCTCGCCCTGGCCGAACTGAGCCGGGTTGACGAACAGGCTGCAAACGACGGTGTTGCATTCCTGGCGCGCGGCCCTGAGTAGGCTTAGGTGCCCCTCGTGGAAGGCGCCCATCGTCGGCACCAGCCCGACTCGGCCGCCGCGGAGCGGCTCGAGCGCGCTTCGCAACTCGTTTTTTGTGCGAACGACCTTCACGTCGCTTCGCCTCGCGCCTTCTGACTCATTCCTTGCTCCAGTTCCGATTTGGATACCGGGCGCTACCTCTATCTCAGTCTAGTCGGCTCGCGCGAGCCGGCGGTAGGTTTCATTCGGCCAAGTACAAGCGGGTTCGGAGTCTGTTTAAGAGTCGGCGCGGAATAGACACGAGATCGTGCTCGTCTCGCCTCGAGCGAGCGGTAGTTTGGAACGACCCCGCGGGCGGGTGGCTCGGTGGCGGGCGAACGGAGAAGTGCCCTAGCAGCTCGACGCTCCCTCAACGTCGAGGTCGATTCGAGCCACCGGCTTGAGATCTGCGCCGCCGTCTACACTGCGGAAGATGCCGATCTACGAATACGTCTGTATGAAATGCGAGCACCACTTCGAGGAGCTCGTCCACGCGGACGAGGCGCCGGCCTGCCCGTCCTGCGCGGCTGAGAACGTGACTCGCAAGTATTCGAGCTTCGCCACCAAGGGCGGCCCGAGCAAGTCGTGCGAGAGCTGCGCCGGCGGTAACTGTGGTGGATGCGGTGGCCACTAGCGAGGCTCGTAGAGCCGAGCTCGTGTCGCTTTATAACGCCGTCTCCTCCTGCACCGCCTGTCCCCTGGCCGAGACGCGCACGCAGGCTGTTTTCGGTGCGGGGAATGCAGACGCCGAGCTGATGTTCGTGGGCGAGGCGCCCGGCTTCCACGAGGACCAGCAAGGGCTTCCTTTTGTCGGTGCCGCCGGCAAGCTGCTCGAGCGTCTACTCGGCGAGATCGGCCTGAGCAGGGATGACGTCTTCATCGGCAACGTGCTCAAGTGCCGTCCGCCCGGCAACCGCGATCCGCAGGCCGACGAGATCGAGGCCTGCCAGAGCCACCTCATTCGCCAGATCGAGCTGATCCAGCCGCGCATCGTGGCGACGCTGGGCAACTTCGCCACCAAGCTTCTCTCCGGCAGTCCGACGGGGATCACGCGCGTGCACGGGCGCGAGCAGAACGTGCGCTTGGGAAACAGCCAGGTTCTGCTCTACCCGATCTACCACCCGGCTGCGGCGCTCTATACGCGAGCCATGCTAGGCGTGCTCGAGGAGGACTTCGCCCGCCTACCGCAGCTGCTCGAACGCGAGCCGGCGTCCGATCCGAACGAAGCGGCGCCCCCGGCGCCCGTCACGGCACCGGCCGCGGCGGAATACGAAACCCAGCTCGGTCTCTTCTGAGAGTCCCAAACCCCCGGAGCCTGTCCAGAATGGACGTGGCTGCGTTGCCGAGCCTCGCCGTCCGTCCCGGCCCCGTCCCGGTGCCAGGCACGGGGACATGGCCGGAGCGGCTTGATGAGGGTTGTTGCAGCGGTTTTGTGGGCGACGCCGCAACGGACATGTCCGCGCACCGTCCTCCCGGGGGAGGTTCGTGGCGGAGGTGTCCCGCTAGCCTTCGCGGCATGGAGTTCGTGAGCGGTTCCGCCGAAGAGACCGAGCGCCTCGCCGGCAAGTTGGCCACGGCGCTCAGGCCCGGCGACGTCGTCACCGTCGCCGGCGAGCTCGGCGCGGGCAAGACGACCTTCGTGCGCGGCGCTTGCCGCGCGCTCGGCGTCGAGGGACCGGTGACGAGCCCGACCTACACGATCGGGCATCGCTACGAGGGACGCCTGACAATCTCTCATCTCGATCTCTACCGTTTCAGGAGCGTCTCGGCGGCGGAGTGGGGCGACCTCGAGCCCTACTTCTCGGAAGCCGTCGTCTTCGTGGAGTGGCCCGAGGCGGGCGCGGGTGCGCTGCCGCCGGCGCGGGTCGAGGTCTCGCTCAAGTACGACGGCGGTACCCGTAGGCGCATTACCATCGAAAGCTCAGACGCAACCCTGCTCGCAGGCCTGAATCGTGCTGACTCTCTCCCTTGACACCGCCACTCCTCGCTCCAGCTGCGCCTTGCTCGAGGACGGAGAGCTCCTCGGCGAGCGAGAGACGAAGGCGGCGGCGCTGCTCGCCGCCGCGGATCAGCTCCTCGCCGAGGCGGGCCGGAACGCCTGCGAGCTGGATCGAATCGTTTGCGGGGTAGGGCCGGGCAGCTTCACCGGAATCCGCATCGGTCTGGCGCTTGCGCGCGGTCTGACGCTTGCTCTCGACCTCCCGCTGGCCGGCGTCTCGACGCTCGCTGTGCTGCAGGAAGGGGCGCCCGGCGCGCTGCCCGTGATCGACGGCAGCCGCAAGGAGGTCTTCACGCTGATCGAGGGCGAGCCGGCCGTCACCAGGCCCGAGGATCTGAAGCCGGCTCCGGGCACTCTCTGCGTCGGCGACGGCGCCGTTCGCTACCGCGCCGTGCTCGAGGCGGCCGGCGCCGAGGTTCCTCCCGACGTCAGCGAGTTGCACCTGGTCAGAGCCCGTTTCCACGCCCGTCTGGCCGGTGATTTCGGGCCGGCGGAGCTGGTCGAGCCGCTCTACCTGCGCGTCCCCGACGCCGAGAAGGCGCTCGAGCGATGACGAGCAACCGGGAGCGGGAGTCGCGCTGGGCGCCCGAGATCGCTCCGCTGCAGTTCGCCGATCTCGATCGGGTCGAATCGATCGAGAAGGAGAGCTACGGGCTGCCCTGGTCGCGCGCGATGTTCGCCGGCGAGCTGATCAAGTCGAGCTCGATTTGCGTCGGTGCCTTCCGGCTCGAGCGCGTGATCGGCTACCTGATCGTCGCACTATATGTCGATGACTGGCACATCATGAACCTCGCGGTCGATCCGGCTTGGCGGCGTCGCGGCGTGGCCGGATTACTGCTCGAGAACTTTCTCACGCGCAGCGAGGGGAGTCGCCAGCGCGGCTACACGCTCGAGGTGCGAAAGTCGAACGAGGCGGCGATACGGCTCTACGAGAAGTACGGCTTCGTGGCACGCGGCCTTCGACGAGGCTACTACCTGGACGACCACGAAGACGCCTTGATCATGTGGCGAGACAACTCTCCCCGGCAGGCCGAGGGCAAAGAGTGAGAGTACCGACGTGATCCTGGCGATCGAGACCTCTTGCGACGAGACCGCGGCGGCGCTGATCGACGCCGACGGCTGCCTGCGGGCCAGCGTCGTCTCCTCGCAAGCCGAGCTGCATGCTCGATTTGGCGGCGTCGTGCCGGAGATCGCCTCGCGGCGGCATCTGGAGCTGATAGCGCCCGTGGTGCAAAGCGCACTGGACGAGGCGAAGACGACGGTCGAGCAGCTGGACAGCGTCGCGGTGACGCAGGGACCCGGCCTGATCGGGGCGCTGCTGGTGGGTATCTCGGCCGCCAAGGCGATCGCCTGGGCCGGGAATCTGCCGCTCGTGCCGGTCGATCATCTCCTGGGGCACGTCGCGGCGCTCTATCTCGAACCGGTAGCGCTCGAGCCGCCCTTCCTCTGCCTGCTCACCAGCGGCGGCCACACGCTGCTCTTGGACGTACAGGAGCGCACCTCCTTCCGGCTGCTCGGCACGACGCTGGACGACGCGGCGGGCGAGGCGTTCGACAAGGGAGCGCGCCTGCTCGGGCTCGGTTACCCGGGTGGCGCCGCGCTCGACAGACTGGCGCGCGAGGGCGACCCCGGCGGCTACTCGTTCCCGGTCGCCCGCCTGGACGGTCTCGACTTTTCCTTCTCGGGCCTCAAGACCGCCCTGCTCTACGAGGTGCGCGGACTCGAGCCCGGCGAGCTGGAACGCAGGCGCGCCGATCTCGCCGCCTCCTACCAGCACGCGATCGTGCGAGCGTTGGTCGAACGGACTCTGCAGGCGGCCGAGAGGACCGGGGCCCGCCAGATCGCGATCGCAGGCGGGGTGGCCGCCAACTCCGAGCTCCGCGAAGCACTGGCCGGCGCAGCCCTGGCGCCGATCGAGCTCTGTACCGACAACGCTGCCATGATCGCCTCGGCCGCTCGCTACCTGAAGCCGATCCAGCCGCCCGGCTATCTTGATCTCGATGCCTACGCCTCCCGGCAACTTGCTTAAGTACTCGCGCCTCGGGCTTGTGGTGCTGTTCTTCGTTGGCGCGGTCGTGCTCGGGATCGCGCTGAAGGGAGGCGGCGGCGAGCGGCTGGCGGGGGCGAACGACTGGGCCGGGCTGGCCGGGTCGCCGCGCTCGAGCGTCTCGGTCGGCGAGCGCGTTCTCGTCGTGCTTCACGCGCAGTCGCTGGCCGACCACGTCGCTGCTGCGGGCGGCCTGGCGAGCGACGAGCAGGAGCGCGCCTGGAGCGCCGAGGCCGTCTCCGACCAGAAGACGATCATCGCCAAACTGGCGCTGCGCGGAGCGTCGATCGCGCCCGAGTTCAGCTTCACCCGCGTTCTCAACGGCTTCTCGGCGGCGCTCGACGCGGGCACGATCGCCGTGCTCGAGCACTCGGAGGAGGTGCGCGCCGTCTATCCGGTACGCGTTACCTATCCCACTGCGCTCGATGTGCAATCGCTTGGTAATCCGCCCGCGCTGACCAGGGGCTATCACACTCAGGTAGCTCTTCCGCCCTACGACGGCCGCGGCGTGACGATCGCGCTGCTCGACACGGGAGTCGACCGCCTGCACGAGTACCTGCGCGGCCACGTTCAGCCGGGGCTGGATGTCGTGGGAGGCGACCCCGAGGCGGATGCCGCCACCAATCCCGACAGCCGCAGCGAACTCGAGCGCCACGGAACGCAGCTGGCCGGGATCATCGTCGGCCCGGCGGCTCTGGGTGGCGTTGCGCCGGGAGCCTCGATCCTGCCCATCCGGGTGGCGGGCTGGCAGCGCGACACGAGCGGTGCTTACCAGGTCTACGGTCGCACCGACCAGCTCATCGCCGGGTTCGAGCGGGCGGTCGACCCCAACGGCGACGGTGATGCGCACGACGCGGCGCGCATCGCTCTGGTCGGCGTATCGGCGCCGCTCGCGGGCTTCGCCGACGGTCCCGAAGCGCGAGCCGTATCTGGCGCGGCGGCACTCGATACGCTCGTCGTCGCGCCAGCGGGAAACGACGGCGCTTCCGGGCAGGTGCAGGGCTCGATCGGGAGCCCGGGGGGTACCACCGACGCACTCACGGTCGGTGCTCTCGATCTGCGCCAGACGAGCGAGAGGGTGCGCGTCGTGATTCGCAGCGGGCTCGACGTCCTGTACAACGGCGCGGTGTCGCTGGGCGGCTCGGCCGCTCCGAAGGCGGCGCTGAACAAGTCGCTCGCCCGTGCTAGAGAGGTCGAGACAACGACCGAGGAGCTGAGGGCGGCGCCCGATCTGAGCCATTTTTTCAGCACTGAGGGCTACAGCCTCGTGGCCGGCAAGGCGGCACTCGTGCCTGCCGGCGACGATCCCCGCAGCGGCGCTCGCAACGCCGGCCTGGCCGGCGCCTCGGCTGTGGTTCTCTACGGCACGTCGCTGCCGAGTGGCGCTCTCGGCCTGGACGAGAACGTCACCGTGCCGGTGGTCAGCGTCCCCGAGCGCGTCGGCAGGGAGGCGAGCGCCAGGTTGCAGCAGGGAGAGGACGTCGAGGTCGCGATCGGCAAGCCCTTCACCGTCTCCAATCCCGACAGCGGCAAGATTGCCGCCTTTTCCTCTCGGGGCCTCTCCTTCAGCGGCGAGGTCAAGCCGAACCTCGTAGCTGCTGGTGTAGGGATCGCCAGCGCGGATGCCGGCACGACCGAGAGTGGCTATCCCGCCTTCGCTACCGTCAGCGGCTCGAGCGCGGCTGCCGCAGTGGTCGCCGGCGCCGCTGCGCTGCTCACACAAGCCCGGCCCGATCTGAGCGAGAGTGAGCTGCGATCGGCGCTCGAGGCGAGCGCGAGCCGGCTCGAGGGGTATTCGCTCACGGCTCAAGGCATGGGCGAGCTCGATCTGCCTGCGGCCGCACAAGCCCCCGTCAGCGTGGGATCGCAGTCGCTCACCTTTCCGCTTCTGCGCGGAGCGCGCAAGCAGGCGACGCTCGAGTTTAGCCTGCGTAATCTCGCCACCAGCAAGCTCGTCGCGGCGCTGAGCGTCAACCGAGAGAGCGGCTCCGACTGGGTGCGCGTGCGCGTCCGGCCGAGTCGCGCTCTGATCCGGGGCAGGCATCGCCGGACGTTCAGGTTGCGGGTCGATCTGGTCGGAGAGAATCGCGGCTCGAGCACACAGGGGACGGTGACGATCTTGCTCACGGGCGGCCAGGTACTTCGCGTTCCCTGGTCGGTCCGCTACGCGTCGGGTCACAGCGATTTGATCTCCTCGGCCGGCCTCTCGCGCCGCTCCTTCGCCGCTTCGGACAGCGCGGCTGAGGTGCTCACGCTCCGGCTGGGTCGGGTGAGTGGAAGCTGGGAGCGCCGGATCGAGCCGGCGGCCAAGGTCGAGGTGGGGCTCTGGAACAATGCGGGACGCTACCTTGGAGTGCTGGCGAGGATGAGGGACGTACTTCCCGGCCACTACGTCTTTGGACTCACCGGCCGCAGCCCGGCCGGGGCAACGCTTGCTCCGGGCGACTACCGCCTGCGTATCAAGGCCTTTCCCAGCGGCGGTGGCAAGGCCTCGATCCGCTCGCTACGCTTCACGATCAAGCCGGCGGCGAAGAGCACGCAAACGACCACCGCCGCGACGACGACCAAGGCCAAGACCACCACGCGCAAGAACCGAGCGGGAAAAGCCGGAAAGAGCAGTCCGTGAGCCTCGACGAGATCCTGGGATACTGTGGCCTCTACTGTCGCGGCTGCGCGGTTTATCAGGCCACGGAGGCAGGCGGCGGTTTCGAGTACGAGCCCGGGTCCGTCGCTACCTGTCGCGGCTGCAACTCGAGCGAGCTGAGCATCTGGTGCTCGGACTGCGAGATCAAGAACTGCGCGCGCGAGAGGGGCGTGCGTTACTGCCTGGAATGCGAGGACTTTCCCTGCGATAAGTCCCGGCGCTTCATGTACGACCCCGAACTCCCGTACCACCGGGACGTTCCGGAGACGATGCTCAGGCTGCGCCAGGTCGGTCTCGAGACGTGGGCCGAGGAGCAGAGCCGAAAGTGGATCTGCAAGAGTTGCGGCGCCGATTTCAGCTGGTTCGCGCAGCGCTGCCCGGGTTGCGGCACCGCCGTGAACGTGCGTTAGGTATCGATTCCGCTACTTGCGCGACAGCAGTGGTGGCACTGGTAGCGTTGCGCCCTCCTGATTCCCGTCTTGGAGGTTTCGCCAGGTGGCTGAGCGACTGAGGATGAGCGTTGCAGACCGGCTCAGCCGGTATCTGCAGGTGGCCAGAAGGGCGGAAAAATGCGGTGCCGCGAGCATCTCGTCCTACGAGATCGCCGCCTACACGGGCGTCAACGCGACTCAGGTTCGGCGTGACCTCTCCTCGTTCGGCAGGTTCGGCAAGCGGGGCTCGGGATACGAGACGGGTCTTCTCTGCGAGCGGCTTCGAGAGATTCTCGGCGCCGACCAGAACAGGTCTGTGGTGATCGTGGGCGCCGGCCGCGTCGGTGAGGCACTACTCTCATCCCCGCTCTCCGACACGCAGGGAATCGAGGTCGTAGGCATCTTCGATGTCGACTCGAGCAAGATCGGCAAGCGGATCGGCCCGCTCAGTGTGAGCCCGCTGGGCGAGCTTAAGCAACAGGTGAAACGCCACCGCGCCGGGGGCGGCGTGATCGCGGTGCCCGCGCAGGAAGCCCAAAGCGTCGCCGATGAGCTGGTCGAAGCGGGCGTTCGCGTCCTTTTCAACTACTCCGAAGCGCTGCTGAACGTTCCGAGCGACGTGTCGGTGCGCACGCTTGACCCGGCCGCCGAGCTGCTCTCGATGCTCTCGCAGAGAGCGCGTCCCAGCTGAAGCGCTCGACGAGCGCGTAACCTGCGGTAAGTGCCCCTCCAGGCAATACCCTCCGGCTTCTGGCCCGCTACTGAGCGGCGCGCTGCCGCGTCCTCATTAACGCCCGTACTCTCCGGTACGAGCACTTCCTGTGTCCTCGCATCGCTTGGTGCCGGCGACCCAGAATCTCGAAAGCATCACGTGGAGGGGCACTAATGCGCATCCTTCTCTGGCACGGCTACCTGCTCGGCGGCACCGGCTCGAACGTCTACACGCGCTCGCTGGCGCGCGAATGGAGTCGAGCGGGTCACGAGGTCGTGCTCTTCTGCCAGGAGCGGCATCCCGAGCGCTACGACATCGGCGCGGCGACCCTGGTTCAGCCCGAGATCGAAGGGCTTCTACCGGTGTTCGTGCTCGATCGGTACGAAGGGCTCGAGGCTCGCCTTCTTCAAGACCTGAGCCGCGAACAGCTCGATCGATACGTCGAGCTGAACGCCGAGGCATTGCGGCGCCACCTCCCGGCCGACCTCGTCTTTGCCAACCACGTCCTTCCGGGGGCGGCGGTCGCGGCTGCGACCGGAGCACGCTTCGCCGTCAAGGCACACGGCTCGGAGCTCGAGTACTCGATGCGCGGCCGGCCCGAGCTCGAGCGGTGGGGGAGAAGCAGCCTCGAGCGGGCGGCCGCGATCTTCGTCGGCTCTGCTCATATCCACCTTGCGCTGGAGCAGGTGGTCGGGCCGCAGAAGCGAGTCTTCGAGGTTTCGCCGGGTGTGGATGTAGAGGCCTTCGCCCCCAGGCCGCGCGAGCAGGCGCTTGCGGCGCTGGTCGATCAGGCACGACGCGATCCGCTCAACCCCGGCGCCGCCGACGAGCGCCTTCCCGACCCGGGCAACGCCGAGCGCTTCCGAGCCTTCTTCTCGCAGGCGGGAGCGACGGTCGTCTACATGGGCAAGCTGCTCGAGAACAAGGGCGTCCACCTGCTGCTCGAGGCGCTTAGAGATCTGGATGCGAAGGCGATTGTGGTCGGCTTCGGCGACTACCGGCGCAAACTGGAACAGATGGCGGGGCCGAACGTGCTTTTCACTGGAGCGCTCGAGCACCGTCACCTCGTCAACCTGCTGCCGCTGGCCGACGTGGCCGTTACACCCTCGATCTTCCCCGAGGCCTTCGGTATGGTCGCTGCCGAGGCGGCGGCGGCCGGGGTGCCGCCGCTGGTTGCCCGGCACTCCGGCCTGGCCGAGATAGCCGAGGGCCTGGAGCGCGAATACCCCGAAAAGTGGCGCGAGCTAACCGGCTTCAGCAACGGGGATGTCAGCAGTCTGCGCTCCAAGCTTGAGGCGCTTCTGGCACTAACTCAAGCGCAGCGCGAGTTGCTCGGGCAGGCCGCGCGCCGGGCGGCAGTGGCGAACTGGAGCTGGCAGACGGTGGCCGAGCGGCTGCTCCAGCCCTTTACAATTTGAAGTATCGGTCCTAACTCTTTATTATTTGAAGCAATGGGCGAGGATCAAACGCTTTCGGTCGACCAGCAACTGGCATCGGCCCGCGAACGACTGGAGAATGGACGTGACTTCACCGTGGCGGTCGAAGAGGAGTTCGCGCTGCTCGACCCCGACACGCTCTCACTCGACAATCGCTTCGAGGAGTTGCAGGCTCTGGCCGTCGGGCGGGAGGTCGCCTCGCACCTGGTCGGTGAGTTGATCGCCTCGGAAGCGGAGGTGCGAACCGGGCGGAGCGAAAGCTTCGTCGAGGCCGCCACCAGGATGGGGGAGCGACGCGAGCAGTTGTGCGCGCTGGCCGACGAGCTGGGAGTGCTACTCGGCGCGAGCGGCACCCACCCCTGGAGCCCCTGGCAGGCGCAGAGAATCATCGACACGCCTCACTATCGGCGCAACGACGACCATTTGCGCTACGTCGTCTGGCGTAACAACACGTTCGGGCAGCACGTTCACGTCGGCATCCGCGGCGCCGACCGGGCCGTCGAGATCGCCAGCGCGATGCGCAACTTCCTGCCCGAGCTGCTCGCGCTCTCGGCCTCCTCGCCCTTTATCGAGGGTGTCTCGAGCGGATTGCACTCGGCCCGCACTCAGATCTTCACCCGCATGTTCCCGCGCTGCGGGGTTCCGGACGCCTTCGCCGACTGGCGCGAGTACGAGCAGTTCGTGCGCTTTCTCTACCGCACCGGCTCGATCGTCGAGCACACGCAGCTTTGGTGGAGTGTGCGCGTTCATCTCTCCTTCCCGACCGTGGAGGT
The DNA here is from genome assembly GCA_964636655.1 of uncultured Gaiellales bacterium. GTDB lineage: Bacteria > Actinomycetota > Thermoleophilia > Gaiellales > Gaiellaceae > Fen-549. The sequence continues at coordinate 62,067 of CAZWTK010000010.1, forward strand.
GAGGATCTCGGACGCCCAACCCGATCTTGGCGAGGCGCGCTCGCTGGCAGCCCTGGCCTACTCGCTGGTGGCCCGCTGCGCCCGGGCCATCGACGAAGGCGAGCCGCTGATCTGGCAGCCGCACAGGATGATCGAGGAGAATCTCTGGCGTGCGATTCGCTGGGGGCTTTCGGGCGAGATGATCGATCTGGAAAGCGGCGACGTGCGCTCGACCCGGTCGGCCGTTGAGGAGTTGATCGAGTGGGTCATGCCGGTCGCCGAGGAGCTGGGATCGGCGCCCTTCCTGGCGATTCCCGAGCAGAACTCCGCGGAGCGCCAGATCGCGCGCTTCGAAGAGGGAGCCGGCCTGCAGGAGATCTACGCCGAGCTGGTCAAGGGATCGGAGCGGGTGGGTGGCTGACGAGCGCGAGCAGGCTTCGGAGAGCGCGAGTGCCGAGGAGGCCTCGAGCGCCGATGCGGCCACCGGTGCGACCGCCGATGAGGCCGCCGAGCAGCTGAAGGCGATCAAGGTCGCCGATCTCCTCGTCCAGGCCGCGAGTGGGCTGATCTCGCTTGGTTCCGTGCGTCTGGCCGGCGAGCAGCGAGACCTCGTCCAGGCTCGTCTGGCGATCGACTCCCTGCGTGCGCTGGAGCCGGTTGTGCGCGAGCAGCTGTCCGCCGAGCTCGCCGACGAGTTGCAGCGTGCAGTCGCCGGCATGCAGCTGGCTTTCGCCGAGGCCGTGAGCGAGAAGACGGAGTCCGCTGGTAGTGCCGCATCCGCACCCGAGCCCGACAACGGTGCACCACCGGTGGCCGAGCCTTCCGGCTCCGACCGGTAGCCGGGCTCGAAAACCCTTCGCAGGCTCGCGCAGGCGGCGGTTAGAGCCGCTTCGCCGGGCCGCTTCTGTGATACAAAAGCGCCGCGCCGACAGCCTTCGGCGCGAACCTTGTGAGAGCGGAGGAAAATGGACTTCTTTCAGAACCACGCCGTGCTGTTCGCGCTTGTAGCCGCAGCCGCCGGCGTCAGCTACGGAGTCGCTCTGATCGTGTGGCTGCTCAGGCAGCCGACCGGGACAGAGCGGATGCGCGAGATCTCGCACGCCGTCCAGGAGGGCGCGCGCGCCTATCTGCGCAAGCAATACACCACGATCGCCGCGGTCTCGGTGATCCCGTTTCTCCTGATCGGCTTCTACGACAAGCTCGGTTGGGGAACGGCGATCGGGTTTCTCATCGGCGCGGTGCTCTCGGCCGCCGCGGGCTTCATCGGCATGAACGTGTCGGTGCGCTCGAACGTTCGCACGGCCGAGGCGGCCAAGGGCGGGCTCAAGCCTGCGCTCAGAATCGCCTTCCGAGCCGGCTCGGTGACGGGCCTGCTCGTCGTCGGCCTGGGGCTGCTCGGCATCGCCGGCTACTACTGGATCCTGACCGCGGGCTTTGACATCTCGCCGGCCAAGACCGTCGACCACCTGGTCGGGCTGGCCTTCGGAGGTTCGCTGATTTCGGTCTTCGCGCGGCTTGGCGGCGGTATCTTCACCAAGGCCGCCGACGTCGGCGCCGACTTGGTCGGCAAGATCGAGGCCGGCATCCCCGAGGACGACCCGCGTAACCCCGCGGTCATCGCCGACAACGTGGGCGACAACGTCGGCGACTGCGCCGGCATGGCGGCCGACCTGTTCGAGACCTACGCCGTCACCGCCGTCGCGGTGATGCTTCTGGCAACGCACTTCGGAGCGTCGAACCTGTTCCTGGTCAAGCTGCCGCTTGCCATCGGCGCCGTCTCGATCTTCGCCTCTATCGTCGGCACCTTCTTCGCCCGCGTCGGGCGCTCGGGCTCGATCATGAACGCTCTCTACAAGAGCGTGATCGTGGCCACCGTGCTCTCCGCCGCCGGCTTCATTCCGATCATGATGGCCTACGACGGAACCCTGTTCTCGTTCCGCGAGCTCTACCTGTCGGCGCTGGTCGGTCTAGCCGTCACCTTCCTGCTGGTGGCGATCACCGAGTTCTACACGGGCACTCGCTGGCCCGCGGTCAAATCGATCGCGTCGTCATCCCAGACCGGTCATGCGACCAACATCATCTCCGGGCTCGCCTGGGGCATGCAGGCCACCGTCATGCCGGTGATCGTGATCGCCGTAGGCATCCTCTCGGCCTTCTATCTGGCCGGTGGTGGCGACGACGCCAAGAAGGGCCTCTACGGCGTCGGCGTCGCGGTCATGGCGCAGCTCTCGATGACCGGTCTGATCGTCGCTCTCGACGCCTACGGCCCCGTGACCGACAACGCGGGCGGCATCGCAGAGATGGCCGACCTGGACGAGTCTGTCCGCGGCATCACCGATCCGCTCGACGCGGTCGGCAACACCACCAAGGCCGTGACCAAGGGCTACGCGATCGGCTCGGCCGGACTGGCTGCTCTGGTGCTCTTCTCGGAGTACGCGACCAAGCTGGGCGCTGAGGGCGTCCACACGAGCTTCCAGCTCGACAACCCCTGGGTCATCGCCGGTCTCTTCGTCGGCGGCCTGATGCCGTTCCTGTTCGCCTCGCTGGCGATGCAGGCGGTCGGCGTCGTCGGCGGCCAGGTGGTGAACGAGGTGCGGCGGCAGTTCAAGGAGATGCCGGGAATCATGAAGGGCGAGCAGAAGCCCGACTACTCGACGGCGGTCTCGATTGTCACCGGCTCGGCAATCAAGAAGATGCTGCTCCCGGCGCTAATCCCGATCGTCATCCCGATCGCGGCCGGCGTGATCTCCCCAGACATGCTGGGCGGGCTGCTGATCGGCACGATCGTCACCGGCCTCTTCCTGGCCATCGAGATGACCTCCGGTGGAGGCGCCTGGGACAACGCCAAGAAGCTGATCGAAGACGGCGCCTACGGCGGTAAGGGCTCATCCGCACACCAGGCCGCGGTGACCGGTGACACGGTCGGCGATCCCTACAAGGACACCGCCGGGCCCGCGATCAACCCGATGATCAAGATCGCCAACATAGTCGCGATCCTGATGATCCCGATCATCGCCTCGATCCACTAATCGATCCGGAGCAGTCGCACTGAGCGAGGGGGCCGAAAGGCCCCTTCGTCCGTCCCTGGAGCGGCCCGCTCGGGACCTGTCCCGGTGCCAGGCACGGGTCACGAGAGTGTGACGCCGCGATGGCGGACGGGACCTGTCCGGAAGCTGTTCCGGCGCCCACGCGCGATCTGGCTGTACGAGAGCGGCGCGGCATCCCGGCTCGCCCGCCCGGGACCTGTCCCGGTGCCAGGCACGGGTCACGAGAGTGTGACGTCGCGTCGTCCGTGCGAGAGACGGCTCAAAAGGCGGGAGAAAGGCGCCGGGAAAGCGACTTTCCGACTGCCCCGTACCGGGCGGAGAGGGGGATAGACTCGGCTGCACGTGGGATGAAGCGGGCGCAGAAAGACACGGGTGAGCCGGCGCAGTCCGAGGCGAGTATCGACCTGTACTGGCTCCCTCTCGGAGCGGGAGGCCATTCGGTGCGACTGAACGGTCGAGTCTTCGAGGCGGTGGTATCGCTGATGGAGCGACGGCCGCCCTGCGACCTCTATCACTCCGCGCTCGAGGTGCGTGTGGCGGAGGGGCGTTTCGTGATCGAGCAGGCGCCGGCCTCCTCCGGCGACAAGGCTCGGCACGGCGTCGTCGCGGAAGGAGCGGTTGGTGCGCGCTGGGCGCGCCGCTTCCGGATCTTCCGCTACGAGGTGCGCCGCTGGCGCGACGGGATCATCCCGGATATCGCCGAGGCCGTCGAGAGTCCGATGCGGCTCAGCGAGGATCCCGGAAGCGCGCACCGATTGCTCGAGCTCGTGCCCCAGGTGCCGACACCGGTGTGGGGACGTGACGAGCTACGCGCGAGCGAGATGTGGAACTCGAACTCGATCATCTCCTGGCTCGTCGCCGGGAGCGGCTTGGACGGCGACGCGATCCGGCCGCCGACCGGTGGACGCGCTCCCGGCTGGAGCGCCGGTCTCGCGGTCGCGCGGCGGGCAAGCCAAGGGAGACCGCCGGCCCCTCGATCAACCAGGTGATCAAGACTGCCAACGTCGTCGCGATCCCGATCATCGCCTCGATCCACTGATCGATTCGGACAGATCGAACTGAGCGAGGGGGCCGCAAGGCTCCTTTGCTCGTCAGGGTTGGGCGATCGCGCCCGAGCTACCCGATACCGTCGCCGATCGAGGTTCTCGTCTGCGCTTCACCACCGATACGCGAGGCGTAGTCTTCGGCTTCCTGTCTGATGAGCTCTGATTCCTGCGGCTTACCGGCCCAACGGAGCGCTTTGGCGCGATCGAGGGAGATCACCGTCGCTTCGCGCCAGAGCTTGCTCGTTTCCGCGAACTCGAGCACTCTGGCGAACGTCTCGTCGGCGATCTCATACTCGTGTCTAGCGGTGAGCACCAGTGCCTTTGCGTAGAGAGCCGCCGCTTGCTCGAACGTCTTCTCCGAGAGAAGCGACAGGGCTTCCTCCGCGGCTTCGTCCGCCTCCTCGATTCGTTTCTGGCGTGCCGCAAGAAGCGCTTCGTAACCGCGCAGGATCCCGCGGTCGTCCGCTTCGGCATGAGGAGGTAAGAGAGCGTGAGCGCTACGCAGATGATTGGCGACTCCGTTCGTCCTTCCGCCCCAGAGGAGAACGCTGGCGCAGAACATGTGGGCGCGGGCAAGACGCAGGGTGTCCTCCGTGTCCTTCAAGATCGAGATCGCTGTTCGCAGGTGTCTGAGGGCAAGCGCGCGGTCGTCTCGAGCGGTTGCCAGGCGGGCGAGTGACCAGTGGATCCTCGCTCTCGCATATGGGTCCGCGTTCCCGAGGTCGCCGTCGAACTCGTCGAGGACACGCTCGGCCCGCTCGAAGTCGCCGATGTCACAAAACGTCTGGCTCATCTCCGTGGCGAGGATGGTTCGCGAGGCCGTGTCCTTGGCCTCGGCGAGCGAACGCTCGCACAG
>CAZWTK010000011.1:0-9010 GCA_964636655.1 uncultured Gaiellales bacterium
TCGGCTACTACTCGCCAGCAGAATACGAGAGGATTTCAATCAAGAAAGAACAGCAAGCCGTCTAACTGTCCCGGTGTCCACCGAACCGGGGGAGGTCCATACATCATCTCCACCGCCGATCGGGATGATCTTGCCCTTGATTTGACCCCGCCCTCCCCTCAGCTCCTTGCCTCGGATAGAGGAATACGAGGACTCTGCGGCGAGCTTCGAAACTGCTTTGCTCTTGAGCGTCCTCCTCGATGCAGAAGCGGCCGGCTCCGATCGCGTGTCGGCGCCCGCGACGGTAGACCAGATCACGACTCCACTCGTGACGGCGACAACGAAACCAACTGCACTCAGGAAGATCGTGCGCTTACGCCTCTCAGGCTTGAACATCGGCGGCTTCTCCGAGGACTCAGAATGCTGACGATTGCTGGTGATAACTCATTGCCTTGAGGAGAATATCGCCCCCCCGGCGTTGTCAATTGGCCGATTTGGACGATGAAAGGGAGGAAGACACCCGCCGCCGCACAGCCAACCGCGTGAGAGCGTTCTAGGAGAGAGCGCCGAGAATCGCCTCGGCCGCGGCCTGAAGCGCCTCGGGCAGTTTCGCGGGATCCTTGCCGCCGGCCCGAGCCATGCCCGCTCGTCCGCCGCCGCCGCCGCCCACCAGCGCCGCGGCCGCTCGCACAACCTGCACGGCGTCCAGCCCCTTCTCTTCGAGCGACTTGTCGAAGTTGCAGACCAGATGCACGCGCCCGTCCTCGACGGCGCCGACGACAACCGCGGCGGGCGCGCTCTTGTTCTTGAGCTGGTCGGAGACGGTCAGCAATCCCTCGGCATCGACGCCCTTGACCTCGGCGACTACGAGCTTGACCCCGTTCATGTCCTCCTCGCGCGCGATAGCGATTTCGGGCCCGGCGCTGTCCTTGGCTGCCGGTCGTCTTTTCGCTTCCTTGCGCAGCCGCTCCAGCTCGGAGCGCAATTCGTCGGCCTCGGCCGCGCGCTCGCGCAGCAGCCTGACCGCAGTTCCCGAGGTGACGGCCTCGATCCGGCGCAGTCCCGAGCCGATCGAGCCCTCTGAGACGATCGCGAAGGCACCGATCTCGGCCGTCGTGCGCACGTGCGTGCCACCGCAAAGCTCGCGCGACACGTCTTTCACCTCGACCACCCTCACCATCTCGCCGTACTTCTCGCCGAAGAGCGCCATCGCACCCAGCGAACGCGCCTCGTCGATCGGGGTCACGAACGTGTGCACGGGATGGTTGGCGAAGACGTCCTCGTTGACGAGGCGCTCAACCTCCTCGCGTTCGGCCGGGCTCAGAGCCTTCTCGTGCGAGAAGTCGAACCGCAGCTTGTCGGGTCGCACGGCCGAGCCGGCCTGGCGCGCATGCTCGCCGAGCACCTGTTGAAGCGCCTTGTGCAGTAGGTGCGTCGCGGTGTGATTGGCCATGGTCGGGAAGCGCGCCGCCCAGAGCACCGCCGCGCGCACCCTTTCGCCGGCCTTGAAGCCCTCGCCGCGGAAGAGCAACGCCTGATCGTCCTCGAAGCGGAAGGTCTGCTCGAGCTCGGCTCTGGCGCCCGACTCCTCGCTCTCGATGAAGCCCTGGTCGCCGACCTGGCCGCCGCCCTCGGGATAGAAGGGCGACTCCCTCAGCTTGGCCAGGAAGAGTCCCTCTTCGAGCTCCTCGAGCGCTCCGATCTGCGTCAACGCCTCGATCTTCTCGTAACCGACGAACTCGGTCTTGAAGCCGGCACCCTGCGAAAGCTCGGCCGCGCGCTTGTCCTCGCCGCGAGCGCCGGCGCGCGAGCGTTCCTTCTGCTCTTCCATCCGCCTGGCGAAGCCCTCCTCATCGAGCGTCAGGCTGCGCTCACGGGCCAGCTCGCGAGTCAGCTCGAGCGGGAAGCCGTAGGTGTCGTGGAGCTTGAAGGCGTCCTCGCCGGAAACCTCCTCACCCTTGGCCAGCTCCTCGAATAGGCGCATGCCGCGTTCCAGCGTCTGTGAGAAGCGCTCCTCTTCGGCCGTCAAGACCGACTCGATCTCCTTGGCGTGCTCTTTCAGCTCCGGATAGACGCCGCCCATCTGCTCGATCACGATGTCGGCCAGGCGGGCCAGGAAGGGCTCCTTGAACCCGATCCGCGAGCCGTGCTGGACGGCGCGGCGAATGACGCGGCGCAGCACGTAGCTGCGGCCGAGGTTGCCCGGCTTGACGCCCTCGGCGGCCAGGAAGACCATGCCGCGACCGTGATCGGCCAGCACCCGGTGCGCCTTCGTCGCCACTTCCGACTCGTCGGAACGCGAGCCGGATGCCTCGCTTACCCAGTCCATGATCTCCCGGAAGGAGTCGATCTCGTAAACCGAATAGACGTCCTGGAGGATGGCGGTGCCACGCTCCAGCCCCAGGCCGGTATCGATGTTCTGGCGCGGCAACGGCGTGAGGCTCCCGTCGGAATGCTGGTCGAACTCCGTGAAAACCAGGTTCCAGAACTCCAGGAAGCGATCGCACGAGCAACCCGGAGCGCAGTCCGACTTGCCGCAGCCCTGCTCGGGGCCGCGGTCGTAGTAGATCTCCGAGCACGGTCCGCAGGGTCCCGTGGGGCCAGCCGACCAGAAGTTGTCCTCGCCCAGGCGAACGATCCGTTCGAGCGGGATACCAACCCGTTCCCAGGCGGCGATTGCCGTCTCGTCGGCGCCAAGCGAGTGGTCAGGGTTGCCGCGGTAGACAGTCGCCCAGAGCTTCGCGGGGTCGAGCTTCATCTCGACCGTCACGAACTCCCAGGCCAGCTCGATCGCCCCGTCCTTGAAATAGTCGCCGAACGAGAAGTTGCCGAGCATCTCGAAGAAGGTGAGATGGCGTGCGGTCGAGCCGACCTCTTCGATGTCGGTGGTGCGAAAGCATTTCTGCACCGAGGTCAGGCGCTCGGCGGGCGGCTCTTCGAGCCCGAGGAAGTAGGGCATGAGCGGTTGCATCCCGGCGGTCGTCAGCAATACCGACGGGTCGAACGCCTCGGGCACGAGTGAGCTCGAGGGCTGCAGAAGGTGGCCCTTGCTCTGAAAGTAGGAGAGGTAGCTCTCCCTCAGCTCAGCGGACGTGCGCACGCCGAGATTGTATGTGTGCGGTCCGATCCGGGAAGTTCCGGACCAACGAGGAGGGCCTCCAGCTTCTCGACCCGCCCGAAGCGGCTACTCCTCGTTCGACTCGTTGTCGAGGTCCGGGGCGATCTCGGCCCGTGCCTTCTCGAGCGCGCGCCGGATCAACCTCGATACGTGCATCTGCGAGATACCGACCTGTTGCGCGATCTGCGACTGGGTCAGGCCCTCGTAGAAACGCAGGTTCAGGATCAGCCGCTCGCGCGGGTCGAGCACGCGCATACCCGGCTCGAGTATCGCCCGGTCCTCCGAGACCTCGTATTCGTGATCGTCGACGCCTAGCGATTCGAGCGGGTCGAGCTCGTCGTCGTCGCCACTCGAGCCCACCGAGAGCGAGAGCGGGCTGTAGGCGCGACCGGTCTCGAGCGCCTCGAGCACCTCTTCCTCGCTCTCCCCGGTTGTCTCGGCCAGCTCGGCGATCGTCGGCGAGCGGCCGAGCTCGCCCGTCAACTGCTCGACGACGCGCATCAACTGGATGCTCAGCTCCTGCAGTCCGCGCGGAACCCGAACCGCCCAGCCATGGTCTCGGAAGTGACGCTTGATCTCGCCGATGATGTTTGGGGTCGCGTAGGTGGTCAGCTCGACGCCGCGGTCGATGTCGAAGCGATCGATCGCCTTGATCAGGCCGATGGCACCTATCTGAACGAGGTCGTCGAGCTGCTCGCCGCGAGAGGCATAGCGACGTGCGAGCGAGCGCACCAGCGACATGTAGCGCTCGATCAGCTGCTCGCGCGCAGCCCGGTCGCCCTGCTCGTGATAGCGGCGGAGTAGATCTCTGTCGTTAGCGTCCAACTGCGACCTCGATCGGGCTCGACGGGTCGACTTCTCGATCCGATGTCGACGAGCGTCCCGGGAAACGCTCTGCGGGCTCGACGGCGATCACCGACGCGACCTCAGCGTACGCCGTCCGGGCGAACGATCGCCTTGCGCAGAACGATCCAGCGCTCCTCGTCACTCCTCTCGACCTCCACGCCATCGGTGAGAGTCGAGAGCACTCGGCGCAGCCCAACACCGTCTTCCTGGCGCTCGAGCGCGGCCAGAAGCTCGTCGTCCGCCGGTCCGAAGCGTGCCTCGAGCTGGTCGGGCGAGGCGCGGAAGACGAGCTCGAGCCGCCCCTCGGGACGCTGGCGCCCGAGCAGCTCGGTCAGCGCGAGCTGCCAGTCCTCGAGATTCTCAACGGTCAGCTCGAGGCGTGCGGCCAACCCCGCCAGAACGAGATAGACGACGCTGTGCCAGCAAGCTTCGCGGGGCAGCTTGAGCACGATCTCGTTCAAAGCCCTACTCCTCGCTCGCGTTCTTCTCCTCTTCGGCCTCGGAGCTAAACTCCTCGGCGAAGCGGCTCTCGCGTTCTTCGGCGGCAAATCGTGCCGCCGCCATGGCCGCCGCGAAGTCGCGTTCGACCCTGAAGGTCGCGAGACCGTGCACGAGCCCGGCCGTCAGAGCGGCAAGCTTCCTGGCCGGCAACTTGACGGCGCCGGCGACAGCGCGCAGGCCGGTGTCGATGCTTCCAACGGCGTCGACCGCGCTATCGGTCACGACGTCGAGCTTGTCGAGCTGATCGTTGACGCGATCGATCGAGCCGCCGGCCTTGTTGATGACCGGCACCAACTCCTGCTCTACGCCTTTAACCAGAGAGGAAACACGACCGAGGACGCCGGCCAGCCGGAGGAACGCGTATCCGAGCGTCAGCCCGATGGCAATCAGAAAGAACGCGAGTGCCACGTAGGCGACGCTACCGGCTGTGGACGAGAGCAGAAGCATCGAGACAGTGATCTTAGAGGCTATCGGAGTCGAGATGCGAGGAAGAGGGTGCCGGGCGCGAAATTTGCCTCAGGTTCGAGCCGAGGTGACCAGACCGAAGCCGGCCACGACCTCGTCGTCGTAGAGCACCGCGGCCTGGCCAGGCGCAACGGCATAGGCCGGTTCGAGCAGGCGAAGCCGGAAACCGCCCGCCGTCGGCTCGACCTCGGCCGGGGTAGCGTGCGACCGGTAGCGGAGCTTCGCCTCGGCGCGCCCGATCGGCAGGTAGAGCTTTCCGCGCGCGCTCACGCTGCGTCGCGCAAGCGCCTGCTCGGGCCCGACCACGATCCGGTTACTCCCGGCCTGGGTTCGCAGCACGTACAGTGGCCCCTCGTTCGAGGCGATACCCAGACCACGCCTCTGCCCCGGGGTGAAACGCCAGTAACCGTCGTGCCGGCCGAGACGCTCACCGCGCTCGTCGACTACCTCGCCGCGGCTCGAGGATAGACCGCGTCGTCCGAGGAAGTCGCGGTAGTCGGCGCCGGCCAGAAAGCAGGCCTCCTGACTCTCGGGTCGCACTGCCACTTCCAGGCCGGCGACCGCCGCACGCTCGCGCGTCTCGCTCTTCTCGAGCTCGGCTAGTGGAAACCAAAGCCGCTCGAGCAGGCCGGGATCGAGCGCGGCGAGCATATAGGACTGATCCTTCTCGCGGTCTTGGGCGCGGGCTACGAGCAGCTTCCCTTGCCGCTCGACGAGGCGCGCGTAGTGACCGGTTGCCAGCCGCGCGGCCCCGGCGCGGCCGGCGAAGGAGAGCAGCCGGCCGAAGCGGAAGGAGCCGTTGCAGCGGACGCAGGGGTTGGGCGTTCGGCCCGCCTCGTAACTGCGGATGAAGGGCTCGACCACCGCGCGGCAGAACGCGTCTCGCAGGTCTAGCGTCACGTGCGGCAGCCCTAGCCGCTGGCAGGTGGCGCGCGCGAGGCGCACCGAGTCCGGCGAGCAACAGGCCCGCTCGCTGTCGGGCCCGTCCGGATCGATCCAGAGCCTGAGCGTGACTCCGATCGCCTTCGGGCCGGCCGCGAGCAGAGCGACCGCGCTGTCCACGCCGCCGGACATCGCCACCGCAACCCGGTCGGGATCGGACGCCGCGCGGAACACCGGCCCGATCGCCGCCGCGAGCGCTTCCAGCGCGAGCGGCTCGCCGCCGACCGCGGCCGCCTCGAGCAGGCTCAGCCCTTCGAGTCTCTCGTTCAACCCGTCGGCGTCGGCCGCGACGATGCGCTCTCCCTGCAGGCGCAGCCGCACCGACGTCCATTCGCCACCGACCGTCGCATCCCCGAAGACCGTCCTCATGAACTCAGGCTAGCCGAGCGAAGGGTTCGTTCAGCGGCCGCGTGATTTATGACCCGGGCGCGGATGAATGTCTCGCGTGAAAAAGGCCGTCGCGCGCCCCATCTGCTTGTCGATGCGATACGTAAGCGGATGTCGGTGCCCGGTTATTGCGAAGTACGTGGCGGCCCAGCCGAGCAGGAAGAAGTACGCAATCGGGAAGAGCAGGACGAGGGTGCAGAGCCGCACCACAAGTGGAGCGTGCGCGAACACGAGCGCCCAGGCCAAAAGCGCCAAGAGAATACACCCGATCGAGGAAAGGAGGACGGCCAGCCGCCACGGGCTCGGAATGTCATCGCGGCGGTTCACCGCACGAAGCATATCCCCCTCCTCCGCTGCGACCGACATGCGCGGGCGCGGCTCACTCAACGCCGTCCCCAACCGGTTACGCCACGGACACTGTCCACGCCCACGGCCAACCCGCCCCGCTAGTAGGAGCAGACGAGACACCCGCGCCACAGGCGCGGTGGCTCGTACAACGAGGTAATACCGGCGGAAGTCGACGCCCTCCAAAGGAGGGCCGACTTCCGCCGGTTAGTTCCACGCCTGCCGCAACATTCGCGCCCAAGTGAACCTGGATAGCCAGGTGGGTGCCCTGCCTCGCCTTGGCGCTCCTCGTGAGAGGCGGCGCCGCCGCTCGGACTCGGGCTCCCTATTACTTGGTGTTGGTTCTACGTGTTGCGCGAAGCTCCGAACAGGGTCGAACCGTCTCACTCTAGCTCGCGACTCAACCCCTCAGTCGGAGACCGCTAAGGCAGAGGCACCAAACGCACGATGACTCACTTCCCGCGAAACCGACGAAAGTCGTCACGCCCCACAGGGGCGGACTTTCGCCGGGAGGCCTCGCCTTGGCGCTCCTCGTGAGAGGCGGCGCCGCCGCTCGGACTCGGGCTCCCTATTACTTGGTGTTGGTTCTACGTGTTGCGCGAAGCTCCGAACAGGGTCGAACCGTCTCACTCTAGCTCGTGCCCCTATCCCTCGGTGAGACGCCAACTCGGTCAATGGGCGAAACGCCAGCGGACGTCGGCCGCACCGCTGATGTTCAGCTTGACAGCGAGCGCCGGGGTCAGATCGAGCTCTCGGCCGGGGACATACGGCCCGCGGGCAATCACCTGGGTCAGCACCTGTATGTCGCCGTAGGCGATGAAAATTCTCGTGCCACAGGGAAGGCTGGGGTGCGCCACGCCGAAGGTCGTGACACCGATCGTCACGCCGCAGGCGGTCTTCTTTCCCTTCTCCGTGAGCCCGAGGATGCCGGCGCGAACCTCGTTCCAGCTGGTACCCGGGGCGGGTGCCGCCGTCACCGTCCGCTTCGCGGACGGCGGGCTCGAGTCGAAGCGATGCACAAGTGCGAGCGCCACGAGCACCGCAATGAGCGCCACCCCGGCCAGTAGTCCCACTCGCTGCACGACGAGCCTCACAGGCAGCCTCGCTCGAAGAAGCGACCCGACTCTGCAGGGGAAAGACCGGCGGAGCCGAGCGTGTGCACGGCAACGACCACTAGCTCGCGGGACCGCGCGCGAGATCGGCAAACGATTCGCGCACGAGATCATCGAACTGCGGTGGTAGCTGGCCGTCCGAATCGGCGAATTCACGCAGGTAGACAAGCAGCATCGAGCGCTCGTAGTCACGCTCCGGATCGGGCTTAACCTGAGCAGCGAGAAGCCGCTCCAGCTGCCAGACGTTCCAGCCACCGACGGACCCGGCCGCCTTGCGAGCATCCGGACCGGCGGCGATCGTCGCCATCATCGAGTGCGGTTGCTCGGGCTCGGCCCGGCGCCTCTCTTCAGGCACCGGCTCGCTCCGAGGTGCGCTCGCCGCCTCCGAAACCGATCGGGGAGCGCCTTCCCGCGTCGGCGGCGCCGCAGGCTCTTCTGGCTTCCGAGGCTCCGGCTGCGGCTCCGGTCTACGAGTCTCCTCCTGCTCGATCTGCTCGGCCAGGCCCTCGCTCGAGCCGCTTGCAGAAGGAACCGACTCGGCCGAAGTGGCCGGGACTTCGGCCACCGGCGGCGCGTGCGTCGCCTCTTCATCGGTCTCATGAGCGTGCAGCTTGGCGGTCAGGCGCTCCGAGATCGAGTGGCCGACGGCAACGGCCTCGGCCTTGCCCAGCTTCTTCACGCTGGATGACGGCCGGGGCTTCTGGCTCGGCTCACCGGACCTGCGATAGAGCTCGCTCTCGGTTCGGTGCGAGCGTCGCGCCTCGGCTCGCTCGCGCCGGCTGAGGCTGTCGAGCCAGTTCTCGTACAGGAACACGAGCGCGTAGGCGGCGAAGATGACGAAGACGAGGACGGCCAGCGGCGGGTTGAACACAAGCCAGGTGATCAACCAGACCCCGACCAGAAAGGCAACTTCGAGTAAAAAGCTCGGCTTGAGGCGGAATTTCCCCAGCATTCCCTAGCGATCTCCCTCGAGAGCAGGACGTGGCTCGACCGATTCAGCGCCGAGCCGGGCCTGCTCATTGTCCACGCCGATCACGCGCCGGGCAAGGGCCGACGTGCAGCGGAGTGGGCGGAGGCGAATCAGAAGTAGCGCCGCGGCTCGTCCTCGCCGGGGCCTTCCTGATCCGTCTCGTCTTTCTCTTCCGAGTCCTCTTTGGAGGTATCCGCTTCGTCGGAGTCGGCGGCGCCCCATGTCCAGCCTTCGTCCTCGCTCTCGCGCGGCTCGCTCTCGGTCTCCTCGACCTCCTGTGGCTCGGTCACGGTCGCCTCGGGCCCGGACTCTTCGGGCTGGAACTCTCCGACCTCGGGCTCCTCG
>CAZWTK010000011.1:9110-36424 GCA_964636655.1 uncultured Gaiellales bacterium
TCGGGCTCCTCGACCGTCGGCTCCGCGGCCATCGGCTGCGGAGGCAAGGGCCGCTCGATTTCGGGCTCCTCGACCTCGGGCTCCTCGACCTCGGGCTCGGCTGCCGGTGTCGCCGCGGCGGCTGAGGTGCTCGTCTGCAGCATCGAGGTCGCCTGTCGCATGACACCGCCCGGCGAGCGGGCACTCTGTGCCTCGCGATCGGCCGCCTGGACGAGCGAATCCGCCACCCGGCCGACCTTGTCCTCGCCGAGACCGGCGGCGCCGAGTAGCTGCTCGGCACCCTGCTGGGCGCGCGTCATGATCGAGGCCGCCTGGGCCCGTGCCCACTCCAGCGTCCCTTCGACCTCGGCGCGAGCGGCGTTGGTGAGCTCGGTCGCCTGGTGCCGCGCCTGCTCGAGCAGCTTGTTCCCGCGCGCTTCGGCCTCGCGCAGCTCCTGCGAAGCCTCGCGCTGGGCATTGGCGAGCAGCTCGCGCGACTCGTTGCGGGCGACGCCGAGGATCTCCTGGCGCTGGCGCTCGGACTCCTGGCGGAAGCGCTCGACTTCGACCGAGCGGGCGGACATCTCCTGCTGGCGCGTCCTTATCTCCTCTTCGGTCCGCGATAGCTGCGTAGTGGAGGCGGTCTGGGCGTCGCGCTCGAGTGCGTCGGCGAACTCGGCGGCAGAACGGATCAGGTGCAGCGCATCCATACGAACCGCATGACCACTGGGCTCCATGCTCGAGCGGCCTGCCGCCTGCAGCACACGAAGCTGCGCCTGAAGCTGGGCTACATGGCGCTGGAAGGCGTCAAACGCACTTCGAACCTGGTCCGGGTCATATCCGTGATCGGTGAACGGAACGTCCTCGATACGCGGAAGGGACGTCAGCGACGCCGGTTGTGCTCTACCTGGATCTTGCGTCGACATGGCTCGCTCTCTCCTCGCTCACGCGTGATTACTAGTCAGAAATTCGGTTACGAGTGAAGTATGCCTGCTCCATCGGTTGAATTGCTCCCCGTAATTAGAGCCTACCGCGTTCGCGCAGGCGTAGCCGAGCGAAAGAGTCATCAGGCGGGAGGGACTATCGGCTTGACGCCCAGCTCGCGCAGGTGCTTCGGGTCGGCCTCCGAGGGAGCGCCCGTCATTGGGTCGGCGCCGGCCTGATTCTTGGGAAATGCCTGCGTATCGCGTAGGTTAGACTCGTTTCCGAGCACCATCAGCAGGCGCTCGAGGCCAAAAGCGATTCCTCCGTGCGGCGGCGCCCCCATCGAGAGGGCGTCGAGCAGAAAGCCAAACTTGTTGCGCTGCTCCTCGGGTGAGATGCGCAGCAGCTCGAAAATCTTCTCCTGCAGCTGCGGCTCGTGAATCCTGAACGAGCCTCCACCCAGCTCGGAGCCGTTTCCGACCAGGTCGTAGGCAAGCGCCTTGGCGGCGCCGGGATCGCTCTCCAGCAGCGCCTCGTGGCCGGGCGACGGGCGCGCGAAGGGATGGTGAACGGCGTCCCAGCGCTGCTCGTCTTCGTCCCACTTGACGAGCGGAAAGTCGGTGACCCAGAGGAAACGCCAGGCATCCTCGTCAATCAGCCCTAGCTCGCGGCCGAGCTTGAGCCGAAGCTGGCCGAGTACCCGCGCGACCGCCTCTGGCTCGCCGGCGCCGAAGAGCACGGTCGTGCCGGGATCGCTGCGAAACAGCTCGAGCTCGGCCTCGGAGAGGAACTTGAGGATCGGAGAGCGTGGCTCGCCGTCCTCGCCGTAGACGATGTAGGCTAGCCCGCCCGCGCCCCACTCCTTGGCGAACTCCTCCAGCTTGGCCAGGTCCCCGCGCGAGTACTCCTGCGGCACGCGCAGGAAGCGAACGCAGGGCGCCTTGGCGAAAACCCCGAACTCGGAGTCGCGCGTGGCCTCGGTCGCCTCCTCGATCTCCAGAGCGAAGCGCAGATCGGGCTTGTCCGAGCCATAACGCGCCAGCGCCTCGTCCCAGCTCATGCGCTGGAAGGGCGGCTCGAGCTCGACGCCGATGCACTCGCTCCAGACAGCCTCAATCATCCGCTCCATCAGCGAGAAGAGCTCGTCCAGGTCGGGGAAGGCGACCTCGACGTCGAGTTGGTAGAACTCCTGGACGCGGTCGGCGCGCAAATCCTCGTCGCGGAAGCAAGGGGCGATCTGGTAATAGCGGTCGAAGCCGGCGATCATCAGGATCTGCTTGTAGAGCTGCGGCGACTGCGGTAGCGCGTAGAAGCGTCCGGGTTGCAGCCGCGCCGGAACCAGGAAGTCGCGCGCACCCTCAGGAGTCGGCTTGCCCAGGATCGGCGTCTGGATGTCGAGGAAGCCGGCCTGCTCCATCACGCGGCGCATCACGCCGATCGCCTGGGCGCGCAGAGCGATGTTCTTTTGCAGGCGATCGCGGCGCAAATCGAGCCAGCGATTGCGCAGGCGCAGCGTCTCGTCGACGTTCTCCTCGTCGAGCTGGAAGGGAAGCGGCGGACAGCGCGAGACGATCTCCAGCTTGTCGACCTGCAGCTCGATCTCGCCGGTCGGGAGCTTGGGGTTAACCGCCTCGGGGTCGCGCGCCACGACCTCGCCCTCGGCGCGCAGCACAAACTCGTTGCGGATCTCGTGCGTGAGCTGGAAGGCCTCGGGCGCGCGCTCGGGGTTGATCACCAGCTGACAGACGCCGGAGCGGTCGCGCAGGTCGATAAAGACCAGCCCGCCGTGGTCGCGGCGGGTGTCGGTCCAGCCCGAGAACGTCAGCTTCTTTCCGATCTGCTCCGGGCGGACTTCGCCGCACATCAGGTCGCGCCACTTCACGCCAGCTCTTCCTCCAGCTTCTCGTAGGGCATCGTCTCGTCGGGCTTGCCCGAGCGGCGAAGCGTAGCCTGCCCGGCGGTGGCGATCACGACCAGCTCCGCGCCCAGACGCTGAGCCTGGGTGAGCTGACCCTTGAGCGAGCGACCGGCGAAGTCGGTCTCGCAACTTCGTCCCCGCGCCCGCAGGGCGGTCATCAGCGCCAGCACGCGCTCACGCGGGGCATCCGGTTCGCAGACGAAGAAGATCTCGATTCCCGGCTCAGCGGCCTCCATATCACCCTGCGCCAAGCTCGCAACGATGCGCTCGATGCCGCTGGCGAAGCCGACCGCGGGCGTGGGCGGGCCGCCGATCGTCTCGACCAGGTAGTCGTAGCGGCCACCGGCCGAGACGGTGTCCTGGGCGCCGAGCGCCGCCGAGTGCGGCGCTGCGACGAACTCGAAGGCGGTGCGCGTGTAGTAGTCGAGCCCGCGCACCAGCCGCGGCGAGGTCGTGAAGGCGACGCCGCAGGCATCGAGGTAGCGCTTGACCGTGTCGAAGTGCTCGCGGCAGTCGGCACAGAGCGCATCGGTAATCGTCGGCGCGCTCTCGAGCAGCGCGGCCAGACCGGGATTCTTGGTGTCGAAGACGCGCAGGGGGCTCGTCGTGCGCTTGTGGCGGGCCTCGGAGTCCAGTTCGGAAGCGTGCTCGTTGAGCCAGGCCTCGAGCTGCTCGATGTAGGCCGGCCGGCAGGCGCGGTCGCCGATTGAGTTGAGCAGGAGCTTCGTCTCGATGCCGAGCGCCTCGAGCCAGGCGGCCTGGAGTGCGATCAACTCGGCGTCGAGCGCCGGGTCGTCCGAACCTACCGCCTCTACCGAGAGCTGCCAGAACTCGCGGTAGCGACCCTTTTGCGGCCTGGCGTAGCGAAACATCGGCGCCACCATCCAGGTCTTGACCGGCTGCGGCTCGCGCTGCAGGCCGTGCTCGACGTAGGCGCGGCAGACCTGCGCGGTACCCTCGGGCCGAAGGGTGAGCGAGCGCTCGCCGCGATCCTCGAACGTATACATCTCCTTGGCGACGATGTCGGAGGCCTCGCCCGAAGAGCGGGCGAAGAGCTCGGTTTCCTCGAAGGTCGGAGTGACGATGCGTCGGTAGCCGTAGGCGCGGCAGAGCCGCTCGGCCTCGTCCAGCACCCGCTGCCAGCGCGGCCACTCGCGCGACAGGACGTCGTGAGTTCCCTTGGGCGCCTCGAAGCTCATCTCGCGCGTAACTCTGCCAGGAAGGGGTTCGAGCGAAGCTCTTCGCCGATCGTCGTCTCCGGACCGTGGCCCGAGTAGACCACCGTTTCGGGCGGGAAGCGCAGGGCGAGCATCTCGAGCGTGGCCATCAGTGTCGGCCAGTCGCCGCCGGGCAGATCGGCGCGCCCGACCGAGCCACGGAAGAGAACGTCGCCCGAGAAGAGGCCGCCGTCGATCACGAAGGCCATGTGCCCGGGCCGGTGCCCCGGTACCGCTACCACCTCGATTGTCAGCCCGGCCAGCTCGAGAGTCTCGCCACCGGCGAGCAGGTGATCGGGAGTGAACGAGTCGAGCGGCGGAAAGCCCATCAGCTCGGATCCATCGGATTTGAGCTCGGGTAGCTCGGCCTCGCTCAGGTAGACCGGAGCGCCGGAGGCCTCGACCAGGTCGACCACGCCGAGTACGTGATCCCAGTGCCCGTGCGTGAGCAGTATCGCGGCTACCCTGGCACCCATCCGCGCCAGCTCCAGGCGCAGCTGAGTGATGTCGCCTCCCGGATCGATCACGACGGCCTCGGCGGCGGCGCGATCTGCCCTGACGACGTAGCAGTTCGTCTGCAGCGGGCCGAGCTCGAAGCGGTCGACGGCGATACTCATGCCGCCATTCTGACTATCGCGGGCGCCCAGGGCGGCTTCTTACTTCGAACCGCGCTTGCGGGGGGGCGGAAGCTGGCCCGTTCGCCTCAGATAGGAGCGATAGATCATCCGCTGCGTCATCCACATCAGCGGCAGCATGATCGCCGTGTAGACGACGGCCATCAGGGCAGCGACCGGAACCGACCGGTTGAGAACCGCGAAAGCGACGAAAATGATGAAGAAGAAGATGATCGCCTGCTTACGCAGATAGGCAAAGCTGGGCGGCTGCACCGGCCGCACCTGAGCAGACCGGCGCCCGTTCGGGGAGGTCGTGGGCCGGCGCTCCTTCTCCTTGCGCGGAGACGCAGGCTGCTCGACCTCGACCTCGTTGCCCTCTTCGTCGATGTAGACGTATTCGTACTCGTGCCGGAGCTCTTTCTCGCGCCGGCGCCGCTGTTTCTTGGAAGCCATCACTGTCAAGCCTAGCGCCAGTGGGCGTGGCGGTGAGCGCGTCTACTCCGCCAGAGCGCAGCCTCGCGCTCGTAAGACAGATGAATAGGGATGCGGGCCGGGACGGCGCCTGCACGGTCGGGCGCATTCTCGGGGTTCGGGCGCCTTTGCCCACCCACCACCCCCCACCCACCCACGGGGTGGAGAACGCTACCCGCCCTCCGAGGCGAAAGGTGCTCGTCCGTGTGTCGATTCTGTGCCGGTTGTCGGCCGAACGCCGACTACTGGTCGAAGCTCTCGCCCGCGATGCTCTCGCCGAGCTCGCTTCCCAACCTCAACTCGAGGATCTGTGAGGGAGGGAAGAGAAGCCCGGCCTGCTCGGCCTCGGCGGCGGCGCCAAGCGGAATGAGGCCGACGAGCTCCGTGCCGGCTACCTCCGCCCCGTGTCGCTTCGCCTCCAACTCGATTCGCGTGACGATCTCGGCCAGCCCGCTCTTCTGCCAGTCCTCGATGTTCATGCTCACCTGTGCTAATCCCGCGTCGCGCAGCTCGAGCCCGAGCGCGCGCACCCCGGTGAAGCCGCCGCCGTCTTCGCGCACCACGCCTGCGATCTCTCTGGCCGCATCGAGACCGCCGCGCAGATTGACGTTGAAGGCGATCAGCGGAGGACGGGCGCTGACCAATACCGCCCCGGTCAGCAAATCGATAGTCGCCGGCCCGAAATCGGGCTCGAGCTCGCCGCTTTCCACCCTTCGCGCCAGCTCCGCCGCGCCGTCGCGGCGGAGATCGGCCAAGCGGCGACCCCAGGCCAGCTCGCCGTAGAGGAAGACCGGCAGCTCCAGCTCGCCGCCGATTCGCCGGGCAAGCTCCAGCGCGCACGCTCTCGCCCGCTCCATGTCCTCGGGCCGGACGGCCACGATCGGCAGCACATCGGCGACACCGACACGGGGATGAACGCCGTCGTGCCGGCGCAGGTCGATTCGCTGGCGCGCCGCCTCCACTCCCTCTACGAGCGCGTCGGCCAGCTCCCGCTCGTCGCCGGCCAGCGTAAAGACCGAGCGGTTGTGATCGGCGTCGGCGTGGACGTCGAGCAGGGCGGCGCGGGCACCGAGCGCCTCGGCGACGGCCTGCACGACCGCCTGGTCGCGGCCCTCGGAGAAGTTCGGTACGGCTTCTAGAGGAAAGGCCACGGGGCTACTCTAGGCGGCATGCGTGAGTACTACGAGGCGCGAGCGCCCGAGTACGACGACTGGTACCTCGGCCGAGGGCGCTTTGCCGAGCGCGAGCGACCCGGCTGGACCGAGGAGCTAGCCGCTCTCGAGCGTGTGCTGACTTCGCTTCCCTGGGCCCACACCCTCGACGTCGCCTGCGGGACGGGCTTCCTGACGCGGCACCTTCCAGGCGAGATCGCGGGGCTCGATCAGAGCGAGCAGATGCTCGAGATCGCGCGCGAGCGGGTGCCGGCGGCAGCCTTCGTCCAGGGCGACGCCCTCGCACTACCGTTCGCGGACGGCGCCTTCGAGCGCGTCTTCACGGCGCACTTCTACGGGCACCTCGATCGGGACGAGCGAGCGCTCTTCCTGGCGGAGGCGACCCGCGTCGCGCCCGAGCTCGTCGTCTGCGACGCCGCGCTCCGCCCAGACCGCGAACGGGAAGAGGTGCAGGAGCGGATCCTCGAGGACGGCTCGAGCTGGCGGGTTTACAAGCGCTTCTTCGGCGCCGAGGAACTGGCCGCCGAGCTGGGCGGCGGCGAGGTGCTCTTCTCGGGCGAATGGTTCGTGGTTGTGCGCGCGTGACGAGACGACGCTCCTCTTACCGTTCTCTCACGTCGCTGCAGCGCGATAACCGTGTTTGCCGCGCCTGCGCCGAGGCCGGCCATCCGATCGAGTCGCTGCCCGTCTTCGAGGGGCACGTGGGGCAGAAGGCCTATCTCTTCGGCCTGGCGCCGGGCATCGTCGAGGGCGAGGAGCGGCGTCCCTGGCGCGGGCGGGCGGGAAAGGCGCTCCGCCGCTGGCTCGAGATGGACGAGGAGCGCTTCTACGAGACCTTCTACCTCGCCGCCGTCACCCGCTGCTACCCCGGTAAGCCGCTCTCGGGTCGCGGCGATCGCACCACCACACCCGAGGAACGCGGGCTCTGCGCCTTCTGGCAGGAGTGGGAACTGCGCCTGCTTCGCCCCAGCTTGCTCGTACCCGTTGGCGGAGTGGCGATCAAGCGGTTGCTCGGCCTGAACTCGCTGGCCTGCGTGGGTGAGCGGATCGAGCTGGACGAGGCGGTTGTGATTCCGCTACCGCATCCTTCGGGCGCCTCGGGTTGGTTGAACGACGCGGCGAATCGAGCGCGGCTCGAGCGGGCGCTCGAGTCGCTGAAGGGCGAATTGGGTAGTTCTCGTCTCGCGTAGGCAGATGACCGACGCTTGACGCTAGGCTGACATATCGACAATAATCGATCATCGACATCGATCGATATAAGCCTTTGGACACCGCTCTTACGCATACTCCCGCCCGGCCCAGTAACAGGCGCACCTTCAAGCGGCTGCTTGGCTTCCTGGCGCCGTACAAGCTCTCGCTGGCGCTCTCGGTGGTGCTGGCGATCGCGGCCCAGGCGATTCAAATAGCCGTCGTGCTGCTCTCGGGAATGGCGATCGGCGCGATTCGAAACGGGCACCGGCACCAGCTCTGGGCACTGCTGGCGATCATCGCGGCGGCGGCGGTGGTCAAGGCGGCACTGATGGTCGCTCGCCGCTTCATCGCCGGCAACCAGGCGCTAGGCGTCGAGTACGACCTGCGCATGCGCATCTACTCCAAGCTGGTACGGCTCCCCTTCTCCTTCTACGACCGGCACCAGACCGGTCAGCTGATGTCGCGGGCGACGGTCGATCTGACCGCGGTTCGCTTCTTCCTGGGCTACGGGCTCATCTTCTTCGCCCAGCATCTGCTCACGATCGTCGGCGTGACGGCGGTGATGCTGGTGCTCAACTGGCGGCTGGCGCTGGTCTCGCTGGCGGTCACGCCGCTGATCGTCGCCGTCGCCTACGTCTACAGCCGGGTCTCACACCCGCTGCTACGCGACGTACAGCAGAAGATGGCCGACGTAGCCACCTCGGCCGAGGAGAACATCACCGGCGTCCACGTGGTCAAGGCATTCGCCCAGGAGGACGCGGAGGCGGGTCGCTTCGCCGAGCGAAACGAGCGCCTGTTCGGCCGCAGCGTGCAGGCCAACCGCCAGCGTGCGCTGTTCGTTCCCTTCCTCAGTTTCGTGCCGCTGCTGGCACAGGGCGGAGTGCTGCTCTACGGCGGTTGGCTGGTCATCCAGGGCCAGCTCGCCTTTCAGTGGTTCGTCTCCTTCACCTTCCTGCTCCTGATGCTGATCTTCCCGCTGCGCATGCTCGGGATGTGGATCGGCCAGGCGCAGCGGGCAACCGCGGCCGGCGAGCGCATCTTCGAGATCGTCGACGAGCCGGAGGCGATCGCCGAGCCCGAGAATGCCCGCGAGCTTCCGAGAGGCCCGGGCGAGGTTCGCTTCGAGGGCGTCTCCTTTTCCTACTCCTCCGACGACAGGATGGTGCTGGACGGAATCGACCTGGTGCTCGAGCCGGGCAGGACGGTCGCCCTGATCGGACAGACCGGCTCGGGCAAGACGACGCTGGCCTCGCTCGTGCCGCGCTTCTACGACGTCAGCCGCGGCCGCGTGTTGGTGGACGGCGTCGACGTGCGCCGGCTTCGACTCTCCTCGCTGCGCAAGCAGGTGGGAGTGATCGCTCAGGATCCCTTCCTCTTCTCGGCCAGCGTGCGCGAGAACATCGCCTTCGGCACCCCCGAGGCGAGCGACCATGAGGTGGAGAAGGCCGCCCGACTGGCCCAGGCGCACGAGTTCATCCACGATCTTCCCGACGGTTACGAGACCGAGGTGGGCGAACGCGGGGTCACGCTCTCGGGCGGGCAGCGCCAGCGCCTGGCGATCGCCCGCGCGCTGATAACCGATCCGCGCGTGCTGGTGCTCGACGACGCGACCGCCTCGGTCGACGCGACCACCGAGGCGCTGATCCGCTCGGGCCTGCGCGAGGCGGTACGCGGCCGGACGACGATCGTGATCGCACACCGGCTCTCGACGATCGCTCTGGCCGACGAGATCGTGGTGCTCGAGAGTGGCAAGATCGCCGCCCGCGGCAGTCACGAGGAGCTGCTCAGCACGTCGGCAATCTACCGCGACATCTACGAGCACGGTCTGGTCGAGCAGGAGATGGCCGGCAGGCTCGAGGAGCACGCGGGCACCGAGCCACCGAGCGGGAACGGCAGCCGATGAGAGTCTGGCAGGGAGGCGGCCGTACCTTCGCCAACGTCTCGAACGAGCGCGTTCAGGACTGGTCGTGGCAGCGAACCATGCGCCGGGTGCGAGTGCTGACACGGCTTGTGGCGCCCTACAAGAGCAAGGCCGCGCTCGCCATCGTTTCCCTGCTCGCGGCCACGCTCAGCGGGCTCGTACCGCCCTACCTGGCCAAGCTGGCGATCGACCGTGGCATCGCCCAGGGCAACGAGCGCGTCCTGGTCGAGATCGTCGCCGTCTTCGCCGCCGCCGGGCTGATCAACTGGGTGACCAGCTACGCGCAGACCTACTACACCGGCTGGGTGGGAGAGCGCGTGCTGGCCGACCTGCGCCGCACCCTCTTCAAGCACCTGCAGCGGCTGCCGCTCGGCTTCTACGAGCGCAACCGCACCGGCGTCATCGTCAGCCGCATGACCAACGACGTCGAGGCGCTGGACGAGCTCGTTACCGACGGTATCTCGACGCTCGTGCAGGCGACGCTCACGCTGACCGGTTCGGCCGCGCTCCTGTTCGTGCTCGATTGGCGGCTGGCGCTGGCGACGCTGACCGTCGTGCCGCTGATGTTGGCGGCGACCGCGCTGTTTCGCGTCTACTCGGCGCGCGCCTACCTGGCGGTGCGCGAAAGGCTCGGGCACGTCAGCGGAACGCTGGCCGAGGATATCGGCGGCATGCGCGTCGTTCAGGCCTACACGCGCGAGCGCGAGCGAGAACGCAACTTCGCCCGTGTAAACGAGCACTACCGCGAAGCCAACCACCGCACCGTCATCTACAACGGCCTCTACTTCCCGTTCGTGGACGCGCTCTCGGGCGCCGCCAGCGTGATCGTGCTCGGCTACGGCGGTTGGCTGGTCTTCCACGGCCAGGCGACGATCGGGACGCTGGTCGCCTTCTTCGGCTACCTGTCCAACTTCTTCGACCCGATTCAGCAGCTGTCGCAGCTCTTCAGCACTTTCGTCTCCGCGACGGCGGCGCTGGACAAGATCATGGGCGTGCTCGAGACCGAGCCGGACGTGGTCGACTCTCCGCGGGCGCGCGAGCTGCTGGATGGGATCGCCGGTCGCATGCATTTCGAGCATGTCCGCTTCCGCTACCGGCCCGACCTGCCGGAGGTGATGCACGGGCTCGAGCTGGACGTTCCGGCCGGGACGACCGTGGCGCTGGTCGGCCACACCGGTGCTGGCAAGTCCACCATCGCCAAGCTGCTCGCTCGCTTCTACGACCCGACGGAGGGCCGGATCACGCTCGACGGCATCGACTTGAGAGATCTGAAACAGCGCTCGCTACGCTCGCGGCTCGGGATCGTGCCCCAGGAGGGCTTCCTCTTCGCCGGCACGGTGCGCGACAACATCGCCTTCGCCCGACCGGACGCGACGAACCAGGAGGTCGAGGCCGCCGCCCGCGCGGTCGGGGCGCTCGGCTTCATCGAGCAGCTCGAGAACGGCTTCGACACCCAGCTCGGCGAGCGCGGCGCCCGGCTCTCGGTCGGGCAGCGCCAGCTCGTCGCCTTCGCCCGGGCGCTGGTCGCCGACCCGCGCATCCTGATCCTCGACGAGGCGACCTCCTCGGTGGACATCTCGACCGAGCGCACGATCGAGCGGGCGCTGCGCGTGCTCTTGGCCGACCGCACGGCGTTTGTGATCGCACACCGGCTCTCGACCATCCGCCACGCCGACCTGATCGTGGTGCTCGAGCACGGCCGCGTGGTCGAGCAGGGCAAGCACGACGAGCTGCTGGCGCGACGCGGGTTCTACACGTCGCTTTACACCGATCCGGTGGTCGCGGCGGGCTAGGGCATCTGCGAGCGGCCGCTTATTAAGGCACGCCCATCCTCCTCCCCGCCGCGAGCCTATCCGGCAAAGGCGCACGAATGGGAAACACTTTCGCAACGGGATAGCGGCGTCTCGGCGCGGCTCGTCGGAACCCGGCGCTGACCGATTCCGGCGCTAGCCTCGACTTCGTGGCCGGCGCCCGCTGGATCGATCTGCTCGACCCGAGCCGAGAGGAGCTCGAGCAGGCGGTGCCTCGCGCCCTGCACGACCGGGCGTTGAGCCGGCTGGTTGCCTCGGCAACACACGAGGACGAGCCGCGACCGACGCTCGAGGGACACGAGGGCTACGTCTTCGGCATCTTCCTGGTCGCGGTCGCCGTGCCCGACGAGGACCGAATCTTCTACCAGGAGATCGATCTGGTGGCCACGGGAGAGCTCCTGCTCACCGTGCGCAAGACGCCGCCGGACGGAGACCCGTTCGATCCCGCACCGATCCGCGATGCCCGCGCCGGCGGCTCGACGGGAACGGGGATGCTCATCTACGCGCTGGTGGACGAGGTGGCCGAACGCTACCTCTCGCTGGTGGACGCGCTCGAGGACGAGATCGACGAGCTCGAAGAGGGTGTCGAGAGCCTGGCAGCGGCGATCATCCGCGGCCGCATCTCAGATCTTCGCCACGACCTGCTCCACGTTCGCCGCACGCTCACACCGACGCGCGACTCCGTCCGCCGCGTGCTCGACGGACGAATCGAGATCGGCGGCAAACGCCAGTTCACGCGCGAGATCGAGCTGCACTTCGAGGACGCCTACGACAAGCTCCTGCGCGCGAGCGAGGGGCTGGAGCTGGCGCGCGACCTGGTCGCCGGCGTGCGCGACTACAGCCAGGCCAAAATCGCGATCGACCAGAACGAGGTGATGAAGCGCCTGACCGCGATCGCCTCGATCCTGCTGCTGCCGACCTTCATCGTCGGCCTCTACGGCCAGAACTTCCGCCACATGCCCGAGCTCGGCTGGGGATTCGGCTACTGGTGGGCCTGGGGCTGGATCGTGGCCACGACGATCGTGCAGGTCGTGTTCTTCCGGCGCAAGCACTGGCTGTAGAAACCAGGACTGCGCGGCTAATTCAGGGCATCGCGGTTTCTAATCGGTTGGCGCGCCGACCCAGGTAGATCGCGCCGAGAACCGGAAGTACTACGAGCAAGCCCCCGAACGCTAGAAAGAGATAATCCACGTCTACTCCGGAACTGGTGCATCCGTTACTCGCGTTCAGCGCCTTCGCTCCGTGCAAGCCGACTCTCGTGGCCGGGCAACCACCATCCCCGGATGATCCCGTACTCGAGCCGACAAACATGAAGAGGAAAGCACTGGTAGCCAACCCACCGGGCAACACCAGCGTTCCGATCAACTTGTCACGCAGCGTCCAGACCCTCGAGCCCCAGAGCAGCACTACACCTACAAACCAACCGACCACAAAGAGGAAGCCACCGGCAAGAAGAAGTGAGATCGCCAGCCATTCGTTCAGCCCGGCCCGAACCGGCGCCTGCCCCGGGCCGGCCTCGGCGACGATCTCCCTCGGTTCGCCGAGGCGTTCGAGCACGTTCAGCGCCTCGGCCTCGCTCGCGCCGGGCGGAAGAGCCTCGCTCAGGTGCGCCTCGATCTCCGCGACGAGTTCCTTGCGCCGAGCGCGGGGCAGGTCTTTGGCGGCCTTCTCCAGTCGCTTCAAGTAGTCGCGGACGAGCGGGTGCTGGGCGGCGGCATTCATGCGGCTTTCTCCTGTTCGAGGAAGTGATCGACGGCGTCGCGGAAACTCGCCCACTCGCCGCTGAAAGCCTCCAGCACGGCGCGGCCGGAGGCGGTGAGTCGGTAGTAGCGGCGCGGCGGACCGGAGGTGGATTCGCGCCAGCTCGTCTCGACCACGCCGGCGCGGCGAAGGCGACTCAAGAGCGGGTAGAGCGTTCCCTCGCTGGTGACCATGCCTGGAACCTCGCTCAACGTGCGCACCAGCTCGAAGCCGTAGCGCTCGCCGTCGCGAAGCAGAGCCAGGACGCAGTACTCGATCACGCCCCGGCGAAGCTGCGAAAGGGTTCCCTGGTCTACTATGCGCAACATAGTACCTGGTCGTCCGAGTAAGTCAAGCCATGGCGATGCGGGCCCATGCGAGCCCCTACTCGAACCTGAAACGAGAACGGCTCAGTCGACGGCGAAGAGCGGCAACCGCCCCAGCGCCAGCGCACCCTCGCCGGCATCTCCATCGCCCTCGATGAAGACCGCGGCGTAGATGACCGTCTCGGCGCCGGCCTCGTCCATCAGGCTCCTCATCGCCCGCAGGGTGCTGCCGGTGCTGATCACGTCGTCGACGATGGCGATGCGCTTGCCGCGAACGAGCGCCTGGTCCTTCTCGTCGAGGTAGAGCGTCTGGGGTGTGCCGGTGGTGATGGAATGACTCTCGCACGAGAGTGCCCGGCCCATGTAGGGCTTGTACGTCTTGCGCAGCACTACCCACGGCTTCTTCAGCTCGACCGCGAGCTGATAGGCGAGCGGGATGCTCTTCGTCTCGGCCGTGACCAGGACGTCGGGCTCGATCTCCGCCAGTCCGGGCGCGAGCGCCTCGGCCGCCGCCTGCACGATCTCGCTGTCACCAAGCAGGTTGAAGAGAGCGATGCGTGTGTCGGGAGCGACCTCGAACAGCGGCAGGTGGCGCGTCAGCGCCCCGATCTCGACCCGGAAGGTCTCGCGTTCGTCCATCAGTGCCTATTGTGCCGCAGTCGAGCGCGGAACACTCCGCCTATCGCAGGGCGATGACCGGCGCCCCCTGACCCGCGGCCCCGGATACGATCTGCTCATGCCTCTCTACATCTGCCCCAACTGCAAGCAGCGCTCGGTCGACGTCGACGGAACGGAGGGTTTCTCCGACGCGCCGGCGGCCTGCCGCAGCTGTGGCTTCGGCTTTTTGTTCGAGCTGATGGAGGACTACTACCCGGGGCCGAACACCGGCTTCGTAACCTGCGATCGCGAGGGACGAGTGCTGGCGGTCGGGCGTGGCGTATTCGAGCTGACCGGATACGACGAGTCCGACCTGATTGGCCGCGACGTGCGCGAGGGGCTCACCCTGAAGGCGGCGGGCGACCAGGATCCCGTTGCGCTGGCGCTCGAGTGGGGCGTGCGCCGGCTCGGCGAGTCGATGACCATGCGGGCGCGGAGCGGAAGCGAGAAGCCGATCGTCTGCGATCTCTTCCCGGCCTATGACGACGACGGTGGGCTGCTGGTGGCCCTGTCGCCGGCCAACGGCGCCTAGCGCCTTTCCATCGCCAGGCGCAGGCCGAAGGCAACGAGTACGGTGCCGGTCAAACGGTCGAGCCAACGTCTGACGCGAGGGCGGCGCAGGGCCGCTCCCATCCGCGCCACCAGGCAGGAGTAGAACGTAAGCCAGACGATCGCGATCAGCTGGAGGATGCCACCCAGCAGAAGCGATCTGGCGAAGACGGATTGTCCGGGGGCGATGAACTGCGGAAGCAGGCTCGTGAAAAAGACCGCGAGCTTCGGATTGAGCAGGTTGCTGAAGACGCCCTGGCGAAAAGCGGTGCGGCCGCTCTGAGCGGCTCGCTCGCTCGCCGGCTGCGCGCGCTCGCCGCGGCGCCGGGCCTTCCAGATCGCCTGCAGACCGAGGTAGAGCAGGTAAGCCGCCCCCGCGATCCGCAGAGTATTGAAGGCCGTCTGCGAGCTACGCACGAAGGCGGCGATTCCGAACGCCGCGGCCAGCGTCCAGATCACACCGCCGAGGCAGACACCGAGCGCCGTGGTGATCGCAGCCCGCCTCCCGTGCGCGAGAGCGTTCTTGGCGACCAGCGCCATGTCGGCGCCGGGCGTGATCACGAGCAGCGCCGCGACAGCGGCGAAGGCGAGAGTCGAAGAATCCACGGGCCGCACAGTTTTCCCGTCCGAGCCGATCCGCGCAAGCCGCAACTCGCCGGCGCGATGGCTTTACTCCCTTGCCCTGCGTCAAGACCGCCTGAGCGAGAGTCGGGGGGCACTTCTCACTTCGCCCGCCACCGAGCCACCCGCCCGCGGGGTCGTTTCACAATACGGTCTCGAAGCGGTCGAAGACGCGCGCGATCGCGTCAACTTCGTGCCGGTTCACCGCCGGTGCGTCAGCAGCGGCGCGTTTCGCGTGCGCGCAACCCCACACCCACCAACCGCAACGAGACTTGACTTCAAGCTCGGCTGGACGGACAGAGATCCACCAGCACGCAGCGCTCGCAGGCCGGGCGCCTCGCGTCGCAGACGCGCCGTCCGTGCCAGATCAGGAGGTGCGGGAGAAGGCGCCAGCGCTCGCGCGGGACGAGGCGGATCAAGTCGCGCTCGATCTTGACCGGGTCTTGCTCGCGCGTCAGCGCGAGCCTCTGCGCCAGGCGGCGAACGTGCGTGTCGACGACGATGCCCTGAGCCTCACTGAGCTCGGCCGCGACGACGTTGGCCGTCTTACGCCCCACCCCCGGCAAGCGCACCAGCTCCTCGACGCTGCGCGGCACGCGTCCTTCGTGCTCCTCCACGAGTGCCCGCATCGCGCCGCGGATCGAGCGCGCCTTCTGGCGGTAGAAGCCGGTTGCGAAGATGTCGCGCTCCAGCTCCTCGGCCGGGACGGCGAGGTAGTCCTCGGGGCGGCGGAACTTGCGAAAGAGGCGACCCGTGACGCGGTTCACATTCACGTCGGTGGTCTGGGCCGAGAGCATCACCGCGACCAGCAGCTCGACGTCGTTCGAGAAGCGGAGCGCGATCTTGGCGTCGGAGTACTCGGCGGCCAGCCGCGCGATCAGCGGCTCGATTCTCTTCTTCGCCGCGGGAACCCGGCGTTTTACTTCGACCGTGTAATCACGCGGCACTGGCTCAGCTTCCCGCGGATGTGGTGGCGAGCCTCGGCGGCGCGCTCGGCAAGTCCATGCCGGCGCAGACGACTCCGTTCGCCGGGCAGTCCGAGCAGATGCGCTCTTCCGGGGTCGGCACGAACTCGCCGCGGGCGACCCGCTCGATCACGGCCCCCAGCTCGCGCTCCAGCTCGGCCATATCGGCGGCTCGATAGACGGCGCCGACTACCGCGTCCGGCTGCTCGAGGAAGGCGTAGGCGACCTCCACCTCCTCGTAGCCGGCGCGCAGGCAGGCGAGCGCGTAGACCAGCCGCTGCAGGTGGTACTCGCTATCGACGATCTCCTCGACGGCCCTGTCGAGCAGGTTGGTCTTGTAGTCGAGCACGAAGGCCTTCCCCTCGCCGAAGGAGACGACGTCGAGGAATCCGTTCACGAGCACCTCGTCGAGCTCGAAGACGAAGTACAGCTCGCTCGCCGGCTTGGGTAGGCCGGCCACTCTCTGCGCCAGCCTCGAGTCGCAGTAGTTCGAGACCAGGCGCCCGATCCGCTCGAGGTTCTCGCTCGTCGCGGTCGTGTATCGCGGGCGCAGGCTCGCTTCGAGTTCGCCCGGAGGCGGCGTTACCGGAGCACTCAGGTCGATCGCTTCGAGCAGCTCGTGCACGGCGCTGCCGAGCTCGGTGGCGAGAAGGCCGTCGCCGTCCGCTCGGGCGGCGAGCCGCGGCAACGGCTTCATGCCGCAGACGCGCTCGGCGAAGTAGCGATACGAACAGCTCGTGAACAGGCTGAGCGAGCTGTAGGAAAGCCGGCGTGGCTGCTGCAGAGGTGGCGAGGCGAGAGGCTCGAGCGTATCGAGCGGCGTGGGCGGCGTGATCGCGGAGACCGGCTCGGCGTCCTCCGCCAGACCTTGCTGGAAGAAGGAGAGCTGGGCGCCGGGGACGATCTTTTCTCCGGCGACGGGTTCGGGCCGCTCAATCCGAGGCACGGCGCGATCGACGCGCAAGAGCAGGCTCGACTCGCCGCAGGCGATCTGCAAAGGCTCCTCGTCTTCGCGTTCCAGCACGTCCGGACCCAGGCGCTCGAGAATCCATCCGATCGGCGTCTGCCTGTCGGCACTGCTCTCCGAGTCGATCGCCCCGGAGACGATCAGGCGCTCGATCGCGCGCGTCATCGCCACGTAGTAGAGACGCCTGCGCTCGGCCTCCTCCTGTTCGGCGTCGAGCCGGCACAGCTCGTCGTAGCCGAGCGCGGCGTGACGGCTACCGCCGCGCGGATCGGCGACCTTGAAGCCGAGGCGCCCGTCGGGCAGGCAGAGAATCTCGTCGGAGGAAAGGCGGGGTTTCCCGCGCCCGGTGTCAGCGACGACGACGACCTTGAACTCCAGTCCCTTGGCGGCGTGGATGGTGAGCAGGCGCACCGCGTCGGAGCCCTCCTCTTCGGCCGGCGCCTCCTGAGCCGAGGCTCCGGCGGCGCCGAGATCGGTGACGAAACGGACGAAGCCCTCGATGTCGGGGCCGCGCAACTCCTGGAAGGAGCGCGCCATCCGCGCCAGCTTGCGCACATTGGCGTAGCGCTGGCGTCCGTCCCACTGCGCCAAGAGCGCCAGGTCGTAGTCATGCTCGCAGACGATCTGCTCGCACAGCCGTTCGAGAGGTAGCACCTCGGAGGCGGCGGCCAGGCGCTCGTAGCGCTGACGGAAGGCGCGGAAGAGGCGTTCGTCGGCGGGGTCGAGACCGGGCGGCAGGCCGCGTTCGAGGCCGCAGAAGAGCGGGCGCCTGGGCGCCGCGCGCCTGAGCAGGAAGAGGGCGTCGTTGGAGACCCCGACAAAGGGCGAGGCCAGCACGGTGCAGAGTGCCTCGTCGTCGTAACGGTTGTGCAGCAGACGCAGGTAGGCGAGCAGGTCGAGTACCTGCTGCTGGCCGTAGTAGCCGCGGCCGGTGGCGCGGTAGGTCGGAAGACCGAGCGCGCGCAGCTCCCGCTCGTACAGCTCGGCGTCGGTTCCCGCTGCAAACAGGCAGACGATCTCGCCCGGAGCGGCCTCGCCGCTTTCCACCAGCTCGTTCACGCGCGCGGCGATGTGACGAGCCTCGGCGCGGCGCCATTCACTCGCAGCGCCGTAGCTTGCCTTGTCGGTCACGAGCAGCTCGACGGTGGGGCCTTCCAGCGGAGGGAACTCCGCCACGGCGGCCTCGAGTGGCCGGTAACCGGCACCGAAGTCCTGCCCGAAGAGGTGGTTGACAACGCCCAGCACCTCCGGGCGAGAGCGGTAGTTGAGCGTCAGGTCGAGCACTTCGGGCGATTGCGAGCGCCGCTCGCGGAAGACGTCCACGTCGGCGTGGCGGAAGCGGTAGATCGACTGGAACTCGTCGCCGACGAAGAAGAGCTCCTCGACCCCCGCGGCGCCGGCCGAAGCGACCGCCCCGACCTCGCCGGCGAGCAGGTCGATGATCTCGCACTGCAGGCGGTTCGTGTCCTGGAACTCGTCCACCATGAGCGAGCGAAAGCGCAGTCGTTCGCGCTCGAGCACTCGCGCGTCGCTCTTCAGAAGGTCGCGCGTGTAGAGCTGCAGATCCTCGAAGTCGAGCGCCGAAGCGGCGTCCTTGGCGGCGCGGTACGCGCGGTCGTAGGCCTCGAGCAGCTCTTGCACGAGGTCGCGGTCGTGCAGCGCCAGCTCGTCCCAGGCCGTCTGTGCGAGCGCCTTTCGGGCCTGTTCGTAGGACTCCGTTCGATCGCAGCGCCTGACCTTGAAGGTGGCGAGGTGGAGAAAGACCTCGCTGCTCGGCTGGGTGTCGAGCAGCTCGAGCAGCTCGCGGGCCGCGATCCTCGCCTGCTCGGGCGCCTCGGTATCGGCCGCGAGCAGCTCGGCCTCCGCCCTCAGTGCGGCTTCGGACTCGGTGTGGGACGGTGTGTCCGAGAGCTCGAGCTCGAGCGAGCGGCCGGCCGAGCGCAGCGTCTCGTGCGCCGAGATCGTCATCCGCTCGAGCCCGCGGCGCCCGTGGGAGACAACGAGCGCCGTTCGCTCGGGGTCGCGCCCGGCGCAGAACTCCTCCAGCGCATCACTGAACGCTTCGCGCTCTAGCACCAGCGCCTGCTCGGCATCGAGCACGCGGAAATGCGGATCGACTCCGGCGGCCACGGCGTTCTGGCGCAGCAGCCGGTTGCAGAAGCCGTGGATGGTCGAGATCCAGGCGCCGTCGAGCTCGCGGGCGAGGTCGGAGCGGCCCTTCTCGTGCAGGGCCGCGCGGATGCGGCTGCGCAGCTCACCGGCGGCACGGTCGGTGTAGGTGATGACGAGCAGGGAGTCGACAGGCAACCCGCGCTCGACCACCGCGCGGCAGAAACGCTCGACCAGCACCATCGTCTTGCCCGTACCCGCCCCGGCCGAGACGAAGACCAGACCGGAGGCTTCGATCGCGCGCTGCTGCTCTGGGTTGGGGCTGCGTGCAGTCATCTTCTCGGCACCCGGCAAAGCGGCGCGAGCCGGCACCAGCCCGGGCAGCGACCCCACTCGCGCTCATCTCCGTTCGACTCGCTCGTGCGCACGTCCAGCCCGAACGGGTCGTGGCGCACGTCGCCCGAGCGAATGCGGCCGGCGAAGGTGCGCGCGGTCGCGGTCGCCCACTCGACCTTGGCCCAGAACTCGTCCTCTTCGAGGTAGTCGTTGTCGGCGAAGTCGGGCACGCCGTCCTCGCGCGCCTCGGCGCGCAGCAGCCCGCGCGTCGGGCGCTCCCCCGCCAGCGCCCGGTAGACGCCCCCGAGCGGCTCGACGCCGACGAGATCTCTGAGCACGAGTAGGTAGAGCGGGAGCTGGAGCTTGAACTCGGCCTCGATCTGAGCGGCCGACTGGGCCGTCCTGCCCGACTTGTAGTCCTGAACCAGGCCGCGGGCGGCGAAGGGGTCGAGGTCGATGCGGTCGATCTTCCCCGATACGGTGAGCTCGCCCAAGTCGAGACCGCGCTTCAACTCCGCCGAGGAGCGCTCGCTGCCGAAACCGACCTCGAAGCGCTTCGGCACCAGCGGCAGCGTCGAGGAGGCCTCCCCCCTGATGAACTGCTCGAGGTCGCGCCAGAGCCCCGCCTCCAGCTCCACCAGCTCCAACTCGTCGAGCTCCAGCCGCACCTGGCCTGCGATCGCGCCGCTCAAGCATTCGCGCAGGAACTCGAGCTGCTCGTCGAGCCTGCCTTCCTCGACCCTGTCGGCGCCGAAGCGCTTCGGTAGGCCCGAGAAGAAACGGTAGAGAGCCTGGTGGGCGACCGAGCCGCGCAGCTTCGCGTCGACCTCTCCGTCGATCTCGCGCGGCGAGACGACGCGCTCGGTAAACCACATCTGCGAGCAGGTGCCGAAGGCCTCGAGCTCGGTGACCGAGAAGGTGCGACGCGCCCGCAGCTCGTCCAACACCACCGGGTTGACGAGCGCCGTCGGCCGCTCGAGGGCATGCAGCGCACGCTCGAGCGCGCGTTCCCAGCCGTTCGCCCGGGCGAGTGCTCGCGCCTGCGCGGGCTGCGACGAGGCCAAGGCAGCCAGCGAGCGCAGGCGCTCGCGCTCGTTCGGCGCCTGGGCGGTCTCGTCCCAGACGAGCTTGGAGAGCGAGCGGCGCTTCGTCCAGCGCTCGACCTCGGCGGCGGGGAAGAGACCCAGCAGCTCCTCCCAGAAGGGACTTGCCTGACGCGGCGAGCCGTCCTCGCCGGCGGACTCGCGCACCAGGAAGAGCCGCTCGTAGGCGCGTGTGCAGGCGTTGTAGAAGAGGAAACGGTCGCGCTCCAGCTCCTCGGCCGCGGGCGGCGTCGCCATCTTCTGCTCGAGCTCTTCGCGCGCCTCTCCGTCGAGTAGTCGGTGCTTCGAGGAACGGCGAGGGAAGCTACCTTCCTCCAGCCCGATCAGGAAGACCGCCTTGAACCTGCGCGCCCGCGTCTGGAGGAGATCGCTGACGACAACCCGGCCGGGCTCGTCGGCGGAGCCGATGCGCACGGGCGCACGCTCCAGCGCGGCCAGCAGGTCGTCTTGCTCGAGCGCCTGCCCGCTCGACTCCTGCCAGCCCTCGAGCTCGTCCAGGAGGGCACGGACGCTCTCGAAGGCACGCAGATCGAGGCGCGCTCGCTGCGAGGCGGGTGGGCCCTCGAGACCATAGGCGCGCTGCAACATCAGCGTGCTGAGCTCACGTAGCGCTTCCAGCGGCGAGCCGCCACGTGCCAGCAGCTCCAGATCGGCCAGCTGCCGGCCGTTTCTGAGCAAGGCCAACTCCGTCTCGATGCGACCGGGGCTGTGCACCGCGCGACCGCGCAGGCGCCCTTCCAAGAAGTCGGCGCT
Organism: uncultured Gaiellales bacterium; assembly: GCA_964636655.1. Classification (GTDB taxonomy): domain Bacteria; phylum Actinomycetota; class Thermoleophilia; order Gaiellales; family Gaiellaceae; genus Fen-549. The sequence continues at coordinate 30,455 of CAZWTK010000011.1, forward strand.
CGAGCGCGTCACCTCCGAGTAGGGCGAGCGCACGAAGGAGAAGAGATCCGAGCGCTCGCCGCCGAGCCAGGCGAAGCGAACGAGCCCGCATAGGGCGTGCCCGAACGGAAGCTGGGCTAGCTTGACCCGGCCTTCTAGCACGTAGGGAAGCCCGAACGCAGAAAACGCGGTCTCCAGGGACGCTCGCCGCCTTTCGAGCGACGGACAGATCACGGCGATCTCCTCGGCCTCGACTCCCTGCCTGAGCAGGGCCAGCGCCTCTTCGGCCACGAGCTCGAAGGCCGCGCGCGAGCCCGAGGCTTCGAGAAAGCGAACGGCGCCTTGGATCGGCGGCGCAGCAGCCTCACCGGGCTCGAACAGCCTGCGCTCGATGAAGGCGAGTGCCGGGTGTGCGTACTCGCTCGAGCGTGCCGGAAGCTCGGTAATCCGTCCCGAGACACGGCGGGAAAGCTCCTGCTGAGTGTCCGCGAGCGCGGCGAAGGCGACCCGCCCGGGCTCGTAGGGAAGCGCCACGGTGACCTCCGCGCGGGCGGCGAGTGCGTCGAGCAGGCGCCATTGAGCGCCGGTCAGGTCCTCGAAGCCGTGAACGAAGAGCGGGCGTTCCCGAGGCCAGGCGTCCGGCTCGGCGACCACCCGTTCGGCGACGAGCCAGCGCTCGAGCTCGCGATCGGCCAAGCTCAGCCGTTCGAGCTCGTCCAGATAGAGCGAGTAGAGCGAGCCGAGCTCTCCAGTCACCTGCCCCGGCTCGGCCGTGGCCGACTCGAGCTCGGCGAATCCCTCGACCAGCGCATCGATAAAACCGCCAAAGCGAGCCGAGCGCGAAAAGGAGCTCGGCTCGGCTCGATCCAGAAGCGATCGGACGAGCAGGCGCCGCCCTGCATCACCCAGGGCGCTTCGCGCACCCTCGCCGGCGCCTAGCTCCCGGAATAGGTCGTCGAAAGTTCCGACCCGGCCGGCAAACAGCGCAGCCGATCGCTTCAGTAGATCCCGCTGCAGGCGCGCGATATCGCCGACGTTGGGAACGACCAGGAAGGGGTGCCGATCGAGCACCGTCGCAAACTGCTCGAGCAGTCTTTCTACCTTGCCGGCATTGGCCGGCCCGACGAGAAGATTCAGCGGCACCGGTTCATCGTAGTCGGCGCCTGTCTAGTAACGGGGTTCGTCTCGTCAGCGGGCCGAGTCACAGCGAAATGAACGAGGGACGGTTGCCCGTCCCTCGTCGATACCCGTTAAAAGCTCTGCTCAGGCGGTGGCGCTTTTAGGACGGCGGCCGCGACGTGCAACCGCATGTCCCGGCATGTTCTGGGCACAAACCTCGCAGAGGTCGGCCTGCTTCGCGCCGCGCCGCGCATCGGCGTAACTCAATCGAAGCGTCGCTCCCTTGCCCTCGTCGATCTCTTTACTGCAGCTATCACACACGAGCACTGTTTTTCGGGCCACGAAATCCTCCTACTTAATTGGAATATCACGTTTATCGTAGCGAAAAAGACCAGTTAGTAAAGCTCTTCCTTTCTTTAGCGTGAAAGCCGGCATTCCTACGCAGACCTATTCATACACTCGGCGCCTGACAAAGGCGTTGGGAACTAAATCGATCTGCGCATTTCCCGAGCCCTACCCGCTGCAAACGACACGAAACCAAAGAGATGAGAGATTCGGCCCGCCAAGACCGCTACGATGGCGCCGTGCAGAATCGATCCTTAGCAGTACTCGAAGGCGATGAGACCGGGCAAGAGCTGCTGGAGCAAACACTGCGAGTGCTCGCGCCGGAGGTAATCGGTTTCGAGCTCGAACAACAGCGCTTTGATCTTTCGCTCGCCAACCGACGGGCGACGGACAACGCGGTCGTCTCGGAAGCGGCCACCGCGATACGCGCCCTCGGCCTTGGCCTGAAGGCACCGACGATCACGCCCGAAACACCCGGCGATGTTGGCTCTCCAAACCGCATACTGCGCGAGAAAATCGGTGCTCAGGTGATCGTCCGCACCGGCCGGCGCATCCCCGGCGTGGCTCCGATCACGAAGGTACAAGCGCCGATCGCGGTCGTGAGAATGGCCGTCGGCGACGCTTACGGCGCCGAGGAATGGCGCAAGGGCGAAGGCGACGCCGAGGTTGCTTATCGGAAGGAGCGTATCGAGCGCCACGTCTGCCACGCGGTAGCCGAATTCGCCTTCCGCGAAGCCGAGAGTATGAGCGCAACGGTTTTCGGCGGTCCCAAGTTCACGGTCAGTCCCGTTTACGAGGGAATGTTCAAAGAAGAACTCGACGCGGCGGCGAGAAGGCATCCTGGAGTCGCCTACGAGCCACAACTGATCGACGCAACTTTCGCGCTTCTGCTCGCTGCCGAGGAGGATAAACCGCTCGTGATTCCGGCGCTCAACCGCGACGGCGACATCCTCTCCGACCTCGTCTTGCCGATGTTCGGATCGATCGCGGGCGCGGAATCGCTGGTCGCCGCGCTCGATGAAGACTACGTTCCCGTGCGCTTGATGGCCGAGGCGCCGCACGGTACCGCGCCGACTCTACTCGGAAAAGACGCGGCCAATCCGCTGGCCATGATCCTTGCCGCGGCGGCCCTTCTCACACACGGTGACGAAGCGATGAAGGCGGCCGGAAGCGCAATTCGCCAGGCCTGTTTCGACGCCGTTCAGGCCGACGTTCGCACCGCCGATCTCGGTGGCACGTGCAAGTGCAGCGAATTCGTCAGCGAGGTCGTCGCCCGAGTAGGTTCGCTGCTCTCGCTTTGAGCTGGCTTCGCCACGCAGGCTCCGCTCCCGTTTCTCACCCGGCCAAACAGGCAGAGCCGTCTCGGCCGGGCTTGGAGCACCTGCGAAACCATGCGCTCAATCCATCGCCGGCCACACTCGACGGAGCGCTCCATCGTTCTCAGCCCGCCCGTGCCTCTGCTGATTCGAGCGCTCCCGGCCGGCGAGTCTTCGTTCTCGAATAGCGCTGATCGAAACAGGCACCGTCGAATTCGATCAGAGCGATTTTGGCCTGTCGCAAACCGGCATGAAAACCGAGATCGGTTGCCTCCGTGGAAGGTGTGCTTCTTTCCGCTAGAGTCAGCGCCGTGAAGATTGGAGTGCCCAAGGAAACGGCTGCCGGCGAGGCGCGTGTCGCCCTCGTCCCCGAGGTCGTTGCCAAGCTAACCGCGCAGGGGCTCGAGGTCGTCGTGGAGAAGGGCGCGGGAGCCGCCGCTGCCTTCACCGACGAGGCCTACAAGGAGGCAGGCGCCAAGCTCGCCGCCGCCAAGGACGCCTTCGGCGCCGACGTAGTCGCCAAGGTCGCCAAGCCGAGCGCCGCCGAGCTCAAGCTGCTCAAGAAGGACGCTGTGCTGATCGGCTTCCTGCAGCCGCTGACCGACCAGAAGGGAATCGACGCGCTGACCAAGCAGGGCGTCGTCGGACTGGCGATGGAGTCGGTTCCGCGCATCACGCGCGCTCAGGCGATGGACGCACTCTCCTCGCAGGCCACCATCGGCGGCTACAAGGCAGTGGTGATCGCCGCCGACCGTGTGCCCAAGCTCTTCCCGATGCTGATGACGGCAGCCGGCACGATCGCACCGGTCAAGGTGCTCGTGATCGGCGCAGGCGTAGCCGGACTACAGGCGATCGCCACGGCTCGCCGCCTCGGCGCCGTCGTCTCGGCCTTCGACATCCGCCCCGCGGTCAAGCAAGAGATCGAGAGCCTCGGCGCGCAGTTCCTCGACCTCGGTGTCGTCGGCGAGGAGACCGAGGGCGGCTACGCGAAGGAGCTCACGCCCGAGCAGCAGAAGCAGCAGCAGGCCGAGCTCGAGAAGCGAATTCCTGATTTCGACGTCATCGTCACCACCGCGATGGTTCCCGGCCGCCCGGCGCCGAAGTTGATTCCGGCCGATGCGGCCAAGGCGATGCGGCCCGGTTCGGTGATCGTCGACCTCGCCGCCGAGGGTGGCGGCAACTGCGCTCTGACCGTTCCGGGTGAGATCGTCGAGAAGGGCGGCGTCACCGTCGTCGGCTTGACGAATCTGCCGAGCGAGATGGCCTTCCACGCCAGTCAGCTCTACGCGCGCAACGTCGCCTCGCTGCTCGGACTGATGGTCAAAGACGGCGCTCTCGCACTCGACTTCGAAGACGAGATCATCGCGGGCGCCTGCGTGACCAGGAAGGAGAAGAAACAGTGATCGGCTTCATGGCCCTGGCCGCAACAACGGCCAGCTCACACACGGACGTAACCGTCTTCCTGGCGGAGCTCACGGTCCTGATCCTGGCGATCTTCCTCGGTATCGAGGTCATCTCCAAGGTGCCGACGCTTCTGCACACGCCGCTGATGAGCGGCACCAACGCGATTCACGGCATCGTCATCGTCGGCGCCATCCTGATCGTCGGTCTCAACAACAACCTGCTCGGCCACATCATCGGCTTCTTCGCCATGGTGCTGGCGGCCGCGAACGTCGTCGGCGGCTTCGCCGTCACCGATCGCATGCTCGAGATGTTCAAGGGGAAGTAACGAGTGAGCGCCAACCAGACCACACTCGCCTACCTGCCGACGATCATCGCGTTCATCCTCGCGCTGAAGTTCCTCTCCTCCCCCAAGCACGCGCGACTCGGCAATCAGCTCGGCGCCGTCGGCATGGCCCTGGCCATCGCGGTGACGATCGCCCAGCGTGACGTGATCCACTCGCACAACCGGGTCGGTTTCATCCTCATGGGCATCGGCGGCCTGATCGGCGCACTGATCGGCTGGTTCGGTGCACGCCTGGTGAAGATGACGGCCATGCCGCAGATGGTGGCGCTGTTCAACGGCGTCGGCGGTGGAGCGGTGGCGCTGATCGCCGTGGTCGAGTTCCACGAGAAGATCGCCGGACTGAGCGGGCGCCTGGCGCTCGACGTCTCGATCGCGATCATCATCTCGGCGCTGATCGGCAGCATCTCCTTCGCCGGCAGCATGATCGCCTTCGGCAAGCTGCAGGGCCTGGTGGGCGATCGTCCGATCGTCTGGCCGGGACAGAGGGTCATGAACATCCTGATCCTCGTCGCCGGAGTCACAGCCGGTGTAGTCATCCTCGGTGGCCACGACTACCAGCTCCTCTGGCTGCTTCTGATCGAGATCGCGGCCGCACTCGCCTTCGGCGTCATGTTCGTGCTGCCGATCGGTGGAGCGGACATGCCGGTAGTGATCGCTTTGCTCAACGCCTGCACCGGACTCTCGGCCTCGGCCGCCGGGTTCGAGCTGCACCAGGACGTGCTGATCGTCAGCGGCATGCTCGTGGGCTCCTCCGGTTCACTGCTGACGCTGCTCATGTGCCGCGCCATGAATCGCTCGCTGGCCAACGTAATCTTCGGCGCCTTCGGCCAGATCCAGGCCGGCCCGGCCGGCGCCAGCTCCGAGGGCCTGACGGTCAGGGCCACCACCGCCGAGGACGTGGCGATCATGCTCGCCTACGCTCACCAGGTGGTCATCGTCCCGGGCTACGGGCTCGCCGTTGCGCAGGCGCAACAGGATGTCCGCCAGCTCGCCGACCTGCTCGAGAAGCGCGGTGTCAGAGTCGAGTACGCCATCCACCCGGTTGCCGGTCGCATGCCCGGGCACATGAACGTGCTCCTGGCCGAGGCCAACGTGCCCTACACCCAGCTAAAAGAGATGGACGAGATCAATCCCGAGTTCCCGCAGACCGACGTCTCGCTGGTGATCGGCGCGAACGACGTGGTCAACCCGGCCGCACGCTCCGACACGTCGAGCCCGATCTACGGAATGCCGATTCTCGACGTCGACAAGTCGAAGGCGGTGGTGGTGATGAAGCGTTCGATGAATCCCGGCTTCGCCGGTATCGAGAACCACCTCTTCTACGAGCCCGAGACCTCGATGCTGTTCGGCGACGCCAAAGACTCGGTCACCAAGCTGATCGCCGCAGTCAAGACCCTCTAGTAATCCCGTGCCAGACTTCAGTCTGGCTCGGGCGTGCAACCAGGTGCCAGACTTCAGTCTGGC
>CAZWTK010000011.1:36524-59545 GCA_964636655.1 uncultured Gaiellales bacterium
ATCTACAGCGGCCGTCGCGGCGGGTCATCGGCCGGCAGCCCGTCAGGGAATCCGGACGTCCCTGTGCTCGCTTGCGATCCGCTTCTCGTCCTCACTCAGATCGGACTCCTTGACCGGGCTGATGATCGACCAGTGCTTGCCGACCGGGCAGCGCTGAATCCTCAACCAGCCCAGGCGAACCGCCTTCAGAGACGCTCCGGGAATCCAGATCGTCGTAAAGAGATGGCCTCTCCGGCAGCGAACGACGAGATTTCCGCCCACCCGGTAACCGCGCAGCTTCATCGCAACCGGCTCCAGAAGGAGGCCCGCGATGACGATCAGCGAGCGGCGGCGGCGAGAGGCCTGGCGCTTCTTCACGCTCATACAGTACCCCCGGCCCGTTCCAACCAACGCGCTTTCCGGCGGAGCCAGCCGAGCGGCGACATATGCGCGGTATTGATTCGATACGAAATCGGCACGTTTTGCGCGCTTTCATTGGCTACGTTTCAGGACCCCGCGGGCGGGTGGATCGGTGGCGGGCGAATAGAGAATTGCCCTCACTCAGCCTCGCCGGAAGCCCCCCGGCTCGACCGAAGGCCGGATGACTCTCGTCGCCTCAGCTTCGGATCGCTCACATTCGTGTTATCGATCACGACGTCGGCGATCTCCTGCGGGGCGCAGCGGTTGAAGTACAGCTCCTGGCCCGGGATGTAGCGGCGCCGGTAGCGCTCCCGCACAGCTTCCACACCGCCCATCAGCTCCCGGTCGCGCGCCTCGGCGCGGCGTAGCGTCTCGTCGAATTCCGCATGAACGAAGATCGAGAAATCCCAGAACGAACACAGCTCGGGACGAAGCAGGAAGACGCCGTCGAAGAGCAGGATCGAGTTGGGTGAGGCCGTCTCCTCGACAGCTGAGACCTTCTCATCCACCCGATAGTCGAAGAGCGCGCGGCGGAAGCGCAGCGACCCGCCCGGCCCAAGCGGCTCGAGTACGAGCCCGCGCAACGCGTCGTAGTCGAATGAATCGAGGAAATAGCCCTCGGGCGAATCGGGGCCGCGCCGGTAGCGCAGCTCGCGCGGATTATGGAAACTGTCGACCCCGGCCCGGACGACCTGCCGTTTCCCCGCCAGGAATGCCGCCAGCTCGTCGGCCAGGACGGTCTTGCCGGCGCCGTCGGGCCCATCGATTGCGACGCGTAGCGGATGAGGCGGCTCGCGCTCGAGCAGGAGACCGCCGAGCAGCTCGAGCAACTCCGGGCGCCTCATCTCTAGCCTGTTCGCCGCCTGAGCGTCGAGGCGCCGAGTGCGATCGCGAGCACCGTCACCCCGAGCGTGACGCCCAGATCGAGCGCGAAGCGCCCGCCGAAGGCGCCGAGCGCGGTGGCCTGATGAAGGGCGTCATAGGCGTAGGTGAACGGGAAGGCGTCGGACAGACCGCGCAGCCAGCCGGCCATCTGCGCGCGGTCGATGAACAGGCCGCAAAGCAGGATCTGGGGGAAGATGAAGGCGGGCATGAACTGGATCGCCTGGAACTCGGTGCGGGCAAACGCGCTGACGAAGAGGCCGAGCGAGGTACCGAGGATGGCGTTCGAGATCGCCAGCAGCACGACCGCCCAGGCGGGCCCCTGGGTGTGCAGGTCGAGCGCGCCGAAGGCAACGATCGAGACCAGCGTCGCCTGCACGGCGGCGAAGAGCGCGAAGGCGATGCCGTAGCCGGCGAGCACGTCGAACTTGGCCAGGGGCAGCGCCATCAGGCGCTCGAGCGTGCCCGAGACCCGTTCGCGCAACATCGTGATCGAGGTGATCAGGAACATCGTGATCAGCGGGAAGAGGCCGAGCAGCGGGCCGCCGATCTGCTGGAACACCTCGGGACGGTCGGCGAAGATCTGGTTGAGCAGGAAGACGAGCACGATCGGCACTCCGAGCAGGAGCACGATCGTGCGCGGGTCGCGGCGCAGCTGGTTGAGGACGCGGATAGCGGTGGCCGAGGTGGCGCGGAAGCTCACTCCGTCTTCTCCCCGATCAGAGCCAGGAAGGCTTCGTCGAGATCCTGCTGGCCGCTGCGTGCGCGCACCTCTGCGGGAGTGCCGGTTGCGATCAGCTTGCCGCCGCGCAGGAGCAGCAGATCATGGCAGTGGTCGGCCTCGTCCATGACGTGGCTGGAGACGAGCAGCGTCTTTCCCTGCCGGGCCAACGCGTTGAAGGTGCTCCAGAGATCGCGCCGAAGCACCGGATCGAGCCCGACGGTAGGCTCATCGAGCACGAGAAGCTCGGGGCTGCCGATCAGCGCCGTCGCAAGCGAGACGCGCGCCCGCTGCCCACCCGAGAGCCGGTTGACGACACGGCCCGCAAACGCAGTCATGTCCACGGTCTCCAGCACCTCGTCCACGCTCGCGGCCGGCGCGTCCAGGATGCGGGCGAAGTAGCGCAGGTTCTCGCGCACGCTCAGATCGCCGTAGACGGCCGGATTCTGGGTCATGTAGCCGACCTTCCAGCGCAAGGGCGGCGTTCCCGCCGGCTCGCCGAGTACCGTGATCGTCCCCGCCTCGACGATCTGGACGCCGACGATCGCACGCATCAGCGTCGTCTTGCCGCTGCCGCTCGGCCCGAGCAGGCCTGTCACCCGTCCCGAGGTGACTGCGAGTGATATCTCGTCAAGCACGACCACCCCTCCGCGGCGGACGTGCAGCTTGTTCACGACGATGCTGGGCGAGTCGGGCACTGGGCGGTAGTCAAGCAGGTCGAGGCGGCCGCTGCGGGACGAGATAGGAAACCCCGATTACACCCACCGAGGTCGATAGCGATAAGGTCGTCGAGTCGAATGGTCTACGACCGGAAAGCGCGCTGGGCTTCATGTGTCAACGGGAAAACGCGGAAGCCGTTTATCTGCCTTTTCCTAGTCGGGCTCCTGGCCTGGGCGCCTGCCTGCGGAAGCCGGGCCGGTGAGACACATCGGGGCTTTCTACGACCTGCTCGAGCGATCTCCATAAGCGCCGGCGGAGATCAAGCCTGCGCAATCCTCGCCGATCGGACCGTCCGCTGCTGGGGCAGCAACCTGGACGGCTCGCTCGGGAACGGCAAGGCATACGGCAGCACGGTTCCCGTTCGGGTCAGAAACCTGCACGGAGTGAGGCAGCTGAGCGTCGGGATCGTGCGGTCATGCGCGCTCGTGGCGGGAGGCAAGGTCAAATGCTGGGGTCTCGGCGAGCGAGTATCGGTCGCGGTGAAGGGGATCTCCGGTGCCAGGCAGGTGAGCGCCGGAGGCGCCCTCACGGCATGTGCGCTCATGTCCGATCGCGCGGTCCGGTGCTGGAAGACCGGGAAGCCCTTCCCCGTCCGCGGAATCCGCGATGCGATCGCAATCGGCGCCGGTCGTGACCACGCCTGTGCCCTTCTCTCGAGCGGCGAGGTTGAGTGCTGGGGCGGAAACCTCTCCGGCCAGCTGGGAGACGGAACTCAGACGGACAGCGCCACGCCCGTCCGGGTAGCCGGGATCGACGATGCAATCTCTATCAGCGTGGCCGACTTCTTCACCTGCGCCCTGATTTCGGGCGGCAAGGTCAAGTGCTGGGGCAACAACGACCGGGATCAGCTCGGCGAAGGCTCCGGAGGACATTGGCGCTTGATGCCCGACGGCCAGCAAGAGATCAGCGTGACCCCGGTGCTCGTCAACGGCATCGAGGGAGCAACCGCGGTCTTCACCGGTGGAGGCTCAGGCGACATCGATCAGACGACCCGGGACGGCCACACCTGCGTCCTCTTCCCGGGAGGGACTATCAAGTGCTGGGGGGATGGTCTGTTCGGAGAGCTCGGTTTCAGCCCGACGCTCATCTCCAACCTCGAAACCGATTACTACATGGGCTTTGAGACCAGCGCGAGGCCGCTGGCAGTCGAGCGGGTCTCCGGGGTCAATGACCTGGCTCTCGGCGGAGCGAGCAGCTGCGCCCTCGAGCGCGGCGGCTCGGTCGAGTGCTGGGGAAACAACAGGGTGGGCCAACTCGGCAACGGCACCAGAGGCGCCTACAACAGACCGGTCGAGGTGAACGGAATCGACAACGCCTCGAGCGTGATCGCCGGCGACTTCTTCAGCTGCGCCTTGCTCTCCAACCAAGAGGTCGACTGCTGGGGAGCCGGCGATGACGGCCGGCTCGGAAACGGCTCTCTCGAGGCAGAGCCTTCCCCGGTTGCCGTGAAAGGGATCGCGAATGCCATATCGATCGGTGGAGGAGGCGCCAATGTCGGCGGTGCCACGGAAACATGGACCGGCCAGACCTGTGCGGTTCTGTCCACCGGGACGATCAAGTGCTGGGGCTCGAGGCCTCTCGGAGATGGATCAAAGGCCGAGCGGGGAAGCTCCATGCCGGTGACTGTGAAAGGGATCACAACTGCGGATACCGTGGCCTTTGGCGGAGATAACGGCGCCCACGCCTGCGCCACTGTTCGAAGCGGCATGTGGGCTAGCGTTCCCGCTCCGCTCCGCTCTGCCGCGGCCTGGCTCGAAGGTGTTGGGAGTTCAGGAGATCGGGTTGAATGCTGGGGATCGAGCCTGACTCCGTTGCCGAAGCCGGTAGAGGGCATCGCCGATGCTCGCTCCGTGGCTTCCGGAGACGGCTTCAGCTGCGCGGTTCTGAGCGACGGCAAGGTTGACTGCTGGGGCAACGACGAGGGTGGACCGTACGCCGTCCCCGCGGGGTACCAGGCAGTGAAGAACGCCGTCGTGGTCAGCGCCGGCTCCGGTTTTGCCTGCGCATTACGCTCCACGGGTCGGGTCGTCTGCTGGGGCGATGATCAGAATGGTCAGCTCGGAGACGGAAACGGCGGCGCTGGCGCCATCCCGGGCGAGGTCGAGGGAATTCGCGGCGCGGTCGCGCTCAGCTCCAGCTCTCAGGCCTCCTGCGCCGTGCTCCGCGACGGCACGGTCTGGTGCTGGGGGATCGACTGGGATGGCGTCCTTGGTGGCGGAGCTTCGCAAACCGAGGCGTTCTCGCCCGTTCGGATCAAGGGCGTCTCCATGGCCAGGACGGTGAGCGTCGGCTCGTCTCACGCCTGCGCGAGCCTGACCGACGGTAGGGTCGAGTGCTGGGGCTCGAACTCTTACGGCCAGCTCGGAAACGGAGGGATTGACTACAACCCGGTCCCGGTCGGCGTAGTCGGCCTGTCATAGGCTCGCCGAGTACGCTTCGAACGTGACCCCGTTCCTGACCGCCGACAACGTCCGCGCCGCCGTCTCGCCCGAGCGCGCCGTCGAGGCGGTGCGTGACGGCTTCATCGCCTATGCGCGCGGCGAGTGGACGATGCCGCCGAAGGTCTACGTCGCCGCCTATCCAAACGGCGACTTCCGCGCCATGCCAGCGATCGGCGGCGGCCACGCTGTGCTCAAGTGGGTCACCTCCTTCCCGGTGAACATCGAGCGTGGGCTGCCGACGGTGAAGGCGATCGTGCTCGTCTCGGACGCGGAGACGGGGATGCCGGTCGCCGTGCTCGAGGGCTCGGCGCTGACCGCTCTGCGCACCGGCGCCGCGGCGGTGCTGGCCGCCGAGACGCTGGCAAGAACCGACGCCGGCTCGGTCGCGGTGATCGGCGCCGGGGTGAACGGAACGGCGACGGCACGCACTTTCATCCACCGGGGGCGCACGCCGATCCTCTGGGACAAGGATCCCGAACGGGCGCGCCGCGCCGCCGAGGAGCTCGGTGCCGAGGTCGCCGGCGACGTCGCCCAGGCACTCGCTTCCGACATCGTCGCCAGCGTCACTCCGGGACACGAGATCATCTTCGCCGAGAGTTCGCTCCAGCCCGGCCAGCACGTCAGCCTGATGGGCGCCGACGGCCCCGGCAAGTGCGAGATCGCCCCGCGCGAGCTCGCCCGTACGCATGTCTTCTGCGACGACTGGACGCAGGCCTCGCACGCCGGCGAGCTGCAGCATCCGGTGCGCGAGCAACTGCTCGAGCGATCTCACGTGACCCAACTCGGCGACGTGCTCGCCGGCCTGGCGCCCGGCCGCACCACCGCCGACGAAATCACGACCTTCGACTCGACCGGTCTGGCGATTCAGGATCTGGCGCTGGCGCTGATGTTGCTGGAGAGGGTCGGCGAGCTGGAGGGCGTGCTGGAACTGCCGCTCTGATCCGAGGCTCAGAACGTCAGCGAACGACCTTGATGTTGAAATCGCTGGTCTGCAGCGCCCCCATCAGGCGCAGCCAGAGCGGGAGGTACATCTCCGCGGCGCGGGCGGCCGTGACGTCGCCAAGGTCGATGATCTGATCCGCCGGCCAGCCGAAGCTCTGAAGTAGCTCACCCACCGCCTGCTTGGCCACCGCATCGTCGCCGGCAAGGAAGATGTCGTGCTCGCCCGGGACTCTGGCCGGATCGACCATCAATCGGCAGTTAATCGTATTCAGCGCCTTCACCACTCTGGTGTTGGGAAACTCGCGCTGGATCTGCTCGGCAAGGGAGTCGGTGTTGGCGACGAGCAAACTCGGCGGCATACCCTGCGAGAAGTCGAGCGGGTTGGCAACGTCGATCAGCACCTTGTCTTTGAGATCCGTCGGGCGGGCGGAGCGAAGCGCGTCGAGCGAGCCGGCTCCTGCGGTGCAGTTGAAGAGCAGCTCGCCGAATGCGGCCGCCGCGGCGAAGGTGCCCTGACTAGCGGACGGCCCGGCCGTAGCGACCCACTCGCGCGCCTGCTCGTTACCGGCGCTACGCGAGCCCATCATCACCTCGTGACCGAGCGCAACCAGCTTGCCGGCGATCGCCTTGCCCACCATTCCGGTTCCCAGCACGCCGATCTTCATCGTCCTCTCCTTGCGCCTCTGGCAGAGTCATCGCGACTGCAGACGCTTCCGCTGCGGCCGTGAGCGCTTCCTTCCCGATTCTGGCGGCTTCGATACGGGAAGTTGGAGGCTGGAGCTATTTTCGGTGACCAGCCCTAGACCGGGCTCTCACTCCGGCGGGCGCTCTTCATCGTTCGCCGTCTCTTCCTCTTCGGCGTCGTCGAGCGTTATACCGGCCTCTTCCGCGGCCCGCGCGGCGGCGGCGGCCAGCTTCTTTTCTTCCTTCTTTTCCTGCTTGCGAGCGCGTTTTTCCCTGAGTGCCCGCTCGCGCGCCATCTTGGCCATCGTCTGTTGTCGCTTCGTATTTGAGCCCATCCAAACCCCGCTTTCTTCGGCGTCTCACCGCGGTTCGCTGGCGTTCGTCTGCCTACACCGTACAACCAGAGCTCCCTCCGCCCGGTAGACCCCCTCCGCGCAAGCCGCCTCTCCGGCCAGCTCCAGCTCGATCAGCGCCGCGGCGACGATGTCGGCTGCGAGCCCCGACCTCCCCACCAGCTCGTCCACCGAAGCCGCGCGATCGGCCAATAGCTCGCGCAGCCGGTTTGCTTGATCGGAGAGCCGGCGGCCGCGGCGAGTCGGCGCCTCCTCCAGGCCGAGCGCCGCGAGCACGTCGCCGGACTCGATCAGCGGCGCGGCGCCCAGGCGTAGTAGTTCGTTCGTGCCACGCGAGAGCGCGGAGGTGATCTCGCCCGGGACGGCGAACACCTCGCGCCCGTCCTCCAGGGCAAAGTCGGCCGTGATCAGGGCGCCGCTTTTCGCTCGCGCCTCGACGATGACCGTCACCCCGGCCAGCCCGGCGATGATGCGGTTGCGAGCCGGAAAGCGCCAGGGCGCCGGCTCGACGCCGGGCTCGTACTCCGAGACGAGCAGTCCCACTTCGGCGACCCGCCGCGCCAGGGCGACGTGAGCGCGCGGGTAGTCGCGATCGATGCCGCAGCCGAGCACGGCAACGGTCGGGCCGCCCGCCTCGAGCGCGCCGCGATGGGCCTCGGCGTCCACTCCGCGCGCCAGGCCACTGACCACGGTCGCTCCCGCCGCCGCCAGCTCGCGTCCCAGCCGGCGCGCTACCAGGGCACCGTAGGGCGAGCAAGAGCGGGTACCGACGATTGCCGCCGCCGGGCCCGAGAGCAACTCGACCGACCCATCTCCGCGCAGGTAAAGGCGGCTTGGCGGATCGTGAATGGCCGCCAGAAGCGGCGGGTAGTCAGCGCCGCGACGAGTCAGATAGGAACGGCGCCTGCTCGTCACGTCGTCAGCTCCGGCGGGATGCGATAGGAGAGCGCCTCGGCCAGATGCTCGCGACCGATCTCCTCGGCGCCGGCGAGCGCCGCGATCGTGCGCGCCACCCGGGCGACCCGCGCCCGCCCGCGCCCCGAGAGCGCCATCCGCTCGACGGCGTCGGTGAGGAGTGACCTGGCCTCGGCGCTCAGTCGTGGCGGATCGGATTGCAGCCGCTCCCGCGCCGCCTGCACCCGACCTCGCACGAGTGCCGAGGCCTCCTCCCCGCTTGCGTCCAGCTCGGCGGCGCGCGGGCGCGGCATTGCCACCACCAGATCGAAGCGGTCGATCAGCGCGCGCGAGAGCTTCTCGCGGAAGCGCGCCAGCCTGACCGCCGAGCAGGAGCAGCCGGCCGCATCGCCCTTACCGCCGCAGGGGCAGAGGTTCATCGTCGCGACCAGCTGGAAGCTGGCCGGGAAGACGGCGCGGCCGCTGGCGCGAGCCACGCTGACGACGCCGTCTTCGAGCGGCTGGCGCAGCGCCTCCAGAACCGGCCGCTGAAACTCGGGGAACTCGTCGAGCAGCAGAACTCCGCGGTGCGCCAGGCTGGCCTCGCCGGGGCTGGGGCCGCTGCCGCCGCCGACGATCGCAGGCATCGAGGAAGAGTGGTGCGGAGCGCGGAAGGGCGGCGCCGCGACCAGCGGGTGCTCGCGTGGAAGCAGTCCGACCACCGAATGGATGCGCGTCACCTCGAGTGCCTCTTCCTCGGCCAGCGCCGGCAGGATTCCCGGCAAGCGGCGCGCGAGCATCGTCTTGCCCGTCCCGGGCGGACCGGCCAGAAGCAGGTTGTGACGCCCGGCGGCGGCGATCTCGAGCGCCCGGCGCCCGCGCCGCTGCCCCTTCACCTCGACCAGGTCGGGGCAGGAGGCGCGCCGCGGGAGGCCGTCCGTGCGGAGCGGCGGCGGCTCTGGTAGCCAGTCGCCGCTCATGTAAGCGACCGCCTCGACGAGGTGGCGCACCGGCACCGGATCGACGCCGGCCAGCGCCACCTCGCCCGCCGACTCGGCCGCGCAGAGCACGAACTCGATTCCCGCCCGTCGAGCTCCCTCGGCCACGACCAGCGCTCCCCCGACCGGACGCACCCGGCCGTCCAAGGCCAGCTCGCCCACGGCCGCGTGCGCCCTGAGCGAATCGGGCGGAATTTGGTGCGAGGCGGCGAGGATGGCGAGCGCGATCGTTAGGTCGAAGCCGGAGCCCTCCTTGCGCAGGTCGGCCGGCGCGAGATTGACGGTGATGCGCCTGAGCGGCCAGGTCAGCTCGGCCGAGACGATGCCGCTGCGAACGCGCTCCTTGGCCTCCTGACAGGCCCTATCAGCCAGCCCGACGATGGCAAACGAGGGCACTCCCTTTTGCAGATGCGCCTCGACTTCTACCCGCCGCGGCTCCAGCCCGACGAGCGCGTAGGTCAGCATCTGCGCGAGCACGCACTCAGGCTAGGAGGAGAATCCTCACGCGCCTGTCACAACTCGGCGCCGAAAGGCGCGCGGACGCGGCGAGTAGTACCCAACGTCCGTACTAAGTAGTATGTTCTGCACATACCATGATCAGCGACGTCAACCCCTTCGTCTACTCCCGGCCCATCGCTCCCGAGGACGTCATCGATCGCGACGACGAGACGCGCGAGTTGCTGAGAAAGGTCGTCGGTGGTCACTACGTCCGGCTCTACGCGCCACGCAAGTACGGAAAGACCAGCCTGCTCAAGCGGGCGCTCCGCGACGGCGAGCGCCGGGAGGGGCTCGTTCCCGTGCTCGTCGATCTCTACCGGGTGGCCTCGCTCGCCGACGTGACGATCCGCTTCGAGCGCGCCTACGCCAAGTACCTGAAGGGCGCCCTGCGCGCCAAGATCGAGGACTTTCTGCAGCGCACCGGCCTGGGACTGTCGCTGGGCGCCTTCGGCATCAGCGCCAAGATCCAGCTCGATCCCAGGACCGAGTCGCTGGCCGCGCTTCATGCCCTGCTCGACCTGCCGCTGCGCCTGGAGGAGGGCGGCGGCTTTCGGACCTTCGTCGCGCTGGACGAGTTTCAGGACGTGAGCCGGATCTCCGACCTCGACGGGCTCATCCGCAGTCACATCCAACACCAGGGCGAGGTGGCCTCCTACGTCTTCGCCGGCTCCGAGCCTGGCTTGATGAGGCAGCTGTTCGAGGATCGAAGTCGGCCTCTCTACGACTCGGCGGTTCCGATGCGCCTCGGCCGGCTGCCCGATCCGGCCATCGCCGACTACATCGCGAACCGCTTCGAGCAGAGCAAGCGAAGCGCGGGCGAGGCGCTCAACCCGCTGCTCGCCGCGGCACTGGGTCATCCCCAGCGGGCGATGATGCTCGCCTACCACCTCTGGGAGCAGGTCGCGCCGGGCGAGACGGCGACACTCGATGACTGGTCACGCGCTCACGCCTCGGCGCTGACCGAGCTACAGCCCGAGCTCGACGCCCACTGGCACGGCTTCTCGTTGAACGACCAGAAGACAATGCGCTCAATCGTGGCCGGCGCCGGCTCGCCCTACCGCGCTGGTCTTCTGAATCGACTCGAGCTGAGCAAGTCGACGGCACAAAGCGTCGTCGCCCGCTTCGTCCAGACGGCCGAGATCGAGCCCGAAGGGCACAGGTACCGCGTCGTCGACCCGCTCTTCGCCGAGTGGATCGAGCGGGTCGACTCGGGCTCGCTCGACGAGGACTGAGCCGGACGACACAGGTCGTGGCGGCGACCGGAGCGGTCGCCCGTGTGGGCACCTCGCCGGTTCGGGCAGCGCGAGATCAGCGACGAGGCCGGAGGGGGATCTGATCTCGTCGCGATCTCGCGGGCTTGCACGCGCTCGCGCTCTGCTCAAGCGAAGCGGGTTACCAGGACGTCCTCGTAATACTCCCCGGCCCGGCGGCCGGTACGGCGGTTCACATGACGGCGATGACGCTCCTCGAGCCGTAGCCCGGCGGCAGCGAGAATCTCCGGATAGAGATCGCGGCGGTCGTTGACGACGATCAGCACCGGGGCGTCGGGCCTCAGGGCCGGTCGCAGGTTCTCGAGCGCCGCTGCGATGCCCTGCGAGTAGCCGGCGAGCGCGGCGCGCCCGCTTCCACGCGCCGCCGGCCCAAGCTCGAGCTCCCGCCGGTCGTCGAGCCCGAGCAGCTCGTAGGCGTAGCGGTGCTGCTCGTGATAGTCGATCAGGCCTGGGTAGGGCGGCGAGGTGATGATGCCGTCGAAGCGTCGTTCGAGGCGAATCGAGCGCGTATCTGCGTGCAGAACGCTCGCCGCGCGACCGCGTGCGCGCAGGCGCTGGAACTGCTTGATTCGCTCGAGCGTGTCGAGTGCGTAGCGGCGCAGGAAGTGCGAGGCGCTCTCGACCGGGCGGCAGGTACGACGATGCTTGTGGCACCAGTAGGGCTCGAGCTGCGGAGCACGCGGAAACTCGAGATCGAAGTGGCGCGTGCGCCGGGCCGAGCGCGCGGCACGGGTAAGAACGACCCGGAGCACATCGGTGTGCTCGCAGCCCGCGATCTGCTCGCGGAAGGAGAGAAGCTGGTCGAGCGCCTGTGGCGCGTACCAGTCGCTCAGATACGAAGAGCAGGCGCGCTTCGACAGCGGTGCCGCCTGCGTGTCGAGCGCGGCCACAACGCTCCTGATCTCCTTCTCTAGCGCGAACAGCTCGTAGCGGCTCGTCTTGACCTGCATCAGCAGGCAGTTGAAGGCGGCGATGTCGATTCCGGTCGCGTCCAGCCCGCTCTCGAGCGCCTGTACCAGCGTCGTGCCCGAGCCGGCGAAGGGATCGAGGACGTTGTCTCCGGGCCGGAAGTAGCGATCGATCAAAGTCTCGACGAGCTGGGGAATGAACTTTCCCAGGTAAGGATGGAGGCGATGGACGTGCTTCGTCCGCTCGCGCTCGGGAAGGTCACGCTCCGACCAGGAGAGGTCGAGGTCGAGGTCGAGTTCGCGGTAGAGGGCTTCCTGGGTGAGCGCCATCGCCCGAATCGATTCGACGCGAGCAGGCCTCAGCCCTGCAAAGCTGCCTAAACCTGGTGGCGGTTCCGTTTACGAGCTGACGGCCGAAAACTCGAGCGCGCCCGGGCTTCCGTTGGGCAGCCTGGCGTCCTCCCAGGCCTTCGCGACGGCCTCGCCGAGGCGCGCGCAGCGTTCGAGGCTCGCTTCAGAGAAGTTGCCCAAGACAACACCACAACCGGCGCCGGGTCCTTCCGCGCCGGCCAGCAGCTGCTCGACCTCCTGCTCGGAGTGACCGGCCGCGGCGACGAGCATCAGATCTCCGCACCAGACACTCGTTCCGGCCTCAAGTGCGTACTCGCGCAGCACTCCCATCGGATAGGAGCGCTGCTCGGGGGTGTCGTAGCCGTACCAGTAGATGACCTTGAAGTCGTCTTCGATCAGGCCGGCGGCCAGCTCCAGCGCCGAGATTCCGCCGGCGATCTCGAAGGGCTGGAAGGGATCGATAGTGACGACGACGTCTTCCGACTCGTCCTTCAGCCGGCGCGCCTCCTCCACGGCCGTGGTCATCCCGTCTGCTTCACGCACTACCTCCTGCCCGCCCAGCCCCAGGTCGGCGGCGGCGGCGCGCAAACTGGCGACGCTCTCGGGATCGAGGTCGCAGAGCAGATACTCGGCAGCCGGACCCAGCATCCGCATCGCCAGCAGGGCCGAGCCCGGATAGCTCGACGGCGCCTCGCCTTCGACCGAGAGCCTGTCCAGTTCGGCGGCGTAGCGCGATCCGGCCAGCTCGGGAACGCTGCCGCTGCGCTCGAGAAAGCGATAGACGCCGTAGTCGCGGTCGGGCGAATGCGTCAGCGGATACGACGCCGAGCCCGCATGCGTCTCCCAGTAGCGCTTCGGCGGCTCTTGCGCGAGCAGCTCGGCCAGCACCAGGTGCTTCCAGACGTCACCGATGTTCCCGTAGTAGCGGTTCATGCGAGCACCAAGCTAACACTAGACCTACGCGCGGCGCGAGAGATAGCCGGCACGACGGTTTCTAAAACGCGTTTTCGATCCGCTCCAACCCGCCACCGCGCAGCGCAACCACGTCGAAGCGCACGATCTGCTCCTGCAACGACTGCGCCGCAAGCCACGCTTCGGCCGCGCGACGCAGGCGGCGCTGCTTGCGCTCGTCGACCATCTCGAGCGGATCGCCGTAGCCCTCCCCCGTTTTCTCCTTGACCTCGCAAAAGACGACGACGCCGCGGCGCCGACAGAGCAGATCGACCTCGACGCCCGCCAGGCGGATGTTGGCGCCGAGGATCCTGTAGCCGCGCAGGCGGTAGTGGCGACGGGCGCGGCGCTCGGCCCGAGCGCCCGGAAGCCCGATCGCTCTCACCGGGGGATCACGCGCTTTGCTCGTAGCATGCGGCGTTGAAAGAAAGGCGATGGACGGCGCTGGGTCCGTGCCGGCGCACAGCGGCGGAGTGGGCGCCGGTGATGTAGCCGACGTGAGCGGCGAAACCGTAGGCGGGATAGAGCGCATCGAGCCGCCGCATCATCCGGTCGCGCACGACCTTGGCCACGATCGAGGCGCAGGCGATGGCCGCGCTCTTCTCGTCGCCGCCCGCGATCGGGGTGTGCGACAGAGCCTCCGGGCCGAGCGAGAAGCCGTCGACCAGGCAGACCTGCGCGGGCGGGACACAGGCTCTGAGTGCTCGCTCGAGTGCCTCGAGATTGGTCTTGTGCAGCCCGCAACGATCGATCTCCCCGGCCGGGACGGTCTCCACTACAACTAGCTCGCTCAGCGCGAGCACGATCGGCAAGAGCCGCTCGCGTGCGGCCGAATCGCACTGTTTGGAATCGCGCAGCCCGGCCAGGGCACGGGCCCGCGAGCCGCGAAGCCTGTCCAGGTCGAGAACCACGGCCGCCGCGGTCAACGGCCCGGCCAGCGACCCCCGCCCCACCTCGTCCGCGCCGGCGACGAAGCGGGCGCCGAACTGCCGATCATGCCGAATCAGCTTCGTGGCGAGGTCCGTGCTCACGGTCGCGAGAATAGCGCGGGTGCCGGCCCAACCGCCCGGCGGGTAGCGAAAGTTTCTCTCCCTCTACAAAGATCGCGGCGGCGAACGCTACTTCGCGTCGTCTACCGGCTCAGGGCTCTCGTCGGGCTCCGCGACGGCGGGCTCGACCTCCGGCTCCGCGCTGTCCACGGGCTCGGCGCTCTCCGGCTCGGCGCTCTCCGGCTCCGTTGCCTCGGGCTCAGTGCTCTCCGGCTCCTCCAGGCCCTCGGCCTCTGCGACTTCGGGCACGGCGCCCGGCACCGCCTTCGTGAACTGGTCGCGCTTGGCTCGGACGCGGGCCTTCTTGCCGATCTTGGCGCGCAGGTAGTAGAGCTTGGCCCGGTTGACGTCGCCGATCGAGATCACGTCGATCTTGTTGATCTTCGGCGAGTGGAGCGGGAAGGTGCGCTCGACGCCGACTCCGAAGGAGCTCTTGCGCACGGTGAAGGTCTCACGCACGCCGGCGCCCTGGCGCTTGATCACGATTCCCTCGAAGACCTGGATGCGCTGGCGCTGGCCCTCGATCACCTTGAAGTGCACGCGCACGCTGTCGCCCGCCTTGAACCGAGGCAACTCGGGGCGCAGCTGACGCTGCTCGATCTGCTCGATGATCTTGTTCATGACTGAAAAGAGGACCAGCTGGTAGCCGGCGGCAATCGTAGCTAAAAAAGGCGCGGCCGGGCGCTACTGGACTCGAATTTGAATGATGACCCGCCGACTGGGTGTGATCGGCAAGTGCGATGCCAGGACGCAGGGAGTGCCCATGTCGAAGAGATGTGGGTGCGACCGAGGACGACGGAGCGTGCCGCTGAGCGCGCTCAGGCGGCGGAGTGCTTCGTTTTGATTCGAGTTCTTAGAACGAGATCCGGTTCGGCGGCCAGTAGGTCATGAAGACCGGTCCGACCAGGTCCTTGCGCGGTACGGGCCCCCAATCGCGTGAGTCACAGGAGGCGACTCGGTTGTCGCCCATGAAGAAGTACCACCCCTTCGGCACCCGCCAGACTCCGCTGCGCGTATCGCGCCGGCCCGACTTCACGTAGGGCTCGTTCAGCTTCTCGCCGTTGATGTAGATGAAGCCGTGCTTCTCGCTGACCGTGTCGCCCGGCAGCCCGATCAGGCGCTTGACGAGCACCTTGGTGCCGAGGCTGCGGCAGACCTCCGCGGCCACGGACGGCGCCCTGAAGACGGCGATCTCTCCCCTGTGCGGACTACGGAATCTGTAGATGAAGCGGTTCACGAGCACCCGGTCGGAGAAGTGCAGGCCGAGGAAGCTGGTTCCCTGGCACCTACCGGGAGAGACGGGCCCCGACTGCTGAGGCGCGGTCGGTTGGTTCTGGCTCGGCTGCAGCGACGAGGTAGGCGCGGACGTCTTCGTCTTGGAGGGGGC
The DNA here is from genome assembly GCA_964636655.1 of uncultured Gaiellales bacterium. Classification (GTDB taxonomy): domain Bacteria; phylum Actinomycetota; class Thermoleophilia; order Gaiellales; family Gaiellaceae; genus Fen-549. The sequence continues at coordinate 51,974 of CAZWTK010000011.1, forward strand.
GCAGTGCAGCGTCGGCTCCATCGAAGGGGTGGGTATCGCGTAGGGGGTGACGACCCAGGCGCGGAAGGCAAGCACGACGACCAGCGCAATGACGATCCCGATCAGCCAATCGGCGAGCACCCGCGCCCATCGCGGAAGTCGCTGGAAAAGCCGGTCGAACGGATTCTTCGTCATGACTCAGTGGAAAGAGAGCCGGTTGGGCGGCCAGTAGGTCATGAAGACCTTGCCGATCAGGTTCCCTCTCGGAACCGAGCCCCAGTCGCGCGAGTCACAGGATTCGTTGCGGTTGTCTCCCATCAGGAAGTACGCGCCCTTGGGCACGTGCCAGGTGCCGGACCGCCTGTCGCGCCGTGCCGGTTGGATGTAGTTCTCGCTCAGCTCCTTGCCGTTGACGTAGATGAAGCCGCGCTTCTCTTTGATCGTCTCGCCGGGCAGCCCGATCAGGCGCTTGACGAACACGGAGCTTCCCGCGCTGCCGGCGCAGACCTCGCGTGCCCGCTTGGGCGTCTTGAAGACGACTATCTCGCCGCGGCGCGGTCCGCGGAAGTGGTAGGTGATGCGATCGGTGAGCACTCGGTCGGAGAACTTCGCCTCGCAGCCGGGACTTGGCCGGGCGCAACGCAGCGTCGGCTCCATCGACGAGGTCGGAATACGGTACGGATTGACGACCCAGGCCTTGATCGCCAGCACGATGGCGATCGCACCGAGGATCGTCAGCGTCCAGTCGAGCACCACCCTCATCGTTTTCGGTAGACGTCCAAAGAGGCGATCGATCGGATTTCTCACTCGGTGCTCCTGACTCGGCTCTGGTCGCGCCGCCAGCTATCGATGCGAGCGTGGTTGCCTGAGAGCAGAACCTCGGGCACCTTCCAACCGCGGAACTCGGCCGGACGCGTGTATTGCGGGTACTCTAGCCCGCCGTCCAACTCCTCGGAGAAGCTCTCGATCAGGCCCGACTCCTCACTGCCCAGAGCACCGGGGAGGCGGCGCACCACCGCGTCGAGAAGCGCCATGGCCGGAATCTCGCCGCCCGAGAGCACGTAGGGGCCGATCGAGACCGCGTCCGTGCACATGTGCTCGACGATCCGCTCGTCGAAGCCCTCGAAGCGCGAGGAGAGGAGAGTCAGGCTCTCCTCGCCGGCCAGCTCCTCGACCAGAGCCTGGTCGAGCTGGCGCCCCTGTGGCGTGAGCGCGATCGTTCGCCGCTTGGGAATGCCGCCGTAGACGGCGTCCAGAGCGGCGGCCACGACGTCTACCCGCAGCACCATGCCGGCGCCGCCGCCGTAGGGCTCGTCGTCGACCTGACGGGCGCTGAGCGGAGTCGTCTCACGGTAGTTGAAGAGGCGCAGCTCGAGCGTCTGCCCGAGCACCGCCGCGAGCGGGCGCCGCTCGCACATCCATTCGAATGCCGACGGAACGAGCGTGAAGATGTCGATTTGCACAGGATCAGTTCTCGGCGGAGCTAGTCCGGCTCCGCGAATCCGGTGTGGATAACGATACGTGCAGCGGCGAGATCCACGAGCAAGATGCACTCCTCGACCAGCGGCAGCGCCAGACCCGAATCGAGCTCAAGCACGTCGTTGGCCACGCCCGAGACGACCTCCTCGACGCGTCCGAGCGCTCGCCCTCCCTCCTCGGCGACCTCCAGCCCGACGAGCTGGAAGGCGTAGTAGGTGTCTTCGGCGAGCGGCGGCAGCTGCGATTGCGGAATCCAGAGCTCAGCACCGCGCTCGACCTCGCGGTCGAGCCGCACCACTGGGCGCCCGCCCGACAGCTTCGACTCGATGACGGTAGCGGTGACTCCGTTCACCAGAACGGCCGCGCCTACGACGAAGCGCTCGGGATCCTCGCTCGGACGCTCGACGAAGAAGGCGCCCTTGAGGCCGTGTGGCTTGCCGACGCGACCTATCGAGACGAGTTGGGGATCCTCACTCGGCAATCTCGAGCAGGTATCGCTTTCCCTCGTGCGCGCCGCCGGCGCGCACGAGCGTACGCAGAGATCGGATGATCCGGCCCTGGCGCCCGATCACCTTGCCTCGGTCGTCGTCGGCAACGGTTAGCCGCAGCACGGTGTCGCCGTCGCGTTCCAGTTCCTCGACCGAGACGGCGCCGGGGTTCTCGACGAACCGACGCACGGTCTCGAGTAGGAACTCAGCCAAGGAGCCCCTTTATCTCGAGTAGGCGGCTGACAGGCGCAGTCGGCTGAACGCCCTTCGAGAGCCAGTCCTTCACCTTGGCCTCGTCGAACTCGATCAGCGAGGGCTCGGAGCGCGGGTTGTAGCGGCCGACGATCTCGATGAATCGGCCGTCGCGCGGCGCGCGCGAGTCGGCGACCACGACACGGTAGATCGGGTTCTTTTTCGACCCAACCCGCGTCAGTCTCATCTTTGCTGCCATCTAGATCCTTTCCGGGCGGAGCGCCTTCGCTTCGCCGTCTCTCTTCGCGGTTCCGTGAAATCTCGCCAAACCTTAGCGGTATCCAGCGTAGATCCGCTCTTGTTCGGCCGAGTGAGAACCGAGCAGGCCTAGGACGCAGGGAGCATTCGTATCTCGCAGGATGCGGATGCGACTGAGGACAACGGGATGCGAAGCGTTCGCAGCCGAACGAGCTGGGCGGATTCGCGCTGACTACCGCTCAACGACGGCGGCGCTTTTTGCGTGCCTTGGTCGACTTTCTCGGGGGCCCGGCGGAGCCGACCTGCCCCGGCAGACGCATCTTCCCGCCCGCGTTCATCTGCTTCAGCATCCGCTCCATCTGACGCCGCATCTCCAGCACCTGGTTCACCTGTTGCACCGTGGTACCGCTGCCGCGCGAGATGCGCGCCCGCCGCTTGCCGTCGATGATCTCGGGCCGACGCCGCTCCTCGGGTGTCATCGAGAGGACGACTGCCTCGACCCGCGCCAGCTGCTTCTCGTCCACGTCGGCGTCCTTCAGCTGGCCGGGGAGCCCCGGAATCATGCCGAGCAGCCCCTTCATCGAGCCCATCCGCCGCATCATCTTGTAGGCGCGCAGGAAGTCCTCGAACGAGAAGCGGCCCTTGAGCAGGCGCTCCTCCATCTCGGCCTGCTCATCGACGGCGACCGCCTGCTCGGCGCGCTCGATCAGCGAGAGGACGTCGCCCATGCCGAGGATGCGCGAGGCCATCCGCTCGGGATGGAACAGCTCGAGCTGGTCGAGCTTCTCGCCCACCGAGACGAGCTTGATCGGCTTGCCGGTGACGGCCTTGACCGAGAGCGCCGCGCCGCCGCGAGCATCGCCGTCGAGCTTGCTCATGACGACGCCGTCGAAGTCGACGCGCTCGGCGAAGGCCTCGGCGACGGTGACGGCTTCCTGCCCAGTCATCGAATCGAGCACGAGCAGCACGTTGTGCGGCTTGATCGCGTCTCTGACCGCTGCCAGCTGACTCATCATCTCCTCGTCCACGTGCAGGCGGCCGGCGGTGTCCACGATCGCCACGTCGCAGCCCTGGCGCACACTTTGCTCGATTCCCTCGCGCGCGACCGAGACCGGGTCGCTCGTGTCGCGGCGGGTATAGACGGGAACCTGGATCTGCGCGCCGAGTTGCTCAAGCTGGTCGATCGCGGCCGGGCGCTGCAGGTCGCAGGCGACGAGGAAGGCCTTCTTCTTCTCCTTGCGCAGGAAGAGCGCCAGCTTGGCCGCCGCGGTCGTCTTGCCCGAGCCCTGCAGGCCGGCGAGCAATATCACCGTGGGCGCACGCGAGGCGAAGGCCAGATCGGAAGCGCCGGCGCCCATCAGCGCCGTCAGCTCCTCGTGCACGATCTTCACGACCTGCTGCCCGGGCGTGAGGCTCTTCAGCACGTCCTGCCCGAGCGCCCGCTCCCTCACCTGGGCGACGAACTGCCTGACGACGTTGAAGTTGACGTCGGCCTCGAGCAGGGCGAGGCGGATCTCGCGCATCGCGCGTGAGATCGCTTCCTCGTTGAGCGTGCCGCGCTTGCGCAGGTCGCCGAGGATGCCCTGAAGCCTGTCGGAGAGCGAGTCGAGCATCGCGGCTCAGTGTAGTCGCGGCCTCAGCGCCGGCCGCGCCAGCGGAGCCGTGCCCGTTCCGGCGCAGAGACGGCACATTCTCGTGTGCCCCGTCCCGCTACCGTATTCGCCCCGCCACCCCGGTGCCAGGCACCGGGTTGGAACACCTCTGCGCGGGTCGCGGATTCGTGCGCATATCGAAGCGGAAAAGGCACTGACGCGTGGCATTCGCGGTGTACTTGGGCGGTACATTCGAACGACCCCGCGGGCGGGTGGCTCGGTGGCGGGTAGTGGGCTGCGCCAACCATCAAGCAATGGCGAGGAGAGCCGACTCGAGAAAGTCAACGGCCCCGGGAAACACCGGGGCCGTTGTTTATTCGCACCGAGACGCCTCTGTGAGCTAGTGCTCGCCCTGCTGCTGAGTGTTGGCGTTCGGGTTGGTGTCCGCGTATCCACCCGGCCCGTCACTCGGCCCGGATTCGCTCGTGGCCTGTTCGCTCTCGGAGCCCGCAGCCTCGCCGACTTGATCGGTTCCGGACTGATCGCCCTGCTGGACGTTGTCAGTGTCAACCGCATTGGTCTGCTCGACCGCGCCCGCCTGCTCGCTCTGTTGTTCCTGGGTCACGGCCGGCGCGTTTGGCGTCGAGGCCTTCTGCCCGGCAGAGGCAAGCGCTGAACCTCCCACGGCCAGCGCAGCAATCGCGAGCAGTGCAGTTCCCAGCTTGATTAGTCGTTTACGCACGTTTTTTCTCCTATCTCGATTGATCGTTGCGAGTGCATACGGCCAAGTTAGGGATGCCGTGTGAGACGGTGGTGAAAGACTCGGCCGCTTCGCTTTCACCTTTTTCTCACGTCTCTTGGCGCACACTTAGTACATGCGCACGCTGGTGGTTGAAGACGACCTCAAGCTGGCAAGGCTGCTGCAGCGCGGTCTCGTCGAGGCCGGCAACGCGACAGACGTCGCCGGAAGCGGCGAGGACGCACTCTGGATGGCGCCGGCATGCGAATACGACGCGATCATCCTCGATGTGATGCTGCCGGGCATCGACGGGTTCCAGACATGCGCCGGCCTACGCGAAGCCGGCGTTTGGACGCCGATCCTGATGCTCACGGCCCGCGACGCCGTCGAGGATCGGGTGGCCGGGCTCGACGCGGGCGCCGACGACTACCTGAGCAAGCCCTTCTCGTTCGTCGAGCTGCTGGCGCGGCTACGCGCGCTCGTCCGTCGCGGCGGGTCCGAGCGGCCGGCGGTGCTCGAGGTCGGCGACCTGCGCCTCGACCCGGCCCTGCGTCAGGTGTGGAGGGGCGAGCAGGAGATCAACCTTTCGAGCAAGGAGTTCGCCCTGCTCGAGCTCTTCATGCGTCGGCCAAACGAGGTGCTCACGCGCCTCGACCTGCTCGAGCACGCCTGGGACATCGGCTATGAGAACCGCTCGAATGTGATCACGGTCTACATTCGCTACCTGCGCGAGAAGATCGACCGTCCCTTTGGCCTGCAGACGATCGAAACCGTGTACGGCGCGGGCTACCGCCTCCGCAGCAACGGAGACAGATGAGTCGCCTCCCGATTCGCCTGCGCCTGACGCTCGTCGTCGTGGGCGCGATGTTCTTCGTGCTCGGCGCGGCCGGTTTCTTGCTCTACGCTCGCCTCGCCGCCTCGCTCGACCGTACGATTAATCAGGATCTACGCGCGCGAGCCGCCGACGTCAGCGCACTCATCCAACAAGCCGACACTGGCTTGCGCGAGTCGCGGACGAGAGCTCTCTTCGCCTCGAGCGGCGGCTTCGCCCAGGTGATCTCGACGCGCGGCGCGATCGTCGACCAGACCCCCGGCCTCGGTCGAGCCACACTGCTCTCCTCGAGACAGCTCGAGCGCGCACGACTGGCCCCGTCCCTCGTCAAGCGCGCTCTATACGGCGACGAAAGCATGCGCCTGTTCGCTGTGCCCGTCAACGCGCAAGGGCGGCGGCTGATCGTCGTCGTCGGAACCTCGCTCGAGACGCGCGACAATGCTCTCGCGGGGCTGCGCAGCGAGCTCTTCATCGGCGGTCCTCTGGCTCTCCTCCTCGCCTCCGCGATCGCCTATCTCGTCGCCGCGGCCGCCCTGCGCCCGGTCGAGCGAATGCGGGCTCAGGCGGCGTCGATCTCGGGTCGCCCTCTTTCGAAGCGCCTCGTGGTGACGAGCTCGCGCGACGAGCTCTCGCGCCTCGGCGAGACGCTGAACGAGATGCTGACGCGAATCGAAGGAGCGTTGGAGCGAGAGCGGAGCTTCCTCGCCGACGCCAGTCACGAGCTGCGAACGCCGCTCACTCTGCTGCGGGCGGAGATCGAGCTGGCGCTCGAGCGGCCGCGTCCGAAGCGCGAGCTCGAGGCCGCCTTGCGCGCCGCCCGCGAGGAGTCCGACCGGCTGGCACAACTCGCCGACGACCTTCTGCTCCTCGCCCGTCTCGACCAGGACGTCCTTCGGGTTCAGACGGTTCCGGTCGAGCTCGATGATGTTCTGTGCGGAATCGTCGCTCGCTTCGAACGGCGAGCGCAGGAGCACGCCAGGACGATCTCGGCCGATGGTCGCGGACTCCAAGTCACGATCGATCGCATCCGGGTCGAGCAAGCTCTCACCAACCTGGTCGACAACGCTCTTCGCTACGGATCCGGCCCGATTCGCCTGACGGCGACCGAGCGCGACGGAGCTGTCGAGATCCACGTGACCGACGAGGGGACCGGATTCCCGCCCGAGTTCCTGCCCCACGCCTTCGAGCGCTTCAGCCGTCCCGGCGAGAGCCGCGGCCGAACGGGCACCGGGCTCGGCCTGGCGATCGTCGCCACAGTCGCCCGAGCACACGGCGGAGAGGCAGGTGCCGCGAATCGACCTGAAGGTGGCGCCGACGTGTGGCTCCCCCTCTCCCCCTCGAACGAGCTCGACCGGACGTCCGCTATAGAGCGAGAGACAACCTCGACAGACTGAGCTCGGGTCGGTTCCCGGCGAGTACGGTTACCTCGCACTCCCGCCCGGCGCCCGCTCGATCCGAGCCGCGAACGACCCGACTGCCTTTGCAACCGCGGCCGGCTCGCCCAACATCGAGAGATGGCCGGCGCGCGGAATCACGTTCAGCTTCACGCCCAGCGCCCGCGCCGAGGTGCGCCCCGCCTTGATGTCGTCAACCGTGTCGTGCTGACCCCAGACGACGATCCGAGGCACCCGCAGGCTGCGTAAGTCGGCGAGCGTGAGCCCCTGCACGCCGCCGCGGAAGAGGTCGTGGAAGCCCTTCTCGGTGCCCGTCACGCGGAACGGCCGCTCGAATGCGTCGACCTGCGCCGCCGGGATCGGGGCCCGGTCGGGACCGTAAGCCTGGACGAGAATCTTGTGCACGAGCCAGTCGAAGTGCGTGACCAGGCGAAATAGCGTTGTGTAGTAGGGGTTGAGGAACAGGTTCGCGAGCCAGTGCGGGCCTCCGACGGGCAGCCCGTCACCGTCGAGCAGAACGACCCCGGCCGTGTCATTCGGCGCTTGCAGTCCGACGTTGACTGCCACGGCCGCCCCGAGCGAGTGGCCGACGACGATCGGGCGCCGCAGGTCGAGATGG
>CAZWTK010000012.1:0-5187 GCA_964636655.1 uncultured Gaiellales bacterium
TTCGCTAACTTTCCTTTCTCCGCGCCCGTCAGATTCGCCGATGCACTGAGACTTGTCGAAGACGAGCTCGCCGCAGCCTTCGATCTCCTCGCCGAGCTCGGCTGGGCGGCGGTCTCGATCTCGCTTCTCGAGATCACCGTGTAGACGTCCTTCGACGCGGTGCTCGTGGCGACGAAGGTGAACTGCTTCTGTCCATGTGCCGGAACGGCAGCGACATCGTTCCAGCGGAGCAAGTCACCGACGACGTCCGGCGTCCCGAGGGATGCTGTGCCTGCCTTGTAGTCAAGCCCGGTCGGCAGCGTGGCTGTCACGTTCGAGACAGGCAGCGGTTTCTCGGTCGGGTTGAAGATGGTGCCGGTGAACTCAGCCGTGCTCCCGACCGGAACCCACTCGACGTCCGATTTCAGCTTCATCGTCGGCTCGGTCTCGACCGTCACAGGTGCGACGTTCGCCAGAGTCACGGGCTGGAGCGAGACGACCGTCGCGTCGAGGTCGCTGGTGAAGGTCCCGCTCTTTGCCCCGGCCTGAACGTCGAACTTGAACGACCTGGTCTCGCCGGCTGGAACCTCGGGCGCGCCGGCCCAGCTCAGCGTCCGGCCCTCGACGATCGGCGCCAGGGTGACGTCGCCGCGAGTCGAGCCCAGAACGAACGAGAATCCCTCGGGGAGCTTGACGGTCAGATGGTCGATGTAGATGCTCTCCGAGCGGGAATTCCGCACTTTGACCTCGTAGACGACCTGCTCGGCCGCCAGTGCTTCGGCGGGGATTGCGGTCAGCTGAATCGCATAGTCCGACTCCGACGAGACCCAGGGGGAGACGGAATCGGTGGGCTGCGACTTGACCGTGACCTCATTGGCAGCGTTCGCCGCCTTCTCCTGGAACCGCAGCGTGTGGTTGATGTCTTCGCCGACGACCTTGTAGGTCTTCTCGGTAGCGCTCTCGATCTCCGTGCAACTCGTTCCGTTCGAGTCGCAGCGCAGCCATCGGAAATAGTGGTCGATCGGATCGCTGCCTCCCCAGCTTCCGCCGTTCGTCCTCAGTACCTGGCCAACCATTGCCGATCCGGTCACTACGGGAAGCGCCGTGTTCGAGACCGGCTCCGGAGCGGCCGCGCCCGTCGCGGGGGAGGTGGCAGTGGCCGAGCCGACCTCGTTCTCGGCCGTCACCTGCACCCGGATCGCGAAACCGATGTCGGTGGTCTTGACGGCATAGGTGTCGGTCGATGCCTCGGTGGTGGTCTTTGTGCCGGGGATATCGGTACAGATCTCCGGCTCTCTGGTCTCGTCGCATTGGCGCCACTGATAGGTGAAGGTGAACGGGACGGTGCCGTCCCACTCTCCACTCGAGGCGGTCAGGGTCACGCCGTCTCGCACCAGGCCGCTGATCGTCGGCAGCGTCCTGTTGTGCGGCGGCGAGGCCTCGACGACATCGGTTGGATCGGAGTCGGCGATCACCGGACCTCCGTAGTCGTTCGTCGCGGTGACCCGGAAAACGACCCTGGAGCCGATGTCGGCCTTTTTCAGCGTGTAGGTCTCGGAGGTTGCCCCGTCTATGTCGTCGCAGTTGCCGCCTGCGCCGTCACAACTGCGCCACTGATAGGCGTAGGTGACTTCCTCCGTCCCCTTCCATGTGCCCTTGTCACCCTGGAGCTCCTGACCGTCCTTGGCGATGCCCGTGATCGTCGGAGGCGAGAGGTTGGTCGGCGGGACTGGCTGGACCTCGGCCGTCGGCGCGGAGGTGGCGCTCGCCGACCCGTACTCGTTCGTCTGGGTGACCTGGAACTCGATCTGGTATCCGATGTCGGCTTTCCTGAGCTGGTAGGTGTCGGAGGTCCTGCCCTCGATCGGGGTGCAGTCGCTCGGCGAGGTGCAGCGCAACCACTGATAGTCCGTGGAGGTGAAGGGTTCCGAGCCGATCCAGTCGCCTTCGTGACCGGTGAGGATCTCGTCGGTCTCGGCCGTCCCGGTTATCGTCGGCGGCGACGTGTTCACCGGCGGAGATCCCAGCACCACCGCCGTCCGTGCCGACCAGACATCGACATCGTTGCTGCCGTAGTCGTCGGACGCAGTGACCTGGAGCTCGACCACCCTGCCGACCTCGGCGGTGGTGAGCGTGTACTTGACGTCGGCGGCGGAGTGCGGATAGTCCACGTCCACGGGATCGCCGATCGGATCGCAGTCTTCGTGCGCGTCACCCTCGGCGCAGCTCTGCCACTGGTACTCGAGATGGATCTGCCCGGAGCCGCTCCAGCCCCCGAGAGAGCCCGTGAGAACATGAGTGTCTTGCGCCGTTCCGCTGATCGCCGGTGGAGAGGTGTTGGAAAGCGGGCGCGGCTCGACGTAGTCGGACTCGTCGGAGTACTCGTCGGCCGAGCCCCCTGCGTTCGAGGCCCTGACTCGTAGGCGGACCGTGTTGTCGATGTCAGACGACGTGAGCGTGTAGCTCGAAGCGGTTGCACCGGGGATGTCGCCACAGGAGCCGTCACAGCGCTGCCAGTGGTACGAGTAGCCGATCGGGTGGGTTCCGCCCCAGCTTCCGTTGCTCGTCACGTGGAGCTGCTGCCCGTCCCTGGCGGTGCCGGAGATCGCCGGCCAGTCGTTGGCGTACGGAGCGGTCGGCACGCCCTGCTCGTAGTGCTCTTCGACCTCGTCCGCGCTCAGCACCCGGTTGTAGATCGCGACCTCGTCCATCATGCCGGCGTAGCCGTACTCGACGGTGTGCTGGTCGGTTCCGTGGTTGTAGCGGCTCGCCCTGCCGATCAGCGTGTCAGTTCCGGTGTTGTTCGGATAGAACCCCGCCGCGTGCTGAACGTCGCCCACATCCTCGCCGTTTACGTAGAGGTGCATCGAGACGGGGTTCGATCCGTAGACCGTGGCGACGACGTGATACCAGTGACCGAGCTGAATGGCCGGAGAGGAGTCGTCCACGATCAGGTTCTTCTCGTTGGGGGGCTGGAGGTTGTCGCCGCAGTTGAAGACGAACTGGGGATGATCGCCGTAGGCGCCGATGAAGAGCAGATATCCCCTCTGGTCGTACATGTCCCTCGAGGAGACGATCGCCTCGCTCTCGGAGCCGCCGCCGCTGTAGGGAGAAGGGAGGTGACTGGCCGGCTTCACCCAGGCTTCGACCGAGAAGCTGGTCGGATTCAGCGCGGAGCCGGGGCTGTGTACCGACCCGTAAGGGGTGGACGAGGTTCCGTTGCCGTTTAGCTGGACAGCGCGGTTCGGTGCGAGAAGGGGTACGCCCGAGACTCCCAGGCTGGGGGTGTGCCCCGCGTAAAGGGGGTCGTACCACGAGCCGTCGTGTGCGCTTCCGGCGGTCGCGTCGTCGAAAGTCGTCCCCGACGTCTCGTCGAATCTCCAGTAGCCGGCAGCCCCGTCCGACTTCACCATCTGCGCGTAGTAGTCCGATTCGTTCGTGCCGGCCGAGGCGCTCAGCAGCAGACAGCATGAGAATGCGATCGCGATCACGGAGATCGCGAGCGGCAGGCGAAGGCGAGTGGCGGCACGTGTGAGGGACACTTTTCTGCTTGGGGGAATGACCGAATGCCGAGATTCGGTTAACGGAACCTATTAGCGAGCATGCTTGAAGTCAACCCTAGGTGATTTGGAGCGCCGGAGAACGAGGAGCGCTGCCTGACGTTGAATCCACCTGCAGGTTGCGCACGCGTACTACGCTTATGGTCGAAGGCGGAGTAGCTCAGCTGGTTTAGAGCGACGGACTCATAACCCGTAGGTCGCCGGTTCGAGCCCGGCCTCCGCCATTCTCGCGTCAATGGCCGGCGATACCGACCGCCCCGACGCGGCGGGTCGCCCTGCACCGCCTCGCCTTGCTGACCGCGCATCGCTCTCCTGGCCCGTACCGAATGCACTGTGCCCTCCGGCTGCACACCCAGCAAGACGCAAGCGGCACCCGGTTCGAGCTCGGCCGGCCCCGACTCGCTCGCGACGTTTCCGGCCCGCGGCGGACGGTCATAGACTCCTCGTCATGGAGATGCGCGTTCTCGGCAGGACTGGGGTGCGGGTGAGCCCGCTTTGCCTGGGCACGATGATGTTCGGCGCCTGGGGCAACCCCGACCATGACGAGTCGATCCGGACGATCCAGCGGGCACTCGACACGGGCATCAACTTCATCGACACGGCGGACGTCTACTCACGCGGCGAGTCGGAGGAGATCGTCGGCAAGGCGCTCGCCGGTGGCCGGCGCGACAACGTCGTTTTGGCCACCAAGGTGCACGGGACGATGGGCGACGACCCGAACGAGCAGGGCAACTCGCGGCGCTGGATCATGCGCGAGGTCGAGGCGAGCCTGCGCCGGCTCGGCACCGACTGGATCGACCTCTACCAGATTCACCGCCCCGATTCGGACTGCGCGATCGAGGAGACGCTGAGCGTTCTGACCGACCTCGTCCGCGCCGGCAAGATCCGCTACTTCGGCAGCTCGACCTTCCCGGCGCACGAGCTGGTCGAGGCGCAGTGGGCATCGCAGAAGAGAGGGCTGGAGCGCTTCGTCAGCGAGCAGCCGCCCTATTCGCTGCTGGTGCGCGGGATCGAGCAGGACGTGCTGCCGGTTTGCGAGCGCTACGGAATCGGCGTGATCCCCTGGAGCCCGCTCGCGGGCGGCTGGCTGTCGGGCCGCTATCGCAAGAACGCGGAGCTGCCGAGTACGCACCGGGCGAAGATGATCGCCGCGCGCTACGACATGTCGCTGCCCGTCAACCGGGCCAAGCTCGACGCCGCCGACCGGCTCGCCGCGCTGGCCGAGGAGGCCGGCATGTCGCTCGTGCACATGGCCCTTGCCTTCGTGCTGGAGCATCCGGCCGTGACGGCGGCGATCATCGGCCCGCGCACGATGGAGCAGCTCGAGACGCAGCTCGGTGCCGACGACGTCAAGCTCGACCGGGAACTACTCGATCGCATCGACGAGATCGTCCCGCCCGGGACGACGTTCAACCCGGTCGACCGCGGCTGGACGCCGCCCTCGCTCGCCTCGGCCGAGTTACGCAGGCGAAGTCGCTCCTGATTTCGTTCGGCGGCAGTTCGGATTCGGCGCAAAGCCGGCACACTCTCGAGTGCCCTTTCTCGATACCGTTCCCCGCCCCGTGGGAGGGTGGGGGGAGGTGGGTGGGCGAAGGCGCCCGAACTCCGAGTCGGTGCCCCGACCGCGATATGTCGTCGTCTCGATGAC
>CAZWTK010000012.1:5287-59240 GCA_964636655.1 uncultured Gaiellales bacterium
GGCGCCCGAACTCCGAGTCGGTGCCCCGACCGCGATATGTCGTCGTCTCGATGACTGCCGCTCGTCTCAATCGAGGTGCGCAGGCGAAGTGGCTCCTGATTTCGCTCGTCGCGTTGCATGCAAGACCTGACCCCGCTGTCAGCGCATCGGTGCCAGGGAAAGCAGGCGGAGATTGAGATCTTCGTGGTACCGAACGCGCCCGACCCACAGCTTGCGGCTGGTACGGCTGTGCAGCTCAATACGCAGTGGCAGAGCGGTGGCGGTATCGAGCCACCAATCGATCGTCTCGCTACCGCTGTCGCGCGAGCGGATGGTCAGATCGGTGCTGACGCGAATCGCGCGAACGCGGGTTCCGTCGACCTCGATCGTGGCGCGGCCGAAAACACGCGCCTCGCCGACCTCGAGATTCCGATTAGAGCGGCAGGTGAACGGCCTGGTCGCGCCGGCAACCGGGTTCTTGGGGATGAGAAGTCGCCCCGAGCACGTGTAAACCGCGTGATCGCTCTGGCCGAAGAAGGCATGTCGCTCATCCGAGGTACGAAGCTCGACTCCGGCAGCGGTCGAGCAGAAGGTCCAGGTTGTCGAGCGTTTCTCCAGCGCTGCCCAGCGCAGCCGGATACCGCAGGGCACCTCGATCGCCGTGATGCTCGTCTTGGTCGGATAGACGTGCTTGGCGCCGCCGAGAGCGTTTATCGACTCGCTGCCTTTGGTGGCGTAGAGATAGACGCCGTTTAGTCCGCTCGAGCGGTGATCGCCGGCACGAAAGCGACGAAGCGCCTCCGAGATCGACGCGGCTTGACTCGAGTCGTGGAGAAATAAGCCCCCCGCCCAGGCGGCCGCGATCAGCAAGACGACGCCGAATAACGTGAGGCCGATCGTCTTGCGCCGACTCGGGCGGCGAACGTGCTTCATCCCTGGCACGATAACCCGTCTGACCGATCGCCGAAACCCGTCCGGAGGCGGGGCCGCGTTTGCGGCTATCGGCGCCGGATCGCTACTCTCGGTGTACGTTTGAGAGAACAATTGATGACACAAGAAATCAGCTCCGTCGATAGGCCGCGCGTCGGCCCTTCTTATCTTCCCGTCCAGGAACGGCTGAAGACGTGGAAGGAGTTCACCATCGCTCCACCCGAGCAGGTGCTCCGTGAGCAGGCCGGCCGCTGCATCGACTGCGGTATTCCCTACTGCCACGCGATCGGCTGCCCGATCGAGAACCTGATCCCGGAGTGGAACGAGCTCGTCGCTCACAATGACTGGCACGAGGCCTTTCTGCGCCTCGACGCGACCAACAACCTGCCGGAGGTGACCGGAAGGATCTGCCCTGCACCCTGTGAGGCGGCCTGCACTCTCGCCGTCAATACCGACGCCGTCACGATCGAGCAGGTCGAGCTGGCGATCGTCGAGCGCGCCTGGGCCGAGGGTTGGGTCGTTCCTCTCCCGCCCGAGCATCTGAGCGGGCGCAGCGTCGCAGTGGTGGGGAGCGGGCCGGCCGGGATCGCCGCTGCCCAACAGCTCCGCCGCGCCGGGCACGAGGTGACGCTGTTCGATCGCTCACCGCAGCTCGGTGGGCTGCTTCGCTACGGGATCCCCGATTTCAAGCTGGAGAAGCGGGTCATCGACCGGCGCCTGGAGCAACTCGCGGCCGAGGGCGTTCAATTCCGTCCCGGCGTGGCTGTCGGCGAGGATCTCCCTGTCGCGGCGCTGCGCGAGCAGTTCGACGCCGTTCTGCTCGCACTCGGAGCCGGTCAGCCGCGTGATCTGGCCGTGCCCGGACGCGAACTCGCCGGGATCCACTTCGCGATGGACTTCCTCGTTCCGGCCAACCGCTTCGTGGCCGGCGAGATCGATGCGAGCGAGGTCATCTCGGCGCAGGACAAGGCCGTACTCGTCATCGGCGGCGGCGACACCGGCTCGGACTGCGTCGGCACCGCCAACCGGCTCGGCGCCAAGTCAGTGCATCAGATCGAGATCTTGCCCAAGCCGCCCGAGTGGACGGAGGCGGGAAACCCTAACTGGCCCTACTGGCCAAATATCCTGCGCAGCTCGAGCTCACACAAGGAAGGCTGCGAGCGCGACTGGTCGCTTACGGCGCGAAGCCTTTCCGGTCGCGACGGACACGTTCGCGAGGCCGAGCTGGTGCGCGTCGAATGGAAGCCGTCCGCAACCGGCGGCGCGCCCCGGCCCGAGGAGGTTCCGGGCAGCGCCTTCAGCGTCGAGGCCGATCTCGTTCTGCTCGCGATGGGCTTCGTCCACGTCGAGCACTCTGGGCTGGTGCAGGATCTCGGCCTCGAGCTGGACGGGCGCGGCAACATCGCCTGCTCCGACTATGCGACCTCGGCGCCCGGCATCTTCACCGCCGGTGACGCGCACGCCGGAGCCTCGCTCATCGTCACCGCCATCCATCACGGCCGCGAGGCGGCCGGCGCGATCGACGAGTTCCTGCGCGGATAGTCTCCCGGGCGGAGCTTCGAGCAGACTGCCGGCGATCTGAAGCGGTCTTCCCTCTCTCTCACGCAAACCCGCGTAAGACTGACGTTTTCTACCGCGGTCGATCGGCTAATAGGACTCCGATGAGATCAGCCTCGGTGCGTACGGCCCGTGGAGCGGTGGGGCACGCTCGGGCGCGGAGCATGGCCTCATGACTCCCCTGGCCGTTTTCGGCCGGGGCTCGCGGCGGTCCGGCCGCTCGAGCCGAAGCTCGCGCGGCGCCGAGATCCGCCTGGAGCATGTGAACAAGCGCTATCCGGGCGGCGACGGCAATGCCGTCTCGAACCTCTCGCTGACCGTCGAGGCCGGAGAGCTCTGCGTACTCGTCGGCCCATCGGGTTGCGGGAAGACGACGACGCTGAGGATGATCAACCGGCTGATCGCGCTCGACTCGGGCGAGATCAAGATCGACGGGCGCAGTACGCGCACGGCAACCGTAACCGAGCTGCGGCGAGGTATCGGCTACGTGATCCAGGAGGGCGGCCTGTTTCCGCACATGACGGTTGCCGGCAATATCGGCACCGTGCCTCGACTGCTCGGCTGGTCGCGCGCCGAGGTGAAAGAACGAGTCTCGGAGCTGCTCGAGCTGACCGGTCTCGAGCAATCTCTGGCGGAGCGCTACCCGGCGGAGCTCTCGGGCGGGCAGCGCCAGCGCGTCGGCCTGGCCCGCGCGCTGGCGGCCGATCCACCGCTACTACTCATGGACGAGCCGTTCAACGCGCTCGACCCGGTCGTGCGCGAGCGCCTGCAGGACGAGCTGCTCCGCCTGCACCGCGAGCTGGCCAAGACGATCGTCTTCGTCACGCACGACGTAGACGAGGCGATGAAAATGGGCAACCGCATAGCGATCCTGCGTCAGGGCGGCGTGCTCGCCCAGTACGACACGCCCGACTCGATCCTGGCCCGGCCCGCAAACGAGTCCGTGCGGCAGTTCGTCGGCGAGAACCGGGCTCTGCGCCGTCTGGCGCTGCGCCGCCTCGACCAGATCGACCTCGCCCCTGCCGCGAAAGGCCAGGCCGGCCTGCCGACCGTTCCCAGCTCGGCGACGCTGCGCGAGGCCGTCTCGCTGATGATCGAGACGGGCGAAGAGGCTCTCTCGGTCGTGGACGAGAACGGCGAGGCGCGCGGATCGATCCGCTTCGACGATGCGACCAGGTTGCTGAGATGATCCTCGCGGCGACCGCAAGCGGGCCGGTCATCCCAAACTACGGCGCTGGAAGCAAGTGCGTGGTCGAAAACCATACTTTTTGCCGGAGTTGGGTGAGCGCGCACTGGGGAGACACGCTGCAGCCGGCGCTCGTTCAGCATGTCGAGTTGACCGGAATAGCGGTCGGGATCGGATTCGCGATCGCCTTCACGGTCGCGCTGGTTGCCTACCGGCGCCGCTGGCTGTCAGGGCCGATCGAAGGCTTCTCGGCTCTCCTCTACACCATCCCGAGCCTGGCTCTGTTCCAGATTCTGGTGCCCTTCACCGGCATCACCACCACGACGGTCGAGGTGGCGCTGGTCGCCTACACGCTGGTGATGCTCTTCCCCAACATCGTGGCCGGACTGAACGCGGTGCCGGCCGACTCGCTGGAGGTGGCTCGGGCGATGGGCTTCACGCGTCGGCAAACGCTGCTACGGGTCGAGCTGCCGCTGGCGCTCCCGGCCATCGTCGCCGGCCTCAGGGTCGCCGTCGTCTCGACCGTGAGCCTGGCGACCATCGCGGCGTTCCTGCTGCCGAAGGGGCTCGGTTACCCGATCTTCCTGGCACTGAAGGAGCCCTCGCCGTTTCGCACCGAGATCTATGCCGCCGGAGCGCTCGCCGTCGCACTAGCGCTCACGGCCGATCTCCTGCTCGTCGGGGCGAGGAGAGTCCTCGCTCCCTGGGCCAGAAGGAGTGCCGCGTGACGACCGCTGCCGTCACCCTGCATACCTTCGTCGACGCCTTCCGCTTCATCGGGTCGAACCGGAGCTTGTTGCTCGACAAGGCCGCACAGCAGCTCGTGCTCGCGGGCGCCGCGCTCGGGCTCGCGATCGCCGTCGTGCTTCCGGTCGGGATACTCCTCGGCCACCTGCGCCGGGGCTCGACGCTGGCAATCGCCGGGTCGATCGCGGGCCGTGCGCTACCGGTGCTCGTGCTGATCGCGGCCTTCCTGACAGTTTTCGGGATCGGCTTCGTCAACAACATGGTGGCACTGGCCGTGCTGGCGAGCGGGCCGATCCTCACCAACTCCTACGAAGGGGTCGCGCGCGTCGAGCCGAGCGTCGTCGATGCCGCCCGCGCCTCGGGCATGACCGGCGCCGGCATGCTCCGACAGGTCGAGCTCCCGCTAGCGATTCCCCTCCTCTCGACCGGTATCCGTATCGCCGCGGTGACGGTCGTCGCGACGGCGCCGATCGCGGCGATCGCCGGCGGAGGCGGCCTCGGCGACATCATCGTGAACCAGGCCAGCTACGGCTTCGACGGGGTGCTCGGCGCCTCGCTCTGCGCCATGGCCCTGTCGCTGCTCGCCTACGGACTGTTGACGGCTCTGGAGCGGCTGGTCACCCCGGTCGGCCTCCGCCGCTTGACGGAGCTGGAAAAGGGGAAGGGACGCCAGGAGGCCTTTCCCGAAACAGCTATCAGCTAGATCCAGGAGGAAACATGAGGTTCGCTCGTATGAAGACGTTCGCCGCCGGCGCCCTCGTATTGGTGGGACTTGCCGCCGGCCTCACATCCTGTGGCTCCAGTGGGTCGTCCACCGCCGACAAGCCGACGATCGTGCTCGGCACGAAGAACTTCACCGAGGAGTACATCCTCGGCCAGCTCTACAAACAGGCGCTCGAGGCCAAGGGCTACAAGGTCTCCTACAAGGAGAACATCGGCTCGACCGAGATCGTTACCGCCGCCCTCAGAAGCGGGAAGATCAACCTCTACCCGGAGTACACGGGAGAGATCGTCCAGGACGTCTTCCAGCGCAAATCCCCCCCCGCGACCGCGGAGGCAACCTACCAGCTGGGTAAGAAGCTCGAGCAGCAGACGGGCTACACCCTGTTCAACCGCACGCCCTTCTCCGACACCAACGCCGTCGTGGTGACCAAGGCGACCGCGACCAAGTACAGGCTCAAGCAGATCCAGGATTTGAACCGAATCGCCGGTCTCAAGCTCGGCGGACTGCCCGAGTGCTCCACCCGCTTCAACTGCCTGATCGGGCTGCGCAAGGAGTACGGACTCAAGGTCAAGTTCGTACCGCTGGCGGGGATCTCGTCCTACGCTGCGCTCGACGCCGGCACCGTGCAGACCGCGATCGGCTTCTCGACCGACCCGGTGCTGGGTCCGAACTCGAAGTACGTCGTGCTTCCCGATACCAAGCACCTGTTCGGCTTTCAGAACATCGCCCCGATCGTCTCCCAGAAGCTCGTCGACGCGTACGGCCCAAAGCTCGGCCAGACGATCAACGCCGTCAGTGCCCTGTTGACGACCCCGGCGATGATCGCCATGAACAAGGCGGTCGCCGTCGACAAGCAGCCGCCAAAGGCCGTCGCCCAGGCGTTCCTGAAGGCCAACGGACTGTCGTGAGCGCGTGAGCAAGAACGTCGTCGTCGTCGGCGGAGGATCGTCCGGCGAGCACTTCGTCGGAGCGCTCAGGCGCCTCGACAAGGACGCCCGCATCACGCTCGTCGAGCGCCGCCTCGTGGGCGGCGAGTGCTCCTACTGGGCCTGCATGCCGACGAAGACGATGCTGCGAGCGCCGGAGGCGCTGAGTGCCGCCCGGCGCACGCGCGGCGCCGTGACGGCGCAGGACTGGGAGCTCGATCTGGACGCCGTCTTCGACTGGCGCGACGCGAACGCCTCCGGTCGCGACGACAAGAGGCAGCTCGAGTTCCTCGAGAGCCAGGACGCGGAGTTCCTGCGCGGCGAGGCCGAGATCGTCTCGCCCGGGCGAGTCCGGGTCGCGGAGAGCGAGCTCGACTACGACCAGCTGGTGATCGCGACCGGCTCGGAAACCGCCGTGCCACCGATTCCGGGCCTGGCCGAGACCGGCTTCTGGACGAACCACGAGGCGACCGAGACGCGCGTAGTTCCCTCGTCTCTCGTCGTCCTCGGTGGAGGCCCGGTCGGCTGCGAGCTCGCCCAGTTCTTCGCCCGCGCGGGCAGCTCGGTCACAATCGTCCAGCGCGGAGAGCGGCTGCTGCCACGGATCGACGGCGACGCGGCCGCGCTCGTAGCCGAGGCGCTGCGTAAGGACGGCGTTCGCGTGCTGACCGGAGCCGAGCTGACGGCGGTCGGGCCCGGGCGACGATTTCGGCTCGGCTCGGGTGAGACGCTCGAAGCCGAGCAGATACTCGTGGCCACGGGCAGGCGACCGATTGTGAGCGGGCTCGGCCTGGAGAAGCTTGGTCTGGAGATCGGTCGGCGCGGTATCGCGGTGAACGAGCGGATGAGGGCCGCCGACAACGTCTGGGCGATCGGCGACGTGACGGGTATCGCGCTGTTCACACATGTCGGCAAATACCAGGCGCGGATCGCGGCCGCGAACATCGCGGGCGGTTCGGCCCGTGCCGACTACCGCGCGCTACCGGCAGCGGTGTTCACCGATCCGCAGCTGGCCAGCGTCGGAACCATGAGTGGAGAAGGCCTCGTCTACTCGCGCTGGGAGCTCGAGACGACTCCGCGCGCCTACACCTATCAAGATCCCGTCGAGCCGGGCTTCATCAAGGTCGCGCTCGATCCGGTGCGGCGGGTGCTGGTGGGAGCGGTCGCGGCCGGGCCCGAGGCGAGCGACTGGCTACAACAGATGACGCTCGCCATCCGGGCGGAAGTTCCGCTCGACGTGCTGCTCGACGTGATCCCTCCCTACCCGACCTTCTCCGAGGCCGTCTTCTACGCACTGCAGGGGCTCGAAAGACAGATCGCCTGAGGCACGATCGCTCGAGCTCGGACACCGGGCGCCTAGAATCAACCAATGGCAGCGAGCGCCAACCGTCCCGAGTATCCCGAGTACTTCATGAACATCGCCATGGCGGTGCGCGAACGGGCCAACTGTCTGGGCAGCCGCGTGGGGGCGGTGCTCGTGCTGGGCCACCGCGTGATCGCGACCGGCTACAACGGCACGCCGTCGGGCATGACCAACTGCGACGAGGGCGGCTGCGATCGCTGCGCAAACCGCGAGCACTACGTGTCGGGCACGGCCTACGACATCTGCATCTGCGTTCACGCCGAGCAGAACGCGCTGCTTTCGGCCGCCCGCACCGGCCCTCCCATCGCCGGCGCCGATCTCTTCACCACCACGCGCCCCTGCTTCGGCTGTGCCAAGGAGCTGCTGCAGGCGCAGGTCAATGCCGTCTACTACCTGCACGAGTGGAGCCACCCCGACGAGCGGTTGAGGCAGGAGTACGAGCGGCTCCAGAAGCGCTTCCCCGGCGGCGTCCACCGGGTTGAGATGTTCGACCCGCGCGAGGACTGGGCGCGCGGGCGCAGCGGCGCGGCTTCACCCGACGCCGAGTCGGCGAGCACGGACACCTAGCCGACGCTGCCGGCCGGTTCAAGGGCGCGCGCGGCTCCCGGTTCTTGTTCGCAATCTCACCGGCCGGGTATTCAGATCCCGTTATTCAGATCCCGTGTTGAGGAGGAGAGATGAGGATCGGAATCGTCGGTGCGGGCAACATCGGCGGGACGTTGGCCAGGCATTTCACCCGGACCGGCCATGAGGTCGCCGTCTCGAACTCGCGCGGGCCCGAGACCCTGCAGGATCTCGTGGCGGAGCTGGGTGAGCGGGCGCGAGCGCTGACGCCGGCCGAGGCGATCGCCTTCGGTGAGATCGTCGTCGTCTCTGTTCCGTTCGGTCGCTACCGAGAGCTGCCGAGCGAAGGTGCCGAGGACAAGGTCGTGATCGACACGAACAACTACTACCCGAACCGCGACGGGCGGTTCGAGCAGCTGGACGCCGATCGGACGACCTCGAGCGAGCTGCTTCAGGAGCAGATGCAAGGCGCGCGCGTCGTCAAGGCCTTCAACGCCATCTATTGGGTCAGGCTCCGCGACCTGGGTCGGCCCAAGGGCGATCCGGAGCGAGTCGGCATTCCGATCTCGGGAGACGACGAGGAGGCCAAGCGGATCGTGGCCGAGCTGATCGACGAGATCGGCTTCGAGGCGATCGACGCCGGAACCCTCGCCGAGGGCGGGCGCAAGCACCAGCCGGGAACACCCGTCTACACGGCCGATCTGCGCGCATCCGAACTGCGCGAGACACTGCAGGGGAGTTAGCGACTACCTAGTCGCCGAGGATCTCGCGCACGGCCCGCGCGACCGCGAGCGCGACCGAGCGGTGGCCGTCCGCGTTCAGGTGGACGCCGTCGGCGTCGTCGTAGGCGGTGACTTCAGCGAGATCGACGAGCGGCGCGCCCACCTCGTTCGCGGCGATTCGGAAACAGCGGAGGAGATCTGCGGCCTTGGCCGAGGCGCCCGAGAAGGTGTCGGCGATGGAGCTCGTGTCGCCTATTCGCGGCAGCGCGCAGAGCAGAGCGGCGGGCGCTCCGTAGCCGGGCCCGGACTCGCTCTTGAGGACGATATTCGCCAGCGAGGCCGCGCCGCGCGCGATATCGAGCGGCGGCAACGGGTAACGGTCGCCGAGGTCGTTGGTGCCCAGGAAGATGACCACCAGGTCGAGCGGTTGGTGCGACTGCAGGCAGGGAACGAGGTACTCGCGCCCGTTCCGGTACGGCTCGAGCGGGTTGTCGAGCACCGTCGTTCGTCCGCTCAGACCTTCCTCGATCACCCGGTATTCGGACCCGAGCTCGGCCTGCAGCACGCCCGGCCAGCGCACCTCCCAGGGGAAGCGCTCGCCCTCGCTACCGGGCACGAATCCCCACGTATTCGAGTCGCCGTAGCAGAGGATCGTCTTCGGCACGAGCGTGAAGATATCGATTTCGTTGCGATCGCGCCCGCGCCAGAGCCGTAGACGGGAGAGGAGATCGGAGGCGGAGAGAGTGGATACGTTGATGCGAACGGCGTTTTTAGTTTAGGTTTCGTGGCTGGGACGATACGGGGTGTGCTCGGGCCACGAGCGGTCCGTTGCGCCGTCCGCGGGATGAAATGGCCAATCGCAGCGATACCACGCGAAGAGTCACCATCAGCGACATCGCCAAGCGCGCCGGGGTGTCGAAGGGCGCCGTCTCACTTGCCCTGAACGACCGGCCGGGGGTCTCGGACGAGACGAGGAAGCGCATTCTGGCGATCGTGAAGGAGCTCGGCTGGTCGCCGAATCGAGCCGCGCGCGCTCTCTCGGCCGCAAGGGCGGGCGCCTGTGGGCTCGTGCTCGCACGCCCGGCGAGGATGCTGGCCCTGGAACCCTTCTTCATCGAGCTCATCTCCGGTATCGAGTCGGAGCTCTCGGAGCGCTCGATCGCGCTCACGATCCAGCTCGTCCACGATGTCGACCAGGAGATCGCCGTCTACCGTCGCTGGTGGGCCGAGCGGCGCGTGGACGGGGTCTTGATGGTCGACCTGCGTACGGACGATCCACGCGTCGGTGAGCTGCGCCGGCTCGGTCTGCCGGCGGTCGTCGTCGGAGGCCCCGTGCGGGACGATGCACTTTCGGCTGCCTGGCACGATGAGGCGCCGGTCGTGGCCGACGTCGTTCGCTACCTGGCCAAGCTCGGGCACACGAAGATCGCCAGGGTCTCGGGCTTGAGCGAGTTCGTGCACACGGCTACGCGCACGGCTGCGTTTCTCGATATCACCGGCGAGCTCGGGCTCATCGCCGAGGTCGTAGAGACCGATTTCGCGCCCGAGAGCGGCGCCCGGGCCACGCGCAAGCTCCTGTCCATGCCCGAGCCGCCGACCGCGATCGTCTACGACAGCGACCTGCTCGCGGTGACGGGCCTGGGCGTCGCTCACCAGATGGGCTTCTCGGTTCCTGAAAAAGTCTCGATCATCGCCTGGGACGACTCGTTGATGTGCGGCATCGTTCACCCGCCGCTCACCGCCGTGACCCGCGACATCCCGGCCTACGGCGCCGCCGTGACCAAGCTCCTGCTGGCCACGATCGAAGGCCTCGCGCCCGACGATCTCAAGACTCCGCGCGGCGAGCTCACTCCGCGCGGCAGCACTGGCCCCGCTCCGATGATCCACCCAGCCGCGACACACAGCGTCGAAGCCGACTGAGAACCGTCGCGACGGCGACGGCTCGAGGGAAACCGCGATTTCGCTCTAGTAAACGGGTTTTTCCAATCGTTTGCGCATATTCGAGCAAGACGGCTCGAAATCACGGCTTAACTGTTTTAGTATCGACGGGCATAAGTGGCGCAGTTGAGCGCCGTACGCGTCGATGGTCAAGACGCTCGGCATGTGGGTTGGTGGCTCTCTCACTAGCCGGATAGGCACACGAGGAACGCGAGGGCCCGGCAACGCCGGGCCCTCGCTGCTCGGTTCGGCGGAACTCGGTGCGATTCGCCTAGCGAAGTAGTCGGCTCAGAGGTGTGACCGAGTGATCGAGACGGTAGCGTCCGCCCTCCCACTTGAAGGAGACGGTGAGACGCTGCTTGCGCTGACCGTTCAGATAACCCGTGACGTTTGTCCAGACACGTGCGCGACGGAAGGCGATCTTCTGGATCTTGACCTTCGAGATGGGCTTCGCTTTGCGCACTCGCCGCACGGTGGCAGCACAGCTCGAGCCGCCAAGTAACTTACGGGTCTTGATTGTCACGCCGTTGCAGACGGGTTTCGCTCGGCGCTTTGCGTAGTTGCCGACAAGCTTCGTCACGGCCAGACTGACGGAGCGTTTAGCTTTCTTGACCGTCCGTGGCGGGGCTTTCGTGTGACCCTTGTTGATCGCCGTTGATCTCACCGCCGCCGCCGCCGTAGGCGCAAGCGAGGGCTGAAAACCGGCGAAGGCCACGGCTCCGAAAGCCAGGGCCAGTCCGATGAGTGGGAGGCGATGGATTCTCATGCTGCAACCGCCGATCTGCTCCGGGGCTCGCGCCCAACTTACTCGTCATCGGCGAGTGTCGGAAGAATCGCTTCCACGCTTTAGCCGATTCGAGGGAGACCGCTCGAACGCGAATAGAGACCAAAGGGGGCAACACGAAATCCGAGAAAACCCG
Source organism: uncultured Gaiellales bacterium (assembly GCA_964636655.1). GTDB lineage: Bacteria > Actinomycetota > Thermoleophilia > Gaiellales > Gaiellaceae > Fen-549. Next base: position 16,844 of record CAZWTK010000012.1, read on the forward strand.
AGACCGTGAGCGAAATGCCCCCGGCAGGAATCGGACCTGCGCACGCGGTTTAGGAAACCGCTGCTCTATCCACTGAGCTACGGGGGCTCGGCACGGTCAAGATAGCCGCTTCGCGGCTAAGTAGTGAGACCCTTGACCGCGACCAATTCGCTTCCGCGAGAAGCAACGCGCCGATAGGCGCGAGCTCTCGCCTGCTCTTCCGCCGACGAAAGTCTGGCGGACTTTCGTCGGCGAATCGACTGAGCTACGGGGGCTCGGCACGGTCAAGATAGTGAATGACTGTCCGCGCTCACACCCGCCTCGAGACCCAGCCAGCCGGCCATCGCCTCGAGCTCGGCGTGGAGCGCGGGCTCCACCTCGGCGCGGTCGGCGACCGGCTCGTGATGCGCCGCCAGCACGAGCAGGCGCCCGCTTTGGCGATCGGCCTTCAGGTCAACGCGGGCGACGAGACGGTCACCCTGAAGGAAAGGGAGGACGTAGCAGCCCCAGCGCCGTTTCTCGCGCGGGATGAAGATCTCGAAGCGATACTCGAAGTCGAACAGGCGCTCGGTTCGTCTGCGCGTCCAGACGAGTGGATCGAACGGTGAGATGAGCGCCGAGGCCTCGACACGACGCGGTTGTCGCGCCTCGCAGTGCAGGTAAGCGGGCCCGCGCCAGCCCTCGACCGCGACCTCGCGCAATTCGCCGCTCTCCACCAGCTCGGCGATGCGAGGCCGCGCCTCACCGACGCGCAGGCGGAAGTAATCGGCGAGATCGGCAGTGGTTGCAACACCGTGCGCCCGGGCGGCGATGCGAACCAGCTCGCGCTGGGCTTCCTCGCGGCTGACCGTGCGACCGTGGTGCTCGGGTGGGACGAGCCGCTCGGAGCGATCGAAAACGCGGGCCATGCTCGCTCGCCGCTCGGCGACCGCGAGTACGCCGCGCCCGAACAGGTTTTCGAGCAGCGCACGCGGTACCGTCCCCAGCCATGACCCCTCGAGGCGCCGCGAGACGCCATCTGGAACAGAGAGATCCTCGGCGGCAAGCGGACCGCGGCGATCGATCTCGGCGAGCACCCAGTCCGGGTAGTTCGGGTGCTTGTCGAGAAACTCTCCCCTCCGCCAGGGGCGCTGTGGGTGCGCCTCGCGCCTGTGGCGGAGGTGCGGCCAGAGCTCCATCGGCACGAGCGAGGCCTCGTGCGCCCAGGCCTCGGTGAGCTCGCGACGCCGGTAGGCGAGCCGGTCGAGCAGGGCCCTGTCGTACGGTCCAAGGCGCGAGAAGAGCACCTGGTAGTGCGCCGGCACGACGACGTTGACGAAATCGAGCTGAAGCAAGCCAAGCCGTCCGATCGCTCCGCGCAGGTGGCGAAGACCGATCTTCCCGCCGGGCTTCGGGCGATCGAAGCCTTGCGCGGCGAGCGCTATCCGGCGCGCTTCCGATGTCGATAGATCGCTTCGCGGCACGCGCGGGATCCTAGCCGTAAGATCCGGGCACCCAGCGCCGGTTCGTGGGGCCGCAAAGGCGGGGAGAGTGAAGGAGATGGATCGGGAGTCGCCCAATCCCACGCCGCCAGGCGGGCAATTCAGTCTGCGAGAGTGGTTAGGCATTTTCCGCCGAGCTTTCGCGGTCACGCGCCGCGACAACATCCCGATGATCGCCTCGGCGCTCGCCTACAGCTCCTTCTTCGCCATCCCGGCCGTCGCGCTGCTCGCGGTCGGAGCGTTCGCGCTGATTGCCAGCCCGGTGACGATCGAGCAGCTGATGGGTCACTTCAACGCGGTCATGCCGACGCAGGCAACCGACCTTCTCGGCAATAGCCTGCGGCGCCTCGAGCGCCGCCACGGAGAGAGCGTGCTCGTCCTCGCGGCCGGAGGTGCGCTCGCACTCTGGTCCACGACCAGCGCGATGAGCGCCTACATGACCGGCCTGAACATCGCCTACCAGCGCAGGGAACGGCGCGGTTTCGTGAGGAGGCGTCTGATCGCAGCCGCAATGGTCGCTTGTGTCGGCACCGCGGTAGTCCTCATGGCCGGACTGCTCGTCTTCGGGCCGTTCATCGAGCGCTACCTGGAGAACGCCCTCGGCATTCAGGAGTTTCTGAAGTACGTGTGGTGGGCCGCTCAGTGGCCGATCCTGGTCTCCGGCTTGCTGATCGCTTTCGAGACCCTGTACTGGCTCGGGCCGGATCTCGAGCTCCGGCGCCGGCGCCTCAGCGCGGGCTCCGTCGTGGCCGTCGTCGTCTGGCTCGCGGCCTCCGGGGCGCTGGCGATCTATACAACCAGTTTCGGCTCCTACAACAAGACCTGGGGAACGCTCTCGGCGGTGATCGTGACCTTGACCTGGCTGTGGTTGAGCGGCCTCGCGCTCCTCTTCGGCGCCGAGCTCAACGCCGAGGTCGAGCGGAGCCGGAAAGCTGCCTCGCGCGAGATGAGCCGGCGCGCGACATAGCTGCTCTTGACCGCGCGAGGAAGCCGGCTGCGAAGAGCGGCCGGCGATGACCGCCCTCCGCGCGGCAAAGTCGTCACAAAGTCGGCACAGTCGCGCGCGGGTTTTCTCGATACCGTGTCACGCCCCGTGGGTGGGCGGGCAAGGCGCCCGTACCCTGACAAGGCGGTTCTGGCAGAGTGGGCGCATGGCCGCGCAGCGTGACAAGGCGCCTAATCACGATACCGTCGTCTTCATCCCCGCCTGGAACGAAGAGCAGAACCTGCCCGCCGTTCTGGATGGACTTAAGCGCGAGTTGCCGGAAGCGGCCGTTCTGGTAGTCGACGACGGATCGACCGATCGCACGGCCGAAGTCGCACGGGCACGCGGAGCGGAGGTGCTGTCCTTCGGAGAGAACCGCGGGCTCAAGGCCGGTATCGCAGCCGGCTACCTGTGGGCGCTCGAGCACGGCTACGCGTACTGCGGCCGAGTGGACGCAGACGGGCAACATCCGCCGGCCGAGCTCGCGCGCCTGCTTCGTCTCGTGCGCGATGACCGCTGCGACGTCGCCGTCGGCTCGCGCTTCGTCTCCGGAGAGGGTTATGCGGCCTGGCGCTACCGGCCGAGCGGCGCTCGCAGGCTCGGCACCGCGCTGCTTCGGCGTGCGATGGGGATCGTGCTGCGGCGGCCATTCGCAGACGCGACGAGCGGCCTGTATGCGGTGAACGCCAAGGCACTACCCCTCCTGGCCGAGCCCTTCACGAGCGAGGCGCCCGAGGTCGAGGCACTGCTCAGAATCGCCGACGCCGGGCTCAGGCTCGAGGAGGTACCCGTGAACATGAACGAGCGAGCCTCGGGCGAATCGAAGCTGCAGGGAGAGAAGGCGATTCGACTCGTGGCGACGGTAATCGGTGTGCTCGTGCTCGTGAAGTTGACGCGCTCGCGCCGCCGATAATTGAATTCCGGCGCCGAAGTAGGTATTAACTGAGCATGCGCCGCGACCGAGAGGACGCCCCCGCTTGAGCGCGCTTGCCGCGACAACGGCCGACCTATCGCGCTGGCAGTTCGCGATCACGATCATCTACCACTTCCTGTTCGTCCCGATCACGATCGGAATGGGGCTGTTTGTCGCCGGCCTGCAGACTGCCTGGTACCGAACCAAGCAGGAGCGCTACCAGCGTTTGACCGTCTTCTTCGGGAAGATCCTCCTGATCAACGTCGCCCTCGGTGTCGTCACCGGCATCGTGCAGGAGTTCCAGTTCGGCATGAACTGGGCCACCTACTCGCGCTACGTGGGCGACGTCTTCGGTGCGCCGCTGGCGATCGAGGGCCTCGTCGCCTTCTTCCTCGAGTCGGTCTTCCTCGGGCTCTGGATCTTCGGCGCCGGAAGGCTCGGCCCGCGCCTGCACCTGGCGACGATCTGGGCCGTGGCACTCGGATCGATCCTCTCGGCCTACTTCATCCTGGCCGCCAATGCCTGGATGCAGCACCCGGTCGGCTATCAGCTCAACAAGGTCACGGACCGCGCGGAGATGACCTCACTCTGGGCGATCCTGACGCAGGGGAACCTGCTCGAGGCCTTCGCGCACGTCATCTCGGCCGCGATCGTCACGGCCGGCGCGCTCGCACTGGCCGTGTCCGCCTATCACCTGCTGAAGGGAAACGAGGTCGAGCTGTTCGCGCACGCGGCGCGCATCTCGCTGGTCGTGCTCTTCCTCGGAGCCGTCTCGGTCATCGGCTGGGGCCACTTCCAGGGACAGTTGGCCGCGCGCGAGCAGCCGATGAAGATGGCCGCTGCGGAAGCGGTCTTCAACACCGAGAAGCCGGCGAGCCTGTCGCTGTTCGCGATCGGGCCGTTCGAGAAGTACCCGAGCAAGACCGACTTCAACGTCACCGTCCCGCACCTGCTCTCCTTCCTCACCGACTGGCACTGGAACAGCAGGGTCGAGGGAGTGAACAACCTTCAGAGGCAGTCGGAGTCGCGTTACGGCCGCGGAAACTACAAGCCGATCGTGGCCGTCAACTACTGGTCGTTCCGCCTGATGGTCGGGATCGGGTCGCTGCTCATGGCCTGGGCCGCGCTCGGGCTGTGGCTCGCGCGCCGGCGCCGGCTCGAGCGCTCGCGTCGTTTCCTCAGCTTGTCGATTCCGCTGCTGGCGCTTCCCTTCCTCGCCAATACGTTCGGCTGGCTACTCAGGGAGATGGGTCGCCAACCCTGGGTCGTCGAGGGCTTGCTCAAGACCTCCGACGCCTTCTCGCGTGCGGTCAGCGTCCAGGCCGTCGCCTTCACGCTGGCCGGCTTCGTCCTCGTCTACACGCTGCTCGCCGCGATCGAGACCTGGCTCGTCGTCCACGTCGTCAAGAGCGGGCCGGCGCCGTCCGCGGGCGAAGGCGAGCAGGCGAAGCAGATAGAGCTGGGGTACTGAGATGATTCTCTCCAACACGTTCGTCAGCTTGCAGGGCTTCTGGTTCGTCGTCATCGCCGTGCTCTGGGCCGGCTACCTGGTGCTCGAGGGCTTCGACTTCGGTGTCGGCATGCTGATGCGGCTGGTCGGGCGCAACGACGCCGAGCGCAAGGCGGTGATCGGGACGATCGAGCCGGTGTGGGACGGAAACGAGGTCTGGCTGATCGTCGCCGGCGGTGCCACCTTCGCCGCCTTCCCGAACTGGTACGCGACCCTGTTCTCCGGCTACTACATCGTCTTCTTCCTGATTTTGGTCGCGCTGATCTTCCGCGGCGTCGCAATCGAGTACCGGGCCAAGCGCTCCGAGCAGCGCTGGAGATCGGCCTGGGAGCTTGCGATCGTGCTGGGGAGTGCCGTCCCGGCCTTCCTCTGGGGGCTCACCTTCGCCAACATCATCCACGGCGTTCCGATCGACTCGCACGGTGAGTTCTCGGGCGGGCTGCTCGATCTCTTCGGCGGTTACGCGATCCTCGGCGGGCTGGCCTCGCTTACCTTGTTCGCCTTCCACGGTGCCGTCTTCCTCACGTTGCGTACCGCGGGTGAGGTGCGCCGGCGGGCGAAGGCGTTCGCGATACGCCTGGTGGCGCCGGCGGCGGCGCTCGTGCTCGCGACCTTCGTCTGGAGCGCCGCCGACTCGGGCGGCACCGACGGCAAGTGGGTAGCGGCGGCGCTGCTGGCCGGTGTCGCCGCGGTGCTGTTGACGCTCTCGCTCGGGCTCGTCTTTCGCGACCGCGACGGAGCCGCCTTCGCGGCGACGGCGCTCGCCATCTGCTCCAGCGTGGCCGCATTCTTCGTCGCCCTCTACCCGACCGTACTCGTCTCGAGCAGTAAGCCGGCCTTCAGCCTGACCGTCTTCTCGAGCAGCTCGTCGCATCACACGCTGGCGCTGATGTCGATCGTGGCGCTGATCTTCACTCCGATCGTGCTCGCCTACCAGACCTGGACATATTGGGTCTTTCGGGCGCGGTTGCGCGGAGACTCTCTTCCGGCCGGAGAGCTGCTGGGCAAGTCGGCCGACCGGCCCGCTTCGTAGTGGGCCCGCTCGACCGAAGACTGTTACGAGAGGCGCCGGCAATCAAGCGCTTCCTTGCCGGCGCCTGCGTCCTGGCGGCGCTCTTCGCCGTGCTCGTGATCGTCTGGGCCGAGCTGATCGGACGAACCGTCACGCGGGTGTTTTTGGGAGACGGCGGTCTGGCTTCGGTATCGAGCCTGCTCGGCCTGCTCGTTGCGATCGCCGCCTTGCGGGCGGTGATCGGCTGGGCGCTGGAGACGAGCGGCCAGGCGACCTCGCGGCAGGTGCGCGGCGGTCTGCGCAGGCGCGCGCTCGGGCAGGTCTTCCGGGCGCGGCCGGCGGGCCTCGGCGACCTGCGCACGGGCGAGCTGGCAACGACCGTCACGAGCGGACTCGATGCGCTCGATCCCTACTTCTCGCGCTTCCTGCCCCAACTCGTGCTGGCCGGAGTCGTCGCGCCGGCGATTCTCGCCTGGGTCGCCTTCCGCGACCCGGTCTCGGCGTTGATCATGGCGCTCACGCTGCCGTTGATTCCGCTCTTCGCCGTGCTGATCGGAAAGGCGGCGGAGGCGAGAACGACGCGAAGGCTTCAGGCCCTCTCGCTCATGAGCGCTCACTTTCTCGACGTCGTGCGCGGACTGGCGACGTTGCGCGCCTACCGGCGCGGCCGGGTGCAGGTAGAGACGATCGCCCGCACCAGCGAGCAGTTCCGTGAGGAGACGATGGGTACCCTGCGCATCGCCTTTCTCTCGGCGCTGGCGCTCGAGCTGGCCGCGACGATGTCGATCGCGCTGATCGCGGCCGTGATCGGCATCCGTCTCGTGAACGGGAGCGCCGAGCTCGCGCCCTCCTTCGCGGTGCTCGTTCTCGCGCCGGAGCTCTACCTTCCGCTGCGGGCGCTCGCGGCTCAGTTTCATGCCTCTGCCGACGGCCTGGCCGCGGCCCGCAGAGTTTTCGCGCTGATCGACCTGGCGCCGGCGGTCAGGGCGCCGGTGGCCGCGTTCGTCGCACCCGACCCGGGCTCGGCCACGATTCGGCTGGAGAAGATCGGTTTCGCCTTCGAAGATCGAGCCGTACCGGTCTTCTCGGGCTTCGACTGCGAGATCCGGCCCGGGGAGCGGCTGCTCGTTGCCGGCGAGAGCGGCGCGGGAAAGACGACGCTGCTCTCGCTGCTGCTTCGCTTTGCCGACCCGCAGCAGGGCCGAATCACGGTCGGAGGCGTCGACCTGCGCGAGCTCGAGCCTGAGGAGTGGCGCCGCCGCATCGCCTGGCTGCCGCAGAATCCCCGGCTTCCCTCCGGAACAGTCGCCGAAGCACTCAGGTTCGCCGCGCCGGATGCAGCCGAGGAGGATCTCTGGACGGCCCTCGAGGCGGCGGGCTGCGCGACGCTCGTCACCGCCATGCCGGACGGGCTCGACACGAAGGTGGGCGAGGGCGGACGGCGACTCTCGAGCGGCGAGCGGCGGCGAATCGCTCTGGCGCGGGCGCTCGTTCGCGGCGCGCCGCTGCTCGTGCTCGACGAGCCGGCCGCACACCTCGACGCGGCAACCGCAACGCAGATCCGGCTGGCACTGGAGCGGCTCGAGCGCAAGCAGACGGTCGTGATCGCCAGCCACGACGCCTCGCTGCAATCTATCGCCGAGCGCACGATCAGACTCGGGCAGGTCTAGTGATGAGCCCCGCACTTCGCCGCATGCTCGCCGAGGCTCGTCCGCTGCGCCGCCGCCTGGCTCTCTCAATTCTGCTCGGCGCCTGCTCGATCGCGGCCGGAATCGGTCTGATGGCGACCGCCGGCTACCTGATCTCGAAGTCGGCTCTGGAGCCGCCCATTCTCTCGCTCGGGGTTGCGATCGGCCTGGTGCAACTGTTCGGCGTCTCGCGGGCGGCCTTTCGTTACCTCGAGCGCCTCGTCGCGCACGACGCAGCCTTCCGCTTTCTGGGTCGCTTGCGCGTGGCGTTCTTCGAGCGCCTGGAGCCGCTCGTTCCCGGCGGGCTCGGCAGCGCGCGCACCGGAGACCTGCTCAGCCGCTTCGTGAGCGACGTCGAGACGATGCAGTTTCTCTTCCTGCGTGCGCTGGCACCGCCGCTGGTGGCACTCCTCGCCTGTGCGAGCGCGGTCGCAGCGGCCGCGATCGTGCTGCCGGTCGTCGCGGCGGTGCTCGGAGCGGGGCTCGCCGCTGCCGCGCTGGTCGCCGCCACGGCTACCAGGAGGGCAACGAGGGCGAGCGCCCGGCACGAGGCGCCCCTGCGAGCAGAGCTGACGAGCGAGATCGTCGAGGCGCTCGCGGCCGGCCCGGAGCTGGTCGCCTTCGGTCGCGTCGACTGGGAGCTGGAGCGGATCGACGAGGTCGATCGCGGTCTGGGGCGACTCGCCGGTCGGCACGGGCGAATTGCCGCGATGGGTGACGCGCTCGTGCTTCTCGCCTCGGGACTCACGCTGGCCGCCGTGCTCGCCGTGGCGATTTCTGCGGTTGCGGGCGGGAGGCTCGGCGGCGTCTGGCTGGGGATGCTCGCTCTGCTTGCGCTCTCGTCCTTCGAGGCCGTACGCCCGCTTCCGATCGCCGCTCAGCAGGCGGGCGCTGTGGCGAGCGCCGCCGAGCGCCTGGCCGAGCTGACCGACCGTCCCGCGCCTGTCAGCGAGCCGATCAGTCCGCTTCCGATTCCCGCCACCGGCGTGATCCGGTTGGAGGATGCGCGCCTGCGCTACGCGCCGCATCTGCCCTGGGTGCTCGACGGAGCGTCGCTCGAGCTCGAGCCGGGACGGCGGGTGGCGCTCGTCGGCGAGAGCGGCGCCGGAAAGACGACGATTGCCAATGTTCTCGTTCGCTTCCTCGAGCTCGACGAGGGCCGTGCGACGCTCGACGGACATGATCTGGGCGAGTACGCCTCCGACGAGGTGCGCGGCCTGGTCGCGCTCGCCGATCAGGACGCCCATCTCTTCTCTACCACGATCCGCGAGAACATTCGTTTCGCCCGCTCCGGCGCGAGCGATGATGCAATCGCCGCTGCACTTCGGCGCGCGGGCGTCTGGGGCTGGGTCTCGTCCCTGCCGTCCGGGCTCGATACCTACGTCGGCGAGACGGGCGACCAAGTTTCGGGTGGACAGCGGCGGCGGATCGCACTGGCGCGCGCCTTCCTCTCGGGCGCCCCTCTGCTCATCCTCGACGAGCCGACCGCCCACCTCGATCGCGCCACCGCCGAGGGCATACTCGACGATCTCTTCTCCGGAGCCGACGACACCGGCCTGCTCGTGATCACCCACGATCCGCTGATGCTCGGTCGCTTCGACGAGGTGCTGCGGCTCGAGAACGGCCGGATCGTTTGAGGCTCGTCAGCTGGCTGCGAGCCGAATCAGGCCGCAATCTCCTGCAGCAGGTCGAGCAACTCGGCGCGAGCGAACGGCTTTTGCAGCACGCGAATCCGCGACCCCTCGTACATGCCGAGGCGCTCGAGCGCCTCGACGTCGATCAGCCCGCTAGAGAGAATCACGGGTACCGAGCAGCCGCTCTCGCGCAGCGTGCGCACGGCCTCTTCGCCCGTCATCCTGGGCATCACCATGTCGAGAAGTACCGCCTTGACCTCATCCGGGTGGCGAGAAACGATGTCGACCGCCTCCCGGCCGTCGCCGGCGCCGATTACGCGGTATCCCGCCTGCTCGAGCATCACCGTGGCTACCCGGCGCGCATCCGGCTCGTCGTCGGCGATAACGACGATCCCACGATCCCGCTCGACCGTCTCGCGGGGACGCCCGCGCGGCCGAGTGCCGGTCTCGAGGGGAAGGAGAACCCGAACCCTCGTTCCGCGATCGGGCTCGGAGTAGATGTTCAGCGTTCCTCCGTGCGCGCGGACGATCCCGAGCACCGCCGGCAGCCCCAGCCCGCGCCCGGTGAACTTGGTGGTGAAGAAGGGCTCGAACACACGCTGCTGCGTATCGGTGTCCATGCCACAGCCGCTGTCGACGACCTCGATGAACGCGTAGCGCCCCGCGGCGACCTGATCTCCCAGGTAGTCGAGATTGAGCGAAACGGAATCGACGTCGACTTCGCCGGCGCGCACGCGCACCTGTCCGCTCGGGTCGTTAAGGGCCTCGATCGAGTTGCCGACCAGGTTCGCAACCAGCCGTCGCAGCTGGCAGGAGTCGGCCTGGATCTTGATCGGACGTTTCTCGATCTCGAGCCTGACGTCGGCTTCGCGAGTGAGGGTGCGCAGGTCACCGAGCACACGCTCGAGCAGGCGCTCGAGGTCGACCTGCTCGGGACGAAAGCTCGAGCGGCCGGAAAAGGCGAGGATTTGATCGGTCAGCTCGGCCGCCTTCTTCGCTGCCTGCTCGATCTGGCCGAGGCGATCCTGGAGCGGCGAGTCGAACGGCACGTCGCGCTTGATCAGAGTTGTGTTCCCGATCACCGTGAGCAGGAGATTGTTGAAGTCGTGTGCGATGCCGCCGGCGAAAAGGCCCAGGCTTTCGAGGCGCCTGTCCTCCGCTCTTCGCCGCGGTGACTCGTCTTGATCCTCCACGCGGCGTACCCCCACAAGCACACGCGCTGCGCCTTCGACATGAACGAGAAGCAGGCGCAGATCGAGCGCACGTCCGTCACAACAGTTCCACTCGAGCTCGATCTCGGTGCTCTCCTTGCCGGCGAGGCAGGACGAGAGAGCCTGTATAAAGATCGCGCGCGGGCTCTCGGAGGCCAGCAACTCGACCAGTTCGCGTCCCTTGCTCTCGGCGCAGCTCCGGCCGAGCACGGCCTCGGCTCGCTTGTCCAGCGCGAGCACGATGCCCTTCTCGTCCAGCTCGATCAGCCCGTCGCTCATACGGGCGAGGATCTCCCCGACCAGACCGAAGCGACTCTCGGCCGCGCGCGGTTCTTGAACGGAAGCTACGTGTCGCACACATCTATCTTCGGCTCCCCGTACGCCACGTCCATACCCGTAACGCACCGCCCGGGCTAGCCCAAGAAGCGCGCCCTGGCGCACGGCGGCCGTTTCCGAGATGGCGCTTCCTCGGCGCTCCCAGCTAGAGTCTCAGCGTCTCGAGGAGCCCAATGGAAAGCTTTCGTTACGTCATCGTCGATGTCTTCAGCGAACGGCCGCTGGCCGGAAACCAACTCGCCGTATTCACCAATGCGCAGCCGGTTCCCGAGCGCCTGCTGCAGCCGCTGGCCAAGGAGATCGGCTTCTCCGAGACCGTCTTCTGCTACCCGGCCGAGGCCGAGGGTCATGCTCGAATTCGCATCTTCACACCCGCGAGCGAGCTTCCCTTCGCCGGGCACCCAACGCTGGGAACGGCCTTCGTGCTGGCGGCGCCAATGCAGCTGGGGTCGATCGGGCTCGAGACGGGCTCGGGTCTGGTCACGGTCGAACTGGAGCGAGGCGAAAGCGGGCGTATCCGCTTCGGTCGTATGGGTCAGCCGCTACCGCGAATCGAGCTCTTCGCGCAAGCCGAAGAGCTGCTCGCGACGCTCGGCCTGGAGCGAAGCGTGTTTCCGGTCGAGCTCTACGACAACGGCGTCGCTCACGTCTTTGTAGCTCTCGGCTCGGAAGAGCAGGTCGCCGCGCTCATGCCCGACGGCAAGGCGCTCGAGGCGTTCGGCCCGATCGGCGTCAACTGCTTCGCCGGTGCCGGCAAGAGCTGGAAGACACGTTGCTTCGTCGGCGGGCTCGGAATCAGCGAGGATCCGGCTACCGGCTCGGCGGCCGGGCCACTCGCTCTGCACCTGGCCCGCCACGGAGCCGTTTCCTTCGGCGAGGAGATCGAGATACGCCAGGGCGAGGAGATCGGGCGGCCGTCTTTCCTCTACGCGAGCGCGCGCGGAAGCAGCGAGGCTGTTGAGCGAATCGAGGTCGGCGGCTGCGCGGTAGTGGTCGCCCGCGGTGAGTTCGCGCTCCCGGTCGCAGGCTAACCGCCGTGGGCTTGCGCCGGCACCAGGCGCCGGCTGAGCATCGCGGCGACGAAGACCGACGCGCGCCGAGCCGCGACCAGCGGTGAGCGCCCGCGACTCCGAGCGGCGATGTAGATCGCGGCGAAGGCATCGCCGGCTCCGGTCGCGGCGGCGTTTGCCACCGGCGGCCTGGCCGGCACTTCCGTCAGTTCCCCGGCGGTCCAGACCAGCGCACCCCGCGAGCCGCGGGTGACGATCACTTCGGGCACCCCAAGACCGGCCAGACTCTCGGCGTTGACTTCTTCGAGTACTGCCTCTGCTTCCTCCTCGGCGAGCTTGAGCACGCTGACGTGGCGAAGAAGCTCGCGGTCGAAGTCGGCATCGAGCGCCAGCGGACCGAGCCGGGGCGAGCGCGCGAGACCCTGCCCGTCGAGGGAGAGAATGCGGCCGTGTGCGATCTCCGCGAGAGCCGCGGCGGAGAACTCGCCGCGCAGTAGCGGCGCCACGTGCACCCACTCGCAAGTCGCGAGCGCTGTGCAGACCCAGCTTCGCACCTCGTCGTCAGTCCAGCCGTCGCCTAGTGAGGTGACGCTCATGATCCGGCGGTCGCCGTCCGAGATCAACTCGAAGCCCGTCGTGGCCTCGGCCGGACGCCAGCTGACCGGAATCCCGAGCGCGAGTAACGGCCCGAGCAAGAGCCGGCGATGGGCCACGGCACACTTGGCGACGATGCGAGCGGGCCTTGTCAACAGGCTCAGCGCGCGCGCTGCGTGGTATGGGCAGCCACCCGGAAACGGCTCGCGCCCCGGTGCGCTGTCAAGCGAAAGACTGCCGACTATCGCAACAGGGCGCACAAACTGACTGTAACGGCTCCGGCGATCGGATCAGTCGGCCGGCGAGCTCGGCGCGCGCGTGCGCGCGAGAATATTCAGGAGCGCACTCAAGGCGAAGGCGAGTGCGAAGGACGGCAGCGAGGCGCCGAGGCCCCAGCTCTTCGCGTGCAGATGAGCGACCAGCTCGACCCACCAGGACGGCCCGGTCGGAATCAGCCACTGGTAGAGAACGAAGCCGGCCAGCCAGGCGCCGAGTTGCGCCGTCCGCAGCGACGGCACGCGGAACACGGCATCCCGGTCGTAGCCTCGGCGCAGAAGCCAATCGGCCGCAAGCACCCCGAAGAGAGGCACGAAGAACGATCCCAGCAGGTAGAGGAAGGTCTGGTACTGAGCGAGGTCGATCGCCAAGGCGCCCACGGTCGAGAAAAGCGCGGCGGCGAGAATCAGCATCCGTTGCGAGGCGCGCGGAATGAGGTTCTGGAGCGAGAGCGCGGTCGAGTAGACGTTGGCGAACGGTACCTTGGTCTCGTCGACGACGAGTGCGAAGAGCGCAAGCCCGCTGGCCAGACCGCCAGCCGCGATCGCCGTCATCAGGGACGTCGTGTCGCTGAGGTTCTTCGAGAGCAGAAGGATGGCCCCGAGCGCGTAGAGCCAGACGTTTGGAAGCAGGTAACCGAGGCCGGTGCCCCAGAAGGCTCGGCTACGGCTGCGGGAAAACCTCGTGTAGTCGGTCGCGAGCGGCAGCCAAGAAACCGGCATCGCGATCATCAGGTCGACCCCTCCCCAGAAACCGAGGCCGCCTTCCCCGGGGCGCGACCAGAGCTCACGCAGGCCCGCATCGTGGAGTGCCCACCAGGTTAGATAGGCGAGCGAGGCGAGCACGACCCAGATCGCGAAGGGCTTGACCCAGCGGCGAACGAAGCCCACCGGCCCAAGCAGGGCGAGAGCTGTCGTAGCCGCCGCGGCGACGAGCGTCCAGAACCATTTCCCCCGAAAGCCGAAGACCTGTTGCGACAGGGCGGCGGCTACGGTCGCGATCACGATCAGCTCGAAGATCGTCCAGCCGACGTTCTGAACCACGTTCAGCACCGTGGCGAGATACGAGCCGCGCCGCCCGAGCGGCGCTCGGAGCAGCACCATCGCCGGTACGCGGGCCTGCGCTCCGATCAGTCCGGCAAAGCCGAGCATCGCGTTGCCGAGGAGGCCACCGACGACAATCGCAAGCAGCGCGTCGCGCAGAGAGAGCGCCGGGACAAGGAGGGTACCGGCCACCAGAACGAGCAGACTGAGTCCCAGACTGCTCCAGAGTAAGCCGGTGTCGAAGAGCCCGAGCACGCGCAGTCGCTCGGGCACCGGCTCGATGCCCCAATTCGGTGTCTCCTGGCTCATCGCTCTCCCTTCGCTGGCATTACCCAGATCAGGTTCGGCGGGTTTGTTCTCAGCCCCATCCCCGTGGACGGGACACCCCGGTTGTCTCGGCGCCTCTTCGACCTGCCTTCGGAGGCTCGCCGACGACTCTAGCCAATCAGGTGCCCGGCCGTCACCGTGAGCAGATTGAGACCGATGACGACGAAGAGCAGGCCTCCGACCAGATCGACGGTGAAGAAGAAGCGAGGGCGTAGAAAACGGCGCCCCCAGGAGATCGCGCCCGCCGCAAAGAGCGCGAAAACGAGACAGGTGATCATGAAGGCGGCCGAGAAGACCGTGTAGCCGAGCGCACCGGCGGAGGAGACTCCGTAGCCGGAGAGGGAGCCCGAGACGGCGATCCAGAAGGGAAGCGCGTAGGGGCTGGCGACGCTCATCGCCGCGCCGGTGGCAAAGGCTTGCTCGACCACCAGGCTGCCGTTTTCGGGCGGTCGCTTGCGCCGGGCGCTCGACAGCGCGCGCGCACCCAACCAGAGCAGGAACAGGCCGCCGACAGCGCCTGCCGCGAGCCGAACGCCGCCGGCCTGGGCCAGCGCCGCCGCACCGACGAACATCAAGCCAACCCAGAGCGCGTCACCGGCCAGAGAGCCCAACTCGACCGCCAGCGCGCCGCGAAAGCCGTTCGATAGACCTCGCCGAGCCGTCTCTACGAGAACCGGTCCCGGCGCCGCGCAATAGCCGAGCGCGAGCAGCACGGCGACAAGGATCAGCTTCATAGAGATTACTATATCTTGAGTCTCCGAGCGGCGCCTGAATACCTCATAAGCATTTGCATTCGGCTTGGAACGGCGACAGATTCGATCAAGGACGCGGCTTTGCCGATCGACGCATCGCTCCGTTTCGGGCGGCTCGTGACGGAACTCCCAGGGTATGGGCGCCTCCTGGACCACCCGCCACCCCCCCCTCCCACGGGGCAGGGAACGGTAGCGAGAAAAAGCGCACAAGAATGTGCCGATTCAGTTCCTGTTCTGTACCACTAGGCGCGGTAATTGGGGAGGGGATTCTTTTCGCCGCTTGCCGGCTCTATCGCCGGCCGAGACGGGCCCGTATCACGTAGGGCAGGATCCCGCCGTGCTCGACGTACTCTCGCTCGCGCGGAGTGTCGAGGCACACGCGCACCTCGAAAGCGATCGGCTCGCCGTCGTCGTCGGGCATTGCCGTGACTGTGGCTCGATCGGACTGCCCGCCGGCTAGGCCGATGATCGAGTAGCGCTCGCGCCCGCTCAGGCCGAGCGACTCGCAGCTTTCCCCGTCCAGGAAGCTAAGCGGCACGATGCCCATCATGAGCAGGTTCGAGCGGTGAATGCGCTCGAAGCTCTCGGCGATCACGGCCCGCACACCGAGCAGCTTCGGGCCTTTCGCCGCCCAGTCACGCGACGAGCCCGAGCCGTACTCCTTGCCGGCCAGCACGATCAGGGGCGTTCGCTCGGCCAGGTAGAGCTCGGAGGCCGCAAAGATCGTCATCTCCTCGCGGTCCGGAAGGTGAACCGTCCAGCCCCCCTCCTTTCCCGCGGCGAGAACGTTCCGCAGCCGGACGTTGGCGAAGGTGCCGCGCACCATCACCTCGTGATTGCCGCGCCGCGAGCCATAGGAGTTGAAGCTCGCGCGCTCCACGCCGCGCTCGAGTAGGTAGGCGCCTGCCGGCGAGTCCGCCGCGATCGACCCCGCCGGAGAGATGTGGTCGGTGGTGACCGAGTCGCCGAGTAGTGCCAGACAGCGCGCCCCCTCGATGTCGTCGATCTGCCCGGGCCGCCTGGACATGCCGTCGAAGTAGGGCGGCCGGCGCACGTAGGTGGAGCGCTCGTCCCACTCGAACAGCACTCCACGCGAGACCGGAAGCGCGCGCCAGCGCTCGTCGCCGGAGTAGACGTCCCGGTAGGCCTCGTCGTACAGCTCCCTATCGACACAGGAAGCGATCGTGTCGGAGATCTCGCCCGCGCTCGGCCAGATGTCGCGCAGGTAGACGTCCTCTCCGTTCGCGCCACGGGCGAGCGGCTCGCTGGTGAGATCGACGTCCATTCGCCCGGCAAGCGCGTAAGCGACCACGAGCGGCGGCGATGCCAGGTAGTTGGCCTTCACCTCGGCGTGAATACGGGCCTCGAAGTTACGGTTCCCGGAAAGAACGGCACAGGTCACCAACTCGTGCTCGGCGATGGCGCGAGAGATCTCAGCGGGAAGCGGCCCTGAGTTACCGATGCAGGTCGTGCAACCGAAACCGACCACGCCGAAGCCCAGCTGCTCCAGATAGGGCAGCAGCCCCGCTCGCTGGAAGTAGCGCTCAACCGCGCGCGAGCCGGGCGCCAGGCTCGTCTTCACCCATGGCTTACGGCGCAGGCCGAGCTCGACCGCTTTCTTCGCCAGCAGCCCGGCGGCGATCATCACCTGCGGGTTGGAGGTGTTCGTGCAGCTCGTGACGGCGGCGATCACAACGGCGCCGTGCGAGAGCCGGAAACTCTCTCCGTCGAGCTCGACGAGAGCACCGTCCCGACGAGCGACGGGCGCGTGACGCTCCGGCGTGGGATCGCGTAGCGCGTCGTGGCCGGGCGTTTGCTCGGCGGTCGGGTCGCTGGCCGGGAAGGTATCGGCGATCGCTTCGTCGAGCGAGCCGCCCGCGAACTCGATGCCGAAGCTTTCCAACCCCTGGCAGAAGGACTGCTTGACCGACGCCAGCGGAGTGCGATCCTGCGGCCGCCGCGGGCCGGAGAGGCTTGGCTCGACCGTCGCCAGATCGAGCTCGACGATCTGCGAGTAGCGCGGCTCCACATCCGGCTCGTGCCAGAGCATGTTCTCCTTGCAGTAGGCCTCGACCAGACGAACGCGCTCGTCGCTGCGGCCGGTTAGGCGCATGAAGGCGAGCGTCTCGGCATCGACCGGGAAGAAACCACAGGTTGCCCCGTACTCCGGGGCCATGTTGGCGAGGGTGGCGCGATCGGCAAGCGCCAGACCGGAGATCCCCGGACCGAAGTACTCGACGAACTTCCCCACTACGCCCGTGCGGCGCAACAGCTCGGTGACGGTGAGCACGAGATCGGTCGCGGTCACGCCCTCGCCCAGCTCACCGCGCAGACGCACCCCGACGACCTGGGGAACGAGCATCGAGATCGGCTCACCGAGCATCGCCGCCTCCGCTTCGATGCCGCCGACGCCCCAGCCGAGCACCCCGAGCCCGTTCACCATCGTCGTGTGTGAGTCGGTCCCGACGAGTGTGTCGGGGAAAACCGTTCCGTCGCGCGATTCCACGACGCGGGCCAGATGCTCGAGATTGACCTGATGAACGATGCCCGTGCTCGGCGGCACCACCTTCGAGCCCGTGAACGCGCTCTGGCCCCAGCGCAAGAAGACATAGCGCTCGCGGTTGCGGACGTACTCCAGCTCGCTGTTGCGCTCGAACGCCAGCGGGCCCGCCGCCTCGTCGACCTGAACCGAGTGGTCGATGACAAGCTCGACCGGCAGGCGCGGATTGATCGCGCCCGCGTCGCCACCCAGCTCTTGCATGGCGTCGCGCATCGCGGCCAGATCGACTATCGCGGGAACGCCGGTGAAATCCTGAAGTAGTACTCGTGCGGGAGTAAAGGAGATCTCGTTAGCGGGCTCGGCGCTTTCTTTCCAACCCGCAACCGCCTCGACCTGCGCGGCGCTGGAAACCGAGCCCTCGTGGCGGAGGACGTTCTCGAGCAGAACGCGCAGCGAGTAGGGGAGAGTGTCGATCTCGTGCTCGGCGGCCAGCACCTGGAGACGGAAGATCGAGTGCTTGTTGCCGTCGATCTCCAGCTCTGCGCGCGCTCCGAAAGAGTTGGCCATGGCCACGATTCAACCAGAAAGCCCGCGCTCGGCCGATGATCGAGACGGCGAGAACGCGCTGTCTACCCGGCGAGTGCCACTACCCGCTCGCCGGCTGCTTACGCGCTTCGCCGCTTCCAGTCGTCTCGAGCACACCTCTGACCTTGTGAGCCAGTTCCTGCGGCGTGAAGGGCTTACCAATGAACTCTGCCTCGCCGTCGAGCACTCCGTGGTGAACGATCGCCTCGTCGGTATAGCCGGACATAAACAGCACTCGCGTGGCCGGGCGCTTGACGGTGAGAATCTCCGCCAGCTCGCGCCCGCTCATTCCAGGCATCACGACGTCGGTGACGAGCAGGTCGATCGGTCGGTCGAGCGAGTCGGAGAGCGCGATGGCCTCGTCGCCGCTCGAGGTCTCGAACACCTCATAGCCGAGATCACGCAAGACGCGAGCGACGAGCTGCCGCACCATCTCCTCGTCCTCGACGAGAAGCAGCGTCTCCGTCCCTCGCACCTCTCCAAGCGGAGCAACCGCACCTTCCGCTTCGGCGCTCTCCTGAGTGACCGGAAGGTACACGTGGAACACGCTTCCCTTCCCGATCTCGCTGGAGACGTGAATAGCGCCGTTCGACTGCTCCACGATGCCGTGCACGGTCGCCAGTCCGAGGCCGGTGCCCTCGCCTTGCTCCTTGGTGGTGAAGAACGGCTCGAAGATGTGCGACATCGTCTCCTCGTCCATCCCGAGCCCCATATCCGAGATCCTCGCCACAACGAAGTCACCGGGCAACAGTCCCAGCAGGGTGGCCTCGGCCTCGTCGAAACTGGCGTTGGCGGTCTCGATCGTAATATTGCCGCCGTTCGGCATCGAGTCGCGGGCGTTGACGACGAGGTTCATGATCACCTGCTCGATCTGGCTGCGATCCGAGCGGATCATGGCGATCTCGGGCGCGAGCGCGGTCACCAGTTCGACGTTCTCGCCGATCAGGCGCTGGAGCATCTTCTCCATGCGCCCGATCACCTCGTTCGGATTGAGCAGCGCCGGTTGCAACACCTGGCGCCGGCTAAATGCCAACAGCTGCTGAGTCATCGCCGCAGCCTGCTCGGCCGCGCGCTTGATCTCCTCTGCGTCGCGAGCCAGCGAGCTGGCGGGATCGAGCTCCGACACGATTAGCTCGCTGTACCCGGTTATCGCAGTCAGGAGGTTGTTGAAGTCGTGCGCGATGCCTCCCGCCAGGCGCCCGATCGCCTCCATCTTCTGCGAGTGCAGAAGCTCCGCTTCGAGTCTCCGCCTCTCCATCTCGGCTTCGCGCTCGAGGCTGATGTCGAGCAGATAGCCCTGGACGTAGAGCGGCTTGCCCGACAGGTCTCGCACGACCACGGCCTCGTCGCGAACCCAGACCGTGCGCTCGTCCTTGGAGATCAGGCGGTACTCGAGCCCGATCCTCCCCTTTCCTCCGCTTGCCGCTCGCTCGACGGTGACGTGCTCGCGATCGTCGGGATGAATCGCATTCACGAAATTGCCGTAGTCCGATACCCAGTCGGCCGGCTTGTAACCGAGAATCTCTTCGAGCTGCGGGCTGAGATAGACCCAACGCCCCGACTCGCCCGGCGCATTGATATAGGTGATCAGCGGTAACTGCTCGACCAGGAGGCGATAGCGCGCCTCGGCTTCGCGCAGCTCCTCCTCGGCGGTGCGGCGCTCGCTGATGTCGCGGAAGCTCATCAGGATCGAGCGGAGCAGGCCACTCTCGTCGAGCACCGAGGTCGTGGTTCCTTCAACGAAGACCCAGTTACCACGCTTGTGGCGCATGCGAAGCTCAACGACCGCGGCGCTTTGGCTAGTCACCGCCTGACGGAGTGCGTCACTGGCACGCTGAACGTCAGAGGGATGAACGAGGCTAATCGGCGAGACGTCGACCAGCTCTTCGGGCCCGTAGCCGAGCGCCTGCTGATAGGAGGGGGAAGCGAAGACAAAACGACCCATCGGATCGAGTACCGCGATCATGTCGTGCGAGTTCTCGACCACGACACGGTAGAGCTCGCGGCTTCGCAGGAGTTCCTCTTCGGCGAGCCTGCTAGCGCTCAGATCCGAACCGATGCCGATCACGCCGACCGTTGTGCCGTCGGCGTCGCGGTGCGGCGCGAGCGAGATCGAGTACGGGATGATCACGCCGTCGCGACGCCGGCGCTCGGTCTCGTGGTTGACGATCCGTTCGCCCCGCATCGCCCGCGCGATCAACTCCTCGAACTCCTCGACTCGGTGTTCGGGAACGATGGGCAGGATCGTTCCGACCACCTCTTCGCTCGACCAGCCGAAGATGCTTTCGGCTACTTCGTTCCACACGGTGACTCGATGCTCGAGGTCGATCTCGATGATCGCGACCGGCGAAGCGTCGATGACGGCGCTCAGGCGCTCGTTCAGCTCCGTGGTCTTGGCGCGGATCGCGCGCGCCGTCTCCTCGTACTCGCGCGTCTCGATAGCCGAGCCGAGGACATTGGCAAGCGAGCGCAGGAAATCGAGATCGGCGTTGCTGAATGCACGGCTCTCAGTGGCGCGCACGCCGAACACCCCCCAGGGGTGCTCGTGACCGGGAATCACGACGTTGACGGCGCTGACGACTCCCAGCTCCAGCAAAGCTTGCGGCGGATCGAAGCGTGTCTCTCGCGCCAGGTCGGTCACGACGACCGGATTTTCGCTGGACAGCGAGTAGCGGGAGAAGGCGTCAGGCGTCAGGGCCGAATCAGGCTCGGAGGCAGCCGCTAGGCTGCCCGCCGAGGTGCGCATCGAGAGCAGCTCGTCGCCGCGGACGTTTTCGAAGATGACAACGCGGTCGAGGGCCAGCGCTTCGGCCGTAGCCGCGGCGGCCTCCTGCATGAGGGTGTCGATATCGGTTTCGCTCAGAGCCCGCTGGCCGAGCCGGGCGACGATCTGCTGGCCGTGCGCCCTGGCTTGTAGATCTTCGACGAGCCGGTCGACCGCGTTTCTCGCCAGAAAGACCGCGAGCGCGAAGAACGTCAGCGCTGCGGTGACGGCAATCCACTCCACGAATACACGCGATCTTGCCCCCGCAACGATCAGGGCGACGAGAAGGGAGCCAGACGCTATCGTCAACTGCAGCGCCAGGCCGCGCAGTGAAACGAAGTAGGCCGCGTACATCGAGGCCAGGCAGTAGACGACAAAGCCGAGTGCCCAACTGCTGGGGTCGGCCCAGATCCCGACCGCTACCAGCAGCGAGGCGGAAACTCCGAACGTGGAGGGAAGTACCGGCCAGCGCATACTGAGCATGAGATAGGCAAGGGCGAGCGCGAAAAAGCCGAGCGCGACTGCGAGCGTGATGAAACGCATGTCGGCCGGAGCGAGCGCGCTCATGGCAAGCGAGATGGAGCCCGATGCGGCGGAGAGCGAGGCAGCGACGCGGGAGGTATTCGCGAACCGTGCTTCCGGATTCGGAGTCGCGACCGCGTCCCGCAGCCTCGACACTCTTGGGTTAATCCACTCGCTGATCGAAATCATTCTCATCGCCGCCGCAAAGATGCGTCTCCCTCTCTATCGACAGAAACGGCCCGAAGTTCGATCGGAAGTCGTTTTCGCCGTTCTCGGCACTTGTGTGTCGACGTAGCGATTGTGCGCTCTCGCTACCGCTTAACAAAGCCCTAATGCGGGAAAAGCCGACACTAACCAGCCAACCGACCGAGCGGGGTATAACCGAAAAATAACGATCGAGTCGAGGCCGGAAGGAGAGGATTCGCATGAAGTCGAGGTCGCGAGGCATAGCCGTAGCTTTGAGCATTCTGTTTGCGGGCGTCGCGGGAGCCGGGATCGCCCTCGGAATCACGGCCGCCTTGGGCGACCTGGGCTCGACGACCGTCGTGACTCGAAGTGCCGAAACGCCGGCTTCGCTCCAGCAACCGGTGGTAACGGGCGGAAAGTCACTCACCATCCCCGAGATCTACGAGCGCGCGGCACCTGGAGTCGTACAGGTCACCAGCACGCAGGTCATAAAAGGTCAGCAGGTCAACCCCTTCTTCCAGACGCAACCGCAGAAGGTCGAGGCTCTCGGATCCGGCTTCGTGATCGACAAGCAGGGCGACATCGTCACCAACTATCACGTGATCCAGGGAGCAACCTCGATCGAGGTCCTGTTCTCGAATAACGTAACGACGAAGGCGATCGTGGTCGGTACCGACAAGTCGACCGACCTCGCCGTCTTGAAGGTCAACGTCTCTCCCAGTGCGCTTACGCCGCTGCCGCTCGGGAACTCCGCAGCCGTGGAGGTTGGCGATCCGGTTGTGGCCATCGGCAACCCGTTCGGTCTCGACCGCACGGTCACATCGGGCATCGTCAGCGCTATCTACAACATCGGCGACGGGACGCGAGCCTCCCAGTACAACTTCCCACTGCTCTCCCAAAACAACTTCCCGATCCCCGCGATCCAGACCGACGCAGCCATCAACCACGGTAACTCGGGCGGGCCGTTGATCAACAGCCTGGGTCAGGTGATCGGCGTGAATTCACAGATCGAGACCGGCGGCACCAGCCAGGGAAACGTCGGCATCGGCTTTGCCATCCAGTCGGACACCGTCAAGCAGGTTGCCGCGCAGATCCTCAAGAGCGGGAAGGCAATCCATGCATTCCTCGGAATTGGCAACATCGGTGGGGTTACGCCGGAAGTCGCGCGTTTGTATCGTCTCCCGGTCGATCACGGCCTGCTCTTCGGCCACGTGGAGAAGGGGACTGGCGCCGCCAAGGCCGGGCTAAAGGCCGGCACGCGCAACGTGACGGTGGCGGGTCTGAGCTACTGGCTCGGCGGCGACATCATCGTCAGCGCCGGCGGAGAGAGCGTTGGCAGCTCGTACGGAAAGCTTGCGAACGTCATCGCCGCGCACAAGCCAGGCGACAAGCTCTCGCTCGAGATCTACCGCGGCAACACGAAGATGACCGTAACGGCCACGCTCGGCACTCGCCCGTAGCCTCAGTCGTCGATCGCCTCGACACGAGGGGCGTCGAGCGGCGATCATAGGCGCATGACCGAGATCGTCGACATTAGATCGCCTCGACACGAGGGGCGTCGAGCGGCGATCATAGGCGCATGACCGAGATCGTCGACATTAGCGTTCAGGTGAGTCCGAGCACGGTCAGCTGGGAGAACGAGTCGATTCCCGTGATCGAACGGGTGAGCTCGATCGACGCCGGCGACGGCTACAACCTGAGCCGGCTCGTCTTCGGCAGCCATACCGGCACTCACGTAGACGCGCCGTTGCATTTTCTCGGCGAGGGCGGCGCGGTCGATCAACTACCGCTGGACGCGCTGATCGGCCCCGCGCTCGTCGTCGATGCTCACGCTGTTGCCGAAGAGATAGACGCCGAGCTGGTCGAGCGAGCTCTTCCGGCCGGCTGCGAGCGCGTCGTCTTCAGTACGCGAAACTCCGAGCTCTGGGACGAGTCCGGTTTTCGCAGCGACTTCGTCTGTATATCGCCCGAAGCCGCCTCGCTCCTGGTCGAGCTAGGGGTCCGGCTCGTCGGCATCGACTACCTCTCCGTCGGCGCTCCCGAGACCCACCGCGAGCTGCTCTCACACGGCGTCGTGCTTCTGGAAGGCCTCGACCTGCGCGGAGTCGCGGCGGGGCACTACCGACTGGTCTGCCTCCCGCTTCGCATCGTCGGTGCCGACGGCGCTCCGGCTCGTGCCGTACTCACCGCGCTTTAGCCTCTGTCTGCCATGGAGCCCCAACCCATTCGCCCAGCACGCACACCCGCCCTCGCGGATCCGCCCAGCGAGGAGGAAGATCTCTGGACCGACGAGGGGCACGGCGATCACACGGGTTGGTTCTGCGTCGCCACCGATCCCTTCCCTTGTCCCGCGCCGGGTTGTCCCTTCGTCGCCGAGTTCATGACGGCCGCGCATCTGATCCTCGTCTGGCAAAAGAAGGATGACCCCAATCTCCTCCGCCACGCTCAGCGTGCCAAGGAGATCAAGCGCAATCCGCGCATCACCGAGTTCCAGCGCTCGTTCGGGCCCAGCGCGTCCTACTACGCCTGGGAAGCGGCGGGCCGTCCGGTGCATGGCATCCGAGAGCACTGATGGTCGGAACGACTGCTCGAGCGTCGTGGTGACTGTTCAAGCCCCCGGTTGGGAATACGTAGGCATGGCTCGGCGTTGGCAAAGAAGTCGAACACAAGCAGAGTGGTCACGATGAGCGGGCAAGCGCCGGATACAGCAGGGCGCGGGCTCGCGGAAGACGCCCGCGGCAGGGTGCGATTCGAGGAGGAGGCACTCGACCATGCCGATCAGGTCTACCGAGTCGCCCGTCACCTCGCCGGCTCGAAGGAAGAGGCGGAGGAGTTGATGCAGGAAACCTACGCGCGCGCTTTTCGAAGCTGGCGCTCCTTCACGCCGGGTACGAACATGCGCGCCTGGCTGCTTCGCATCCTCACCAATATCAACATCGACCGAGGCCGGCGAAAGCAGCGGCGGCCGCCCGAGCGCTCGCTGGAGGAGGGCGACTACTCGCTCTACGACCACCTCGAGCAGACGACCGGCGCCGGCTCGAGCGACGACGAGGAGCGGCTACTGGATCGGCTCTCTCAATCCGACATCGTCGATGCCCTGGCGGCGCTACCTCACGACTTCCGCGACGTGTTCGTTCTCGTTGACCTCGGCGAGTTCAGCTACCAAGAGGCGGCCCAGATCCTGTCGATCCCGATCGGCACCGTGATGTCGAGGTTGCACCGCGCACGGCGGCTGCTCAGGCAATCGCTGACGAGCTCGCTGGGAGGGGAGAGATGAGCGAGACCGCCTGCGCCAAATGCGAACGGCTACTCCAGCGATACCTCGACGGGGAGCTGAACGATATCGAGGCGTGCGAAGCCGAGGCTCATCTCGATGATTGCGGCTACTGCCGCCGGCACTACCGCTTCGAGCGGGCATTCCGCGAGCACCTACGCAAGACGCTCACCGACGAGCCGATGAGCCCGGATCTCAAGACCAAGCTAGTTGCGCTCAGGAGCGGCGCCGGCCCGGGCGTCCGCCCGTAGCGGCATCAGTCGTTCAGGGTCAGAGTCGCCGGCCCGACAATGACGAGCAGACGAAGCGGGTCCTTGCCGCTGGGAAGCGGCAAGAGATCGGCCGTGAGCTGACTCGCCAGACGCTCGCCCAACTCTTTCCCGTTCCCGACGTTGGAGTAGAAGATCGTCGTGCGCTTGTAGTTGAAGCGGCTTGCCCGCTTGACGGACGCGATCTGGTAGCCGAGCGAAGCGAGGCGCGACGCAACCCGGCGTGTGTAGTTGATGTCTCCGCCCCCGTTTTCGACCACGATCTTGACTTTCCAGGTCGCGGGCAACGCGGTTTCGCCGCCACCCGAGGTGAGTATGTGCGTCGTCGGCCCACGCAGGGCGTAGCCGAGCATGACCGCAGCCGCGATACCTACGACTATCAGCGCGACGGCGGCGGCCAGGCGCCCGCGGGGATTGCGCTCGATAGGCCGCGGCAGAACGGGCAAGCCAGCTAGCTCGCGCGCCTCGTGGTTATCGATCTCGAGCCCGCTCGCCAGCAGGAGCGCAGCCGCTAGAGCATCCTCCGGATTGCGGAAGGCGTAAACGCGTCCTTCCTCGAGCCAGGTCACCTGCTCGGTCGTGATTCCCGAGCGTTGCGCAACCTGCTCACGGCTCAGCTGGCGTCGCAGGCGAGCGGTCGCAAACACGGTCGCGGCGGTCCCGCTCTCCAGCGAAGAGACAAAGGCAAGGGCAAGCTGGGGCTGGTCGTTCGGGTCGAGCGGTCGCACGCTAGAGGTTTTCATCGGCAGATCTGGAGTCTCCCTCGATAACCGAGATTCATAATGCCAGCCGAACACGCCCGGCAAGATCCGAGCCCTGTGATCTTCGCCGCCGGCGTCCCGCGTCCTATGAACAGCCGGCGAGCTTCTGCCAGCGCTGCGTGATCTCGCTGACGTAGACCCGTGTCTCTTCCGTAGGCGGGCCGCCCGCCCCCTCCACCGCGGTCGGGCCGGCGTTGTAGGCGGCAAGCGCGAGCTCCAGCGAGTCGAAGCGATCGAGCATCCGCCGTAGGTAGCGAGCACCCGCGAGGACGTTCGCACCCGGACTGTTGAGATCGATCTCAAGCTCCCGAGCCGTCGACGGGAGCACCTGGAGAAGGCCGAGCGCACCCGCATGCGAGACAGCATTGGGCTCGAAGTTCGACTCCTCTTGGGCGACGGCGGCGAGAAGCGACAGAGGAACTCCGGACTTTTCCGACGCGGATTCGAAATCCGCCCTGAAGCGCTTCGGCAGCGGACAGCGTCTGTTCGGCGTCGTCTTTCCCGTTACGCCCGACTTCGTAGCGGCGATAGCGAGCACCGGTCCGCTTGCTCGAGTGACGCTTTTCTGCTCGTCGTTGTTCGCGCTCGCGAAGGCGGCGGTCGTCAACGCCAGTGCGGTGGCGAAGAGAAAGAGCAGGGAGAGTCGGCGGCTCACGCGCATGATCCTAACGTTCTTGCCGGGCAACCATCGCACCCTTTCGGGGAGTTTCGACCGGAAGCCGAATCCGGAGTCCCTCGTGCTCAGGTGCCCGACGTTACCGCGAGGATGTCGGCGAGGTGGACGAGCCGGAAGGTGAGCCTGCTTACGCGCACCCGATCGTGCTCTCGCCCGAGCTCGGGGAGCGTTCGCCAGAGTTCCCGAGCACAGGTCAGAAGCTCGCTGATCTGCTCCCGGTCGCTCGCATGTGTATCGGCCTCATTACAGGCGTTGAGCGCCAGCCCGAGCACACCGACCGTGTCCTGCTGGCGAGTCCACAGAAGCGGAATGGCCATCGACAGGTACTGGTGGATCCGGGCCATGGTCATCGATTGCGTAAAGATCGAGCTACCGTGCGGAGCGCTGGGCGTCAGCGGCGCCTCGTGGCGACTTATGCGGTCGGCGTTGCCCCAGAGAATCATGCGCAGGTCGTCTTCGTTGAGACCCGAGAAACGCGCCGTGCGAACGGCGATCAGTAGCGAGCTCGGCTGCTGGCCGTAGGGGAAATCCGACGCGTAGAGGATCTGCTCGGGGGCGACGTAGCGGAAGAAATCGAGCAGGTCGATCGGGCTCCAGGCCGACGTGTCGAAGAACGCCCCCGCTCTGCCACCGAGCGCCCGCGCGAGCGCCCCCAGATCGGCGATCCCGGCGTGAGCGACGATCAACTGGGCAAGCGGATAGCGCTCGATCAGCTGCGCCAGATGATCGGCGATGGGCGGAAGGCCACGACCGCCGTGGATCAGAACCGGCACTCCTCGCTCCGCCGCCAGCGCCACGATCGGCTCGAGTCGCGCGTCGTTGATGCGAAACCCTTGCGAGCGGGGATGAAGCTTGATTCCGCGCGCGCCCAGGTCGAGGCAGCGCCGGGTTTCCTCAAGCGGCGACTCGTCGAGATTGAGCCGCACGAACGGAATCAGCCTTCCCTCTGATTGCTCGGCGTAGGCCAGCGTACGATCGTTCGGCTTACGGAATGCGGGGTGACTGTCGGGCTCGTCGAGCGGAAAGACGAAGCAGCGCTCGATTCCGTATCGCTCGCAGACCGCCGTCAGCTCCTCGTATGTCCCGGCCATGCCGTCTACGTCGTTGCCTAGATGAACGTGCGCATCGAAGATCGGTGTCCGCGGAAGCTCCGCGCAAAGCGTCGCCTCCCAGGCGTCGATCAGCATCTGGGCGCAGACGAAAGTGTCGTTCATATAGAGGAGTCTATTCGCGCCGGAGCCGATTCCAAAACGGCGTGAACGGCTGAGACTGACCGTCAGACGAGCAGGCGCTCAAAGCGCTCGCCGTCCTCGAAGGGACCGATCAGCGCTAGGTGAAGCGCGCGCCTGCCGATGATCTCGCCGGCGACGCGCGTGATGTCCTCCAGACTGACGGCATCGAGACCGGCCAGCACCTCGGCGGGATCGACCGCGCCCCCCTCGATGACCTCCCGCCGAAGACCAAAGGAGATCAAGCCCTGCGGACTCTCGAGCTGAAGAACGAGCCGACCTTTCATGTACTCCTTCGCCTTGGCCAGCTCGGCCTCGGGCACCGGCTCGTCGACGATGCGGCGGAACTCGGCGACGATCGTCTCGATCGCCTCGTCGACACGATTTAGATCGACGCCCGCCTGCGCGCACAGCGTCCCGGTCTCGGCATAGGTGCTGTTGTGGCAGAAGATGTAGTAGGCCAGGCCGCGCCGCTCCCTGACCTCCGTGAACAGGCGCGAGGACATGCCGCCACCGAGAATGGCGGCCAGCACCTGCAGCACATAGCGGTCGGGGTGCTGGGTCGGCTGGCTGAGCATTCCTAGAATCAAGTGGGCCTGATCGGATGCCTTGTGCTGAACCCTCGCTCGCGGCGTGGTCGGTGAGGGAATCTCGGCCGCCAGCGGACTTCCCGTCTCGCCCGGTACGAGATCGCCGAGCAGCTGCTCGACCTCGGCCGTCACGTCGCCGTTCAGGCGCCCGCCGAGTCCTACCACCATTCTCGAGGGTACGTACCAGCGCCCAAGATAATCGAGGAAGGTGTCGCGCGTCGCGGCCTTGACGGTCTCCTTCGTCCCGATCACGTCCCAACCGAGCGGCTGGTCGCCGAAGAGCAGGTTCTCGTAGATCGAGTCGACGTAGTCGCGCGGCGAGTCGAAGTACATGTTCATCTCCTCGACGATGACGCCCTTCTCGCGCTCGATCTCCTTGGCGTCGAACTTGGAGTGGCGAATCATGTCGACCAGCACGTCGAGGGCGAGCGGACGCGACTCCGCTGCGCACCTGACGTAGTAGCCGGTGTACTCCTTGCCCGTGAAGGCGTTGAACTCGCCTCCGATCGCGTCCACTTCGGCGGCGATGTCACGCGCAGTCGGGCGCCTCTCCGTGCCCTTGAAGAACATGTGCTCGCTGAAGTGAGCGATGCCGCTCGAATCGCGCGTCTCGTAGCGAGAGCCGGCGGCAACCATGATCATGCAGGTAACCGAGCGAGCCCCCGGCATCGGCGCCGCCACGACGCGGAGCCCGTTGGGAAGGACCGAGCGCTCGAAAATCATGCTGGTCATGCTAACGAAGCGCCGGCTTGTGCGAGCCGGCGCGCGGTCTTGAAAGCGCGACCAGACGACTGCCGGCGACGGTTCCGGTCAAGGCTGAGCCGAAGCGGTCGAAGACCCATATCGACAACTACGCGAATTCACTCTCAAGCCCGGCCGTCTTTTTCCCGATCTAAACGGCGTCTCCCAAGCGGCTACGAGGGAAAGAGGCACTGATGCGGCTCGTGAAAGTAATGGTTCTGGTGGTGGCGATCGCGCTCGTGCCGCTAAGCGTCGGACTCGTGATGCTGAAACAGCAGCAGAACAGCAAGGACGCGCTCAATCGTGCATTGACCAGCCAGGCAAGCGAGCAGAGCTACCGCTTCCGAGGAGTCGAGGATCAGGCAGGCGCGACTCTGAAGGTTCTGAGTCAGAACTCTCTTCTCGAGTATCCCTTCACCAAATCGAAGGTCAGTGAAGCCGACCGCACGAAGATCAACAACGCTCTCCTCTTCCTCGGCAAGCGCATCTACCACAATCTGATCAGCGCGGCCGGCGTGATCGACAACGGCGGACACTGCGCTACCAGCGAGGGATGCCGATTCGAGGTCGCGCGCGTCGCATTCTTCTCGGCAGGCACTACGTCAAGCACCAGCACCCAGGTGAACTCCTACGGGTACAGCCAGGATCAGCTCGTCGCGCTCAGGTATCTCACTCTGGATAGCACCGACAAGGCCTGGATCAATGCGACCAAGAAGCTCAAGCCCGGGCAGGTCTATACCAGCGGGATATCCAAGTCGACCGACACGAACCGCTGGACCGTTACCTTCTCCACACTGCTCCCGCCCGTGAACGGGAAGACGCGCGGGACGCTCTACTTCGAGCTCGACATCGAGAACTTCCGTCAGGCGGCGGCCGAAGCGGTTAGCCAGGCTGAGCTAAAGGGTCTCGAGCTTGTGATCATCGACAAGGACGGGAAGGTCGTTCTAAACAGCGCGCTCAAGCAGGGAACCGACATGCTGGTCGGGGCAAACGACAAGCGCTTCATTCCCATCAGCAAGGAAAAGACGTCGAGCGGAATCACGACGATCAGCACGAAGAAGGGGCCGCTGCGCGTGGCCTGGCAACAACTGCCCGTCACGAAGCTCAACAAGAACGGCTGGACGGTCATCTCGGCGGCGCCGGCGCCCTCGGGCAACATCATCTCGAGCAACCCGGTCCCGGTCGGGCTGATGGGCCTAGCCCTGCTCGCGATCGCCTTCGTCATGGGTCGCCGCTGGGTGCGCACCTCCAACCAGGCCTTGACCGACCCGCTCACCGGCCTGGGCAACCGGCGCAAGCTGGTCAACGATCTGCAAAAAGCACTGCCCGAAGCGGGCGAGGCGGCGCCGCTTCTGCTCGGCCTCTTCGACCTCGACGGCTTCAAGAACTACAACGACAGCTTCGGCCACCCCGCCGGCGATGCGCTGCTGACCAGGCTGGGCCGCAATCTGCAAACCGCCATGCGCCAGCACGGCGGCGAGGCCTATCGCATGGGCGGCGACGAGTTCTGCATCATCGTCACCATCGGAACCGACGGCCAGGGAACGATCATCAGCGACGCGACCGCCGCTCTCTCCGAGCGCGGCGAGGGCTTCGCCATCGGAAGCTCGTACGGATCGGTCCTGCTGCCGCAGGAGGCCAACGAGGTGTCGATCGCGCTGCGCCTGTCCGACCAGCGCCTGTACGCGAACAAGAACAGCGGCCGGCGCTCGGCAGGCCGCCAGTCGGCCGACGTGCTCCTTCAGGCTCTGCACGAGCGCAGCCCGGAACTCGGCGATCACCTGGTCGACGTGGCCCGGTTGGCTGCCGAGGTGGGGCGGCGACTGGGCATGAGCGGCGAGGAGCTCGACCAGCTTGCTCAGGCGGCACAGCTCCACGACGTCGGCAAGATGGCGATTCCCGACGCGATCCTCAAGAAGCCCGGTCCGCTCGACCGCGAGGAGTGGGAGTTCATCCGCGGGCACACGGTCGTCGGCGAGCGCATCATCTCGGCTGCACCCTCGCTCTCCCAGGTATCGCGGATCGTTCGCTCGAGCCATGAGCGCTACAACGGATCGGGTTATCCCGACGGACTCAAGGGCGACGAGATCCCATTGCCGTCGCGCATCATCGCCGTCTGCGACGCCTTCGACGCCATGATCGGACCGCGACCCTACCGGCTCGGCATGAACACCGACAACGCCGCCTCGGAGCTACGCCGCTGCGCTAGCGCCCAGTTCGACCCGGTCGTGATCGAGTTCTTCCTCTCGGTCGTCGACGAACTGGCCAAGGAAGCGGCCGCGCAACAGGAGCTCTCGAAGCACCCCGCTCGATAACCGCGCTTCCTTGCGCGGCGTCTCCACCCGACGCCATCAGCTGCCCGCCGCACTCGCGGGCGCGACCCGAGGCCCCAGAAACGCGAACCGGCGGCTCTCGTAATCGGACCAGATCAGGGGGTCCGTCCCGTTACGAGCGCGCTACGCTTCGACCGTGTCAGCGACGCTGGTGAGCCCAACCAAGCCAAAGCGCGCGTCGCGTGGCGGCAGCGGACTGGGCGACCTCTGGCGCGTGATCGTTCTCAACGACAACCACAACACCTTCGACGGTGTAGCGCAGGCGCTCGCCTCGGTGCTTCCGGGCGTCGGCTTCGACGCGGGCATGCGTCTGGCGACCGAGATCGACAGCGCCGGACAGGCGATCGTCTGGAGCGGGCATCGCGAGCTGGCCGAGCTCTACTGGTCGCAGCTCGAGGTGCGCGGCCTCACGATGGCGCCGCTCGAATCCTGAGCCGTATCGGCTCCTCACTCTGAACAAGAAACAGTTGAGACAAGCTCATCTGTCCGGCCCCCGGCCTAACCTTGGGCCGTGCAACCGTTTCGGGCAATGTCCGAGTCTGACTGCTACCTCCGTTGTTACGGAGGCAGGACGGGCACGGTCGATGTCGTCAACACGGCCAGACGGCACGATCGCTCTACAGCCCGGCTCAAGATAGACCCGCAGCCGATTGCCGATGACGATAACGAAAAGCGTCAGACGACGCAGCCGACCGAGGCTGCCTGACGTGCTCGTTGCGTAGAGCGGTGTCCCTTCCATCCCGCGGAAGTCCATCCGGACTTCCGCGCGCTCGCGATGTTTCGCCTCAGGGTGCTAATCGCGCCAGCCGTTCGTGATCGGTGTACGCCGATCGCGCCCGAACGCCTTGGAGCGCAACTTCACGCCGGGCGGCGCCTGCCGGCGCTTGTACTCGGCTCTATCGATCATCGCCAGGGCGCGATCGACCACATCGGCCGGATAACCGTCCTCGAGCAACTCGCTCCGCGAGCGATCCTCTTCGATGTAGGCCTCGAGCACTCGATCGAGCTCGGCGTAGGGAGGTAGCGAGTCCTCGTCGAGTTGGTCGGCGCGCAGCTCGGCGCTGGGAGCTCGCTCGATGGTCGTTGCCGGAATCAATTCCCTTCCCGCCCGCTCGTTCAGGTAGCGGGCAAGCCTGAAGACGTCCGTCTTGAAGACGTCCTTGAGCAGCGCGAAGCCGCCAGCCATGTCTCCATAGAGAGTCGCGTAGCCAACCGATAGCTCAGACTTGTTGCCCGTAGCGACGAGGAGCCAGCCGAACTTGTTCGAGAGGGCCATCAGGAGCACTCCACGCACGCGTGCCTGCACGTTCTCCTCGGTCAAGTCCGGCTCGCGCCCGGCGAAAGCCGGGGCCAGCACATGCTCGAACTCCGTGACCATCGGCTCGATCTCGAGCTCGCGAAAATCGGCGCCGAGGCCCTCGGCCAGTAGCCTCGCGTCGGTGCGGGTCGCGGCGGACGAGAAGCGCGAGGGCATCGAGACGCAGTGAACGTGGTCGGCGCCGAGCGCGTCGACCGCCAGCGCGGCGGTCAGCGCGGAGTCGATCCCCCCCGAGACACCGACCACCACATCACCGAAACCGTTCTTTCGCACGTAATCGGCAAGGCCAAGCGTGAGCGCGCGGCGCATCTGCTCGAGGTCGTCGGGGAAGGGCATGACGCGAGCCGGAACCGGCCGCCTACGCGCGCGCCACTTAGTCGCGGATAGCACGATCGAGCAGACTTCGGGGCAACCTTGCTCGCGCGCGAGCGCCCGCTTGCGCACATCGCTCAAGCGGCGTGCGACCACCGCCGTCGGATCGATGTCGACGACAAGCAGCTCCTGCTTGAAGCCGGCCGCGCGCGCGATCACCTGGCCCTCGTCGTCGATCAGCACCGAGTGCCCGTCGAAGACGAGCTCGTCCTGGGCGCCGACGAGGTTGCAGAACGCTACGAAGGAGACCATGTCGCGCGCACGGGTGCGGAACATCTCCTCGCGCATGCGCTCGCGGCCCACGTGAAAGGGAGAGGCCGAGATATTGACGATCAGCTCCGCGCCGGCAAGCGCCAGATCGGTCGCCGGCGGCCCGGGCTGCCACATGTCTTCGCAGATGGTGATTCCAATCTTGACGCCGCCGAGCTCGAGCAAGAGAAGATCCCTCCCGGAAGCGAAGTAGCGCTCCTCGTCGAAGACGCCGTAATTGGGAAGGAAGCGCTTACGGTAGACGCCCTTGATCTCGCGCCCGGTGCAGACGGCACAGGCGTTGTAGAGGTCGCCATCCATGTGCGGCGCCCCGATCAGGGCGACCGGCCCGCGCACCTGGCGCGCGATCCGCTCGAGCGAGCTCTGGGCCGCTTCGAGAAAGCCCGGGCGTAAAAGAAGGTCTTCGGGCGGGTACCCAGTCACGGCCAGCTCGGGAAAGAGAACCAGATCCGCTTTTTGCGAACCGGCGTCGGCAAGCGTGCTGCGTATCTTCTTCTCGTTACCACTGATGTCGCCGACGACGGTATCGATCTGAGCCAGAGCTAGGCGCACGGTTCCTCCAGGTTTACGACTCCAGGTCTAAAACCGAGTTTACCATGCTTGCCGCCGTGGCCTTCGCCTGGTTAGCCCGATAGAGCAAGGGCACAACCACCCGTTCGGCTACCCTCTCGATTTCCGGTGCTCGCCGTCGAGCTGGTCGGGCGGGCTCGTTTTTCGCTGAGAGCTTCCGGCGCGAGCGCGACCAGCGACGACCTGGCCGATCGAGAGGGGATGGAATGCGAATCGTTAACGAGCTGAACCGTAGGTGGTGGACGCTTGGGGCGGTCTCTTTCGGGCTGTTCATGATCATGCTCGACAACACCATCGTCACCGTCGCCCTGCCGACGATCCGGCGCGACCTCGAGATCGGCATCTCCGAGCTGGAGTGGATAGTCACCGCATACACGCTCACCTTCGCGGCCTTCATTCTCATCGGCGGCAAGCTCGCCGATCTGCTCGGTCGCCGGCTGATGTTCAACGTCGGTCTGGCCGTCTTCACGATCTCGTCGTTCGCTTGCGGTAGCGCCGGCAACATTCACGTGCTGATCGGAGCGCGCGCCGTTCAGGGAGTGGGAGCGGCGATCATGATTCCCTCGACGCTGTCGATCGTGACGGCCGTCTTCCCGCCGCGCCAGCGCGGAACCGCGATCGGCGTCTGGGCCGGAACAGCCGGAATGGCGCTCGCAATCGGTCCGCTGCTCGGCGGCGTTCTGACCCAACAGCTGAGCTGGCACTGGATCTTCTTCGTGAACGTGCCTGTGGGAGTAGCAGCCGTCGTCGTCTCGCGCATCGTCATCCCCGAGTCGCGCGACACCTCACACGAGCAGGGTCTTGACTTCCCGGGGCTGCTCAGCTCCGGCTTCTCTCTGTTCGCGCTGACCTATGCGCTGATCGAAGGGAACGACAAGGGCTGGTCGTCGCCGCTGATCGTTTCCCTGTTCGTCATCGCAGGCCTGTTGATGATCGTGTTCGTACTGCTCGAGTTACACCAGCGGCTGCCGATGCTCGAGCTGTCTCTGTTCAGGATCGGGAACTTCGTCGGCTCGTCGCTGGTCGCGTTGCTCGTCTCGCTGGCGATGTTCGGCGTCTTCTTCTTCATGTCGCTCTACGTCCAGAACATCATCGGCTACTCGCCGACCCGGGCGGGGGCCAGCTTCCTGCCGATGACCGTCCTCGTTATCCTCGTGGCGCCGTTCGCCGGGCGCTACTCCGATCGCATCGGTTCACGCTGGCTGATCGCGACGGGAATGGCGCTGGTAGCCGTATCGCTCTATCTCTTCTCGCGAGTCGGCCTGCACACGACCTACCCCGAGCTCCTGCCGGCGATGATCGTCGGGGGGATCGGAATGCCGCTGGCGATGTCGCCGACGACGGCCGCGGCGATGGCGACCGTTCCAGTAGACAAGGCGGGGGTGGGATCGGGCGTGCTCAACAGCTTCCGCCAGGTCGGCGGTTCACTCGGTATCGCGCTGCTCGGTGCGGTCATGGCTTCGGGAAGCTCGTCCTTCGCCGGCAAGGCCCAAGCTGCCTACCACGCCAAGGTGGAGAAAGCCGCGGCGCTGGGAGTACATCTTCCCGCGCCGACCGTTCAACAGAAGCAGGCGATCGCGCAGGAGGCCTTCGTACACGGGTTGCACAGCGCTCTGCTCGTATCGGCCGCGATCGCGCTTGGCGCCGTGGCCGTCGGCGTAACGCTCGTGCGCAAACGCCACCACGAGCACGCCGAAGAACTGAAGCCGGTAAGTGAGCCCGCCTAGCCCGATCGAACAGGCGGACTGCCCAGCCGCTTTCTCGAGCGCGATTCCGGTCGCCCTTCCGCGGGTATCTGCTTGTCAGACAGGCGATGCTCGCAGGCTTGATCAACGACCAGAACCGTAAGTGGTGGACGCTCGGCGCGGTGTCGATCGGGCTTTTCATGATCATGCTCGACAACACGATCGTGAACGTCGCCCTACCCACGATGGAGAGAGATCTCCAGATCAAGGTGACGGAGTTGCAGTGGATCGTGGCGGCCTACACGCTTTCCTTTGCAAGCCTGATAATCACCGGCGGAAAGCTCGCCGACATGTTCGGCCGGCGCCGCGTCTTCAACATCGGCTTGGCGATCTTCACTCTCGCCTCGCTGGGCTGTGGACTGTCGACCAGCGCGCACATGTTGATCGCCTTTCGTGCGATTCAGGGTGGCGGCGCAGCGATCATGAACCCGGCCACCCTTTCGATCGTCACGGCCACCTTCCCACCCAGGCAGCGCGGAACGGCGATCGGGATCTGGGCCGGAACCGCGGCGACGGCGCTCGGCATCGGTCCTCTCCTCGGCGGTGTGCTCACCGAGCAGCTGAGCTGGCACTGGATCTTCTTCGTCAACGTCCCGGTCGGCGTTCTCGCGATTCTCTTCTCCCGCATCGCCGTCGTCGAGACGCGCGACAGCTCGCGCGAGCGGCGCCTCGACATCTCCGGCTTGCTCGCCTCGGGCGTCGCGCTGTTCACGCTCACCTTCGCCCTGATCGAATCGGACACCTACGGCTGGAGCTCGCCCTTGATCTACACGCTCTTCGCCGTCAGCGCGATCGCCTTCACCGTTTTCATCCTGCTCGAGCTGCACCAACGGCTGCCCATGCTCGAGCTGACGCTGTTCCGGGCACGGAACTTCGTTGGCGCCAACGTCGTCGTTCTGCTCGTCACCATGGCCATGTTCGGAGTTCTCTTCTTCGTCTCGCTGTATCTCCAGAACGTTCTTCATTATTCGCCCACGCGAGCCGGCGCCAGCTTCTTGCCGATGACGATCCTGATCATGTTGATCGCGCCGATCGCCGGTCGTACCTCGGATCGAATCGGATCGCGCTGGCTGATGGCCGGCGGCATGACGCTGATCGCGCTCTCTCTCTTCCTGTACTCGCGCCTGAGCGTCAACTCGGGGTATGCGAGCGTGGTCGTGCCGATGGTCATGGGCGGCGTCGGAATGGCAACCGCCATGTCACCGACGACCGCGGCGGCGATGAGCGCTGTACCGGCGGCGAAGGCCGGTGTCGGCTCGGCCGTGCTCAACAGCTATCGACAGGTCGGCGGCTCGCTCGGCATTGCGCTTCTCGGGGCGATCTTCACGACCGGCGTCCGTTCCGCCCGGAGTTCCGGTCAATCACCGTCGCTCGCCTTCATGCACGGCTTTTCGAGCGCGCTGCACGTTGCTGCGGCGATCGCGCTCAGCGCGGCGATCTTCGCCGCGCTGATCATTCGCCCTCGCCCACCCGGTCCCGACGAGGAGCCGGTATCGGGGGCCTCAACGATCACCGCCCGCGCGGCCTGAGCGCTTTCAGACGAGCTGTCGCCTCTGGAGGTAACGCACCCTCCGCGAAGCGCCGAACGGGCATTAACCGGAATGAAGGCCCGCCGATTGGGTGGGATCGGTGGATGCGATGCCAGACCGCGACGCCGAGCGCGGCCAAGTGGCGGAGCGCTTCGCTTCGTTAGGTGCCTAACAAAGGAAAAAGCCCCGGCTGCGGCACCCGGGGCTCAATCCGTTTTGGGGAGACCCCCGGCTGCGGCTCCAGGGGGCACTCCCAGAAGATAGGCCTTGGCGACGAACCGAGAGCTGTGGCTCTGCGGCCCAGCCACGACTTCGGAGCTATCGTCGCTGGCCTCTCTTCCCATCCGACCGCATCTGGCGTCTGATTTGGTCGGCGTGGACTCACTATATGACCGCTCATGAGCCGAGTCAAGTAGCTCAGTCAAGTGATCTTCGCACCCCAAAAGCGGCATAAAGAGCAGCATAAAGAGGCCGCATAAAGCCGCCTTGATAGACGGCCAAAGACACAGGCCACTCTCTGCTACGGGTCGAGCCGGGATATTCTCCGCTGAGGTGAATAGGTAATACCCAAACAGGTGATTGCAGCCAAATGGGAAGACGACGAGTATCAGGGGGGTAGCAATGCCGCAGTCCCACGCCGACACCCATGCCGTCTCGGCAACCGAACGCCAACGACCGAAGATCGGGCTTGGCGAGCGAGTGCGCCAGCGGCGTGTCGCGCTTGGATTGACGCAGACGGATCTCGCGGGTGCGCGTTTCTCCAAGGAGTACATCAGCCAGATCGAGCTCGGGAAAACCCGGCCCACGCCGGACACGGTCGATTACCTAGCCTCCCGTCTCAGCATCGATCCCGGCTACCTCTCCCACGGAGTCTCGACCGAGGACCGTGCTCGGGTCGAGGCGATGCTCGCGCGAGCCGAGGCACACGCGCAGGCGCGCGAGTTCGAGAGCGCGCTCGAGGTCTTCGCCGACGCCAAGACCGCCGTAGCGGCGTCGGGGTCGGCCGATCTCTCTGCTCGACGGCTGCTCGGTGAGGGCTGGGCGCTAATGGAGGAGGGTCAAGTTCGCGAAGGGCTGGAGGCGCTGACCAAGGCTCGCGAGGTCGTCGACCAGGAGCAACTAGACGACGTCATTCGCGCAGAGGCTTTGTTCAAGCTGGGTGTTGCACGCACGAAGCTCGGCAGCACGCACGTTGCAATCTCACTTCTGACCGAAGCGCACAAGCTGCTCGAGCAACTGCCTCTGGCCGCCGACTCGACGCGCGCGCAAGTTCTCGGTTATCGCTCTGTTTGCTACCAACGCGTCGGCGACATCGAAGCGGCGCGCGAAGACGCCGAGCGCGCGGTCGAGCTTTCCGAGCAGCTCGGTGACCCTCGCGTCATCGGCTACTCCTACATGCAGGCTTCGCTCGTCGCCGAGCGTGAAGGCCGCTTCGTCTTGGCTCGCACATACGCCGAGAAGGCGCGAGCGAAGTACGAGGAAGCCGAGGATCAGTTCCAGCTCGGGAAGGTGTTGAACAACCTCGGCTTCTGCCATGCCCTGCTCGGCAAGAACGACGACGCCCTCGCGAGCTTCAAGCGCGCGTACAAGATTTTCCTCGATGCCGGAGCCAACGAGTGGAGTGGTGGCGCTATCTCGTCGATTGCCAGCCTCTATCTCGAGACGGGCGACCCGGCCAAGGCCGAGGAACAGGCCCGGTACGCGATCGAGTTGATCGGAGACG
This sequence comes from uncultured Gaiellales bacterium, assembly GCA_964636655.1. GTDB lineage: Bacteria > Actinomycetota > Thermoleophilia > Gaiellales > Gaiellaceae > Fen-549. Next base: position 55,552 of record CAZWTK010000012.1, read on the forward strand.
AGGCTGTCGACCCCGAACAGGTCGGTGAGGCTCGCCTCGTGCTGGGTAAGGCACTACTCGCACAGAACCGCCTCGACGAGGCCTCAGACGCGCTGGAAGAGGTCAAGGGACTGTTCGAGAGTGTGCGTGCCACGAGCAACCTGTCTCGCACCTATGTGGCGCTGGGCGACCTAGCCCGCGTACGCGGAACCACGGAAGAAGCGGCGCACCTGTACCGACATGCCGCCGAGTTGATGCAAGACCTTCGATTCTGAGAGGAAGGAGGGAAGAATGGCCAAACTCCTGCTACTACTCGCGCTTTGCGCGGTGTTCGCTGCGACAATCCTCGCAGGTCCGGGGGCCGCAGCAAGGCACAAGCCCAGGCCTGCGAAGGCGACCGTTACCGTTGTGACTACGACGAGCAACAGCTCATCCATAGTCGTCAAGGGTTCGGGCGGCGGGCGTATGCACTACTAGCAGCCGTGATGGCCTCGGGGGCGTGAGGGCACTGGCGGCACGCCCCTTGTCGTCGCGGCTGCAGTAGGTGCCACTCCGCTCTGCGTGGATCCATTCGTCGTGCCGACGTACTCGCATGACCAGCCGGGCGTTCCTCTCGATATTCGAGGGCTGAGCGAATCAGACCGCGCGAGTCAACACACGCCTGTGCACACTTCGGCCGTCGGTCAACGCAGCGGCCACCTACACTGTTTAGATGACTGCGCTCAAGATCGTCTCTCGACCAAAGCTCAAGCATCCGGTTCTCATCATCGCCTTTCAGGGCTGGAACGACGGCGGCCAGGGTGCAACCCTTGCCGCGGGATACTTGGCCCGTCTTTGGAACGCCACTCGCTTCGCCGAGATCGATCCGGAGGAGTTCTTCGATTTCCAGGCCACCCGCCCGCAGGTCTCGCTCATCGACGGTGAGTCTCGCGAGCTCACCTGGCCGGAGAACGCCTTCTTCCACGCTCGCCCCGATGGTTGGGACCACGACATCGTTCTGCTCATCGGTGTCGAGCCGAACCTGCGCTGGCGGTCCTTCACGGAGCTAGTCGTGGGACTTGCGCGCGATCTCGGCGTGGAGCGAGTAATCACTCTGGGCTCGCTTCTCGCCGACGTGCCTCATACTCGTCCGGCCCCTATCACCGCGAGCGGAGACGATAGCGACTCGATCGATCAGCTCGATGTTGATGCCTCTCGATACGAGGGGCCAACGGGAATCGTGGGCGTGATTCAGGATGCTTGCCGACGAGCGGCGATGAAGACCGTCAGCTTCTGGGCGGCGGTACCGCATTACGTGTCGCTCACCCCCAGCCCGCGAGCGGCCCTCGCGCTTTGCGAGCGTGTCGACCAGCTCCTGGGGACGGAGCTCGACCTGGAGGAGCTCGAGCAGGCCGTGGACAGCTACACCGAGAGCGTCAGCGAGGCCGTGGCGGGCGACGAGGAGACGACGTCTTACATCGAAGCGCTCGAGCGCCAGAGCGACTCAGGCGAGTCGCCCGAGGGATACGAGCCGGATATTCCGAGTGGCGAGTCGTTGGCCGCAGAGCTGGCCAAGTTCTTGCGCGATCGCGAGAACAACGACGACGACTCCGGTTCTTTCGCCGGCTAACGCTGCCGGCGCATCGGCGAGTCCGAAGGAGCCCCTTCGATAGCTACGAGCCGCTTCCCGGAAGCGGAGTCACGCTCGATTTTTCCGGCCCGCCGTCCGCCGCCGCCTTGACGGCCGAGATGCCCTTCGGCTGGCTCTCGCCGGGGCCGGCCGGCGCACCCTGCCGCAGCGGCGCATCCGGGCCGTCCGTCTTGGTCGCCTTCGCTTTCGCGTTATCGCCCTTGCTCTGCTGAGCCGTTGCCGTCCGCCGCTTTCTCCGTCGCCTTCGACGTGACGACTGGAGCTTGGGTGCCGGTAAATTCTCCGCCAGCGCCGCCGCGATCGCATCGCAGCCGGCCAGTCGCTCACGCGCCGCTTCGATCAGTTGAGTTGCCCGCGGCGTATAGCCTTCGGCCGAGGCAAGCAAGGCCGCTCCCACATGCAGCGGCTGTTCGCGAGCCACGTTGACCAGCCGGGCGACGTTCTCTTCGTGGCGTCGTCCACGCGAGTTGGCCACGGCACCGAGCAGGCGCTTGGCATCGGCGAAGTCGGCGCTGGCCTTACGATCCTGAGCCTTGCGGCTTGCCCGCGCCAACCGCCAGAGCCAGCGAACGAGAATCTGCTCGGGCGCGACCGCCTTGCCCTCGGCGAGAGCCCGTAGAAGCACGCGGATTCCCTGCAAGCGCTCCTTCTCCCAGGTGGGGGCCTGAGTGACGAGCGTGACCAGATCGTCGTAGTCGGCCCGTTCCACCGGCGTGGCGACTCGATCGACGAGCGCCATCAAACGGAGACGGCGATTCGGGTTCTCGGCGGCGCAGGTGAAGAGAAACTGTTCGAGTGCCACCTTGCTGGTATTGCCTTCGATCAGCTTGCGCACGAACTCTGCTCGCTCCTCGAAGCGAATACTGCGCCCGGCGATCATCGCCCAGAAGCGCTGTTCGTCGGTGTCGAGGTACTTCGGATCGATCCGCTGCCACTCGCGCGCGATCACCGCCAGACGCCGCTTCACGTCTGGCGTCACCGGAACCAGCCAGGGCGCCGGAGCGAGGCGGCGGCGCGCCCGGCGCTGCATTCGCCGCCTGGGCGCCGGAGTCACGCGGGCTCCTTCGCGGTAGAAGTCCGCGCCTAGCAGGGAGTGGAGCGATATCACCTTTTCGCTGTGCGTAGAGGATTTGGGAACAAAGTCGACGACGACGCCGGCCTCCTTGCGCGGATGCGTACGCATGATGCGGCCGATTCTCTGCTGGTAGACGCGCCGGGAAGCCGTCGGAGCCAGGTGCATGCAGATCGTGGCACGAGGCGAGTTCCAACCCTCGGCCAGAAGCTGAGCGTTGATGAGCACGTTGATCTCGCCGCGCTCGTAGGCGGCCAGCGTCTCGGCCAGCTTCACCGGCGGCGTGCGACCGCTGACGGCCTCGGCCTTGAGACCAGCAGCCCGAAACTCCTGGGCCAGGTTGTAGGCGTGATCGACCCCCGCGGCGTAGACGATGCCGGGCGTGTCGTCGAAGCGATCGCGGTAGAGACTCGCGGCCGCCTGATTCAGCGCCGTGTGGTCGAGGACCTGCGCCAGGGCCCGCTCGTCGAAGTCGCCGCCGACGATCGGAACGGAGTGAATCGCCGCCACGGGCGGAACGCGCAGGCAACGAAGCGGCGCGATCAGGCCGCGGCGAGCAGCGTCCTGCAAGGGTAGATCGTCCACCGAGGCGGGAAAGACATCCGACACCTGCTTGGCGATGAGTTGCTCGGTGGCGGTCATGCCGATGAAGACCGGGTCCGGGAAAGCGCGAATGGCCGCGCTCGTCTTCTCGCCCAGCGCGGTGTGCGCCTCGTCGCAGATCACCAGCTGATAGGCGGTCGGCTCGACCTCGGCGTGGTGGCGGGCGAACCAGGCATATGTCTGGATAGTGATCGGGTTCGGTTTGCGAACGCGGTGCCCGCGCAGGATCACATCCGAGAAGCGCTTGGCGTAGCCGGTCTCAGTGAGATCGTGGCGGAACTGGCTCACGAGCAGGCGCCGGTGGGTGAGAATGAGCACACCAACTGTTCGCGCCGCCTCGACGAAGCCGGCCGCCGCGATCGTCTTGCCCGAGGCGGTCGGATGGCGGAAGCGGAAACGCCTGAC
>CAZWTK010000013.1:0-58386 GCA_964636655.1 uncultured Gaiellales bacterium
TGCCGAAGAACTGGAACCGCCGCTTCAAGCACAACCGCGACAAGATGAAGACGGGTGACATCCTCGAGCTGTCGGAAGTCGTGCAGAACCTGTCCTTGCGCGATTTCGAGAAGGGTCTCTCGACCGGCGAGAAGCAGATGTTCGTGAAGGCCAAGAAGATTCTTTCCAGCGAACTCATGTACGCGCTCGATCTGAACGAGGAAGAGGCGGCCGCGTGGCTGGAGAACGTGCTGGCCAGGAACGGCAAGAAGGCGGCGTCGAAGGTGAGCAAGCCGGAGCCGGAGGCGGTAGCAGCCTCCGTCTAGTCGCGGCGGCCGGTTCGCCGTCGGCGAGACAGCGGCTCGCGAATCGACTGTGACGAGCGCGTCGGCCTGGGTTGTCGTTTGCGCTGCCGGGGCGGGGAAGCGCCTCGCCGGTACCCGGCCAAAGGCCTTTGCGGCGCTCGGCGGGCGGCCGCTTCTCGCCGAGAGCCTGAGGCGGCTCGACGACTGCGACCTTGTTGCGGGCCTGGTCGTGGCGGCTCCGCCCGGCTGGGAGGAGGCCACCATCCTGCTTGCCGAGGAGCTCGGCTGCAGCAAGGTCAGCACGGTCGTGCGCGGGGGCCGCGAGCGCGGCGAAAGCGTTAGCCTGGCCCTGGCGGAGGTGCCGGCCGAGGCCGAGCTGGTGCTTGTGCACGATGCTGCTCGGCCGCTCGTGAGCGAAGAGGTCGTGAAGCGTGTGTTAGGGCCGCTGGCGCAGGGTTGGGACGCGGTCGTGCCGGCGCTGCCGCCGTCCGACACGATCAAGCGCGTCGAGGCCGAACGCGTCGTCGAGACGCTCGAGCGCAGCTCGCTCGTCGCCGTCCAGACGCCGCAGGCCTTTCGCGCCGAGGCGCTGCGCGCCGCCTATGCAGCCGAGCACGACGAGGCGACCGACTGCTCGACGCTGGTAGAGCGGCAGGGCGGTCGCGTCCGCTGGGTCGAGGGCGACCGGCGCCTGCACAAGGTTACGACGAGCGACGATCTGGCTCTGGTCGAGAGCTGGCTGGCCGAGGAGGAACGATGAGTGAGCTCAGGGTAGGCATCGGCATCGACGCGCACGCCTTCGCCGCCGGCGTGCCGCTCGTATTGGGCGGCGTCGTGATCGAGCACGAGCGCGGCCTGGCCGGACACTCCGACGGCGACGTGATCGCGCATGCGCTGATCGACGCCCTGCTCGGTGCGGCCGGACTGGGCGACATCGGCTCGCTCTTTCCTTCCAGCGACGAGCGCTGGAAGGGTGCCGACTCGCTCGACCTGCTCGCCCGCGCCTACGGCGAGGTGCGCGGCGCGGGCTGGGCGCTGATCAACGCCGACTGCGTCCTCGTAGGCGAGGAGCCACGGATCGCGGCCCTGCGCGGCGAGATGCAGGGGCGTCTGGGCATGGCGCTGGCGGTCGGGCCGGGGCGGGTGACCGTTCGGGCCACTACCAGCGACGGGCTCGGTTTCGCGGGCCGCGGCGAGGGACTGGCGGCTCAGGCGGTGGCGCTGCTCGAGCGCTAGGCGCGGTTCCCCACGACGAGAGCCGAGTGCGTTGGGGAGGCCGCCGCAAAACGGCCGCAGCGAGATTCGACCGGCACTTTAGCGGCCGCGGCGGCGACTGCCCGGTTTTCCGCGCCTGCGGCTCTGGCCGCGGCGCTCTTCTTCTATCTCGTCCTTCTTCTTCTTTTTCTTGGCCTTGCGCTTGTCCTTGGCCTTGTCCTTGGCGCTTTTCTGCTGCAGGCCCTGGCGCTCGAGCTGGCGCCGTATCTGCCTGTTGGACACGCCCGAGCCGGTGCTTTGCTGCTGCTGGTCTGCGGCTTCCATCCAGGCGCGCCGCTCGGCGGAGGAGAGCAGCGAGAGAGCCTTCTGCATTCGCTGCGGGTCGCGCATCGCGCCGGCTCGCTCGAGCTTCTTGATCGCGCCGGCGAGCAGCGGGTTCGAGCGCTCCATGGCCGACTCCGAGAGTCTCCGTAGCCCGCGCCCGAGCAGCGGAACCTTCATCAGCCCGGCCACGATCGGGCGCATGTAGCGGCCGCCCTTGATGCGGCTCAGGATGGCGAAGACTCCGAGCAGCAGCACGAAGAAGAGCAGAATCCAGATGGGAAGTAAAAACCAGAAAAGAGAAGCAAACATCGCCGACGATCCTAGCGATCGGCGCCGCGCGCCGCGTTCGAGCCGCCTTCTACTTGACCGGCTGAACCACGCTGATCGGGCGTGAGCTCGCCGTCAGGGTGCCCGTTCCGAGCTCGCCTTCGTCGTTTCCGCCCCAGCACTTGACCGCGCCGCCCGCGAGCACGGCACAGCTGTCAAGAACGCCGGAGCTGATCGAGACGGCGTGCTTGATCCCGATCACCGTGACCGGCTTGGCGCTGTCCTGCAGCCTTCCGTCGCCGAGCTGTCCGAACTGGTCGGCTCCCCAGCACTTGACGCTGCCGCCGGCGATCAGGGCACAGGCGTGAAAGCCGCCGGCGCTGATCGCGATTGCATTCTTGATGCCGGGCACTTGCTTGGGAATGGCGCTCTCCAGCAGCGGCGTGGGGGCAAAATCGCTGGCCGTGATGTAGCCCCAGCACTTGACGCTGCCACCCTCGATCAGGGCGCAGGTGTGGAAGTAGCCGGCGCTGATCGAGAGCGCCTTGCTGATGCCCACGACGCGTGAGGGAGTCGGATTGGCGTACGGCCGGATGTGGTTTACCGTCCCGTCTCCGACCTCGCCGTCGTGGTTGTAGCCCCAACAGTCGATCGAGCCACCCGCAATCAGGGCGCAGGTGTTGACGAAGCCGGCGCTGACGCCGACGATCTTCAAGCCCCTTTCGACCTGCACGGGGTTCGAGATTCCGAAGGGTGCGCCTTTGTTGACGCTGCCGGTTCCGAGCTCGCCGACCTCGTTGTCGCCCCAGCAATAGAGCTCTCCGCTGGTGAGCACGGCGCAGGTGTGAGCCGCGCCCGAGCTGCTGGTGGCGACGCCGCTGAGACCGCTCACGGCCGTCGGTACGGAGTTGTTCGTCGTGGTGCCGTTGCCGAGCGCGCCCATCTGGTTGTAACCCCAGCAACTCACCGTGCCGGCGGGGAAGACGACGCAGGTGTGCTTGTAGCCGCTGTTCACGGCGATCGCGCCCGTGACTCCGCTCACCCGGACGGGCGTCCGGCTGTTCGTCATGGTGCTGTTACCGAGCTCGCCGTCGAGGTTGTAGCCCCAGCACTTGACGTCGCCGGCACTGACGAGGATGCAGGTCAGCGTGCCGCCCGCGCTGACGCTCGTGGCGTCCGTGACGGGCTTGGCGGCGAAGACCGAGAACTTGAGTGAGACGCGGTTCCGGTCGGCGCGGAGGCGTAGGCGGTAGCTGCCGGCTCGAATCGCCCTGTGACCGAAGACGTGCTTGACGGTCGTGCTGTGCGTGCCCGTGAAGTGACCTTTCCGCGAGACGGCGTGAAGCGCGACCCATCTACCGTTCTGTTTGCGCTGCAACCGGTAGGAGAAGCGAGTGCTCGGGCGCTGGAAGCGGTAGTCGAGTCTGATCTGGCTTGCCTGGACGGGCGCCAGCCGTTTGACGGCCAGTCTGGCCGCGAGCCTTCCCGCGCCGGGCGCCGCCTGCGCCGCCGCCGGATACGAGCCGATCCTGCCGACCAGCGGCAGCACGGCCATGCCTAGCAAGACGAGGCCGAAAACGGAGAGGCGGGGCCGAACATGACGAGACATCGCGTGAATCGAGCTACCCCCTCGAACCCGACACCCACTCTTCGGCCGGGACTCGCCCTGTACGGGCGTTCTTCCACGGTAGCTGCAGCGTGTAGGGCTACGTCGAGCGGGTTTTAGCGACGGCCGGCGCGATTTTAAGAGGAAGAGCGCCTGGGCGCAGGAGGCGTCAACAAAAACGTGAGCGAGCCGGTCTACCTCAGCTGAGCGAGCTCAGTTCTTGCGCTAGCTCGGGTTGGGTTGGGCGGCCCGTTCGAGCTGGTGCTCGAGCCCACCGACGATCAGCTCCAGCGCGAACTCGAAGGCCCAGTCGGCGTCCTTGCAGTCGTTGAAGTAGGGGAGTGCCTCGAGCAGATTGGGGAACTCCTCCTGGGGAAGCTGCGCGAGCTTCTCTGCTGCCTCGCGCGAGTGAGCAGCCTTGGGGTTGAACGGGCAGAGCTGTGGGCCGCCGCCCATCTCGAGCACGACCAGCCCGAGGATGAAGCGTTCGCACTCGCTCTCGACCAGGGCGGCCTCATGGGGCGGGAAGCCGGCGCGCCTGAGAACACCAAGCACGACCTCGATGATGCGGGCTCCGTTCCGGGAGATCTCGGCGGGATGGGAGGAGAAGAGTGCGGCGACGGTGGGATGAGCCAGGAGCAGGCGCCGGAACGAGCGCGCCAGGGCCTTCATCTCCTCGCGCCAGTCGTCGTCCGTCTCCGCGGGCAGCTCGAACTCCTCGAAGGCGCGCTCGGCGACAGCGGCCAGCAGCCCCTCCTTGCTGTCGACGTAGCGGTAGAGAGCCATCGGCGTCACGCCCAGCTCGCGTGCCACCCGGCGCAGGCTGACGGCGTCCAATCCCTCGCTGTCGCCGACGGCCAGCGCCGCCTCGATCACGGCGCGCCGCGACAGCGTCTTGCGCTCGGGTCTCAGCTCGGTCGCCACTGTGCTTGACAGTCTAGCTGCGCGTGTATACGGTGTCGATCTACGCCGTACACCTACGGCGTATACGGGAATAGAAACCTCAAGACTCGGAGAGGGACAACGCCGTGGCCGGATCGAAGCAGGGCTTGACGGAGAGGCTGGCGCGAGTCTGCGCGGCGCATCCGTGGCGGACGCTGGCGCTTTGGGGATTGGCCGTCGTCGCCGCGCTCGCTCTGACCGCGACCTCCCTGCGCGGGCTCAGCTCCGACGGCAACGTCTCGGGGAAGCCGGAATCGACCAGAGCCAATGACCTGATCGACAAGGCGTTCCCGCCGACGCCGGCCGACCTCAAGCGCCAGGTCAGCGACATCATCGTCGTCCACTCCGCTCGCTACGGGGTCGACACTCCCCAGTTTCGCGCCTTCGTCGCGCGGCTGGCACGCGAGAGCAAGGCGACGGGGAAGGTGCTAAACCTGCGCAGCTATCTCAGCGACGGGCGCACGCTCGTCTCGAGCGACGCTCACGCGACCGTGATCCAGCTCTACGTCGAGACCGACAAGGCGATCGAGCCGGTGGTTTCGCTGGTCAAGAAGGCAAACGGACAGGCCGGCTTCGACGTGGCCATCACCGGCGATCACACGGTGGGAAGCGACTTCGCGGCGATCTCCCAGCACGATCTCGAGCAGGGCGAGCTCGCCCTCGGGCTGCCGGCCGCGCTGATCGTGCTGCTGCTCGTCTTCGGGGCGGTCGTGGCCGGGCTGGTGCCGCTGCTGATGGCACTGGTCTCGATCGCCGTGGGGATGGGCATCGTCTCGGCGCTCTCGCTTCAGTTCGGCTTCTCGGTCTTCATCGTGAACATGCTCACCGGCATGGGGCTCGCGCTGGGGATCGACTACTCGCTGTTCGTCCTTTCGCGCTACCGCGAGGAACGCGCCGCCGGCACGGTAAAGGAGGCGGCGATCAGGGCCGCGGGGGCGACGGCGTCAAGGGCCGTCAGCTTCAGCGGCGGAACGTTCGTGATCGCGCTTTTCGGGATGTTTCTGGTGCCGACCTCGGTGATGCGCAGCCTCGCCACCGGCGCGATCGTCGTCGGCATCGTGTCGGTCGCCGCGGCGCTGACGCTCTTGCCGGCCATTCTCGGCCTGCTCGGCGACCGGGTGAATGCGCTGCGCGTCCCGATCATTGGGCGAAACATCGGTCGTACTGACACCGCGGAAGGTCGCTTCTGGCAGAGAATCGTCGAGTCCGTTTTACGCCGCCCGGTGCTCAGCCTGCTCGTGACTGTCGGTGCGATGCTTGCGATCGCCAGCCCGACCCTCGGCCTCCACGTGGGCGAGAACGGCGTCAACACGCTGCCTAACCGCCTGCCCTCCAAGCAGGGCTACGTCGCGCTGCAGCGAGAGTTTCCGGCCCAGAGCCCCTACCCGGCGCGGATCGTGACGCAAGGTGGGAATGCCTCGACCCGTGCCGATCTGGTCAAGCTGGAAAGGAGGCTCGCCACCGATCCGCGCTTCGCGCCCGGCGCGATCGTCACTTCGCCCGTGCAAAGCGACGTGCTCTTGCTCGACGTACCGGTGCGCGGCGACGTGAGCAGCGCCGCCGCGGTCTCGGCGCTTCGCGAGCTCCGTAGCACCATCATCCCCCGGTACTTCGCCGGCAGCGGGGCAACGGTGCTCGTCGGAGGTCGTACCGCGCTCTACTCCGACTACTTCAACGCGGTCACCAACCCCACGCCGCTCGTGCTGGCGCTGGTGCTCGGGCTCAGCTTCGTCTTGCTCACCGTCGCCTTCCGCTCGATTGTCGTCGCGCTGGTCTCGATCGCGCTCAACCTGCTCTCGGTCGCAGCGGCCTACGGCGTGCTCACGCTCGTCTTCCTGCACGGTATCGGCGCCGGCCTGCTCGGCTTCCAGAAGGTGCCTGTGATCGACGCCTGGGTGCCGCTGTTTTTGTTCTCGGTGCTGTTCGGGCTCTCGATGGACTACCAGGTCTTCTTGATGAGCCGGATCAGGGAGCGCTTCGACCAGAGCGGCTCGACTCGCGACGCGGTCAGCGCGGGGGTGGCCTCGACGGCGCGCATCATCACCGGCGCTGCGCTGATCATCATCGCCGTGTTCGCGGGCTTCGCCAGCGGCGAGATGGTGGCCTTCCAGCAGATGGGCTTCGGCGTGGCGGTCGCGCTCTTCCTCGACGCCACGATCGTCCGCTCGGTCGTGCTACCGAGCGCGCTCAGCCTGCTCGGCAAGCGCAGCTGGTACCTGCCGAGCTGGCTCGGCTGGCTGCCGCGGGTCGAGGTGTCGCGCCATCCGCGGGCCGAGCCGTCTGTGGGAACGAGCTAGGGAAGCCCGACGACTTCGACCGGGTTCGAGCTGTAGTCGAACGGGCCGACGCCCAGCTCGCCGGCGGCGTTATCGCCCCAGCACCTGACGGTGCCGCTCGTGAGCAGGGCGCAGCTGTGCGAGGCGCCGACACTGGCGTTGAGAGCGCCCGTGATGTCGCTCACCGTGACCGGGCTGGAGCTGTTCGTCGTGGAGCCGTTTCCCAGCTTGCCCTTGCTGTTGTCGCCCCAGCACTTAACGAGGCCCGTGGAAAGGACGGCGCAGCTACTGGCTGAGCCGGCGCTGATCGATAGGGCGCCGCCGATTCCGGGCACGGCGACCGGGGTCAGGCTGTACTTGGCGGCGACGTCGATACCAAGCTCGCCGGCGAGGTTGCCACCCCAACACTCGGCCGTCCCGTCGAAGAGCAGGGCGCAGCTGTGGCCGTCGCCGGCGGTTACGGCCTTCGCGCCAGCGATACCGCTGACGGCGACCGCGGTCGAGCTGGAGCTGGCGGAGCCGTCGCCGAGCAGGCCGGCCGCACCCCAACACTCGATCGTTCCGTCGGTGAGCAGGGCGCAGCTGTGCGCGCGGCCGACGGAGACGGCCTTGGCGGTCGTCGTGAGGCCGCCGACCGCGACCGGCGTCGGGCTGCTCGTGCTGGAGCCGTTGCCGAGCTGACCGGCGGAGTTGTCGCCCCAGCACTGGACGGTGCCGTCGGTGAGCAGGGCGCAGCTGTGTGAAGCGCCGGCGGCGACGGATTTGGCGGTGGTTGTGAGTCCGCCGACCGCGACCGGCGTCGGGCTGCTCGTGCTGGAGCCGTCGCCGAGCTGACCGGCGGAGTTGTCGCCCCAGCAGTAGACGGCGCCCGCGGAGACGACGGCGCAGCTGTGTGACGAGCCGGCGGCAACGGCCGAGGCGCCGGCGACACCACTCACGGGAACGGGAGTCGGGCTGCTCGAGATGGAGCCGTTACCGAGCTGGCCGGCGGAGTTCTGGCCCCAGCACTTGACCGTTCCGTCGGAGAGCAGAGCGCAGCTGTAGGCGTCGCCGGAGGCGATCGCGCCGGCGCCCGTGATCGCGTCGGCGACGGGAGTCGCGCTGAAGTTCTGGCCGACGCTTCCGAGCTGGCCCTCGTCGTTCTTGCCCCAGCACTTGATCTTGCCGCCCGACACGACGGCGCAGGCGTGACCCTCGCCGAAAGAGCCCGCGCTGACGCTGACCGCGACCGCCGCGCTTATTCCGCTCACCGCGACGGCGGTGGAGCTGTTAGTGGTGGCGCCGTTACCGAGCTGGCCGCTCGAGTTCTTGCCCCAGCACTGGAGGTGCTTGGTGGAGAGCCGGACGCAGCTGAAGCCGCTACCGGCGCTGACGGAGGTAGCCTTGGTAACCGCACTGGTCGCGCGGAGGTGGCGGTCGAGATCGTCTTGACCGTGACGGCGACGGGCCTGAAGTCGATTCCTGCCTTGTCCTTGTGGCCGTGGCTTTCGAGTCCGTCGCCCAGCGTTCCGCCGTCGGCGCGGCCCCAGCACCTGACCGTGTGATTGGAGAGGACGGCGCAGCTGTGGTCGTTACCGGCGCTGACGGCGATCGCCTTCTTGATTCCCTTCACCGTCACGGGCTTCTTGCTGTTGCGCGTCTTGCCGTTTCCGAGCTGGCCAAAGTGGTTGTTACCCCAGCAGACGACCTTGTGGTTGGCAAGCAGGGCGCAGTTGTGGCGGAAGCCGGCGCTGATCGCGATAGCCCTGGTGATTCCGGCGACGTTGAGCGGAACCGTGCTGAAGCTCTTGCTGCTGCCGAGGTCGCCGGAGTTGTTGCGGCCCCAGCACCTGACCGCGCCGCCGGCGAGCAGCGCGCAGGAGTGGTCGACCCCGGAGCTGACGGCAACGGCGTGCGCCATTCCGCTGACCGAGATCGGGAGCGAGCTGGTGGCCGGATCCTTGTGGCCGCTGCCGAGCTTGCCGTGGGCATTGTCGCCCCAGCAGGTGATCTTTCCGCCGGAGACGAGCGCGCAGGTCGTGAAAGCCCCGGTTGCGACGGCCTTGGCCTTGCTGACCCCCGTGGCGAAGACGGGCGTGATGCTGTCGGTCGTCGAGCGGTTGCCGAGCTCGCCATAGGCGTTGTCGCCCCAGCACTTGACCTTGCCGCCCTTGACGACGGCGCAGCTGTGGGAATCCGCGGCGGCGACGGGAACGGTCGCCGTCTTGAGCGGCTTGACGACGTTGAAGTAGAGCGTGCTGCTGCGGGCGTCGGCGCTGAGGTCGAGGCGGTAGCGACCGACGGCGACTCGCTTGTTTTTGAACAGCTTGGCGATCGTCATGCTGCGCTTACCCTTGAAGTTCCCCCGCAGCGCTACGCGCCGCAGTGTCTGCCAGTACGACCTCTTCTTGAGCGAGAGGTGGTAGCTGAAGCTCCTGCTCTTGCCCGAGAAGCGATAGAAGAGCCGGACCGAGTCGGCTTCGTTGGTCGCGAAGGGCGATTCGCTCAAGCTGGCGCTGACCCTGACGCTGCGTGCGGCCTGCGGGCCGGCCTTGGCGGCCGCCGCGGCGGACAGGCCGACGATCAGTGCCAGGGCAAGCAATCCGCCGAGCACCGGCCCGGTGAGTGTACGGCGAGGGGCACGCATTGGGCGGCATCATAGTCCCGCTGTCGGGGGTCAGCTGTGGCCTGCGTCAACGCTCCGAAACCCGCTCCGCGCGCACAAGCGCCCGAAACGGCCGGTTTCCTCAGCGAGCGATTCGTTCTGTTCGATCTCAGGCCCGGACGCGGATGCCTAGCCTAGCCGCCGCGTCCGCTCACGATGACGCGCAGCCAGTACGAGCCGGCGCGCTTCTTGCCCCGCGCGTAGACGAGCTTGAGCACCGTCATGCCGGTCGTTCGTGCCCTGAAGCGGAGCTTGTAGACGCCGCCCTTACCGACGAGATGCTTCGGATTCCGGCTCGGAACGTACTTCACGGCGAGCGGTTTCAGCACCGACTTCTTCACCGACCTGATCTTCCAGGCGAAGCCGGTGGTGGCATTGCCCTTGAGCGAGACGAGGAGCTGCGCGCCGCGCTTCACGATGACGCTCTTGCCGTTTTGAGCCCGGCCGACGCGGACGATCTTGGCGGCGTCGGCGCCGGTGACGAGCAGCGTGAAGGCGACGAGCAGGGCCAGAGAGAAGGCGATCGCGGAGCGGCCGAGTCTCATCTGTCTCCTTTCGCTCGCGTATGGACCGGTCAGTCGGATTGTAGGGCGTGTTTGTAGATTGCGAGACCCGGCGCTTAATCTAGAGCGATGAAGATCGCCGTCGTCGGCGCGGGCTCGACCTACACACCCGAGCTCGTCTCGTGCCTGGAGCGCGAGCGGGGGCGGCTGGACGTGACCGAGCTCGCGCTGCAGGACGTCGATTCCGGGCGGCTCGAGGTCGTCGGCGGGCTGGCCGGGCGGATGCTCGAGCGCCAGGGCTTCGCCGGGCGGCTGACCCTAACCGGCGAGCTCGACCGCGCGCTGGACGGCGCCGACTTCGTGCTGCTGCAGATCCGGGTCGGCGGGCAGGAGGCGCGCCTGAGCGACGAGACGGTGCCGCTCGAGCTTGGCTGCATCGGCCAGGAGACGACCGGCGCGGGCGGCTTTGCCAAGGCGCTTCGCACCGTTCCGGTGGTGCTCGAGATCGCCGAGCGGGCTGCCGCGCGCTCGGCCGACGGAGCCTGGATCGCGGACTTCACCAACCCGGTCGGGATCGTCACCCGGGCGCTGCTCGACGCCGGGCACCGGGCAATCGGCCTGTGCAACGTCTCGATCACGCTGCAGCGCCTGTTCGCCCGCCTGCTCGAGGTGGCGCCCGAGCACGTCGCCGTGGATCAGGTCGGTCTCAACCATCTGACCTGGGTGCGCGCCGTGCGCCTGGACGGCGCCGACGTGCTGGGCGAGCTGCTTGCGGCGCACGGCGAGGAGATCGCGGCCGAGATCGAGCTGCCGCGGCGCCTGCTCGACGAGCTGGGCGCCGTTCCCTCCTACTACCTGCGCTACTTCTACCTGCACGACCAGGTGCTGGACGAACAGCGCCAGAGCAAGCCGCGCGCGCTCGAGGTGACCGAGATCGAGCGCGAGCTGCTCGGCATCTATGCCGACCCCGACCTGGCCGACAAGCCCACCCTGCTGGAGCACAGGGGCGGTGCCTTCTACAGCGAGGCGGCGACCGGGCTGATCGCCTCGCTTGCCTCCGCCGCCGGCGACGTCCACGTCGTGGATGTAAGGAACGAAGGCACGCTGGCCGGGCTGGCGGACGACGACGTGGTGGAGGTGCCGGCGCGGATCGAGGCCGAAGGCGCCGTGCCGCTCGAGCAAGAGCCGCTCGCCTCAGAAATGCTCGGCCTGGTGCAGCACGTGGCGGCCTACGAGCGGCTCACCGTCCAGGCGGCCGTCACGGGCGATCGCGCCCTGGCCCACAAGGCCCTGCTCGCCCACCCGCTGATCGGGCAGCTGTCGATCGTCGAGGAGTTGCTGGAGCGCCTGCTCGAGGCGGATGCTCCGCATCTGCCACAGTTCTTCCCGGGAGAGAAGAGATGAACGAGCGCCTGGTACTGGCCGTGGACGGAGGCGGCTCGAAGACCGATCTGGCGCTCGCGCGCGCGGACGGGTCGCTGCTGGCGCTGGTGCGCGGCCCCGTCTCCTCGCCGCAGCTGCTCGGGTTCGAGCGCTGCCTGGAGGCGCTTTCAGCGCTGATCGAGCGCGCCTGCCTGGGGGCGGGCCTCTACCCGGCGCCGCAGCCCATGGCCGAGCTGGCGCAGATCCTGCTCTCCGGCCTCGACTATCCGGTCGAGGAGAGGAGGCTGCTCGAGCTGGCAAGCGAGCGCGGCTGGGCGGAGAGAACGCTGGTCGGAAACGACACCCTGGCCGTGCTGCGCGCCGGCACCGACACGGGCGCGGGCGTCGCCGTCGTCTGCGGCTCGGGCATCAACTGTGTCGGGGTGGCGCCGGGCGGGCGCAGCGCGCGCTTCGCGGCGATCGGCGAGATCAGCGGCGAGTGGGGCGGAGGCCAAGACGTGGGCCTGGCCGCGCTCGGCGCGGCGGTCAGGAGCGAGGACGGACGCGGACCGAAGACGGCACTCGAGGAGAAGGTGCCGGCCTATTTCGGTTTGAAACGGCCGCTGGAAGTGACCGAGGCCATCCACTTCGAGCAGATCGCCGAGGAGCGCCTCGGCGAGCTCGCGCCGCTCGTCTTCGGGCTGGCGGATAGCGACTCCGCCGCCGCGGCGATCGTCGACCGGCTCGCCGCCGAGGTCGTGGCGTTTGCCCGCGCGGCGCTGCTGCGCCTGGACATGGCGGGCGGGCCGGCCGAGGTGCTGCTGGGTGGAGGGCTGCTGCAGGCCCGTAACGCGCGGCTGCTCGAGGGAATCGAAGCGGGTCTGAGGGAGGTCGGGCCGAAGATCAGCGCCCGCGTGAACGAGGCGCCGCCGATCGTCGGCGCGGCCTTGCTGGCGCTGGACGAGCTCGGCGCCTCGAAGAAAGCGAAAGAGCGGCTGCGCGGGGAGATCGTGGAGGCTGTCGGGCGGTTGTAGCGGCTCGGCGCTACTCGCTCATACCCTGCAACAACAGTCGCTGAGCCTCGGTGGGCGTGACGACCTCGCTCACCTCGATCGCGCTGTAGTAGGGGCGCCAGGGAGCGAACCTGGTCTCGAACGCCTCGGCGCTCTCGACTTCCCAGACCGCCAGGCCGACGGCAGGATCATCCGCGAGGCAGAACGTGTGCAGGATGCTGCTGTTGTCGAGCTCTCCCCGTTGCAGCCTGGCGCCGAATTCGGCGATCTTCTCCAAATCGACTCTCACCTTGACCAGGAAGTACACGGGCGTCTCGCTTTCTCTCGCTAGCCACGGTGACGCTAGCAGGCGATATTGACGGCAGCCGGCGAGCGGCGCGCTCATCGATTTACGGAATGCGGCTTATGATGCTTACAGCGAAGACGGCCGCCCGAGGAGTGCGCCGCGCCCTCGAGCAGCCGCCGGAGGAAGTCGATGGCCGATCGGCCGCGAACCGAATTCCGAGAGATGCGCTGCCGGGCCTGCCAGAGCCTGATCAAGCCCGACAAGGCGCTCGCGGCGAGCCTCGGCCGGCGCCTGACCGTCTCAAAGCGCGAGCAGTGCATCTACCGCTGCGAGTGCGGCGCCTCCTACTCCAACGCGATGAACGAGGCCGATCGCGTGATGATCGTCGCGAGCCCCGAGCTGAACGTGCCCAGGCAGGTGCGCCCCGGGCTGGCCGAGGCGCTCGCGCACTCGCTCAATCGCCGAGGCAGGCGAGGCAAGCAGACGAAGTTCTGCTTCGAGACCTCCGAGGACGCGATCGTCTGGACGGTTATGCGCGGCCTCGAGCGACAGGGGCGCCTGGACGCCTTAGTCGTGCCGCAGCACCCAGCGGGCGAGCCGGCGCTGCTTTTGTGGGGCGCCCCGGTAAGCGGTGAGCGCGCCCCCGAGATGGCCGCGGCGCTCGCCGAGGTCTGCCGCTCGCTGGGCGAATCGGCGGCGTCCTTCAGCGAGCCCGACGTGATCGTGGCCTGGCCGGAGCTCATCGTCTTCGTCGAGGCCAAGTTCTTGAGCGCGAACGAGTGCCGCGAGAACTTCCACGGCTTCCCCCGCTACCTCGATCGCCCCGAGTTGTTTGCCGTCTTCCCCGAGTCGGTCGCGGCGGCCGGCTACTACGAGCTGACCCGAAACTGGCGGATCGGGATCGGGCTGGCCGAGGCGCTCGAGATTCCCGACTTCCTGCTCGTCAACCTGGGCCCGCCCGACCGGATCGAGGCCGAGGCCGAGGCATTCGCCGGCCTGCTCGCCCGTTCCACGTCGCGTGACTTCGCCTTCTGGAGCTGGAGCGATGTGCTCGAGACCGCGGCGCCGGTTGAGCCGTGGCTCGATCGGTATGCGTCGGAGCGGCACCGGCTTTTGTACTGGCGCTGAACCGTGGGTCCGACCTGAACCACTTCGCACTCGGATTTACAGGATCGTCACAAAACTGGAGGCGGTTCGGCCGCGCGAGGACGTTAGGTTCGGGCGGTGCCGCGCAAACGAGATAGATCCGAACCGAAACGTCGCTGGCGCGACTGTCGCACAGCCGGAGGCCACCGCCCTGCCAAGCAGTTTCTCGACAGCCTGAGCGACGAGGACGCTGCCGACATCGTCGCGGCGATGAAGGTCGTGGCGAAGGAAGGTGTTCGCCACGCCAAACATGTCGAGGGTGAGATCTACGAGGTGAAAGCGGAAGGAAACAGGCAGACGTTCCGCATTCTCTTCGTTCGGAAGGGCGAGCACCATCAGGTGCTTCTGGCGCTCGAAGCGTTCTCGAAGAAGCAAGAGCGATTGCCCCGGGAGACGATCGAGCTGACCAAGCGCCGGCTTCGTGATTGGCGTGCTCGCGCTCGACGAACGATCTGACGAAATGGTGTTTCGGGTTAACTAATATATAAGATACCATAAGTGGTGTAAGCAGAGATAGGAGTGAGATGGACCAAGATTTCCTCGCAGAGGTGATTCGCGAGCGAAGTGCCAGGAATCCGCGTTTCCCGGCGCTCGTTAGGGCGGCAGAAGAGCGCCGCAAGCTTCTCCTCGCCCTGGCCCGGGAACGCGAAGCATCCGGTCTTACCCAGACGGAGGTTGCGGCCGCAATGGGCACCTCGCAGTCGCAGGTCGCCCGGCTCGAGTCGGCGAGCGTCGATACGAAGCTCTCGACCATCGAGAAACTCGCCGCCGTGCTCGGAAAGCGGATCGAGTGGCGAATCAGCGACTGGCCGACCGGGAGATAGACGGTTCCTAGTTAGTCGGCGTGCCCTCGGCTGGAGCGACAGGGGCGCAAAGTCTCGCCGCGATCCGACCGTCCTCTCTGGGATGCTGGGCGGCGGCGGAGCAACGACCGGCGGCGAGAGAAAGCGCGGGACGAGCAGCGATGACGATTACGCAGATCGAGCTGGGCGGCATCACGGCCGACCTGACTCGCAAGAACATCAAGAACATTCGCCTGAGCGTCAACCCGCCGGCCGGCGCCGTGCGCATCTCGGCGCCGCGGCGGATGAGTCTCGACGAGATCCACGCCTTCGCCGGCTCCAAGCTCGGCTGGATCGAGAAGCAACAGACCAGGCTCAGAGAACAGGAGCGAGCGACCGCCCGCGACTACTCGAGCGGCGAGAGTCACTACGTCTGGGGCCGGCCCCGAACGCTCGAGGTCGCCTGCGCAAAGCGGGCGCCGTCGCTCGAGCTGACCCCGAGCGCGCTGCTGCTGGTCGTGCGTCCGGGAGCGGACGCCGACACGAGGCAGGCGGTCGTGGAGGCCTGGTACCGCGCGGAGCTGGAGCGAGCCGCGGCGCCGCTGATCGCGCGCTGGGAGCCGGTGGTCGGCGTCGAAATGCAGCGGCTCTTCGTGCAGCGGATGAAGACGAGGTGGGGGAGCTGCAATCCGGTCGCTCGGACGATCCGGCTCAACAGCGAGCTGGCGAAGAGGGCGCCCGAGTACCTGGAGTATGTGGTTGTTCACGAGCTGGTGCACATGCTGGAGGCGTCGCATGGGGCGCGGTTTCGGGCTTTGATGGACGAGTTCTTGCCGGGGTGGCGGGAGTTGCGGGCGGGGTTGAGGGGGTGGCCGTAGAGGCTGTCGGCGGAGCTCGCCTACGACACGGTGTCGGCGAAGCGGGCCAGCCGGCTTCGACGTCAAGACACAGACGCATAGATTGCGACTACTCGCGATCTTTCCCTATCCCTCAACTCCTGCCCAAAAACCCCCAAATCTCCTAAGTCGCCGCCCTCTCCGCCTCGCTCAACCCCTCCCCGCCCGCACGGCGCGGCGTCCACCTTGTCGTTAATAAAAACCTCACCACCGCCCCAACCCACGTCCCAACCCCCTGCTAACCTCCTCGCCGCACCCCCGGCCCCAACCCCGAGACGGAGGCAGCCCATCCAGCCGAACCGCAACCGCCGCCGAACCCTGGTCCTACTCGCAGCCACGGCCGCGGCCACCGCCGCGACCTTCGCCGCCTTCCCGACCCTCGCCGGCGCTGTCGGCAGCTCGCCCGGCTCCTATCCAAAGGACGGCAACAGGCTCAAGTGCATCTCCCAGGGCTACAAGTGCGCGCGCGCCGGCTACCGCTATCAAACAGTGCGCAGATCGGGCTGGCCCTGGGCCAGGTACGGCGGCGCCCAGGCCAGCTACAACTCGGCCGGGCCGCACAACTGCACGCTCTATGCCGCCTTTCGGCTGAAGAAGAACGGACTGAAGTTCCCGGGCTGGTACGACAACGCCGGAAGCTGGTACCGGCACGTCTCGCGCCGGAAGGTGAACATGCGCCCGGCGATCGGCGCGATCGCGGAGTGGAGCACGCACGTCGCCTATGTCGAATCAGTCAGCGCCTCGGGCATCACGATCAGCGACGACAGCTACGGCTACAACCACACGACCAGGCAGATGATCGCCTGGAAAAGCGCCCACTGGCCCAACCACTTCCTTCACCTCGCCGACAAGGGGCCGCGCTGGCCGGCGCGCGACCTCAGGGGCTCCATCGTCACCTCGAAGGTCGCCGGCGGACTCGTTATCAGCTGGCTGGTCGACTCGCACGGGCGCCGGCAGTTGATTCCCGGCCGCTCGACCTACCGTTGCCTGAGAAGGCACGGAGCGAAGAACTACGGGCGGTTGCACGGCAGCATCCTGCATCTGCTGCCCGTGGCGGCGAACCGCTTCGCCTCGTGCCGCTAGAGGATCCGGCCGAGCCTGAGCGGTTAGGAGCCCAAGCTCCCCCGAATCTCCTCAATCGCAGTCCGCTCCCCGTCGCTGACCATCTGCGCGCCCTCTCGGTGCGCGTTTGCGACCTTCGCCGCCAGCGTCAGCACAAACCGCTTGTAATCCTCAACCTCCTGCGCCGTCGCCTTTTTCTCCAGTAGCTCGATCGCGTCGTGCAGGTGCTGCAGGCCGGCCTCTTTCAGCTCCTCGAAGGAGTGGTAGCGCGTGCGGTCGCGCTCGGGCTTGGCTGCGACGATCTCGTCCAGCAGCTCGCTCGCGCCGTGCTCCTGGCGCGCCTCGACGTAGGCCTTTCCTACCGCCATCGTCTCGCGGAGCATTCCGCCGCGCTGCGCGCCGACCACGATCAGGCCCGCACTCGGCGGCGCCTCGAGAATCAGCTTCCACTCCTCGTCTGTGAAGTCGGCCCTGGTCGTCATCGCTCTCCCCTCCATCTCTCCGCCGTCCCGATGCTCTAACCCGGGAAGGATCATCGCACTCGCCGCTCGGTCGCCGGTCACCCCGCCTACTCATGCTCCCGCCTGAGGTGAGCTTCTGGGCCACCAGTTCCAGCGTCCGAGTAGCGCCATCAGCGCCGGCACAAGCAGCGCGCGCACGATCGACGCGTCGATCAAAACGGCGAGCGCGATGCCTATCCCGATCTCCTTGACGAGGATGATCTGCGAGGTGGCGAACGAGCCGACCGCGATGCAGAACAGAAGCGCCGCCGCGGTGATGATCCGGCCCGTCCGCTCGAGCCCGACCGCGACCGCCTCGCGGTTCGGCAGCCCCGACTCCCAGGCCTCGCGGATCCGCGTCAGCAGGAAGACGCCGTAGTCGGTCGCCAGCCCGAAGGCGATCGCAAACAGCACGACCGGCTGCGTCAGCGCGATCGCCCCCTGGCTGCGGTAGCCGAGCAACCCCTGCAGCCGTCCGTCCTGGAAGACGAAGACGAGGATGCCGAAGGAGGCCGAGAGCGTCAGGAAGTTCATCACCAGCGCCTTGAGCGGCAGGACGAGCGAGCGCGTCGCCGCGTAGAGCAAGACGAAGGTAACTGCGCAGAGCAGCCCGATCGCCAGCGGCAGCTCCGCGCCGATCGAGTGCCTCTGGTCGAGGTACCGCGCGGCCGAGCCGCCGACCGGCGGTCTCGGCGGTAGCGCGCGCATCTCGCGCACGAGCCGCTGCGAGCTTGCGTCGAGGAACGTCTTTCCCGACGAGGCCTGAAGCTCGAAGGTGCCGGGGCCGAGCCGCCGCACCGGTTGGACGAGCGCCGCGTCGGGAAGCGCACGTACGCGTGCCGCGTATGCCTCCGCCTGCGCCGCGCTCGTGTGTTCGAGCAGCGCGTAGGCGGGCGAGGCCGCCGTTATCGAAAAATCGCTGCGAATCGCTTGATCGACGACGCGCGAGCTGACCCCGGCCGGCAAGACGGAGGCGTCGATGCCCGTGAACCTGATTCCGAGAAACGGCAGCCCGAGCAGGATGAGCAGCGCCGTCGCGGCGGCGGCGACCGGAATCGGCCGGAGCATCAGCACATGTGCGAGCCGGTACCAGGCACCGTGCTCGCCGCGCGCGGCGCGCTCGGCGGCTCGCCGCCAGCGGCGCGGCGCGAGCGCGTTGACGCGTTCACCGAGCACTGCAAAGAGCGCCGGCAGCACCGTCAGCGCGACCAGCCCGGCGAGCAAGGCCACAAGCGCGCCCGCAATGCCCATCGAGCGCAGGTAGCCGAGCGGGAAGATCGCCAGCGTGGAGATTGCGGCCGCGACCGTTACGGCGCTGAAGGCCACCGTCCGCCCGGCGGTCGCGACGGTCGTGCGCAGCGCCACGGCGCCCGGGCCGCTCCGTTCCAGCTCCTCGCGGTAGCGCGAGACGAGCAGCAGGCTGTAGTCGATGCCAAGCCCGAGCCCCGAGCCGGTGACGATGTTCAGCGCGTAGGTCGAGATCGGCGTCAGAGCATCCAGGCCGCGTAGGAGCAGCAGCGCTCCAAGGATCGTCAGGCTGCCGCAGAGAAGCGGCAGCAGTGCCGCGACGAAGCTGCGGAAGACCCACAGCGCGAGCAGAAACAGAATCGGAAAGGCGATCGCCTCGGCGCGCGTGAGGTCGTGCTGGATCTGGTTGTTGACCTGCACCGTGGCGAGTGCCGTTCCTCCCATCTCCACCCCGCTCATCGACGCCAGGCGGGTGTCGACGCGCTCGGCCGCCTCCCGCCAGAGGCGCTGCGAGACGTTGGCGCGAGCGTAGGCGGCGAGCAGCACCTCTCGGCCGTCGCGGGAGCGGAGCGGCGCCGCAACTAGCGGGAAGATCGGCTCGGCTCTGATCGCCGCCGACACCCGCGCGAGCCGCTGCGGCGTTGGCGCGCGCACCAGCACGAGCACCTGCGGCGCAGCCGAAAGGCCCGAGGCGCGCTCGATTCCCTGCTCGGCCAGCAGGCTCTGGCTACCGCGGGCGACGAAGTCGTTCGAGCCGCGGCCGAGCAGGTGCGGGGTCTGTAAGCCGAACAGGGCGGTGAAAACCGCAAAGACAAGAGTCGCCAAGAGCACCCGTCTCGGCGCGCGAACGGCGAGGTCGGCCAGTGGACCCATGCTGTGAGCCAATTTATAACGCGGGCGCGAGGCGGTCCTACGCGGCGAGCGAACCAGTTGACGGCCTACCGCTCGGCTAACCTTCACGCAGAGTCATCTACCGGCCGGAGGTAAAGGTGAAGGGTTCCGAGAAGCCGAAGAGGGGTCAGAAGAAGGCGCCACAAAAGACGCTCAAGGAGAAGCGCGCCGAGAAGCGCGCGGCCAAGTAGTTCGGCTTCGGCCGCCGCCGCGGCTACAGCGCAGGAATACGGCAAGCTCGCGTTTTGCGAGCTCGTCTTGAACGAGTCGCTTGGAGCGCGGAACGCCCATTCGAGATCTGGCGCCGTCGAATCCCGGTTACAGTGCGCTTAGCGCCTCGTCTCGGGCGTCCGGGGCGAGGCGCTTCTGCGGCGCCTTCCCGCGCCGTGGCTCGCGCCTCGGTCGAACGCTGACCAATCTGCTCCACAAACCGCCTGCATAGCGCTACGCTCCTCGCCAGATCATGCGGAAAGCGGCAAAAGCAACAAAGACCCTCGACGGCCACCAGCTGTTCGAAGCGCTGCTGTCCGGGCTGCACCGGGTACAGCGCAAGCAGGACTACCTGAACAAGATCAACGTCTACCCGGTGCCAGACGGCGACACCGGCACCAACATCGCCGCCACGCTTTCCTATGCGCTCGAGTCAGCGGAGGTGACCGATTCGGCGGGCGAGACGATGTCCTCGATCGCCGACGCCGCCCTGGTCGGAGCTCGCGGCAACTCCGGCATCATCTTCGCCCAGTTTCTGAGCGGGCTCTCAGAGGCCCTGCACGACGCGCAGAGCGTGGCCAAGGAGCGCCTGGTACATGCGGCCGAGAACGCCCGCCTGCGCGCCTACGAGGCCGTCACGCGGCCCAAAGAGGGAACGATGCTCACGGTCATGCACGCCTGGGCCGAGGCACTGCGGCACGAGTCCGATTCCGCCCAGTCGATCGCCGAGTTGCTACGCAGGGCCGGGCCGGCGCTGTCCGATGCGCTGGAAAAGACGCGCGACATGCTGCCCCAGCTCAAGGCGGCCGGGGTGGTGGACGCCGGCGCGAGCGGCTTCGTGGAGTTCATCGCCGGCGCCGAGCGCTTCGTCGGCGGCAAGGTCAAGGCGCCGTTTCTGGCGCGCAGGCTTGGCTCGCACAAGCTCTCGATAGGCGACAAGATCGAGCTGCACGGAAGCGGCGAGGTTCGCTTCCGCTACTGCACCGAGGCGCTGATCGCGGGCGAAGCGATCGACCGCGAGGAGCTTCGGCACGTCCTCACTCCGTTCGGCGACAGCCTGATCGTCGCCGGCACGGACGGGCAGGCGCGCATCCACATCCACACCGACCAGCCGGCCCAGGTGTTCGCCTCGCTCGGCTCGGCCGGGCGCGTCGTGCAGCAGAAGGTCGACGACATGCTGCTCCAGTACGAGGTCGCCCACCGGCGCAAGTACCCGATCGCCATCGTCACCGACTCGGTCTGCGACCTGCCGCGCGAGCTGATCGACCGCTACCAGATCCAGGTCGTGCCGCTGCACCTCATCTTCGGCGAGCGGGAGTACCTGGACAAGCTGACGATCGACTCCGAGCAGTTCTTCGAGCTGGCCGATCACTCTTCGGGAGCGGAGTTTCCGACCTCGTCGCAGCCCTCGACCGGCCTGTTCGACCGCACCTTCTCCTACCTCTCGACCTACTACGACTCGATCATCGCCATCCACGTCTCGGGCGCCTTGAGCGGGACGGTCAACTCCGGCACCCGCGCGGCGGAGATGCTTGGCGGTAAGAAGAAGATCTCGGTGCTCGACTCGCGCCAGGTCTCCGCCTCGCTCGGCCTGGTCGTCCTGCGCGCGGCCGAGGCGGTCGCCGCGGGTAAGAGCCACGACGAGGTCGTGAGCGAGGTCGAAAGCTCGGTCGGCAAGGCCCAGATCCTGGTCAGCGTGCACACGCTCGAGTACTTCATCAGGGGAGGGCGGGTCAAGCCCGTCGCGGGCGCAATCGGCAAGGCGCTCCACTTCAAGCCGATCATCACGCTCGACGCCGAGGGCAAGGCGCTCACCATCGGTAAGCCCATCAGCGTGCGCCAGAACGTCGCCAGGATCGTGAAGATGGTCGAGCGCCGGCACGCCGAGAGCCCGCTTCGCTCCTACGCGCTCGTGCACGGCCGAAACGCTGAGGGCGCGCGCGAGCTCGCCGACAAGCTCGAGCAGGTGCTCGGCTTTCCGCCGCTTTTCGTCGAGGAGATCTCGCCCGTGCTCGCCCTGCACGCCGGCCGCGGCACGGTCGCCGTGGTCACGATGCAGGAGTAGCGACTAGGACTTGCTCCGACGCGGCAACGGCACGAGGATGCTCGTACGCCGCTTGTACTCGCGGTAGTCGGGATCGGCGCCGTACTTCTTCTCGGCGCCCTTCTCCAGTAGCGGGATCCCGCTCACGAAGAGCAAAAGCAGGGTGAGGAACGCCGGCCCGATCGCGACTGCGAAGGCCGCCCCGTGCAGGAAGGGCACAGCGTAGACATAGAGCCCCCACCAGACGAGCAGCTCGCCGAAGTAGTTGGGGTGGCGCGAGTAGCGCCAAAGACCGCTCGAGATGAAACGCCCGCGGTTCTTCTCCCTTCCCTTGAAGGCCGACTTCTGGGCGTCGCTGACCGTCTCGATCACCAGCCCCACCAGCCAGATCGCCATCCCCGCGATCGCCCAGGCCCCGAAACCGGGCGCACCGTCTCGGCCGAGTAGGTAGGAAACCGGAAGCATGATCACGGCGACCGAAATCGCCTGCAAAAGCCAGAAACGGGCAAAGCGAAGCGGCCTCTCTCGCATTTCGTCGAAGCGGTGGTCGACCTTGATTCGCAGGATGCGCCCGAACAGATAGCCGCCCAGCCTGAAGGCCCAGAGCAGCACCATCAGCGCGGCGACCAGCTGAACCGGCTTGTGCGCGCCCGCGTCGGGAAGCGCGAGGGCCAGCACGGCGAACGAGAGGCTGTAGGAGAGGTCAGTGACCAGGTCTGTCCTTCGGATCGCCGCGACGGCGAAGAAGGCGGCGTTCACGCCCAGACTGACGAGGAACGAGATCGCGATGGTGTTCATGCGGTCAGCGTGGAGGCGAAGATCTGCCAGGCCAGCAGGCTCTTGGCAACCAGCGAGAGCACCAGGTAGGCGCGCTCGCCGAACAGGTAGTTGCGCCACGGCCCGACTCGCTTGTACTGCAACAGCATGTTCGCCGCGAAGCTGTTGAAGAGAATGAACAGCGAGACGAAGATGGCAAAGACGAAGCCCGGCACGTCACCGGTCTGATTCTGGGAGTAGCCGATCTGGATCGCGATCGCGATCCAGGGCACCGCGCCGGCGATGCAGCCGAACACGTACGGGAGCCAGATCACCGGCCGCTCGGCTCGGTTCGCCCGCTCCATCGTCGCCCCGAACAGGATCATCGCCGCGTTCACCCCGAAGATCGAGATCAGCGCCGCCAGGTCGCTGATGCCGGTGAGCATCGCGATCAGCACGATCATCAGCGAGGCGCTCAGCGAGTACTCCCACCAGCGCGCCGGGCTGCGCTCGAGCGCCAGGTTGCGCTCGTACCAGCGGTGGATGCGTGGCGCCGCCACGAGCGCGTGGTCGAGCGCGGCCAGTAGCAAAAAGACGACCACCACCGCCGCGATCGGGAGATCGTAGACGGTGTTCGTGCTCGACTTGGTTCCGGGCGGGCCCTCGAGGAAGCTGATCGTTATCGGCAGCGTGAAGGACGTCGAAAGCGCGAGGATGACGGCCGCCTGAGCGGCGTGCAGCAGAGCGAGCGAGGCGTTCCAGATGCGAAGGCGCCGGTAGGCGGCGATCTCCGCGGCACTCGCTCCTCCTGCTCGGTTTTCCGGCACTGGTTCTCCCGTTCCCGCTTACGGAGTCTTTCACTCGCCTTCTCTCTCGGCAACTCCCCGGCCGTCGCCTCCGAAGCCACCCGGCCCCAGGCTGCAAGAAGCGTCACACCCTTGCCACAAACGTCCCTTGACAATCAACGGTGTCTGACACCGGGGCGGTGCCCGAGCCAACCCAACGCGCTCGGAAACATCTCGGAGAGCCAGAATCTCGCGACCCGGACGCCGCGTTTAGCCCGTGCAAGAAGAGTCACAATTCCTCACACCCTTGCCACAAACGCCCCTTGACAATCAACGGTGTCTGACACCGGGGCGGTGCCCGAGCCAACCCAACGCGCTCGGAAACATCTCGGAGAGCCAGAATCTCGCGACCCGGACGCCGCGTTTAGCCCGTGCAAGAAGAGTCACAATTCCTCACACCCTCGCTACAAACGCCCCATGACAGAAACGGTGTGTGGCGCCGGCCCGGCGCCCGGGCTCTCGTTCGCGCGCTCGAGCCGGCGCCACCGTCTCTATCCCGACTACAACTTCGTCCGCTTTACTTCCTGAGATGGAAGCCTCCCGACAGCTCGTGCCGGTCCCCGAGCCCGGCGAGCAACCGCCCGAGCCCCCCGAGATACCGAAGTACCTGACGCGGCGCTCGGCAATCGTGATGGCGATCGGCTTCGGTGCGCTGCTCTTGATCGCCCTTACTCGCTTCGGCGGCAGCAGTGCCACCATCAGCGCCAAGGGCGTCGGCCCGCTCGAGATCGGCAAGTCGACGAGGACGCAGATGCAGAACTTCGCCACCGGCCCCATCTCCTTCTGGTTCAAGCAGAAGGGCAATCCCCCCGTCCCCTTCAAGGGCGAGCTCTGGCAGTACGAATGCATCGGCCAGGGCACGATCTTCGGGATCGCCTGCCGCACGCTCTACGGCATCACGAACGGGCACCTGGCGACGGTCGAGACGAACAACCCGCAGTTCTACACCGCCGTCGGGACTCACATCGGAACGCCGCTCCCGCAGTCGCGCACGCGCGAGCATGCCAAGTGGTCCGGCTGGAACGTCAAGTGCCCGCACCTGATCCTGCCCGCGCCGGACGGCGTCTCCTTTCTCGCCTCGGTTTCGAGAGACGCGGCCAATCGGGAGGGCTTCGTCACCGGCTTCTACCTGAGCGCGACGCCGTCCTCGTTTTCCTACTGCGCCGGTGCGGCATTCGGAAAGAAGTGAGCGCGAAGCCGACGATCGAGACGGCCAGGCTGTCGCTCAGGAGCTTTCGTCCCGACGACTGGCGAGATCTACACGAGTATCTCTCCCAGCCCGCCGTGCTGGAATTCGAGCCCGCCGACCCGAGTGACGAGGCGCAGTGCAAGGTCTTGGCCGCGGAGCGCTCCCGGGGAAGCGCTTTCTGGGCGGTGTGCCTGAAGGTCGGCGGCAAGATGGTCGGCCACGTCTACTTCTCCCGGCTCGAGCCCCCGGAGCTGATGACCTGGGAACTCGGTTACATCTTCAATCCGGCCTTCGGCGGGCACGGCTACGCGACCGAAGCCTGCCGCGCGTTACTCGATCACGGCTTCGGCGAACTGGGCGCTCATCGCGTCGTCGCCATGTGCGACCCCAAAAACCCGCCCTCGTGGAGGTTGCTGGAGCGCCTGTCGCTGCGAAGAGAAGGTCATCTCAGGCAGGCCGGGTTCTTTCGCCGCGACGACGACGGGGCGCCGCTCTGGCACGACGCCTATCAGTACGCGCTCGTGGCGGAGGAGTGGAGGGATCTCGCCCGGACGAGCCGCTAGCTGCCCGAAGCGGTCTCGTTCGCTTCCTGCACTTCCCGAACGAGCGTCCGTGGGCGGTGGTGGCGCCAGGTCGCGCCGGCGATCAGCCCGAGCACCAGCGTGGGTACGAGCGTGAGGAAGCGGTAGACGAGCACGGCAGCCACGACGCCCGCGTTCGAGCCGCCGAAGCCGGTCAGAACCGCGATCAGGCCCAGCTCGACAACGCCGACGCCGCCGGGCGTGATCGGCAGCGACTGGGCCAGGCGGACGATCGAGAAGGCGGCGAAGGCCTCGACCAGGTCGACCTGTCCGCCGCTCACCCCGAGTGAGCGCAGGCTGACCAGCAGGATGAGGAAGGCTGTCAGCTGCCCGATCAGCGTCCAGAGCGTGAGCAGGTACCAGCGCCTCGCAATCAGGCCGACGGTGTCGCCGCGGAAGCGGACGAAAGAGGCGCCGTCGAAGCGAACCGGACCACCTCGCACGAACCGCAGCAGAAAGCCGGCGATACGCGCGGCGAGGTCGCCGGCGCTCCTTGCGATGCGCTTGCTGGCCAGCCCCAGCCCGAACGCTCCGGCGAAGGCGCAAAAGCAGGCCAGCCCGAGCAGGGCGACCGTCTGAAGGAGCGGGTTCGCGCCTCCCTCGAGCGTCAGAAAGGCGAGTGCCACGGCCGGAAACCCGAGCAGCGCCAGCTGATTCCAAACACCGGCGAGCGTGGCGGCGCGGGCGATGCTCTGCGGCTGGAAGCCCCAGCCCTTGAGCATCGCCAGCGAGACGGCGATCCCCACCGTGGGCCCGCCGGGGGCAACGTAGGTCGAGGCGGTCGAGGCTTGGGTGACGACGAGGGCCTGGCGGTAACCGAGGCCGGGCAGCGCGACCATCCAGGCCAGCCCGAAGGTGGCCAGGTTGAGTACCAGCGCCGCCGCCAGAACCACCATCTCGCGCCAGGAGAGACGCTGGAGCGCGCGCCAGACGTCGTGGTAGGCGGCGATCTGGGGCAACACGAAGACGAAGGTCGCGACGGCGAAGGCCAGCCCGATCGCAATCGCGATCGAGCGGCGGCGAAGCCTGTGCGGGCTGTGCTCGGAGACCGTCACCTGCGCTACAGCGTAATGCCGCGCCGTTCGCTATAAAGGATCGAGTCGGACGGAAGAAGGAGGCGCGAGGCTCCGGCTCGTACTACCTTGTGCGCAACCGATTATCTAGCCTGATCCTCCTGCGATGAGTCCACTGTCCCTTTACGCGGTTTTCTCGGGCGATTCCCGGCGATGACGCCGCTCGGCCCGGAAGAGCGCCGTCTGCGGCGCGAAGCGAAACGCCGCCGCGTCCGCCGTCGCCGCATCGGCGCGCTCGCCTTCCTCGGGCTGGTTGCGCTCGCCCTGGTGGCCGGGCTCGCCTCGAGCGGCGTCCTGGGCGGACGCGACGCCGCCGCGGCCGACACCACCCCGACCGATTCGACGGCAACGCAGACGACCGAGACGACCGCCCCGGCCACCACCACCCGCGCCACGACGATCAAGGAGAAGCCGCCGCCGCGCGGACGGCTGGGAAGCGGTCGTGCCGTCACACTCGCCTTCGGCGGCGACGTCCACTTCGAGGGCATCGTGCGCTCGAAGCTGAACGCCAACCCGACCTCCGTCATGGCGGCGATCGCGCCGGTGTTAAAGAAGTCCGATCTCGCCATGGTCAACCTCGAGACCACGGTCAGCTACCGCGGAGCGCCGGTTCCCGGCAAGTCCTACACGTTCCGTGCCCCGCCCTCGGCCTTCCGTGCGCTCAAGGCCGGCGGTGTCGACCTGGCCACGGTCGCCAACAACCACGGCGTCGACTACGGCACGACGTCCCTCCTCGACACGCTCCGCTACGCCAAGCGCTACCACTTCCCGCTCGTCGGCGCCGGTCGCAACGCCGCCCAGGCCTACGCGCCCTACCGGGTCAAGATCAAGGGCCAGCGGATCGCGATATTGGGCGCCAGCCAGGTGATCGACACCAACCTGATCTCGTCCTGGACGGCCGGCGCGCGCAAGCCCGGGCTCGCCTCCGCCTACCAGGTCGGGCGCCTCACCGCCGCGGTGCGAAAAGCGCGCAAGCTGTCCGACACCGTCGTCGTCTATCTCCACTTCGGCAGCGAGCGGCTGACTTGCCCGACCAGCGCGCAGTTCGAGATCACGCGCAAGATGATCGCCGCCGGTGCCGACATCGTCGTCGGCTCGCACGCTCACCGGCTGCAGGGGGCCGGCCGGCGCGGCAAGGCGTTCGTAGCCTACGGGCTCGGCAACTTCGTCTGGTACTCGCAGAACTCGATCGAGAGCATCACCACGGGCGTGCTCAAGGTGGTCGTCACCGGCCGTCGTATCGACGGCTACAAGTGGGTGCCGGCGCGGATCGTCGGTGGCTCGCCCACACCGCTGGGCGGAAGCTCCCGGCGCGCCGCGCTGGTGAGCTGGCGCGGTTTGCGTAGCTGTACGAACCTGCGCCGCTGAGCGGAGCCGAGCGCCGAGGCCTGTGCGTCTGGCTCGTTCCGTCAGGCGCTCGATCAAACTCGCCCGCGTGGTCGTTCCAATGCGCGCGCGACTCGTTTCGAAGTACTTCTCTCTTCGCCCGCCACCGAGCCACCCGCCCGCGGGGTCGCTTCAAGTTACCGACCCGGGCGACCGAAACTCGCACATCGGTGAATCGAAAGCGAGTCAATCCTGCACCTAAGCGTAGATCGATCGAGGGCACCGGTGGGCGTCCCGGCCCAACCATTCGAGTCGGTGCTCATCATCCGTGAGCGCAGTCGCGCACGCTGCTCAGCGGACGGCCGCCGATACGCTTCAGCTCACGGACTCGAACGCAAAGGGGAGACGAACTTGAGGCACAGGAGACTTTCGTTCGCTCTGGCCGCGGCGGCGGTTCTCGCCGCGCTACTGGTAGTCGCCGGAGCAGCGTCCGCTACCACCAGCATCGTCGGAGCCGACTCGGTCAACACGATGCTGCGTGGCATACCGCAGCAGGGAATCGAGCTCGGAAACCCGGATGCACCGGTAACCCTGGTCGAGTTCGTCGAGCCGCAGTGCCCGGGCTGCGCGCTGTGGTCGCGCGACGAGCTCCCGGGCGTGATCTCGCGCTACGTTCGCTCCGGCAAGATCCGGATCGAGTATCGAGGCCTCTCCTTCGTCGGCGCAGACTCCCAGGCTCTGCTGACGCTCGCGCAGGCCGCCGGCGAGCAGGACAAGCTCTGGAACGTGGTCGAGCTCGAGTACGCGAACCAGGGCGGCGAGAACTCGCGCTACGCCGATCACGCCTATCTCGCGGCTATTGCCGGGGCCGTGCCCGGCCTCGATGTCGAACAGGCCTTCGCGCGTGCGAGCTCGAACGCGGTCGTGGCGCGGATCGACCGGGCGAAGGCGCTCTCCGATCAATACGGGGTCGACCAGACGCCCTCGTTGCTGATCGGGCGAAGCGGTGACGAGCAGAACATGACGCTGATGGCCGACACGTGGGGGCAGGGCCTGCTCAACTCGATCGACGATGCACTGGCCGGGAGGCCCGTCCAGGCCAGATCGCCCGGCTTACCGGCCTGGGCGATTGCCCTCATCGCCATGGCCGGCGTCGCCGCGTTGTCGGGCGCCATCGGCGTCGCCGTCAGGCTGAGTCAGCGATCTTCCGCTCCTCCTCCGGCGGCCTGAGCAGGGGCTCGCTCGCGTTCTTCGCGCCGGACAGCCCGGCGGCGCGGTATACAACGAGGCACAGATGCGCCTCTACAGCACCCTGCAGCGCCGGCTCGTCGAGTTGCCGCCTCCACCGGCCAAGGTCGGCATCTACCTCTGCGGCCCGACCGTCTACCAGCGCATCCACGTCGGCAACGCGCGTCCCTACGTCATCTTCCTCTGGCTCAGACGCTGGCTGACGGGTCGCGGCTACGCGGCGACACTGGTCTCCAACATCACCGACGTCAACGACAAGATCTACGACGCCGCCCCCGGGCATAGCGCCGAGCTGGCCGAGCGGGCCTCGCGCTGGTATATCGAGGACACCGACCGCCTCGGCCTCGACCGCCCCGACGCCGAGCCCAAGGCGACAGAGACGATGGACGACATCGTCGACCTGATCGCCGAGCTGGTCGAAAGCGGGCACGCCTACGAGGCCCAGGGCGACGTCTACTTCCGCGTCGGCTCCTACGGCGCCTACGGTGAGCTCTCCGGCCAGAAGCCCGACCAGATGAACGAGCAGGAGCCGAATCCGCTCAAGCAGGATCCCCGCGACTTCGCTCTCTGGAAGGCGACCAAACCTGGCGAGGACACGAGTTGGGACTCGCCCTGGGGCAAGGGGCGGCCGGGCTGGCACATCGAGTGCTCGGCGATGGCCTCCAAGCTGCTCGGGCCGGCATTCGAGATTCACGGCGGCGGGCTCGACCTGGTCTTCCCGCACCACGAAAACGAGCTGGCTCAGTCGCGCGCCGCCGGCCAGGAGTTCGCGC
Organism: uncultured Gaiellales bacterium; assembly: GCA_964636655.1. Classification (GTDB taxonomy): domain Bacteria; phylum Actinomycetota; class Thermoleophilia; order Gaiellales; family Gaiellaceae; genus Fen-549. Next base: position 29,293 of record CAZWTK010000013.1, read on the forward strand.
ACATCTGGATGCACAACGGCCTGCTGCGCCTGACCGGCGAGAAGATGTCCAAGTCGCTCGGCAACATCCAGACGCTCGCGCAGGTGCTCGAAGACTGGGGCAGAGAGACCCTGCTGCTCTTCTTCATGACCGCGCACTGGCGCAGCCCGATCGACTTCTCGCCCGAGACGATGGAGGCGGCGCGCGAGCAGGCCTGGACGTTCCGAAACGCCTTCCTGCATCCGCCCGAGCCGCAAGAGGCGCGCGGTTGGGATGCTCTCGAGGCGGTGCTGGACGACGACTTCTCGACCACCGAGGCGCTGGCCGTGATGCACGAGTGGAGAGCGGCCGGGCAGCTCGAGCTGCTCAGGCGCGGGCTCGGGCTGTTCGGGCTGGAGACGCTGGCCGAGGCCGAGCGGGCTCCGGCCGAGCTGGAAGAACTTGCCCGGAAGAGACTCGAAGCACGTGCCGCGCGCGACTTCGTCGAGGCCGATCGCCTGCGTGACGAGATCGCCGCCGCCGGCTGGGAGGTCAGGGACGTCTCGGCCGAGCCTGGCTACCAACTCGTAAAGAAGGATTAGTCACGTCCCACCGCGAGCTCCTCTACGGTCGAAACGCGGTGCGCGAGGCGATTCGCGGCCCGCGCCAGGTGCTCGAGCTGTGGGTAAGCGAGCGCGCCGGCGGGCACGAGCCCTGGCTCTCGGAGTCGGGCAGCCCGCGGCTTCAGATCAAGCCCGAGCGCGACCTCTCGCAGGCTGCGCAGACGCGCGAGCACCAGGGCGTCGTGGCCTGGGTCGAGCCCTACCGCTACGCCGACGCCTACGAGCTGGCGGGAGCGACCCGTCCGCTGATCGCCTGCCTCGACCAGGTCACCAACCCGCGCAACCTGGGCGCAGTGGCCCGCGCGGCGGCGGGTGCGGGCGCAACCGGCATCGTCGTTCCGGCGCGCGGCTCGGCGCAGGTCACCGCCGAGGTCTGTCGCGCCTCGGCCGGCGCGGTCGAGCAGATTCCGATCGCGGTGGTCACCAACCTGGCCCGCTACCTCGAGGAGATCAAGCGCGACGACCTCTGGATCTACGCCGCCGACGGCCGGGCCGAGAGGTCGTACTGGCAGGCCGATCTCTCGGGTGGAGTCGCGCTCGTCTTCGGGGCCGAGAAGAAGGGACTGCGCCCGCTCGTGCGCCGCCGCTGCGACGACGCGCTGGCGATTCCCCTGCTCGGCAAGGTCGAGTCGCTCAACGTCGGCGTGGCCGCGGCACTCCTTCTCTACGAAGCGCGGAGGCAACGTGACGCGTAAGCCGGCTTCGGGCGCGGGGGAGGGCGAGTCGAGGCACAACGCCCCCGAGCCCACCTTCTACCTGTTCGACGGTCACAACCTCCTCTACGCGGGCAACTTCAGCGATCCGCGCGAGCTCGAGGACAAGCTGGCCAGCTTCGTTGCCCTCCGCGGCGCCCGCGGCATCGTCGTCTTCGACGGCGCAGGTGCCGCGCACACGCTCGGTCCGCTCGAGGTGCGCTTCGCCGAGGTGGCCGACTACGCGCTCGAGCGCCTGGCCGCCGAGCTGCGCGACCGTGAGCGCGTCTGCCTCGTCTCCTCCGATCTCACCGTGCGCGGAACGAGCGGCAAGGAGGTCGACAAGCGCTCCTCGCAACTCTTCCTGCAGGAGCTGGAGGAGACCAGGCTTCCGCCGCCGCCGCGGATGGCAATCGAGGAGCGTCTCGACGAGAAGACCCGCGCCAAGCTCGAGCGCATCCGCCGCGGCCAGGAGTAATCGTCACTCGTGGCGTCCGTCGTTGCGGAAATTCGACGCGCGACTAGCCTCGAAACGGAAACGGAAATGGGAGCCACGATTTCTCGTAGACGAACACGTGTTCGCTAACGGATGGGTCCAGTGCAATGTGGTCCGGTTTTCGGGTCCATCGCAATAGACTTGTATTTCAGTGGGACCACTGCTAACGTCGGGCGCATCAAATTCGATATGTCCTCTAGAGAGCGGGACTAACACAGGGGTCGAGCAGAGATGGCGGCACAACCAGCAAGGCGAGAGGGACGCGGTTATCAGCCTCAGAGAGCGCAGAGGGAGCTAGAGGATCTACAGCTCGTGATGAAAGCCCGCAATGGATCGTCGCAGGCGATGGACGCACTGCTGCGCCGCTACGACGGTTTCGTGCGCTTGAAGTCCAGCTCGTACTTCCTCGCCGGCGGCGAATCGGAGGATCTCGTCCAGGAGGGTCGGATCGGCCTGTACAAGGCGGTGCGCGACTTCCGCGCCGACAAGGAGACCTCATTTCGCTCCTTCGCCGAGCTCTGCGTAACGCGCCAGATCATTACCGCGATCAAGACGGCCACCCGCTTCAAGCACACGCCGCTCAACACCTACGTCTCCTTCAGCCAGACCCCCGCCGGCCAGGACTCCGACAGCGAATGCACGCTCGGAGACGCCCTTCCCGGCCCGGGCGTCGACGATCCCTCGGTCTGCGTCGTCTCCACCGAGGAACTTCAGAGCCTGGTCTTCTGCCTCGGCTCGGGACTCTCGCAGCTCGAGGCCGATTCGCTCCGGCTCTACCTCGAAGGCTCGTCCTACGAGCAGATGGCAGACGAGCTGGGCTGCGACACCAAGACGATCGACAACGCCCTGCAGCGCGTCAAGCGCAAGATCCTCGCGCACCAGCGCTCGCGAGAAGTGCTGCAGTAGCCGGCGAAAATCCGCCCTCCCAAGAAGGGCATGACGACTTTCGTCGGTGTTAGCCGGAGGTCGGACTCGAACCGACGACCTAGCGCTTACAAGGCGCTTGCTCTACCAGCTGAGCTACTCCGGCGACGCGATAGAGACTAGCTCTTCTCCGCGAAACTTCTCCGCGAAAAGTCGGCCGGCGGAACCGGCTTGGACTTTTCGCCGTATGAGCCGGTGCACGAGTCTTCGCGCCTTCGGCGCGGGTGTCTCGTCTGCTCCCACGAGCGGGGCGGGCCGGCCGTCGGTGTTATCAGTGTTCGGGGCGTAGGAGTCTGGGGATGGCGTTTGGTGAGCCGCGCCCGCCATGTCGGTCGCGGCGGCCGTAGCACCCGGGGGCAGCCTTGATTCGGCGTCTTGAGCCGAGAATGGCCTACGAGTCGGGGATGGTGATAGTTCCGACGACTTGCCCCGCGCTGTCCTTGCCGATGATTCGCTTAGCGGTCGCCACACGCAGGAGATCCGGATAGCGGCCGCGATAGGCGCGCTCGAGATCGACCAGACTAGCTCCCGATCCAGCGCGTCGTCTTCGAGAGCTCATGACCTCATGATCCGTCAAGTACGAAGTTTCTTTAGGCCTTGGTGAAGAAATCGCCCGAGACTACCCTCCGGAGGTACTCTGAGGATCATGGCCGGTTGGGTCAACCTGGTCGCGGGGGCAACGCAGATCGCGATTGCGATTGCGGTCGTCGTCGAGCTGATCAGGCTGCGTCGCGGGCTGCCGCGAGTTGCGATGCTTTTGATTGCGTTCTTCGTCGTGGACGGGCTCGTTGCGATAAACCGTCCCGATTCGCTGCTCGGCTACAGCTCGACCTTCGACGCGGTGATGACCGGTGTTGACATGGTCGTGCTGGTTGGGCTGCTCCTCTACGTCCGTCGCCTGGTTCGCGGCGCGCTAGAGACGGTCAATGAGGCGAACCTGCGGGCAAGAGAGTACGAACGCGCCCGCCGCGACTACGCGCGCCTGCTTCGGCACCGCATCGCCAACCCGCTGATGACGATCGGAGGCGCGGCGCGGACGCTGCGGGCCAGGCGCGGCGACGAGGCGAAGCGCGAGCAGCTCCTCGAGTCGATCATCTCGGCCTCCGAGAGTCTGGAGCGGATCTCGCTCGAGCCGCGGCCGAAAAGCGCCGAGGAGATCGAGCTCGAGCCGGCGCCGCGGCTCGAAGAGCTGTCCGGCGACAGGGGCTAGAGCGAAGCCAGAGCCCGCTCGAGATCGCGCCACAGGTCGGCGACGTCCTCGAGCCCGGCGCTCAGCCTGAGCAGGCCGGGTGGTACCCGCTCTCCCTCCCAGCGCGAGCGCGATTCGATCGTGCTGCGAGCGCCGCCGAAGCTGGTCGCGTTCTCGATCAGCCGGCAGGAGCGCTCCAGCGCACGGGCCGCCGGCGCACCGCCCCGCACGACGAACGAGACGAGCGGGCCGAAGGCGTGCACGTATCTCGCCGCGACCTCGTCGTCCAAGCCGGGGTAGTTCACGCTCTCGACCGCAGGATGCTCCCGCAACCGCCGCGCCAGCTCGAGCGCGGTCGCCGAGCTGCGCTCGACCCGAAGCGGCAGCGTCTTCAGGCTGCGTAGGAGCAGCCAGGCGGGGTCGGGCGAGCCGATCAGCCCGAACAGCCGACGCACCTGGAACAGGCGCTCGGCGTCCTCGTCGCGGGCGCAGCCGGCGACTCCGAGCACGAGGTCGTGGTGCCCGCCGAGCAGCTTGGTGGCGCTGTGAACGGAGAAGTCGGCGCTGTGCTCGAGCGGGCGCAACAGGACGGGCGTCAGCATCGTCGCGTCGACCGCGACGCGGGCGCCCCGCTCGTGCGCCCGGGCGATCGAGTCGTCCAGGTCGGGGAAGCTGAGCATCGGGTTGGAGCAGGGCTCGAGCCAGACGAGCGCCGCGTCTTCCGGCGGCGGACCGGTCTGGTCGAACTCGACCAGGCGTAGGCCGAAGCGCGAGAGCTCATCCGAGATCAGGTGGCCGGTCGAGACGTAGGCGCCGAAGGGAACGGCGACGCCGTCGCCCGGCTTGCAGAAGGTGAGCACCACTCCCGCTATCGCTGCCATGCCGCAGGAGAAGAGAAGTGCCCGCCCGCCCTCCAGCTCGCCAAGCACGCGCTCGGCCTCTGCCGCCAGCGGGTGGTCGTAGCGCTGGTAGGCGAAGCTACCGAGCTCGCCCTCGCCGTAGGGCCAGGTGGTCGCGCGATCCAAAACCGGCTGGCGTAGTCCCGCCAGTCGCGTCTCGAGGCTGAGCCGAGCCGCGGCGTCGCCGTCCTTCTCGGTCATGCGCCGATGATAGGAGATTCAGCGCCTGTCGAGGGTCTCGGACATCCGCTCGCGTTCCGGGGTCAGGCCCAGCTCGACGGTGAGCGCCGCCACGACCTCCGGGTCGAACTGGCTGCCCGCCCGGTTCTGGATCTCCTCCAGCGCCTGCTCGATGCTGAGGCCGCGGCGGTAGGTGCGGTCGCTCGTCATCGAGTCCCAGGCGTCGGCGACGAAGATGATGCGCGCTCCAAGCGGAATCTGCTCGGCGCTGAGCCCCTTCGGATAGCCCTGCCCGTCCCAGCGCTCGTGGTGGTACAGCACCCAATTGGCCACCGGGCCCAGACCAAGGCCCTCGATCATCTGGAAGCCGATCTGCGGATGCCGCTGCAACACGACCAGCTCGGCGTCGGAGAGCGGGTCCTCCTTGCGCAGCAGCTCCTCCGGGATGGCCAGTTTGCCGACGTCGTGCAGGTGGCCGGCCAGGCGCAGGAGCTCGATCTGCTCGTCGTCGGCGCCGAGGCGGCCGCCGATCGAGGCGGCGAGATCGCCGACCCGACGCGAATGGGCACCCGCGTTCGCATCGCGTGCGTCGACCGCGTCGGCGAGGCTGGCGGCCGCACGCAGGCGGTCGTTCAGGCTCGGATTCGCGCCCAGCCGCTCGAGTGCGTAGGCGCTCAGTGCCTCCGGGTGGTACAGGCGCACACGGTTCTTGCCGTGATCCTTGGCCCAGTACAGCGCGCTGTCGGCCAGACGCGGCAGCTCGCCCCGGGAGACTCCCTCGGAGGGAAAGACGGCAACGCCGCAGCTCATCGTCAGCTGCCGCGGCAGGTCGTCCACCCTGAGCGAGGCGACGCGCCTCAGGATGGCGCTCGCAACCTCGACCGCCTCCTCGCTCGAGCGCCCGGCCAGGATCACGGCAAACTCGTCTCCGCCCAGCCTGAAGGCCTCACCGCCGTGGCGCAGGCGGCTGGCGACCGCGACGAGCACGTGGTCGCCCGTGGGATGGCCGTACTCGTCGTTCACCAGCTTGAGGTTGTCGAGATCGAAGAAGCAGAGAGCGACCGGCTGCCCCGAGCTCTCGGCCTCGTCGAGCTTCTGTTGCAGGCGCTCGTGGAAGCGGCGTGGGTTACCGAGTCCGGTGAGCGGGTCGGTGGAGGCGAGCTGCATGGCCGAGCGCGCCTTGCGACGCTGGCGCTGGTAGAGGTCGATCGCGGCCAGCGGCCCGGCCAGGGCGAAGATCAGGAACGGAGATCGTTGCCAGAGCACGATCGTAGTCAGCGACGTCGAGGCTCCGAACAGGAAGGGCAACAGACTCCAGCGAAGCGTCTGCCAGAGCGTCGGTAGGTAGCGTTTCCCCTCCGAGATGCCCAGCGCGGCGGAGACCAGCACCAGGGTCGGGAGGCCGTAGCCGACGGCGACCAGGACGACCGCGGCGACGAGCCGCGCCAGGCTCTCGGACGCCGGCAGCGCCGCGAGCAGGAGGCCGCCACAGACCAGCGCGACTGCGAGCACGGCGGTGTTGTAGGCGACCCTCATGGGCGGCTGTCGCGTGCGGGCGCTGGCGCCGACGAGGCCGAGAACGCCGACGAAGACCATCGGCTCCCAGCCGAAGAGGACGATGCCGGCGACGTTGAAGACCGTGGCGAGCGAGTAGCCGCGCAGGCTCTTGCTCTCGACCGGAACCGGATAGCGCTCGGCTACCGCGATGAAGACGAGGAAGGTGGCCAGCGCCAGCCCGTCGCGCTCGCCCGGAGGGCGTTCTGCGATGCGCACGGCGGCGACCGCCGCGATGGCGCCACCCGCGCAGCAGACGAGGCTCACCAGAGCCCTGAGCCGGGAGGTGTGGCGGTCGCGCCGCATCGCTCCGCGCCAGCGCCGCCAGCCCACAAGCAGGCGCCGTCCCGGTTTTTCCATGCCAATCACGCTCCGGCCTCCCCGTGCAAAGGGGCGGAAACAGCCCGGGAATGCGAGCGCGCAACACTCATGCGCGAAACAACGACCTCCTGGAACGGCGGGGGATAGCAAGATTGTTCACCCGGGCTGTCGCGCCCGAATCACTCGGACGAGTGACGCAGGGGCCGTCTTTCTAGGGATATAGGCGCTTACCTATTGGGAGGAGGCCGGTTTGCTCCCGCGTAGGAGCTGCGGCGCCACCCGCGCGTAGTCGAGCCCCGAGAGCCAGGTCATCACCAGCGCAACAACCCCGGCCCAGAGCGCGATGTCGATCGACCAGGCGCCTCCCGCCTGCAATCCGCCCAGCCCGATCGCGACCGCCTGGGACCAGGTCTTGAGCTTGCCGAGGTCGCGCGCCTGCATGACCACGCCGCGTTCCAGCGCGGCCAGGCGCAAACCCGAGACGAGAAACTCCCGCGCCACGATCAGCGCCACCAACCAGCCGGGGAAGATCCCGTACTGCACCAGCACGATCAGGGTCGATAGCACCAGCACCTTGTCGGCCACCGGGTCGAGCAGTGAGCCGAGCGCCGAGGAGTGACCGCTGGAGCGCGCAACTCTGCCGTCGAACCAGTCGGTGGTCATGGCCAGCGCGAACAGGACCGTCGCGTAGTAGTCGTGGTTGGGAAAGTGCCAGACAAACAGCGCGAGCACGAACGGCGTCGCGGCGATGCGGGCAACGGTGAGCTGATCGGCGAAGCTCATGGCGGGAGAATACGTGTAGGTGCGGTCTGCTCTGCAGATAACCCGCGCGTTCCCAGGGGAATCGTCTCTAGACTCCTGCACGGAATGGATCTCTACGAGTACCAGGGCAAGGAGCTCTTCCGCCGCTACGGCCTTCCGACCGGCGCCGGACGGTTGGCGCAGACGCCTGCCGAGGCGCGCGCCGCCGCCGAGCAGCTTGGCGGCGCGGTGGTCGTGAAGGCGCAGGTCCACGTGGGTGGCCGCGGTAAGGCGGGAGGCGTCAAGGTCGCGGGGAGCCCGCAGGAGGCCGAGGCGCACGCCGCCGCCATCCTCGGCATGGAGATCAAGGGCCACGTCGTGCGCCGGCTCCTGGTCGAGGCCGCCTCGGAGATCGCCCGCGAGTACTACCTCTCGCTCACGCTCGATCGCGGCACGAAAAAGCCGCTCTTCATGTTCACGACCGAGGGCGGGGTGGAGATCGAGCAGGTGGCGGCGCGGAGCCCCGAGGCGCTGGTGAAGCTGCACGTCGATCCGCTCGAGGGCTTCCATCCCTGGCACGGGCGTGCGCTCACCTTCGGGGCCGGTATCGCCGACGCGAACGAGCGCCGTCAGATCGAGCGTCTCTGCGCCCAACTGTACGAAGTCTTCACCGGATGCGACGCGACCCTGTGCGAGATCAACCCGTTGGTAGTGACCGAATCGGGCGAGCTGTTGGCGCTCGACGCCAAGGTCTCTGTCGACGACAACGCGCTCTTCCGCCACGAGGAGGTAGCGGCGATGCGCGATCCCGAGGCGGTGCCGGTCGAGGAGCGCGCCGCGCGCGAGAAGGGCGTCACCTACGTCAAGCTGGACGGGGAGATCGGTGTGCTCGGTAACGGCGCCGGACTGGTGATGTCCACGCTCGACCTGGTTGCGGCGGCCGGCGGTCGCCCGGCCAACTTCTGCGACCTCGGCGGCGGCGGCGGTGCGCAGGGCGTGGTTGACGCGCTCGAGGTGATCAGCGCCGACCCACAGGTGCGGGCGATCTTCTTCAACGTCTTCGGCGGCATCACCCGCTGCGACGAGGTGGCGCGCGGGATACTGCAGGCGCTCGAGCAGATCGCGATCGCCCAGCCGATCGTGGTTCGCTTCGACGGCACCAACGCCGAGGAGGGCCGGCGCCTGCTGGCCGAGGCGAAGCTGACGAATCTGCACCCGGAACCGACGATGCTCGAGGCGGCCGGACGAGCCGTGGAGCTGGCGAGGTAGGAGGAGAACGTGGCGCGAGACAATCCCTGGGACGAACGGGCGCAGGCCTACCGAGACAGCCTTCCGCACGCGGCCGGGCCGGATCTGGACCTGCTCGTCGAGTGGGCCGGGCCGGGCACCGGCAAGACGGCGCTCGATGTCGGCTCGGGCGGCGGGCACCTGGCCAGGCGCCTGCGTGAGGCGGGCTTCGCCGTCACCACCGCCGACCCCTCGCCGGGCATGCACCCCGACGTCATCTGTCGCGCCGAGGAGCTTCCCTTCCCGAACGCTTCGATCGATCTCGTGGCGAGCCGCCTCGCCTTTCATCACTTCACCAGCATCGAGCTCGCCCTGGCCGAGGCGGCGCGGGTAACGCGAAACGCCGTCTTGCTCGAGGATCTCCTGTTCGTAGACGAGCGGGTCGAAGAGGCCGAGAAGCTGCGCGATCCCTCGCACGTGCGCTGTTACTCGCTTGACGAGTGGCGTGAGCTCTTCTTCGCCGCCGGGCTCGCGCTCGAGGCAACAGAGGTGATCGAGCGCCTGACCTCCTTCAGCGCCTGGCTCGAGCGCTGCAACTGCACGGGCGAGACTGCCGAGAGGGCGCGCGAGCTGCTCTCGCACCGCCTGAGCGGCGACAACTACGTAAGCACCGTCTTCCTGATCAAGGGCTCGAAGCTGCAGTAGCCATGGCCATCGTCGTCGACACCTCCACCCGCCTCGTCGTCCAGAACCTGACCGGGCGCGAGGGCTCCTTCCACGCCCTGCGCAACCGCGTCTACGGCACTCAGGTCGTCGCCGGCGCCGCGCCCGGGCACGGCGGCGAGGATGTCGAGGGAATCCCCGTCTTCAACACCGTGCGCGAGGCCGTGAGCGAGACCGGAGCCAACACCGCCGCCACCTTCGTGCCTGCCCGCTTCGCCGCCGACGCGCTCTACGAGGCGATCGACGCCGGCCTGCAGACGATCGTCTGCATCACAGAGGGCATCCCGGTGCACGAGATGCTCAGGCTCTACCGCTATGCGCGCGACCGCGGCGTGACCCTGATCGGCCCCAACTGCCCGGGCGTGATCTCGCCGGGGAAGGCCAACGTGGGCATCATCCCGGCCGAGATCTTCGCTCAGGGTTCCGTCGGCCTGGTCAGCCGCTCGGGCACGCTCACCTATCAGATCGGGCACGAGCTGGCTCAGCTCGGGCTGGGGAACACGAGCGTGATCGGCATCGGCGGCGACGCGATCGTTGGCTCGTCGTTCATCGACATTCTGGGGCGCTTCGAGTCCGACCTCGAGACCGAGACCGTCGTGATGGTCGGCGAGATCGGCGGCGACGAGGAGGAGCGGGCGGCTCAGTTCGTGGCCGAGCAGATGACGAAGCCCGTCTTCGCCTACATCGCCGGCTTCACCGCCCCGCCCGGCAAGACGATGGGACACGCGGGCGCGATCATCTCCGGCTCCGCCGGAACGGCGCAGGCGAAGAAGGAAGCGCTCGAGGCGCGCGGCATCGAGGTCGGCACGACGCCGACCGAGGTGGCGCAACTGGTTGCCGATCGGATCTCGGGCTTGGCGCCCGGGTAGCGCGTCAACCCGTCTTCCCGACCTCTCGCGGGCAGCGTCTAGCGCTCGGCCGAGAGCGTCACGATCTCGTAGGTCACCGCGACTCCGGCGCCGTTCGCGAAGCGCTTGTCGTAGCGTCGCATACCCTCAGCGAGCGTCCCGGGCGCCAGAACGCGCGGGGTATATCCCGCGCCGGAGGACTTGACAGATCGAAGAAAGGCTGCACAGTCAGGGTAAGAGAAACGCTCCTCGTACGAATGGACGCGGATCCGAGAGATACCGGTCCCGGCGAGGAGCGTTTCCCATTTCCGGGCCGGCGGCAGATCGAGGCCGCGCTCGCAGCCGAGTTCGCCCAGCACCTGGTCGAGCTCCCAGAACGTACGCGGGCCGAAGGTCGCCAGCTGCAGCTCGCCCTGCGCGGAGAGCGAGGCGACGAGGCGGGCCAGCGTCTGCTCGGGCTCCGTCAGCCACTGGACGGTGGCGTTCGAGACGATCAGGTCGTAGCTACCGGCCTCGGGCTCGAGCTCCTCGATGTCGCGGACGACGAAGCGGACGTCCGGGACGCGCCTTCTCGCCAGCTCGATCATCGCCGGCGCGAAATCCACCGCCATTATCCGCGCCGGCGGGAAGCGCTTGGCGAGCAGCTCGGTCAGGTAGCCGGTTCCGCAGCCGAGGTCGAGGATGGAGGACGGCTCACGCTCGATTCTCTCGACCAGGCGCTCGGCCATGCCGCGCTGGACGACGCTGAAGATGTCGTAGTAGGCGGCGGCGCGCTCGAAGCGGCGCCGGATCGCCTCTTTGTCGAGAGCAAGCGCTACAGCCATGCTCGGAAGCGGTCGTGTTGGCTCAGGAAGGAGGCGTGCCCGGCCTCGGGCCAGACGGTCAGCTCGGCGCCCGGGATGGCCTCGGCGAGCAGCTTGGCGGCGGCAAGCGGGCAAACGCGGTCGCGGCCTCCATGCAGAAGGCGGACGGGACAGGAGATGTGAGAGGCGCGCTCGAGCATCGAGTAGTCGGCGAGAAAAGCTAGCCCGCGTTTCAGGGTAGCTACGTCGTGCTCGCGCGGCGGGGTGGGAACCGTTTCGCCGGGCGCGAGCGCGAGCGCCCAGAACTCGTCCAAGACCGCGTCGGGGTTTTCGCTCAGGCGTTCGCGCATACGTAGAAGTGCCCGCTCGGGCCAGCCGTGGCGGTAGTCGCCCCGGCGGGTGAACTGTCCGCTCGCCCCGATCAGCGTGAGCGACGAGAGCGTGGTTGTCGTTGCCGCCTCCAGCGCCTGCATCGCCCCGAGCGACCAGGCGACGACCTCGTCCCCGGCCTCGATCGCGCCGCCGAGCCGGTCGTCCGGCCGCGCGAAGGGCGCCCAAACCTCGGCCGTCGAGCCCCAACCGGGCAGGAAGAGTCTCAAGACCCGTCTCCTTCGGACGCCCGCCCGGGACCTGTCCTGGTGCCAGGCACGCGGACACGTCCCGTTTTGACGGCTGAGATCGGCTCAGCGTACAACTGCTGCAAACTCCATCCCTCGAGACTCTCGCCGCCCGCTCCGGACACGTCCCGGTGCCTGGCACCGAGCCGTGTCCGGAAAGACCGGTTCGCGCGGCTCGACCTGTCCGGCCGCACCATGTCCCGGTGCCAGGCACGGGGACATGGTGGGAAGGGACGGGTTGGACGGCTCAGACGGCAGCGGCGAGCGCCTCCAGTGCCAGCTCGAGGTCGGCGTCCGAGTGAGTCGCCAGCAACGAGAAGCGGATACGCGCCTGGCCGGCGGGAACGGTCGGCGGACGGATGGCCACGGCCAGTACGCCACGCTCCTCGAGCGCGTGGGCCAGCTCGAGCGCCCGCTCGCTCGAGCCAACCAGCGCCGGAACGATCTGGGTAGTCGAGGCGCCCGTGTCGAGGCCGAGCTCGGCCAGGCGCGAGCGGAAGCGCTTGCTCTTGGCGCGCAGATCGCGGCGGCGCTCGTCCGCGCCGGCGACGAGATCGAGCGAGGCGTCGATCGCGGCGACGACGGCCGGCGGCAGGGCGGTGGAGTAGATCAGCGTGCGGCAGGTCGAGACGAGATGGTCGATCAGCGCCCGGTCGGCGGCGATGTAGGCGCCGTAGACCCCGAACGCCTTCGAGAAGGTGCCCATCTGCAGCTCGATCCGATCGGCCAGGCCGAGCTCGTGTGCGTAGCCCGAGCCGTGCGGGCCGAAGACGCCGCCGCCGTGCGCGTCGTCGGCCAGAAGCAGAGCGCCGAACCTGTCCTTCAGATCGACCAGCTCGCCGAGCGGCGCGGTGTCGCCGTCCATCGAGAAGACCGTATCGGTGACGATCAGCTTGCGCGCGGCGCCCGACTTTGCGAGCAGCTGCTCCAGATGATCGAGATCGCGGTGTCGGTAGCGGTTCAGCCCGGCGCCCGACAGCCTTGCCCCGTCGACGATCGAAGCGTGATCGAGGCGGTCGAGGAAGATCGCCGTGTCGCGGTCGCAAAGTGCCGCGATCGCACCGACGTTGGCCAGGTAGCCGCTGCCTACGACCAGCGCCGCCTCGCAGTCTTTGAAGGCGGCGATCTTCTGCTCGAGCGCGGCGGTCGCGCCGTCGCCCCCCGCCACAAGGCGCGAGGAGCCCGCACCGGCGCCGAGCGCCGCGCCGCGGGCGGCCGCCTCGGTCAGGGCCGGGTGCCCGGCCAGGCCGAGGTAGTTGTTGGAGGAGAGGTTGACCAGCCGCTCGCCGCCTCGGTAGGCGATCGGCTCGGCCGGCTGCTCGGTCGTCCGCAGCCTGCGCCCGAGCGCTTCCCGCTCGCGCCGCGCCCGCTCGCTCTCCAGCCAGCTACTCCAGGAGGTCATCGAGGTAGCCTGCCGCATCGGCCGGATCGGCGAGCCGGGGTACGTGCGCCAGCACGCGCACACCCGAGCCCGCGCCGTAGGCGGCGGCTTCGATCAGCGCCGCGTTGTCGGCCGTGCTCGCGTCGCTCTTTCCGTTCAGGATGACGCCCGCGAGCTCGAGCCCACGCGCCCGCGCCGCCTCGATCGTGAGCAGGGTGTGATTGACCGTGCCCAGCCCCGCTCGCGCGACGACGACGAGCGGCAGCCCTAGCGCTACGGCCAGGTCGGCCATGTCGAGGTCTTCGGCGAGCGGTACCAGCAGTCCGCCCGCCCCCTCGACCAGCAGGATCTCGTGCTCACGCGCGAGCTCCCGAGCCCGCTCCACGATCGGCTCCAGCGCGATCGTCCGACCCTCCGCGCGGGCGGCAACCAGCGGAGCCAGCGAAGCGGCGAAGGCATAGACGCAGTCGGCGCCGAGCAGGGCAGCGTCGCCGGAAGGATCGTCGGCCAGGGCGCCGCTCTGCACCGGCTTGAAGACGGCGACGTCGCGCCCGCGCTCCCTGAGCGCCGCGGCCAGTGCCGCCGTCACGAACGTCTTTCCGACACCGGTGTCGGTGGCGGTGACGAAGTAACCGCGCCCGTTCATCGAGTACCTCGAGACAGATTCGGTACGAAGTCGGCGAATTCCGGTGCACGCTTCTTCGATACCGTGTCACGCCCCGTGGGTGGGTGGGGGGAGGAGGGTGGATTAGCGAGGCGCTCGGAACTCCGAGAAACGCGAATCGCACCCAGTCGACGAGTCATTTTTTCGATTCGAGCTCAGCGCTCGCCGCGCCGACCGGCTCGATCTCGAAGCCGAGCTCCTCGATCATTCGCCAGTCGTCCTCGGGAGCCTGGCCCGGCTCGGTCAGGTAGTCGGCGACGAAGATCGAGTTGGCCGGATAGAGGGCCAGCGGCTGCAGCGAGCCCAGATGCACCTCGCGCCCGGCGGCCAGACGGATCTCGCGCTCGGGGCAGGCGAGCCGGAACATGCAGAGCGCCTTCAGGCAGTAGCGGGGATCGAGCCCGGGGTCGTGGTCTGCGAACGGCGTGCCCTCGATCGGCAGCAGGAAGTTGACCGGAATCGAGTCGGCGCCCGAGTCTCTGAGCGCAAAGCAGGCCTGGGCGAGCTGCTCTCGCGTCTCGCCGAGCCCCACGATCAGTCCCGAGCAGGGCGACAGGCCGGCCCCGGCAACGGTCTCGACCGTTCGCGCCCGGTCGGCGTGGCTGTGGGTCGTGCAGATCTCGGGATAGAGGCTCTCGGCCGTATTCAGGTTGTGGTTGTAGCGGTCGATGCCCGACTCCCTGAGCGCTCCGGCCTGCTCGGAGGAGATCTCACCCAGGCAGGCGCATAGCTTGAGACCCGGGTGGCGCTGCTTGATCTCCTCGGCCGCCTCGGCCACGCCGCGCAGTTCGCGCGCCGATGGCTTGAGACCGCTCGTGACCATGCAGCAGGTCGAAGCCTTGAGCTCGAGCGCCCGTTCGGCCGCCTCGACCAGCTCCTGCTTGGAGAGAAGCTGGTGGCGCGGGATCTCCGCCGTCGAGACGCGCGACTGCGAGCAGTAGCCGCAGTCCTCGCCGCAGTGCCCGCTCTTGGCGTTGACCAGGAAGTTGAGCCGGACGCGAGTTCCGAAGTAGCGGCGGCGGACGCGGAAGGCGGCGGCAAGCAGGTCGACGAGCTCCTCGTCGGGCGCCGCGAGCACTCTGAGCGCCTGCTCGAGAGTGAGCTGCTCACCAGCGAGCGCCTGCTCGGCCAGCGAATCCCAGCGCGTCTCAGACATCGGCGCCATTCTCGCCGACGGCGGCGATCGCCTGCTCCAACGCCGAGACGATTCGCTCCAGCTCCTCGCTCGTGATCGTCAGCGGCGGTACCAGTGGGACCACCTGACCCAGCGAGCGCAGTAGGACTCCTCTTCGCACCGCTTCGCAGCAGACGTCTCGTGCCGAGAGCCAGGGCGCCAGCTCCACTCCCCCGAGCAGCCCGCATAGCCGCACGTCGGTCACCGCGCGCAGGGGCGCGATGCGCTCGCCCAGCATCTGTCCCAGCTCCTGCGAGCGCGCTTCCACGTTCGCCAGCACGTTCCACTCGGCAAGCAGCTCGAGGTGCCTGGAGGCGACCGCGGCCGCGAGCGCGTTGCCGCCGTAGGAGTGACCGTGGTAGAAGGTTCTGGGCCCCAGATCCTCGCCCATGAAGGCCAGGAAGACGCGCCCACTTGCCACGGTCACCGACATCGGCAGATAGCCGCCGGTGATGCCCTTGCCGAGCACCAGTAGATCGGGCTGGATGCCGCAGCGGCGCGAGGCAAAGAGACTGCCCGTGCGCCCGAACCCGGTTGCCACCTCGTCGCAGATCAAGAGCACCCCGTTCTCGCGGCAGCACTCCGCCAGCATGCGCACCTCGTCGGGGTGCGCCATCTGCATGCCTCCAGCGGCCTGCACGAGCGGCTCGATCACGACCGCAGCCAGCCGCTCGGCGCTCGATGCGATCATGCCGCAAGCCTGCTCGGCCCAGCCCGGGGTGGCGTATCCGGCGGCGCGCAGCACCGGGAAGCGAAGCCGGTCGAAGTGCTCGCTGTGGAATCCGTCCCCGAGCGAGAGGGCGCCGACCGTGTCGCCGTGGTAGGCGTCTCGCAGGGCGAGGAAGCCCGACTTCTGATCGAGGCCGATGTTGCGCCAGTACTGCACGGCGCACTTGAGCGCCTGCTCCACCGCCGAGGCGCCGTCCGAGGCGAAGAGAAAGTGTGGATCGTTGAGCGGCACGACCCGGGCAAGCGCCTCGCAAAGCTCGACGACCGCCCGGTTGCCGTTCCCGAGCAGAGTCGTGTGCGCGACCTTGCCGAGCTGATCGGTCAGCGCCGCGTCGAGATCCGGAACACGGTGGCCGAGCGTCGTCACCCAGAGCGAGGAGATAGCGTCGAGATAGCGCCTTCCCTGGCTGTCGATCAGCTCGCGCCCTTCGGCTCGATCGACGATCACGGGCTCCTGCAAGGGGAAGGTGGCCATCTGGGTGAAGCCGTGCCATACCCTGGTCGCGTCGCGCTCGATCCAGTCGCTCATACCGGCAGCGTATCGACGCGCTTCGCTAGGCTGCGGCTCCATGGGCGTGATCTCCTTTGCACGCGGCGCTCCGGCGCCCGAATGTCTTGCCGTCGATCTCCTGGCCGAGTGCGCCAAGGGGGCGGTCGAGCGCGACGGAACCGCCGTTCTCTCGTACGGCAGCGGGCTTGGCTACGCGCCGCTGAGGGAGTGGCTGGGCGAGCGTTACGGGATCGATCCCGGTCAGATCCTGCTCACCAACGGCTCGCTCCAGGGCTTCGTCTATCTGGCCCAGCACTTCTTCTGGAGCGGCATCGGCGGCCGCGTGCTGGTCGAGGCGCCGAGCTACGACCGCCCGCTTTTGATTCTGCGCAACCACGGCGTCGAGGTGAGCACGGTCGAGATGGACGACGAGGGGCTCGACCCCGACGCGCTCGAGCGCGAGCTGAAGCGCGGGCCCAAGCCGGCCTTCCTCTACACGATTCCCACCTTCCAGAATCCGAGCGGGCGCACGCTTTCGGTCGAGCGCCGCAAGCGCATCGTCGAGCTGGCGCACGAGCACGACCTGCTGGTGCTCGAGGACGATCCCTACGGTTTCGTTCGCTACGAAGGCACCGCGCCGCCGACCATGTTCGAGATCGAGGGCTCGGTCGCCAGCCAGATTGCCCACACCTCCTCGTTCTCGAAGACGATCTCGCCGGGGCTTCGCGTCGGCTATCTGATCCTGCCCAAGCCGCTGCTCGAACCGCTCGAGCTGATCGCCACCTCGACCACCATCTCGCCCTCGAATCTGCCCGCGGCGACGGTCTACGAGTTTGTACGCCGCGGTTACTTCGAGCCCAACCTGGAGCGGATGAACGGCCTTCTGCGCGGGCGCAGAGACGCGATGTTGAGCGCGCTCGAGCGCCAGTTCGGCGACAGCGCGAGCTGGAGCCGACCGGAGGGTGGCTATTTCAACTGGCTCGACCTGCCCGAGGGTGTCGACGCGGGCGAGCTTTTGACACGGGCGACCGAGGCCGGCGTCACCTACTGCAAGGGCACCGACTTCTATCCCGACGGCCGAGGCGCCGGCTCGCTCCGTCTCGCCTACAGCTCGCCCTTGCCCGAGGAGATCGAGCACGGCGTCGCGATCCTGGCCGAGTTGGCCAGGGATATGCAGAGCGCCTGAGCGCGCCGGTTAGAGCTTCCCGGCCTGCCCGGCCTGCTCGGCCTGCCATTCCAGCTCGGCGCGCTTCGCCTTTCGATGCCGGTGCACTTGCGAGAGCAAGACGCCGCTCACCAACCCGAGCACGAAGCAGAGCAGGATCAGCCAGATCTTGGAGACGTTGATCGAGGTGAACAGAAACGAGATCTTGACCTTGGAGGAGTTGGCGACCACCAGCGCGATGCCGTAGCCGACGAAGACGAGGAGGAGGATCAGCTTCGACCAGAGCTGGGGCTGCCAGGCCTCATCCGGCTCCGGGCTTTTCAGCTCGCCGCTCTCGCCGACCGGCGCCTGCGCTTTCTCGGACTCGTTCTCGTTCATGGAGGGAGTCTAAACGCTCGCCCGGCGTGGAGCGAAAAGGCAGAGCCAACGGGTGAGGTACCGCAGCACGGGAGCGTCCCGGCCGGCTCGGGCTAGACGACGGCGTGCTCGTGCGCCAGTGTGGCCAGCGGGTGAGCGGCGCGATGCGACAATGGGTGCGGGGGCATCTGCGAAGCCTTGATGCTGTACCTGAAGGTCGGGCACGGCTCGTCGCAGCGAAGCGCACAGAGCCCTGCCCCATGGAAGTAGCAATTACTGCACGTTACATCGATGTTTTTGCTCATGCCCCTCTTTTGCTCTAGCTGCGGCGACCCGGTTACAAGCCTGGATGATAAGGGCTAGTCCGAGATAGACAAGGGCTCGGAAAGCTAAAAAAGCCGCAATTTGCGGCCGATTCGATATTGCCAAAAGGGATGATAACTAGCGTTTTCGCTCGGCTGTTGCCAGGGCATGCAACGCCTGTTGAAAACTCTTTACCGGAATGATCTTCATAGTGCCTGCATAGCGCTTCGCCTCGTCCGCGTTATCCCCAGCGGGGACGAGCATGATCTGAATTCCGGCGCGCCGCGCACCGATGACCTTCTGCTTGACGCCCCCGATCGGCTCGATGCTGCCGTCGAGGAGCAGCTCGCCGGTAGCCGCGATTCGGTAGCCGTGATCGATGTCGCTGCCCAGCTTGTCGGTCAGCTCGAGCGCGAAGGCCAGCCCGGCCGACGGCCCACCGACGTTGCCGGCGTCGATCGTGATCCCGATCCCGCTGGGGAGCTCGATGCTTGCCGCCTGGGTTATGGCGACACCGATCAGCGTGACATGCGGCGGGGTCGGCGAGGCGAAGGTGCGCAGCGACACGGTGTGCTCACGGCCGTTGCGAATGAAGGTGATGCGAACGCGCTCTCCGGCCCGGTGCCGGGTGACCAGCGCGCGCAGCCGCTCGTACTTCGTGGTCGCCTCGCCGTCGACGGCCGTGATCACGTCGCCCGGCAGCAACTTGTTCGAAGCGGCCGTGCCCGCTACCGCCTGCTGCACCAACGCGCCGCGCGGGTGAACGACGACGTCATAGCCGAGCCTGCGCAGGGCGACGGCCTTGGCAATCCTCTTCGACAGCGCCATCGAGGCCGCGTCGATGCGCGCGCGCTGTTTGTCGCTGATGTTGCTGGGCCCGATCTCCTGCCGGGAGACGAGCGTGGCGTCGCGGCGCAGGAAAGGCAGGTAGCGCTCGGCCAGGGTCGCTCGCCGCTGGATCACGTCCACGAAGTAGATGCCGCCCTTGTCGGCCTTTCGCGGCTCCTTGACCTTGATGAGCGGCGCCAGGGCGTGCGGCTTGTCCGGCAGCAGCAGGAAGGAGCTCGAGTAGGTGAGCTGGGCGTAGACGAAGAGGGCGACGAGAGCGAGAAGGAGCGCTCCGGCCACCGACGCAAGCGCCTTTACGAGCATTCGTGGTTTCATCGAGAACGAGGATACAGACGCCGCTCGGCCCCACCGGAGCGGCCGAGCGCGCGCCGGCTAGAGCAGTCCGCGGCCGGCGCCGCCGTCCACCGGAATCAGCGTGCCGGTGACATAGCTGGCGGCGTCGGAGGCGAGGAAAGCGACCACGGCGGCGACCTCGTGCGGCTCGCCGAAGCGCCCGAGCGCGATCTGCGCCAGGTCGGCATCGGGCGAACGGGTCTTGTAGAGCTGCCCGAGGCGCTCGGTGGCGATCCGGCCGGGCGCGATCGAGTTGACGGTGATCGCCTCGGGGCCCAGCTCGCGCGCGAGCGTCTTGGCCCAGCCGACCAGTCCGGGGCGGACGGCGTTCGAAAGGGCGAGATTCTCGATCGGCTCGCGCACGGCGGCCGATGCGATGTTGATGATTCTTCCCGCCTTGCTACGCCGCAGGTGCGGCAGGCAGAGGTTGGTCAGCCTGACCGCCGAGAAGAGCAGCAGCGTCAGCGCCTCCTCGAGCGCCTCGTCGTCGATCTCGAGCGCCGATCCGGCCGGAGGGCCGCCGCCGTTGTTGATCAGGATGTCGATGCCGCCGAAGGTGCTCGCCGTGCGCTCGACCAGGTTGCGCAGATCGCGTGGACTGGTCAGGTCGCCCTGTACGGCCAGCGCACCGATGCGATCGGCCTGGCGTTCCAGCAGCGTTCTGCGGCGGGCGAACATGCTGACGTTGGCACCCGCCTTGTCCAGCGTCTCGGCGATTGCCAGGCCCATGCCCGAGGAGGCGCCGCAGACGATTGCAGTCCTGCCTCGCAGATCTATCTCAAGCATCGCCGGGTGGATTTTCTCCGAAACGGGCCCGAACGCGCGTGGTCAGCCCGCCGCGAACGTTGAAGAAGCACTCGACCTCGGCGAAGCGGGGCGCGGCCGCAGCCACGATCTCGTCGAGCACCGCACCTACGACCTCTTCCTGGAGGATCTTTCGCTGCCTGAACGAGGTCAGGAAGTCGCGCAGCGACTTCAGCTCGAGCAGTGCCTCGTTCGGGACGTAGCGGATGACCAGGCGACCGAAATCCGGCGCGCCGGTGAGCGGGCAGAGCGAGCTGAACTCCAGCGCCTCGAGCTCGATCTCGAGCCGCCGTTCGGGCTGAGTGCTCTTCAACGTATCGATCGTCAAGCTCTCGTCACACTCGCGTCTCGTGACTTCCGGCGTCTCGTCCTGAGGATTGAGCACTGTAGAGCGTTCGCGTATTACGCGGCCACCATCATAGCCAACCGCCTCGCAAATACCCGTACGAGCACGTGATAAGCGGGGTATTCGAGAGGATCGGCAAAGTTGTTATCGTGTGGCTCCCGGCAGCCCTTTGAACCGAGCAACCGGCACGATCGGAATTCCCATGAGTACCGACGATCTCTCGCCTATCGAGAGAGAAAAGATAGAAGAAGAAGTTCGAGAAGCATTCTCGAGCGTTGTCGGGGGATGCGAGCTTCTCGATGTGGATGCGGCGTTCGAAGTGTTTCTCGATTCTCCGGAGTTCGTGATGATCGGAGCGGATGGAACGCTGTGTGATTACCGACAGTACGTGGACAACAACGTCTCCTATCTACGGACCTGTTCGAGCTTCAAGCTGACGACGCTGAACGAGCAGATAAGGGTTTACGATCGCCGCCTGGCGATCTTGTCTTGGATATACAAAGCAGAAGCGACTCTGAAAACCGGAGAGCGCGACCTGTTCGAGAGTGCGGGAGCAACCTTCGTGTTCGCCAAGATCGGCGAGGAATGGAAGGTCGTGCACTATCACGAGTCGGCGCTGCCGCCGACGAGGGTCCCCGGGGGTTAGCGGAGTACCGCCGACGAGCCGCCGCCGGCGAGACGGAAGCCGGGGCTCCGGCAGCAGCGGAGGGGAGGTCGCCGCCCGTGTCAGCCTCGGTCTACGCGCCGCGAGTAGGATCGAGCTCATTGCGACGAGCCGGCTACGATCGATTGCCTGATGCATAGCGAACCTGAAGCCGATCGGGGTGCGGACGATTGCCTGGGAATCGTCCTCGTGGTCTACGACAACGCCGACTCGATCGGACAGCTGCTTGCGGCGCTGAGCGAGGAGAAGCGCCCCGGCGACAGGATCGTGCTGGTGGACAATCATCCCGCGCACGCCTGCGCCGACCTAGCCGAGGGTATCGACGCCGTTGACCTGGTCGTACGCTCGCAGAACGTGGGTTTCGGCGCCGGCTGCAACAAGGGTGCGGCGGCGATCGAAGACGAGGTCGAGCTGCTGCTCTTCCTGAACCCCGACAGCTCGCCCGAGGCGGGCGCGATCTCGCGCCTGCGCGAGGGTGGAAAGGCGGAGTGGGCGGCCTGGTCGGGCCTGTTGCTTTTACCCGACGGAAGGATCAACGCTGCCGGTAATACCCTTCACGTCTCCGGGCTCTCCTGGTGCACTGACTACGGCGTGGCGCCGAGCGACTATCGCTCAGCGCCCGCCTCCGCGATCTCACTCTCGGGCGCCGACATGATCGTGCGCACGCAGGCGTGGAAACGCCTCGGCGGCTTCGCGCCCGACTACTTCCTCTACTACGAGGACACCGACCTCTCGTTCCGACTCAAGTCGATGGACCTCGTGCTCGGCATCGTGCCCGATGCTCACATCGCTCACGACTACGAGTTCGACAAGAGTCGGCAGAAGTGGTTCTTCCTGGAGCGCAACAGATACGTCTTCATCCTGCGTACCTGGCCGCTTTCGCTGCTGATCGTGCTCTTGCCGCTTCAGGTCGTGACCGAGCTGGGGCTCTGGCTGGTGAGCGTCTTCCAGGGTCGGTTGCTGATCAGGATCCGCGCGGTTGGCTCCTTCCTTCGCCTGCTGCCGCGGCTTCTGCGGCAGAGGCACTACATCTCCCGTCAACGAGTCGCCAGTGGGCACGAGTGCCTGCGCATGTTGGAACCGAGAGTCGACACCCCGTTACTCAGCAGGCTGGTGCGCGGCCGGGCGATCTCGACCCTGTTCAACGGGTATTACAAGGCCGCCGCCTTCGTTCTGCGGATCGCGGCGCGGACCTGAAAAAAAGGCTCTACGCCCGCCTCCCGGGCGGTGTCCGCGACGTCTCGGCTCGGCTCGTTGGGTACAGTGAAGGTTCATGCCCGAGAACGATAAAGGTCTACGCGGCATTGTCGCGGTCGATTCGAAGATCACCTCGATCGACGGCGCGCGGGGAATTCTGCGCTATCGCGGATACGACATCCGCGATCTCGTCGAGCAATGCTGCTTCGAGGAGGTTTGCTTCCTGCTCCTGCGCGGTGAGCTTCCCTCCGCAGAGGAGCTCGCCTCCTTCAAGGAAGATCTGCTCGTTGCGCGCACGATTCCGACCGAGGTCGAGGCGGTCGTGGACGACTCCGCGCACTACGCGCGGCCGATGGAAGCGATGCGCTCGATGTGCTCGGCGCTTTCCTTCTCCGACCCCGACAAGGCCTCGAACGAGCTGGATGCCAACCTGCGCAAGGCCACTCGCCTGATCTCTCAGGTGCCGACCGTGATGGCGCGCTACCGGCGCCGCTACTACGGGCTCGAGCCGGTTGGGCCCGATCCCGAGCTCGACTACGCGACCAACTTCCTCTGGATGCTGCGCGGCGAGCTACCCAGCGAAGACGATGCAAAGGTGCTCGACGCGGTCTCGATCATGCACGCCGACCACGAGATGAACGCCTCGACCTTCTCGGCGCGCGTGATCGCCGCCACCTGCACCGACATGCACTCGGCCATCGTCGGCGCCATCGCCGCGCTCAAGGGCCCCCTGCACGGAGGAGCCAACGAGTGGGTGATGGCGACGCTGAAGCAAATCGGCTCCGAGGAAAAGGTCGACGCCTGGGTGGACGAGATGCTCGATCAGGGAAAGAAGATCCCGGGTTTCGGTCACGCCATCTACAAGGTCACCGATCCGCGCGCGATCATCCTCAAGGAGATCGGGCGCAAGGTGTTCGAGCGTGCCGATACGAGCGAGCCGAACTGGTTTGCGATGACCGAGCGCATGGAACGCCGCGTCTTCGAGCGCAAGGGCCTGGTGCCGAACGTCGACCTCTACTCGGCCTCGGTGCTCTACTACCTGGGCTTCCCGATCGACCTGCTGACTGCACTGTTTGCCGCCAACCGGGTCGTCGGCTGGTCGGCGCACGTGATCGAGCAGCACCTCGACAACAGGATTATTCGGCCCACTATCAACTACACAGGGCAGCCGGCGCGCGAGCTTCCGGTAAGCCAGGAGCGAGCATGAGCGAGCAAGGCGAAGTGCAACCGACCACCCTCGCCGAGGCGGCAGCCGAGGCCGACGAGCTGGCCCTGCGCGGTGCCCAGCGCGAGCTGGCCCAGCTGCGTAGCGAGTGGGACGACGAGCTGGAGGCTGCGGCTCGGAGCGAGGATTTCCGCGAGCGCGCCGTCGCCTACAAGGCGATCGGGCAGTTTCGCTTTCGCCAGAAGCTGGAGCTGCTGAAGCGCGGTTTCGACGACGAGAGCCCGGGCTGTCGCGGCTCGGCGCTGGTGTCGCTGGAACTGCTCTCGCGCGGCCACCCAGGAGCCGTCAACTCGGTTCGCTCCAACCTGCACACGTTGGCCAGCCGCGACGACAACGGAGCGGTGCGGCGACTGGCCATCGTTTGCCTGCGCAACGGCTCGCCACAGTCGGACACGCTCGGCATGCTGGCCGGCATGGCCGAAGACGAGGCGCTGGAGGAGAGCATGCGCGCGACGGCTAAAAGCGTCGTCGGCGCACTCAAGCGTAAGGCCAGCGCCCGCCCGCCAAAACGCTGAGCGGCTCTAGCGCGACCGTGTTTTGGCGTGCGGGTGGGCGCTGAAGTAGGTCTCGCGCCGGCGCTTGTCCGAGACGTGCGTGTACAGCTCGGTGGTCGAGAGGTCGGCGTGGCCGAGCATCTCCTGGACGCTGCGCAGGTCGGCGCCGCCCTCGAGCAGGTGGGTGGCGAAGGAGTGGCGCAGCAGGTGCGGGTGGATGCGCTCGGGCTCCAGCCCGGCTACGCCGGCCAGGCGGCGCAGGATGAGGAAGGCACCGGCCCGGGTGAGCGGGCCGCCGCGGGCATTGAGGAACAGATCGGGCCGCGGGCGCTTCTCGAGGAAGGGTCGCCCGCGCGCCTGGTAGCGGGTCAGCGCCTCGGCCGCCTGGCGCCCGATCGGGACGATCCGCTCCTTGTCGCCCTTGCCCAGACAGCGCACGATCCGATTCTCGAGATCGATGCCTGCCTTCTCCAGTCCGACCGCCTCGCTGACGCGTAGCCCGGCGCCGTAGAGCAGTTCGACCAGGGCTCGGTCGCGCAGGTCGCGCGGCTTGATGCCGTTTGCCGCCTCGATCAGGCGCTCGGCCTCGGCCGGCGAGAGGGGGTGGGGGAGCTTTCTCTGCCGCCGCGGCGGTCGCAATTCGGCGGCGGGGTTGTCGCCGCGCGCCCCGACCAGAACGAGGTGCCGGTAGAAGGAGCGGAGCGCGGCCAGCCGGCGCGCGACCGTCGCCGAGGCCAGCCCGCGCGCACGCAGCTCGGCCAGGTAGCGCTCCAGATCGTCGGTCGATGCCGTGGCTAACGGTTTCGCGAGCACCCGGGCGGCGTCGGCCAGGTCGCGCCGGTAGGCCTCGACCGTACGCTGCGAGCGGCGCGCGGCGAAGAGCGCGAGAAAGCCTTCGACCTCTTGTTCCATCGGACCTTCGTTCTTCGCCGTTGCGGGCGTTTTTCTTCCTGGCGAAGGCGATCGATCGATGCGAGTGTGTCATTTGCTTCCCCAAACGGGGGATATTGCCTGCCGCGCGGCGGAGGGATTTATTGGGCGCGGGATTGACTTCTGTAGCGAAGACCTCGTAGTGTCCGAGCAACCGAGTCTTCTGCCGCTTTGAGCTCGGCTTCCCCCTAACCGCCAAGGAGAATCTGCGATGCGTGCCGTCCCTCGCCTTCGCCTACCGCTTGCGACCGCGGTGGCCCTGATTGGTTTTGTCTGCCTGCTTTCCTCGAGTGCCAGCGCCGGGGGCTCGTCCGGTGACAACGGTTATGCGCAGGTCGTACTCGACGATGGCCCCGTCGCCTTCTGGCGACTCGACGAGACGAGTGGCTCGACGGCGGCGGATTCGTCGACGACGCACGTGTACGTCCATGACGGGAGGTACGTCGGCCTCCCCTCGTCGGCCTATGCCTCCGCGACGCCTCCCATGGGCGGGAAAGCCGTCACGCTGTCGAATCCGATGAACGGCCCGGATCAGAGGATCGATATCGACTACGACTCGGCGGACGAGCTGGCCGAGCTAAATCCCTTCACCTACACGCTCGAGGCGTGGGTCAAGCCGAGCGAGTTGCCGCTGACCGGCGGTACGAACTACCAGCCCTACTTCAAGTCGATTCTCTGCTCGCGTCAGGCCGATCTCGACATCATGCCCGGCTATCACCTCTACATCGGCTACTACGACGGCGCCGCGCGCTTCTCTTTTCTCGCGGGCACCAATGCGGCTCCACAGGGCGATTGGGGCGCCTATCGCTTTGTCTACGACCACAACCACGCTGTCCAGACAAATCAGTGGTACCACGTAGTCGCCACCAACGACGGCACCAATCTCCACCTCTACGTGAATGGACAAGACGTCACCGGATCTCAGCTTGGCTCGGGCAACAACTACCCGCCGAACTGCTACGAGGCCACTCACATCGGCGCCTGCAAGATCAGTGGCAGTGGGGACGTCTATCTCTCTCGCTACTCGGGATCGCTTGCCGACGTAGCCGTCTACAACGGCGTGCTGCCGCTGGTGCGAATACGAGAGCACCATCGATTCGGTACCGAAGGCCCGCCGCCGGTAACTAACCCGACCCTCACTCTCTCGTCGGCGAGCAGTTCTCTACATACCGGTGGCACGGTGACCTTCACCGTCGAGGCCGGGAATGTCTCAACCGTCGACTGGACGAAGCTGAGCGCGAAGGTCACGGGCGCGAACGCCCGAAATATCTCCCTGGTCCGCGCCACGAGTACTTCGGCAACGTTCTCCTACGCCGGTCCCAACTCGGGCACCGACAGGGTCGCCGTCTCGGGGACGATTACGGGAGACGACGGGGTCAGCCATCATGTCGACTCAAACTCCCGCGTGGTCAACTGGCTCGCTGGTGCAAGCTCGCCGGAGAGCTCCTACGGCGATTCCGGTACGAACCCCTACGCGAATGTTCCGACGTGCGTCTGGGGCGATCCCGCGAACAGCGTGACCGGGAACTTCTTCGAGACCTACACGGACGTCTCGCTACCGGGGACGGGCATCCCGTTCTCGCTGGAGCGCACCTACAACTCCCGCGACGCCGGGCTGGGACGCCTCGGCAAGGGTTGGAGCGCGAACGTGCTCACATCTCTCGCGATCGACGAGTCAGGGAACGTAACCGTTGAAGCGGGCGGCGGAGAGAAGGTCGGTTTCGTTCTTCAAGCAGACGGCTCATACGAGGGCGACTCAAACGTCACGGCGACGCTGACGAAGACCTCGTCCGGCTACGACCTTCTTCTACAAGACCAGAACGTTCAGCACTTCGACTCGGACGGTCATCTCCTCTCCTGGCTCGATCCGAACGGGCAGGGGCTCCATTTCGCCTACAGCGGCGAGGGTCGACTGACGAGCGTCACCGACTCGGGTGGGCGTGTGGTCGACTTCGCCTACGACGGCGAAGGACGGCTGATCTCGGTAACCCTCCCCGACTCGAGCACGATCTCTTACGGCTACGACGGAGACGAGCTCATTTCGGTGACCGACCAGACGGGCGCGGTGACCCGCTATGTCTACGGCGACAAGGGCTTCCTGGCCCGCGCCATCGACCCGAGCGGGACGGTTCTGTTCGAGAACACCTACGACGACTCCGGAAGAGTGCTTACGCAGACCGATCCGGCGGGTAACACGATCGCCTTCGACTGGTCGGAGGGAACAGCCTCCGACACCTCGGGTAGCTGGAAGGACTCCTACACCGACCGGAACGAGCTCGCGAAGAGGGTGGACGCGCTCGGAAACGAGACCGAGTACTCCTACAACGAAAGCAGCGAGCCGGTCTCGATCACAGATCCGCTCGACAACGAGACGACGGTGACCTACGACGAGCGCGGAAACATGCTCACGATGACGGACGCGCTCGGCAACACGGAGAGCTGGACCTACGACGAGGACAACAACGTTCTCAGCTACACGGACCAGCTCGGGAACGTCACTCACAGCACCTACGACTCGAACGGAAACCTCCTGACCGAGACCGACCCGCTCGGAAACGTCACGAGCTATGAGTACGACTCGGCCGGCCGCCAGGTCTCCGAGACCGATCCCCTCGGCAGGAAGACGAGGAGCGTCTATGACGACCAGGGCAACCTGACCGCCTCGATCTCGCCCTCGGGCGCGACTACGACCTACACCTACGACGCGAACGGAAACCAGATCTCCGAGACCGACCCGCTCGGGAACACGACGACGTCTGAGTACGACGCCGCCGGGAGGTTGGTCAAGACAACCGATCCACTAGGGAACTCGACCAGCTCGACCTACGACGAGGCAGGTCGCCTCCTCAGTCAGACCGATGCGAACGGAAACAAGACCCGCTACGAGTACGACGACGCCGGCCGCCAGGTCGCGGTGATCGCCCCGGACGGCTCGACTACGAGATCCGCCTACGACCAGTACGGAAACCTGGTCGACTCGACCGACGCGCTCGGCAGGGTCACCCACTACGAGTACGACGTACTCAACCGTCAAGTGGCCTCGATCTCCCCGACCGGCGAGCGCACCGAGACCAACTACGACGCGAACGGAAACGTGACCGACACACAGGATCCGCTCGGCGCGAAGACGAAGAGCGTCTTCGACGAGCTCGGACGCGAGATCGAGACGACCGACGCGCTCGGCAGGACGACGAAGACCGTTTACGACGCGGTGGGAAACGTCGTTAAGACGATCGACGCGCTCGGCAACGCGAGCAAGACGACCTACGACGCCGCCGGCCGCGTGGTCAAGGAGACCGATCCGCTCGGGAACTTCACCACCTCGAGCTACGACGCCGCCGGGCAGACGACCTCCGAGACCGATGCAGACGGAAACACCACCCGTCACGCCTACGACGCGGACGGAAACGAGATCACAACCACCGATCCGCTCGGAAACACGACCGCCTACACCTTCGACAGGGCGGGCAACCAGACCGAGGAGACCGACCCGCTCGGCCGGACGACCAAGAGCGTCTACGACGCCGCCGGAAACCTGATCGAGTCCATCTCTCCCTCCGGGGCAAAGGCGACCCATAGCTACGACCCGAACGGAAACCAGGTATCGGAGACCGACCCGCTCGGTCACGTCACGAAGACCGTCTACGACTCGATGAACCGTGAGGTCGAGCAGGTCGACCCGCGCGGTCACTCGATCACGTCCACCTACGACAAGGCGGGCCAGCTGATCGAGAAGACCGATGCAAACGTAAACGCGACCTCATACGCCTACGACGAGGCCGGCCGCCGGATCAAGGTCACCCGCCCCGACGGCTCGACGACCGAGTCTTCGTACGACGACGCCGGCAACCTCACCTCCTCGACCGACGCTCTCGGAAACGTCACTCGCTACGAGTACGACAAGCTGAACCGCCGGACGGCGAAGATCTCGCCCTCGGGCGCTCGCACCGAGACGACTTACGACGCCGCCGGTAACGAGACTGCGTCGACCGACCCGCTCGGTCACGTGACGCGCACGACCTACGACGCCGCCGGCCGGGCGGTCGAGATCGAGGATCCCCTCGGCCGCGTTACGAAAACGGTCTACGATCCGAACGGAAACGCGATCGAGAAGATCGACCCGCTCGGTAACGTCGCGAAGAAGAGGTACGACGCGAACGGAAACGTCGTCAAGAAGATCGATCCGCTCGGCAA
>CAZWTK010000014.1:0-31699 GCA_964636655.1 uncultured Gaiellales bacterium
CAAGAGGGCTTGCTCTAGATAGGCTTACGTGCGGATAGGAGTGTAGCTCAACTGGTAGAGCACCGGTCTCCAAAACCGGGGGTTGGGGGTTCGAGTCCCTCCGCCCCTGCTAGGTCCGCGAAAAGTCGGCCGGCGGAGCCGGCTGTGACTTTTTACGGGGAGAAGCGCCGACGAACCGGGGGATGGCGTATTATGAGCCGCGCCCGTCATGCCGGTCGCGGCGGCCTCTGAAACGCCCGGGTGTACCGCCGTCGCTATTCTGACCACGATGGCCGCCGAACCCTTCAGCGTCGAGACCCTCACCTACGAGCAGATCGCCAAGACGATCGACCACTCGTTGCTCAGGCCCGAGCTCGACACCGAGGCGGTGCGGATCGGTTGCGAGTTGGCGCGCAGGTACGACGTCGCCTCCGCCTGCGTCAAGCCCTGTGATGTCAAGCTGGCCGCAGAGTTGCTCGCAGGCTCCGAGGTGAAGGTGAGCACCGTAATCGGCTTTCCGCACGGCTCCTCGACGAGCGCCGTGAAGGCGTTCGAAGCCGAGCAAGCGATCGCAGAGGGCGCCGAGGAACTGGATATGGTGCTGAACATCGGCCACCTCCGCTCGGGCGCGGTCGACGAAGTGCGCGCCGATATCCATGCCGTCGCCCGAGTCGCCGCCGGGCGAGCGCTGGTAAAGGTCATCCTCGAGAACGCCTATCTCGACGAGGCGCAGAAAGAGCTCGGCTGCCGCCTCAGCGAAGAAGCGGGCGCCGACTTCGTCAAAACCTCAACCGGCTTCGCTCCTTCAGGCGCCACGCTCGATGACCTACGCCTGATGCGGCGAACTGTCTCGCCCGGAATCGGCGTGAAAGCAGCCGGCGGTATCCGCACTCTCGATGCACTGATAGACGCTATGAATGCGGGCTCCACCCGAATCGGCGCCACCGCGACACAGGCGATCCTCGAGGAGTTCGAGAATCGAAAAGCAGCAAGCTAGCTCGATCACCCGCCCGGCTCCGTTTCGACGCCGACGCCGATTCGAACGGGCATCCCTCGATTCAGGAGTACGGACTAATGGCGAGTGGGCAAACCGGCGATAAAATCGGCGTCCCCCAAAATCAACGCTGGACCGATCCCAGCGGAGGCAAGTTGTGGCAAATGATCTCGAACAGCAGCTCGTTCAGCTCGACGAACTCCTCGGACTGCTCGATGCGAAAGCTCTTCGCAGCGCCCAAGAAGCTCTCGAGCACCAGATAGCCGAACTCTCAGAACGGCTAGAAGCAACGCGTCAGTCGCTCGCGCAGGCACATGCTCAACGCAAGCGTCTCGCGCGTGCACGTCTCCTACTCGACGACTCCGCGAAAGACACCAACGGCAACGGCGACCCCGCTCTTCATCACGAAGTACCGCCCGAAGAGCCGGAGAGCGAAAAGACGGTGACCGCCCCATTCGCCGCCGAGCGCCGCGCTGCCTCCGAGCGCCGAACCAACGGTGCCGAGCGGCGTCAAGTCGAGGACAGGCGCAGCAAGGGCTAACGCCCGCTTCCCGGTGCTCTAGTACTTCTTTGGTAGCTGAATACCGGCTCGCGCCGAAAGGTCGTCGAGGGCTCTTGCCGCGCCTTCGAAGTCGCCCTCGTCGAACATTAGAAAGGCCATGACGACCTCGGGGTCAAACTGCGTCCCACGCCCGGCGAGAAGCTCTGCCCGCGCCTCGCTCACCGTTCGCGCCGCTGCGTACACGCGCTCGCTTCGCATCGCCTCCCAGGCATCGCAGCAAGCGATAATCCGCGCTTCGGTCGAAATCTCTTCCTTCTGCTTCCCCCGCGGATAGCCGCGACCGTCGTAGCGTTCGTGGTGGTCGCGGATGATGCGACCGATATCGGCGAGTTCCGGCGCCAGCTCGACCAGCGTCGCGCCCATCTCCGGATGCTCCTTCATCAGATCCCATTCGAGCAGAGAGAGCGGCCCGTTCTTACCCAGAATCGACTCGGGCAGAGTGCTCATACCAATGTCTCGATAGCGAGCCGCCAGGGCGCAGTGCCGCTGCGCTTCCTCGTCCAAACCGAGCGCGCGCGCCACCAACGCTGCCCATCGTTCCATCGGCACAACCTCCGCGCGCGTTTCTTCGGCTGGGACGTCTTTCACCGCCGCTGCGGCCGGCTCGGTTGGGCTATGACCGAGAACCGGTGTTTCCTCTCGCTGCCACTCGTGCTCAGTGCGCTCGCTCGACAGCGGCGACGACGCAACGGACGGCAAGGCTCTGTCCGCCCCCACGTCGCTCAAGAGGATTCGGTTTCGTCCGGCCGCCTTCGCGCGATAGAGAGCAGCGTCCGCCGCTCCGACGAGACCGCGCGGGGTGTTCGCGTCGTCCGGCCAACAGGCGCCGCCAATCGAGATCGTGACTAACGCCTCGCGATTGTGCGGGAGGTGAAACGGCGCCTCTTCGAACGCTCGGCGACAGCGCTCGCCTATCTCCTTCAACTTCTCCTTGCCGCCGCCGGGTAGTAGCACGACGAACTCCTCGCCGCCGTAACGAGCGACCAGATCGCCGTTTCTCACCGCATTCAGCAGTCTGCGCGCGACCTCGCGCAGCACGCTGTCGCCGACCAGATGCCCGTGCTCGTCGTTTATCTGCTTGAAGTGATCGAGATCGCACAGAAGCACTCCCACGGGCACCTGCGACCTGGCGCTCCGGTCGAGCTCGAGCTGGAGCTCGGCGTCGAGAAAGCGCCTGTTGTAGAGCCCCGTCAGGGAATCCATCACGGCGAGCTGCTCCTGCTCGCGCAACGCCTGCTCGAGCCGAGTTGAGTGATGGTGGCGTTCCAGCGAGTGCACCAGCAGCCGCAACACCAGCAAGACCGAGACGGCGCTCGTGATGGCGAATCCGCCGAGTTGGTCTCCGCGCCGGAAGGCAAGCCCCGCGTAAGCCAGCGAGGCGGCAAAGGCAACGAGCACAACGGCCATCCTTGCCATCCCCACGCTGAGGCGGCCGCGCCGGCGCACCATCGCCGACCTGCCGGTCAACTCGGCGGCAACGACAATCAGGAGCGCCAGTGCCAACATGGCGCCGTGAACGGCTGCCATGCCCCCGCTGACAAGCAGGTGACGGCCGAGCAGAACGCTGCCAATCAGCCCGACGCCGAGCGCCGCGATGAGAACAAAGTACGAGAGCTCTGTTTCCGACGCGGCTCGACTCGACAGCCAGGCCAGCACCAACGCCATCGCCGCCGCGACCGGAACGATGAGCTGGGGAAGCAGAGCCGAACCGCCACGATCTCCTATTCGCGCCGAGATGAACAACTCGTACCACGGAGCAAAGGTCGCGAGAGCGATCATCGCCGAGTCGATCAACCCGAGCGACCAGGCGACGGCCGACGAACCGGCCAGTAATCGCAGCGCCGCGAGCCCCAGTAGTAGATAGGCGCCCAGCGTGAGAGCGCCGGCCAGAAGCCAACGCGAGCCCGTACTCGCGTCGAGGTGACCGGCCATTAGGCGACCGGCTTCACTCGCCACCAGCAAGAGACAGAAGAGAGGCACGACCCACCAGATGGCGCGCGCCTGGTTTGGGGCTCTGCGTACGGCGAGAACAGCCGAACAGCCCGCAAGCGCCAGCGCTCCCAGTAGAACGCCCTCTCGGAGTATCGACCCGTTGAGCGCCAGCCAGAAGCTGAGCACATAGGCGAGCACGAGTAAGAACACGACCTCCGCGACGAGCGGAGACGCTTCGTGCCGCTTGGCACCAATCTCGTCGCCGAGCTGAAGAGGCCCCTCGCCCATCATGCTCTACACCCGTAGCCGGCCAGAGAATTCCTCGCCGACGAACGGGGCGCACGCATCCTCAAACCGGTGCCAGGCCGGTCTATTCTTGTGCGGCGATACGAGTCCTTGCGGCGAACGACCTCGTGCTCCTCCGCCGCCGGACGAACTTGGCACAACACAGGCCAGCTCCTACCGTGGGGGGAGAAGCGCTAATTGTATGACCCTCGTAGGTCGTTGTCGCCTCACATCACTCGTTCGAGGGAGGTAGGCGGGGTCGACATCACTCGTTCGAGGGATGTCCTCGCTTATATGCGAGCCGGGCAGCCGGTTCTTGCCCTCGGCCCGGCGCAACCGGGAACGCGAGTTTGCCCCACGGCGTCCCGTTGGAACGGTCGCGCGCCGCTCCTGCTGAGCTGCTCGTTTCGATCGGCGCCCGCGCCACCTCGGAGCGTTCATATTGAGAGAGCACCGGCTACGGCGCAGGCGAACACAGCCGAGTGCGGAACGCTCCATTTGAGGGGACTCCTAGGAGAGCAGCTTGCTCAGCTGCATGGCCGCGCCGAGATCGCCGCTCAGCTTGAGCTTCCCGCTCAGATACGCCGACATGACTCCCAGCTTGCGGTCGAGCAGGCGAGTGAACGTTTCTTCCGAGGCCGAAATGGTGCAATCGGCATTTGCGTCAACTCCGTCGCGCACCGTCACCTCTTGAGCCTCTATGCGAACCGTCCAGGCCTTACCGTTCTCGACCACGAACGCATAGGTGGCATGCACTCCAGACAGGTCCTTTTCGGCCGCTTGCGCAGGGATCTCGGCGAAAAAACTCTCCAGCTTCCCGCTCATTCGAGACGGCCCCGGAATGGACGGCAAACCGTGCGGCGATCGCGACTCATGACGAGGAGATTAACGCCCGTACCGCGTCTGGGGCCTTACTCAGGCGGCTCGCTTGGCGGGATGCCCGAGGTGACGACGTATCAAGGCCCGGGAAAGCTCGTACTGGTACCGCCCGATCTCCAGCCTGTTCGTCTCCAATACCTCGCATGAGCTTCCGGCCTCGCGCAGTCTCTGCCGCTCGAGCGCCAGTAACGCAAGCTCCAGCTGTAATTGCTCCGGACTGAGACGGGATCGATCGTTGCCGCGTTGCCACATTCCGCTTTCCTCTTTTCCCGCCGAGACCACGCTTCCTGTGTCATGGTTTCCGATCAAGCTAAGAGGAGACTGAGCCGCGGCTAAGAGTTGGCGAAGAGCTTTCGAGTAGGCGACAACTGTAGTCCCGGGTGGCCGCCAGCCGTTACTCTGGCTGTATGCGGATCCTGGTTCTGGCCGCGGACGCCGATCGACTCGAGAGCGCGCTCAGCGCGGGCGGTGGCGATGTCACCGTCAAGAGCCACAGCGGCGAGGCCGAGCACCTCCTGCTTTGCGAGCGGTTCGACGTGATCGTCTTTCATCCGCGCTCCGACGACCCCTACTTCCTCACCCGCATGCTGCGGGATTATCCGGGGCGCGCGCTCGTCGTCTGGCTTCGCTCTTCTTCGTCTCCTCGCGTCAGCGAGCTCCTCGATGCCGGCGCCGACGAGGTTCTCGACGGCACGATGGACGACCACGAGCTGCTCGCCCGCGTGCGTAACGCCGCTCGCCACGGCCGCCGCCCGGCCTCCCACACGCTCGAGATCGGCGACCTGAGGATCGTCTCTCCCAGCGGAAAGGCGAGCTGGCGCGGCGAGCTTCTCCCGCTCACAAGGCGCGAGCGCGGCGTACTTCTAGCACTGGCCGAGGCGGCGGGCGAGACGGTGCCGCGTGAGGTCATCTATCGCAAGGTCTGGGGCTACAGCATGGTGCGCGGCGACCGCTCTGTAGACGTCAATGTGAAGCGGCTCCGCGACAAGCTCGAGCAGGCCGAGGTCGAGCTCCGTGTCCGCACCAGTCCGGGCGTCGGCTATCGCTTGATTATCCAGATCACGAAGCCCGCCGAGACACCGGTAGCGATTCTGTAACTGGTCCGTAACCCTCGCTTGCCTCCTCGCCACTAGCGTGAGTGCCGACGGTCACTCGTAGCAAGGAGTCAGAGATGCGGTTTTCTCTAGTCCCACGGCAAGCCGAGTTCTACGATCTCTTCACTCGCGCGGGCGAGAACGCGCTCGAAGCGGCCCGGCTCGTGGAGAAGCGCTTCAACAACATTCCCGACACGACGGTCGGCCAGAAGGCGGTCACCGACCTCGAGCACAAGGGTGACGACATAACCGCCGAGATCATCGGACTCATCAACACGCAGTACGTCACACCCCTCGACCGCGAGGACATCTACTCGCTGGCCAGCGCGATCGACACCGTCGTCGACTATCTCGACGACGCCTCCGAGCTGATCGATATCTACCACATCGAGAGTCCGATGGAACAGGCGATCGAGCAGTGCCGGATCCTGGTCGGCTCGACCGAGCACCTGGCGAACGCGCTGAACGGGCTGCGTGGGCTGCGCGGCGTGTCGAAACAGCTCGTCGCGCTCAAGCAGCTCGAAGACGAAGGTGACGCGATCCTCCGCGACGCGATCGGGGCACTGTTCGAGGACGACAAGGTCTCGCCGCGGCTGATCATCCAGTGGAAGGACATCTACGAGGCGCTGGAGGCTGCAATCGACTCGGCCGAGACAGCCGCGCATCTGATCGGCAACATCGTCGTCAAGAACAGTTAGGTAGGAATCGAATGCTCTGGCTCACGCTCGTAGCGGTCATCGTGATCGCTTTGTTCTTCGATTTCACCAACGGCTTCCACGACAGTGCCAACGCGATCGCGACCGCCGTCTCGACCCGCGCCCTCTCTCCGCGGGTCGCGGTTCTGATGTCGGCCGTGCTCAACTTCATAGGCGCTTTCTACGCGGTCAAGGTCGCTGCGACGATCGCCAAGGGAATCGTCAACCAAGATCTCATAACCGGCGTGAACGGCCTGAAGATCATTCTCGCCGGACTCATTGGGGCGATCGTCTGGAATCTGACGACCTGGTACCTCGGTTTGCCTTCGAGCTCCAGTCATGCCCTGATCGGCGGCGTGCTCGGCTCGGTGCTCTGCGCGCTGGGGCTGCATGCGAACGCGAACGGGAAGAGCCTGTCGGTGGTTCACTGGCACGGGTTGTACGAGAAGGTACTCGCGCCTTCGCTGCTCGCGCCCCTTCTGGCCATCCCGAGCGCGCTCGGGCTGATGTTCATCTTCCTCTGGATCATTCGTAAACGATCGCCCGAGCGAGTCAACCACGTCTTCCGGCGAGTTCAACCACTGTCATCGGCCTTCGTCGCTTTCCTGCACGGCACGAACGATGCTCAGAAGACAATGGGCATCATGGCGTTGGCGCTCGTATCAGCAGGCCATCTCGAACCGGACTTCAGCCGGCCTCCGATCTGGGTGATCTCCGGTGCCGCCTCGGCGATGGCGTTCGGTACCTATGCCGGCGGCTGGCGAATCATTCGCACACTGGGCACGCGGATTGCGAAGCTCGACCCACCGCGCGGCGTCGCCGCCGAGACGGCCTGCGCCAGCCTGCTCTGGGTAACCCAGTACTACGGCTTCCCGGTCTCGACCACCCACACGATCTCGGGAGCGGTGCTCGGCTCGGGGGCGGCAAACTCGCGGCTCTCCGCCGTTCGCTGGGGCGTGGCCGGCAACATCGTCGTCGCCTGGTTGATCACCATCCCCTGCGCCGCGCTCGTCGGAGCGGGCGTCCAGCTACTGACCAGGCTTCCCGGGGGCGTCTTCTTCGCTCTTGCGGTAGCCGGAGCGGCCGCGGCTCTTGCCCTGGTGGCTCGTCAGCAACACCTCGCGACCGGCAAAGTCAGAACGCTCGAGCCCGAAGTAAATAGCCAGGTGGCTTAGCTCGAATCGCTCAGCTCAGACGGGCTCTCAACTCGCGCACTGCGCCGAGTGGATCGAGCCGCTTCTCGGCGACGGCTTCGATCAGATCATCGAGCTCGGGGCCGGCGGCGCCGGCCCGCTCAAGCTCGCGGCGCATGCGGCTGGCGGCAAGGTCGAGCAACTCGCGGCGAAGATTTTCCCGGCGCCTGCGCTCGAGCCCGCCGCTTTCCTCCAGCCCAGCGCGGTGCCGCTCGATCGTCTGCCAGAGCAGATCGACACCGGTCCCGTCGTCGGCCCGGGTGCTCACGATCGGCGGTCCGGCCTCGGCGCCCAGCGAGAGCGCCTGTCTGAGCTCGGCGAGAGTCGTGGCGGCATTCGCGTGGTCGCTCTTGTTGAGTACGACCACGTCTGGAATCTCCATCACCCCGGCCTTGAGCGCCTGCACCGAGTCGCCCGAGCCGGGCATCAACACGAGCACGACCGTGTCGGCGATGCCCGCCACTGCGACCTCGCTCTGCCCCACTCCCGCCGTCTCGACGAAGAGCAAGTCGCGCCCGCCCGCATCGAGCACCAGCAGGGCTTCGAGCGTCGCCTCGGCCAGGCCACCCGAGTGTCCGCGCGTGCCCATCGAACGGATGAAGACCTCGGGATCCAGGAAGTGCTCGCTGAGACGAATCCGGTCGCCCAGGAGCGCGCCCTTGCTGAACGGGCTGGAGGGATCGACCGTAACCACGCCGACGCTTCGGCCGAGCTCGCGTACGTGCCTGACGAGCGCCCCGATAAGGGTCGACTTTCCGACTCCCGGCGGCCCGGTGACACCGGTCGTGTATGCGCCACCGCTCGAGGGATGGAGGTCGCGCACCAGCTGCTCGGCCTCGTCTCCACCGCGTTCGACCACGCTCAGCGCGCGCGCAAGCGCAAGCTTGTCGCCCGCCCGCACGCCGTCCGCAAGCTCCGATGTTGTCCATGATCGCCGTCCGGCCACTAGAACTGACTCTAGCGGCCCGAGCGCTCAGGCTAGCTCTCGGGCGGACGCAGGATCGCGCGCTCGATCTCTTCCTCGCTGAGCGGGAAGTGACAGGCCGCAAGTTGCTCGGAAGATCCCTTCGGCTCGAGCGGCGGCTCGACCTCGCTGCAGATCTGCTGCGCCTTGGGGCAACGGGTGTGGAAGCGACAGCCGCTCGGCGGCTCGACCGGACTGGGCGGATCGCCGTGAAGAATGATGCGGCGGCTGCGCGCCTCCTCGGCCTCGGCTGTCGCAACCGGCACCGCCGAGAGTAGGGCTCCCGAATAGGGATGCTTGGGATGGGAGCAGAGCGTCTCGGGCGGCGCCAGCTCGACGATCTTGCCCAGGTACATGACGGCGATCCGGTCGGAGACGTGACGCACTACCGATAGATCGTGGGCGATGAACAGAAGCGTCAAGCCCATCTCGTCGCGTAGGTCCTCGAGCAGGTTCAGCACCTGAGCCTGGATCGAGACGTCCAGCGCCGATACGGGCTCGTCGGCCAGGATCAGCTGGGGCTTGGTAACGATCGCCCGCGCTACACCTATCCGCTGCCTTTGTCCGCCCGAGAACTCGTACGGGTAGCGGTTGTAGTGCTCGGGGTTGAGGCCAACCATCTCCATGACCTCGCGCACGTGACTTCGCCGCTCTGCCTTGGAGCCGAGCTTGTGAATCCTCAGCGGCTCGCCGATGATCGCACCTACCGGACGGCGCGGATTGAGCGCCGAGTACGGATCCTGGAGGATGATCTGCATGTCTCGCCTCAGCGGGCGCAATTGCCGCCGCGACCAGCGGGTTATGTCCTTTCCGTCGAAGACGATCTGCCCACCCGTGGGCTCGATCAGCCGCGTGACCAGCCGCGCGAGAGTGGACTTTCCGCAACCGGTCTCGCCCACCAAGCCAAGCGTCTCGCCCTTCTTCACCTCCAGCGAGACATCGTCCACCGCGTGCACCTGCCCAAGCTGGTGACTGATCAGAACGCCGCGCGTGAGCGCGAAATGCTTGGTCAGGCCGCGTACGACGATCAGGTCGTTGGAGCCGCCAGGCTCACTGAGACCGGGATTGGCAACGGTTGTGTACGAGTTATCGCTCATCGATTCAGGAACTGCGCCGAGTTGTTAGTTCGCGACCGATTCGCCGCCTCTCCTCCGCCTGAAGGTGACAGGCGACCAGATGCCCGGGCTCGGATTGCTCGAGGCGCGGCTCGGCCTTCAGGCAGACATCCATCACATAGGGACAACGTGGATGGAAGGGGCAGCCGGAGGGTAGACGGATGAGGCTCGGCGGCAACCCGGCGATCGAATCGAGTCGGCCCGGCCGCGGCGCATCCAAACGCGGAATCGAGCGCATCAGCCCCCACGTATAGGGAAGCTCGGGGGCGGTAAACAGCTTCTGGCGGGAAGTGCGCTCCATAACGCGCCCGGCATACATCACCGCCACCTCGTCGGCGATCTCGGCGATCACCCCAAGGTCGTGGGTGATCATCACGATCGCGGTTTGGTACTCGTCCTTCAAGCGGCGGATCAGGTCGAGGATCTGAGCCTGCACGGTCACGTCGAGCGCAGTCGTGGGCTCGTCGGCGATCAGTACGTCCGGCTTGAGCGTAAGTGCCATCGCGATCATCGCCCGCTGCCGCATGCCGCCGGAGAGCTCGTGTGGATAGCTGTCGACGCGCTTCTCGGGACTCGGGATGCCGACCTCGCGCAGGGCCTCGATCGTGCGCTCGCGGGCGACCTTCTTGGAGACATCTTCGTGATTCCGAATCGCCTCGACTATCTGCCAGCCGATCCTGAACAGAGGGTGAAGCGAGGAGAGCGGATCTTGGAAGATCATCGCGATCCGCTTGCCGCGCACGCTCAGCATCTGATTGTCTGGCAACTTCACCAGGTCGGTGCCGTCGAACATGATCTGGCCCGAGATCGTGGCGTTCGGAAACCGCGTCAAGCCCATCACGGTCAGTGCTGTGACGCTCTTGCCCGAACCCGACTCACCCACGACCCCGAGCGTGCGCCCGCGGTCAACCGAAAGTTCGGCGCCTTCGACGGCGCGGACGACTCCGTCGCGGGTGCGGAAGTGCACGTGCAGGTCGTGGATCTCGAGGAGGGAGTTCATCGGGGTGGGCTCACTAGTAGCGAACGCGCGGGTCGAGGAAGGCGTACAGGATGTCTACGATCAGGTTGGCGCTGATGATGAAGAAGGCGCCAAAGAGCACCGTGCCCTGGATCGAGGGTAGGTCGGAGTCGATGATCGACTGGTATGCGAAGCGTCCGACGCCCGGGATGTTGAAAACCGTCTCGGTGAGAACGGCGCCGCCGAAGAGCGCGCCCAGGTCGAGCCCGGCCATCGTCACGACCGGCGTCAGCGCCGCGCGCAGGCCATGGCGAAAGACGACTCGCCGCTCGGAGAGTCCCTTGGCCCTGGCGGTGCGGATGTAGTCCTCGCTCATGACCTCGATCAGGTTGCCGCG
This sequence comes from uncultured Gaiellales bacterium, assembly GCA_964636655.1. Lineage (GTDB taxonomy): Bacteria > Actinomycetota > Thermoleophilia > Gaiellales > Gaiellaceae > Fen-549. The sequence goes on from CAZWTK010000014.1 coordinate 11,048, forward strand.
AACCATGCGCGCATAGAAGGCGGCGAAAGCGGCCGCCAGCACGCACCAGGGCAAGACCAGCGAAGAGAACCACTCTCCCGGATTCTGCGAGAAGGGGACATAGCTACCAGAGCCTCCAAAAAGCTTGAACAGCCCGATGTCCTTGGAGAAGAGGAAGAGCGCGATCAGGCCCAGCCAGTAGACCGGGGCCGAGATCGCGGCCAGCGAGACGCCCATGGTGAACCGATCCAGCAGCGAGCGGCGCTTGATCGCCGAGATCACCCCCACCGGTATGCCGATCAGGATCCAGAGGAAGAAGGCGCCGATCGCCACCGAGAAAGTCACCGGCAGACGGCTGAAGATCTCGTCCTTGACCGAGATTTCGTTGTGGTAGGAGTAGCCGAGATCGAAATTCACGACGAGGTGCTTCATGTACAGCACGTACTGCTCGTAGATCGGCCTATCGAGGCCCAGGCTGCGTCTGATGTCGGCGATTCGCGCCGGCGTTGCCCCCTTGCCGGCCCTCAACTGCGCCGGGTCGGCCGAGGGGAGCACGTAGAAGATCACGAAGGTGAGCGCGCTGACGATCAGGAGCATCAAGATGCCCCAGAGCACGCGCCGTATGACGTAACGAAGCATCGATGAGGATGCCAAGCGTCCGAGGAAAAACAAGGGCGCCGCGAACAGGCGCAAGGAACCGCCCCCCGACCCATTGGGTCGGGGGGCGGTTTCCACTACTTCGGTCTTGCTCGAGTCCAACGTCTCCTACTTACCGGCTTTGACCGACATGAAGGCGACGTCCGGAGCCCCGCCGTTCCAGGCCTGGACGGCCGGGATGACCCTGGACGAGAAGAGCGAGGGGAACTTCTCCCAGATCCACGGCACGGCCGCGGCCGTCTCCGTGATCATCTGGTCGATCTTCCCCCAGGCCTCGTACCGATCCTTGGCGTTCATCATCTTCGCGGCGGCATCCATTGCCGCGTTGATCTTCGGATCGTTCAGCTGCGGCCAGTTCGAGTTGTTCACCGGGATGATGTTCTTCCCGTTGAAGGTCGCGTCGAGCAGAGCCTGCGGCTCCTGGAAGTCGGCCAGCCAGCCTACGTTCGGACAGATCTGCGGCTCCTTGGCCACAACGTTGCAGTAGACCGTGTACATCGTCGGATGAGTGACCGAGACGACCTTCACGTTCATGCCGATCTTGGCCAGCGAGTTGGCGACGACCTTGGCCGTGTTGGAGCCAGGAGGCGTGTTGTCGGCCACCATCACGACCTGCGGATTGTTGTCGTACATGCCGTCGGCATAACCGGCCAGCTTCATCTCCTTCTTGGCCGCGTCGACGTCACCCATGAAGTTTTCGCTCGGGAACGGGTTGTAGTCAAAGCCGCCCGCATCCTCGAACCCCTTGCCGGTGAAGCTCGGGTCGATGAAGTGAGTAGCGATATCGCCGTCGATCGGACCGCCACGCGTCTTGCGCATCGAGCTGCGGTCGAGTACGTAGGCGACCGCCCGACGCACATGCACGTTGTCGAACGGTGCCTTCTGCGTATTGAGCGGAACGTAGCGTCCCCCACTCGTGGGAGTGAAGAAGAGCTGCTTGTTGAGGTTCGAGTCGGTGCTGATTCGCTTCAGCTCGGTCGCCGGTGGCGGCGAGTCACCGTTCACGTCACCGCTGTTGCCGAGGATCTTCTTGGTCATCACGCTCGGATCCTGGAAGCCCTCCGAGAAGACGATCTTGTCGGCATATGCGGGCCGGTAGTCCGTCTTGGCGACCCAGTTCGGGTTGCGTACGAGCTCGATTTTCCGGCCCGGTATATATCCGACGCCGTTCACCTTGCCGGACGCGTCGTTCCTGATCATGTACGGGCCGGACGCGATCTGATTGAAACCGTAATCAGACAGCTTCTTGTTGTCGAACTTCCTTGCGTACTCCTCCGGTACCGGTGCTGTCAGAGGCAGCGACAATGCGCCAGTGAAGACGCCCGACGGCTCTGTCAGTTTGAACACGATCGTGTACTTGTCCGGCGTCTGGATGCCCGAGATCGGCTGAGGAGTCGCCGGGGCCTTGCTCGGCGCACCCTGGATGATCGCGAAGTAAGCACCCGTGTAGCCGTTGGGAACGCTTTGAGCAAACCCTCGCTCAATCGCGTACTTGACGTCGGCCGAGGTCACCTCACGATTGACCGGTGGAGCGAATCGCACTCCCTTCCTCAGCTTCACGGTGAACGTTTTACCGCCATCTGAGATAACCGGGTCACTCTCAGCGAGATCGGGGACGACCTTGTTGCTACCGGCCTCGTAGCCGTACAGCGGTCTGTTGACCGGGTACAGCACCTCAAAGGAGAACTGGTAGTAGGCCAGGCCCGGGTCGATGTAGTCGACGTCGCTGGCGGAGAGAACGGTGATCGTCCCGCCCTTCTGGCCGCCGGCTCCGTCAACGCCAATGCCGCTTTGGGTTTTGTTGCCACTCGTTGACTTGCTACCGCAGCCCACGAGGGCAAAGGCCAAGGCGGCGAACAGCAGCACCCACACGAGGCGGGAGGAACCAGTGCCAAGGTAACGGCGCTGGTCAGTGAGACCGTTCATGCGATTCCTCCTTCAGGATTTCGTTTGTTGGTTTGAGCGTGTTCATCTCAGTCCACGATCCTCGGATCGAGCGCGTCGCGAATGCCGTCGCCGAGGAGGTTGAAAGCCAGCACCGTGAGTAGCAGCGCGGCGCCGGGGAAAGCGAAGTACCACCAGGCTGTGTCGAAAATGTTCGTCGCGTCGGCGATCATCTGGCCCCAGCTCGACTGGGTCGCCGGAATTCCCACTCCGAGGTACGAGAGCGCGGCCTCGAGCAGGATGTTGGTCGGGATGACAAGCGTCGCGTAGACGATGATCGGAGCGACCAGGTTGGGCAAGATCTCACGGAAGAGAATCGCCATGTCGCCGGCGCCGCTGGCCCGCGCGGCCTCGACGAACTCTTTCTCGCGTAGCGAGAGCACCTGCCCGCGAATGATGCGGCCGATGTAGGTCCAGTTGATGATCGCGATCACCGCGATCACGGTCGGCGCACCCGGCTTTATCAGCCCGCCCAGGCAACCCTTTCCGATCGAGCAGGCCGAAGCGATACCAAGCGCGAGCAGAAGCACCGGAAAGGCGAGCATAACGTCGATGAAACGCGAGATCAGCGTGTCCACCCAGCCGCGGTAGAAACCGGCGATCATGCCCGCGATCACTCCGACGAAAACGGCAATCACGGTGGCGATGAGCGCCACCTCGAGAGAGACGCGGGCGCCGTAGAGGACGCGCGAGAACACGTCCTCGCCGACGCTGTCGGCGCCGAACAAGAAGAGAGGATGCAGAGACGGGCCCTTCGGAATACCGAAGACGTCAGTCTGGTTGGGGTATTGAGCGTTCGGTGGATGCGCGAGGCCGACCTTCACGAATAGCGGCGCACAGATCGCCATCAAGATGATGAAGACGATGAAGCCCGACGAGATCAGGGCGACCTTGTCCTCGCGGAAGCGCACCCAGAAGAGCTGCCACGGCCCGCGCCCGACGATCTCCTCCATGTCGAGGGCGCTGGTCTCTTCGACCAGGTCGTCGCTGCGCCCGATCAGGTCAGGAGTCGACACGAACGATCTCCTCCGTGGGGGCGCACATCACGTCCAGCCGCCTCGCCGCCCGGCGATGCCCTCGGCCCTTGCCGCGGACGCTACAGAGAACATCGGGCTCTTTGCTTTTTGCACGCGATCTTCGAAGCGGTACCGGCTCTCCATCTCTCCACGACCGCCGGCTAAGCCGTGGATAAGAGGATTCTACTGTCTTGGAGCCGACATCAAGAAACGACGATCGTCGTTTCTCGATCAAAGCGTCTTCGCGGAGCGCCGCGCCGAGGCCGGCGATGTTGTCCAGCGGTGCCTCTAGTTGGCGATGCTGCGCCCACCGGGCCGTGCGGCCTTCGTGGCGTGACTAATCGAGACTGTGCCCACCAGGCCGCACGACTTGCAGCGCCTGGCGCAGGAGCGCGTGCTCTTCGGCGGTGCCGGCGGTGACGCGAATCGCCGTCGGCGCACCGAAGCCGTGGAGCGGCCGAATGACTACGCCCTGCTCGAGCAGCTGCTCGAAAAACGGGCGGCTGTCTGTCCCGAGATCGACGTAGAGGAAGTTCGCAACCGCCGGGCCGACGGTCTCCAGCCCGAACGCCCTGAGAATGCGCCCCAGCTCGGCGATCGCGACGGTGTTGTAGGAGCGCCTGCGCTCGAGCTCGGCCTCGGCGTCGTCGCCGGTGAGGCTAGCGATCGCTCCCACCTGCGCGGTCGAGCCGACGTCGAAGGCCGGTCGTACCTTGGCGATCGCGGCGCAGATCTCCTTCGAGGCGACCGCGTAACCGACTCGAAGGCCGGCCAGTCCATAGATCTTGGAGAAGGAGCGAAGTACGGCCACGCGCTTGCCCTGCTTGAAGTACTCCTCGATCGCGTCGGGGTAGTCGGGCTCCTCGATGTATTCGAGGTAGGCCTGGTCGATCACGGTGAGCACGTGCTCGGGAATGCGCTCGAAGTAGGCGTCGAGCTCGTCGCGGCTGGTCATCGTCCCGGTCGGGTTGTTGGGGTTGCAGATGTAGACGATCTTCGTCCTCGGCCCGACCTGCGCCAGCATCGCCTCCAGGTCGTAGCGGTGATCGCTTAGCGGCACCGGCTTGGGAGTGGCGCCGAGCTTGAGCGCACTGAGCATGTAGCTCGCGAAGGAAGGCCAGCCGAAAACGACCTCGTCGCCGGGCTCGAGCAACGCCAGCGAGAGATGGCCGATCAGACCGTCGGCGCCGGCGCCGTGCGCCACCTCGTCGATATCCACGCCGAGGCGCTCGGCCAGCACCGCACGTAGCCGATAAGCACCCGAGTCGGGATAGCGGTTGAGCTCGTAGGATTGCGTCGCCAGCACCTGGCGAGCGATCGGGAAGGGCCCAAACGGCCCCTCGTTGGAGGCCAGCTTTACGACGCGGCCGAGGCCCAGCTCGCGTTCGACCTCCTCGATCGACTTGCCCGCTTCGTAAGGCTCGATCGAATCCAGGGCGGTTCGGACGAGCGGCCTGGCAGTGCGGGATCGGGAGCCTCTACGCATTCCCGTACCCTATCGAGTGCGAACGAGTTTTGCCGCTCTAAAAGGCGCGGGGCGGATTCAAGCCGCGGCGTCACTGCGACTCGGCGCCCCGTCATCTCCGGTCGGCTTCCGTCGAGCTAGCGCGCCCTCCGTTTGGCAGCCACGTGAACGGGCCGCCCGAGAGCGACGAGACCGGCCTCCTTTATCGCCTCGCTCAGGGTCGGATGCGCCGTCATTCCCAGCGAGAGCGTCTCGATCGTCGACTCGGCGTCGATGGCGACCCGCCCGACCTCGATCAGCTCCGTCGCATGCGGTCCGACGACAACCAGTCCGAGCAGCTCGCCGTAGCGACTCTCGTGGATGGTCTTCACCCAACCCGTCGTGTCGCCCTGCATCACGGCCCGCCCGTTCGCCGCCCAGGGGAAGCGGCCGATCACGACGTCGTCGCCGTGACGCTCGCGCGCCTCGGCCTCGGTCAAGCCCACAGCCGCGATCTCGGGCTCGCTGTAGATCGGGCGTGGGACGGTGCGCTCGCCGACGACGGCCTCGTGCCCGGTCGCGTTCTCGGCCGCGATCTCCGCCTCGTAGAAAGCCGTGTGAGCAAGCTGCCAGTGCCCCGCCACGTCGCCGGCGGCGTAGATGTGGGTGACGCTCGTGCGTCGCCTCTCGTCGGTCTGGATGCCGCGCTTGGGGTCGAAGGAGATCCCGGCCGCCTCCAGGCCAATGCCCTCGACGCTCGGCGCCCGGCCGACCGAGACCAGCATTAGATCGGCCTCGATCGTCTCTTCGTCCGCGACATGAACGCGGAGCGCTCCGTCCACCTCCTCGACCTTGCTGCAAGCCTGTCCGAGCCGTAACTCGATGCCGCGCCGGCGGAAGCTCTTGGCCAGCTCGTTGGAGACGTCTTCGTCCTCCATCGGAAGCAGCCTCTCGAGCAACTCCACGATCGTCACCTTGGAGCCGAAACGGGCAAAGATGGAAGCGAACTCGCAACCGATCACGCCGCCGCCGAGGACTACCAGGCGAGGCGGAACCTCGGTCTGGGCGAGCATGCCAGTCGAGTCGACGCAGCGCGCCGAATCGATGCCCGGGATCGGGGGGACGATCGGATGTGAGCCGGTGGCGACGATCGCGCTGGAGAAAGAGATCTCCTCGGCGCCTTCGACGGCGATTGTGTGCGCATCGGTGAAACGACCGAAGCCCTTCACCCACTTGACGCCGTTTGCCTTGAACAGCGTCGATACGCCGCCCGTCATTCGCTCAACGGTGCTCGCCTTCCAGGCGTTGGCACGCTCGAAATCGAGACCGGCCTCGTTGATGCGGATGCCGAGGCTCTCGTAGCTCTCCTCGATCTCCTTGATCGCACGCGCCGTCTGCACCCAGGTCTTGGTGGGGATACAGCCCACGCGCAGGCAAACCCCACCGAGCGCTGCTTCGCTCTCGACGCAGACGACCTTCGCGCCGAGTTGCGCGGCACGGATCGCGGCCGGGTAGCCGCCCGGCCCACCTCCGAGGACGGCGACGTCACATTCCATGGCAATCCTTCCTTTTACTCGCTGACCCCTCGATCCTAACCGCGCGAGAGCCGGAACAGCCACTAAGTTGAAGATCGATGCCGACCGGCCATAAACAGCGCACGATGCGCATCCTGGTGCTTCAGCACATCGCCTGCGAGCCGCCCGGCCTGTACGAGGACGTGCTCGAAGAGCGCGGCGCCGAGCTGGTGCGCGTTGAGCTCGACGAGGGCGAGCCGCTGCCCGACTGGCGCGATTTCGACGGCGTCGTCGCCATGGGCGGTCCGATGGACGCCTTCGAGGGCGATCTCCACCCCTGGCTGGAGGACGAGAGGCGCTCGATCGCCGAGCTGACCTCCGAGGGAAAGGCCTTCTGGGGCGTGTGTCTCGGCGCGCAGCTACTGGCCGGTGCGCTCGGGGCCCGCGTCTACACGGGAGCTTCGCCCGAGATCGGCGTCTTGCCGATCACGCTGACCGCATCCGCCGGCACCGACCCGGTTACGGCCGGGCTCCCCGAGACGCTGCCCGCCTTCCACTGGCACAGCTGTAGCTTCGACCTGCCCGCCGGCGCGACGCTCCTTGCTTCCTCCGGGGCCTATCCAAATCAAATCTTCCGCGCCGGTCGTCGCGCCTACGGCCTGCAGTGCCACCTCGAGGTCTCGAGCGAGCTCGTGCGCGAGTGGCTGGAGGTGCCAGCCTATGCTGAATCGCTGGAGCGCACGGGTGGTCGCGGCGCGGCGGAGAAGATGCTGGCCGAGCTGGCGGCGAGCGAGTCGTCACTCCGCCCGCTCGCCCGCACCCTGTTCGAGCGCTGGTTGGCGACGATCCCGAGCTAGGCGAGCACTTGGGCGAGTTGGACGCGGTTCCCGTCGAGATCGAAGACGTCGAACAGACGAATCTTCCCGTGCAGTTCCAGCACCGTGCCGACTCGGACGCCGGAGTTCCGCAACCGCTCGGCCTCGGCCCTCGCGTCGACAACGTCGACCACTGCCACTCCCCCCTCTTCCGGCTCACCCTCGGTCAGGCCGATCTCCATCGATCCGTTGCGTAGTCGCGCCCAGCGTCCTTCGGCGTCTTCGTAGATCTCTTCGAAGCCGAGCAGATCGACGTAAAAGAGACGGGCGGCGGCAAGGTCACGTACCCGGTACCAGACCTTTACGCCTTCCTCCACCATCAGCGTCGCGGCACTAGAGCATCAGCCCCGGCTCTTCGAGGAAGCCCTTGACCGCGGCCAGGAACTCGGCCGCGACCGAACCGTCTACGGCGCGATGATCGCAGGTGAGCGTGAGAGTTAGAACGGGTGCGATCTCAACCCGGCCTTCGCGTGCGAGCGGGCGCTCGACGATCGAGCCGACAGCGATGATCGCAACCTGAGGCGGATTGAGCACGGCGATGAACTGCTCGACGTCGAAGGTGCCCAGGTTGGAGATGGTGAAGGTGCCTCCCTCGAGTTCGTCCAGGCCGATCGAGCCGTCGAGCGTGCGCGATACGAGGTCTCTGCGGGCCAGCGCAAGCTCCGACAGGCTCTTGTGCTCGCAGCCGCGCAGCACGGGCACGATCAGCCCGCGATCGGTCGCTGTGGCGATGCCGATGTCGACGGAGTGATGGATCTCGATCGCGTCGTCGAGCCAGAGCGCATTGACGCCCGGGTAGCGAATGAGCGCCTGTGCACAGGCCTTGGTCAGGAAATCGGCGATGCTCGCGGGCTGCTCGCCGGGTTGTACGCGCTCGCGCAGGCGGACGCGCATCGCCAGCACCTCGCTCATGTCGGCGGCGGTGGTGAGCTGGAAAGCGGGCGCCTGCCAGGCTTCGGTGAGGCGGCGCGCGATCGTGCGGCGGACGGTTGTCAGCGGCACGCGCTCGACCGCTCCCGGTGCCGTTGCACTGGAGGCCGGAGTGACCGTCGCCGGTGTGGTCGCGGCGCGCTTGACGTCGTCCGCGACGATCCTTCCCTCGGGGCCGCTGCCGCTCATTCCCTCCAGATCGAGCCCGCGCTCGCGTGCCAGCCTGCGCGCAAGTGGAGAGGCCTTCTTTCGCCCGTCTTGTTCGCCGCCGTCGGGCGGCACCGCAAGCGAAGTGGTAACGGGCTCGGAGACGCCTTCCGGCTCGGGCTCGCGCTCGGGCGGCGGCGCGGCGGGCGGCGGCTCTGCGGGTGTGTCGGGCACCTGCTCGCCCTCCTCGCCGACGTAGGCGATCGTCGTTCCGACCGCGGCCTCGCCTTCTGGTAGAGCGATCTTGAGCAACACGCCCGAAAGCGGCGACTCGACCTCCTGCGTGACCTTGTCGGTATCGAGCTCGTAGAGGGGCTCGCCCTTCTCGACCGTCTGGCCCTCACTCTTCAGCCACTTGACGACTACGCCCGACTCCATTCCCTGACCAAGGCGGGGCAGCTTGATCTCGCCGGCCACCGTCACTCGCCTCCGACCGTCCGCTTGATCGCCGCAAACACCTGCTTGCGGCGCGGGACGCAGGCTTGCTCCAGCGCCGGTGCAAAGGGAAGTGGCGAGAAGCAGGCGCCGACTCTCTCGACCGGAGCATCGAGCCAATCGAAAGCTTTCTCCTGTACCAGTGCCGCCACCTCCGCTCCGAATCCCATCCTCCGTACCGCTTCGTGCGCGACCACGCAGCGACTTGTCTTTCGCACCGACTCGAGTATCGCCTCCTCGTCGAGCGGCTGCAAGGTGCGCGGGTCGACGACCTCGACCGAGATCCCCTCCTGCTCGGCCTGCTCCGCCGCCGCCAGCGCCTCGTGCACCAGCGGTCCGGTTGCGACCACGGTCACGTCTTCGCCCGTTCTGGCGATCCGCGCCTTGCCGAGCGGGATCGGCTCCAGCTCCTCGGGCAACTCTTCGCGTTGGTTGTAGAGCTGGACGTGCTCGAAGAAGACGACGCAGTTGTCGTCGTAGATCGACGACCAGAGCAGCCCACGCGCGTCGCGCGGAGTCGAGGGATAGACGACCTTCAACCCGGGTACGGCGACGAACCAGCCCTCGGTCTGCTGCCCGTGCTGGGCGCCCGACGACCAGCCCGCGCCTCCCTGCGTCCGCACCGTCAGCGGCACCTTCAGCTGACCGCCGGACATGTAGCGCTCCTTGGCGGCATGGTTGACGAGCTGCTCCATGGACAGAGTGAGGAAGTCCTCGTACATGATCTCGACGATCGGGCGCATGCCCATCATCGCCGCGCCGATTCCGGCGCCGGTCAGCGCCATCTCCGAGATCGGGCTGTTACGCACCCTCCCCGGTCCGAACTCCTCGAGCATGCCCAGCGTGACCTTCTGCGAGCCGCCGTGCTCGGCGATGTCTTGGCCCATGATGAAGACGCCCGGGTCGCGCCTCATCGCCTGCGACATGGCGTCGCGTACGGCCTCGCGATAGCTGAACCTCGTCGCCCCGCTCTCAGGCATATACGTCCTCGAGCAGAGTCTGCGGATCGGGATCGGTGCCGTGGCGCGCGAACTCGACGGCGTCGTCAACCGCCGCCTCGGCCTCCCGCTCCAGCTCGCCGAAGCGCTCGTCCGATAGAGCGAGCCGCTCGCGCAGCTTCGCGATCGGGTCCTCGGTCTCGCGCGTCAGCTCGTACTCGGCCTTGTCGCGGTACTCCTGCTGATCGCCGACGTTGTGCGGGGCGAGCCGGTAGGTCTCGGCCAGCAGGAAGACCGGCCCCATACCCGAGCGCGCGTGGGCCAGAGCCTCGGCGGTCGTTCGGTAAACGGCCTCCACGTCCTGCCCGTCCACGCTAAGCGAGGTCATTCCGAAAGCGAGCGCCCGCTGAGTGAGATCGGCGATGGGCGAGTGCTGAGTGAGCGGTGTCGACTCCGCCCAGCGGTTGTTCTCGCAGAGGAAGACGACCGGTAGCTTCCAGAGCTGGGCCATGTTCATCGACTCGTGGAAGAGGCCGGAGCTCGTGGCGCCGTCGCCGAAGAAGGAAAGCGCTACGCGGGGTTCTGAGCGCATCGAGAAGGCGAGAGCGGCGCCCGTGGCGATGCCCAGCGCCCCGCCCACCACCGCGCTCGAACCAAGGTTCCCGCGCTCGACGTCGTAGAGGTGCATCGAGCCTCCGCGCCCGCGCGAGCAGCCCTCTAGCTTGCCGTACAGCTCGGCCATAACCGCTCTAGCGGGCGTGCCCCTGGCGAGCGTGTGCGCATGCGAGCGGTGGGTCGAGGTGATCACGTCGCCGGGCTCGAGCGCGGCGCAGGCACCGACCGCGACCGCCTCCTGGCCGATCGCAACGTGAACGAAGCCGGGAATCTCGCCGTCGCGGTAGCGCTCTTCTACCTGCTGCTCGAAATGCCTGATCATGAGCATCTGCTGGAGGAAGCGTCCAAGCTCGTCGGTCTGTAGAGAAATCATGAGATCGAGCTCTGTCATAGCTTTCTAGTGTTTATCCTGAGCTTGAGCATCCGTGGGTACGTGGTAAGAAGCGATGAGGAATGGAACAGGATTCAGCAGCTAACGGTCTATCCGAGAGCGAAGCAGGGCAAACACTCCTGGCAGCCTGGGACGATCTGCTCGACGGATTGAGCGAGGACTGGAGCGACCTGCTCGTCGAGGTCGAGCTCGACCCCGACGAGCCTTACCATGCCGCCGCGCTGATCGTCTCGCCGCTCAATCCCGAGCGCTGCGACGAGAGGACGGCCTTTCGCTTTCGGGTCGGGCGCGATTTCGGATACGGCGTCGCCGCCTCGGCGGCCCGGCACTGTCTCGCGCTGCTCGACGAGCACGAGGTCGAAGGCCGCCTGCGCCTGCTGGACGTACTCTCACAGACACGGCCGTTCGAGACGCAGGGGCCGATCTGGCGACGTGGGGGCCACTCGCTGTGAGCGAGCCGGTCTCGTGGCTACTCATCCGGCGCGGCTGGCAAGTACTCGCATCGGATGGGACTCCGGTCGGGCGCATCGGTGCCGTTCGGGGCGAGCCGACCAAGGACATCTTCAACGGCATCGTCGTTCGCGCCAACTCCGCTTCGCCCCGCTTTGTACCGGGCGAGTACCTGGCCGAGATCGTCTCCGGGCGGGTCACGCTGAAACTGAGCGCTGAGGAGCTCGAGGCTATTCCGCCCGAGAGGAAGCGACCGCTCGCGCCGAGCGTCTCGCTGTCCGAGTTCCTGCGCCGTTTCGGGCTGCGCTAGCGGCGCGAATCGGCCCGCTTGAAGGTCGCGTCCGGGGTGTTGTCAACAAGCGCCTCGTAGGTGCCCGGCTTTCTATACGCGTCGCCCCAGGTCTGGCGTTTGCGATAGCTGCGAAGAGCCGCGAGGTCGAACTTTGCGAGGTAGACACCTTCGTCCTCGCCGGCTTCCACGAGCTTGTGCTCCAGATGCCCGCTCGTGCCGTAACAGATGCCGCTGAACGCCACCGAGTGACCGTTGCAGGTGTCGCTGCCTTCGGAAGAAGGATCGGGAGCCGCGTAGTTGGTCAGCGCCACGCCGACCATGTTCTCGAATGCGCGGGCGCGAAACTGACCGATTCGATCTTCGTCGAGCGGGCACGAGTTCGGGGTGAGAACGATCTCCGCTCCGCCGAGCATCAACAGGCGCGCAGACTCCGGAAACTCGCGGTCGTAACAGATCATCAAGCCGATACGCACCGTCCCGTCCTTCAGCTCGAGCTCCACGACGGGAAACTCCGAACCGGGCTCGAGCGCCGCCTCGATGCTGAAGTCGCAGGTGTGCACCTTGGCGTAAGTGAGCACCTTCCGTCCGCGGCGGTCGATCACGGTCGCCGCGTTGCGCGGATCTCCTGTCCCGCGCTCTAGATAGGTGACGACGATCGCCATCTCGAGCTCCCTCGCGAGCTCGCAGAATCGGCCGACAAAGGCGCCGTTCGTCTCGGTCGCGAGCGCCCTGTACGCCGCACGCGCGTCCTCGGGATCGTCCCACCACGCGTAACCGATCTGCCACATCTCGGGGAACAGCGCAAGATCGGCACCGAGACGCGCTGCCTCGCGGCACGCCTTCTCCCCCTCGCTCAAGGCGCGGTCGGGATCGGCGCCCGGACTTCGGAGCTGCAGCAACGCGACGGTCAGCGTATCCATGCTCCGGAAGAGACTACCGCCGACGCAGTGGGCGACCGAGGCGTCCATCGAGCGCTCGACCGCGAGCTAGTACGATCGCGCGGCGGAAGCTGAGCTCCCGCCGCGCGATCTGATTCCCCCTCCTAGTGCAGAACCGGATTCGCCAGCTGCGCCAGTTGCAGCGCCTGCTGTGGGAACCACTGGCCCGCGGCCGGATCGACGATGCCCCACTCGGGGTCGGTCGGTCCTGCGGTTCCGCGGGTGCACTGTCCGTCGGATTCGCCGGGCACCTTCGCCCACAGATAGGCGTCGACCAACGTGTTGCCCGTGTTGATCGTCGGCGGAATGCCGACGCCGCGGCCTGGCGGGTTGCACCAGTCCTGAGCCGTACCCGCATCGGGGTAAGAGCCCCGGTAATCCCACGGTCCCAGACCATTACGGCCGGTGTCGAGGACGAAGTGAGTCGTCCCCGCGGGGTAAGTCGCATAGCGAGCGTTTATCCCCGCGGTACTGAGCTCCAGCTCGCTCGCCGTATCGCTCCATACGCCGTACGAGCTGAGCGCCGTCCCCACCCAGTCCGGCGGACCGCCGTTCCAGTACTGATTGGGACAGCCGGCGTAGTTACCGTCGGCGATGCATTGCGAGATCCATGTCCCGTACGTAACGAGGTTGCTCGTGAACTGGTAGTTGGAGACGTTCAGGAAGAAGCCCGCAGCCCTGTTGACGCCTGCCTTCACGAGCCGATCGGCCGCGTCGCCGACTCCGAGCCAGCCGCTGTGAGTCCCGTCCAGATAGACGCTCACCTTCGGCTGCGCCTCGAGCTTGTCGACGGCGTAGTTCAGCTGCTCGTAGCGAGCCGCGTTGGCCTGCTCCGGCGTCAAGCCGGTGCCGGTCAGATCGGGCTGGCACCACTCTGTACCGCCGTTGATATCGGTGTTGTACGGAATGATCCCGAGACCATCGGGCTCGAGCAGCAGCAAAGCCTTGCCACTCCCGATTCCCGCGGCCACGCCATCGATCCAAGCCTCGTATGCAGCCGTGTCGAGCGCTCCGCCCGCGGAGTACTGCCCGCAGTCGCGGAACGGCAGATCGTAGGCGACGAAGACCGGCACCTGGCGCTTTGCGTGCGCCCAGAGCATCGTCTTCTTGACCTGCTTTCGCACCTCTCTTGGAGTGCCACTCGTAAGCCAAACCGCATGGCCCTTGCTGACCATCTTCTGGAGCAAAGCAGCGTTCTTGAAATCGTGATGCCTGATCAGGCTCACTATCTGCTGCTTGGCGCCCTTGTCAGCCTTCGGTACATAGAACGTGCTTCTCGAGTTACACGCACCCGCTCCGGCCAGAACCGGCAGTATTCCTACCGCGAGTGCAGCCAGCACAACGAGCAGCGTCGTGCGTCTTGTCTTGTGCATAACGGAAGTCCCCTTTCATCCCATTCAGCCACCGTTCGCCCGGCGCCTCCCGAGCGCCAGCAAACGTTTGCGGCGTCCAACATCTCATTCTTGGCTCTTAGAGTCAAGTGACATCGGCAAACGTTTGCGGCGCGGCGTCATGAAAAAGCGTCATTTCGCTGTCTACGAGCCAAAAAAAAAGGGGCGCCGGCTAGCTGCGCAGTGTCGCGCCGAAGCGTTTCGCCAGCGTCTGCACGACCTTCTCGCGCAGCTGGGCCGCTTCGGCATCCGAGAGCGTCCGCTCCTGCGACTGGAACGCGATCGCAAAGGTGATCGATTTTTGGCCGTCGCCGAGCTGGGAGCCGCGATAAACATCACTGACCTCCATGGCGCGCAGATCCGCGCCGGCCGCCTTCCGCGCCGCAGCGATCATCTCTCCGGCGAGCGTCGCCTCAGCCACGACGAAGGAGAGATCTTGCTTCACCGCCGGGAAAGAGATGACGTCCGAGTAGACAACGACGTCGCGAGTCACCTCGGTCAGTGCGCCCAGATCGAGCTCGAACGCCCCCCACTCCCCCTCGACGAGCTCGGGATGAAGCTCGCCGACCCAGCCGGCGTCGCCTACTCGCGCCACCTTGAGCGGGTGCAGATAGGGCAGTTCGGCCGTGGGCTCAAAGCTCGGCTCCGGAGCGGCGAGGGCCCGGTACAGCGCCTCGAGGGCGCCCTTCGCTCGCGCGAAGCCGCCCCAGGTCAAGCCGCTGATTCGAACCGGTTCGCCCGGCAGCTCCTCATCGCCGGGTAGATAGACGTGAGCGATTTCGAACAGAGCGATCTGCTCGTTTCCGGCGTCGAGGTTACGCTCGAGCGAACGGATCAAACCAGTGAGGATGGTCGTGCGCAGAAGCGCGTGCTCCGCGGTGAGCGGATCGGGTAGTCGAATCGCCTCGAGATCGGGATCGCTGTCTGTGAGCGAGTAGGTATAGGCCTCGGCGAAGCCCATCCCACTCAGCACGTCCTCTATTCGCCGGCGCAGCCGCTGCTCGCGGGTCAGGCGGCCCCACATCGCGCGCCGCACGGGCAACGTAAAAGGAACCTCGTCGAGATGGACGCGGGCGATCTCCTCGACGAGGTCGACCTCGCGCGTCACGTCGCGGGCGCGGAAGGTCGGAACAGTGACCTTCCAGTCCTTCGCCACCTCGAAGCCGAAGCGCTCGAGTAGGCCGCGCTGCTCGGCCGAGGAAATCGAAACTCCGATCAGCTCGTCGGCGCGCTCGGGCCTGTATTGCACAACCGGGCGGGCCGGCAGCTCGCCTTGAATATCGGTTTGCCCGACCAAGCGCGCACCGGCCAGCTGCACGATCAACTCACTCGCCAGCACGGCGGCTTGCCCGGCGAGATAGGGATCGACGCCCTTCTCCCAGCGGTTCGAGCCTTCGGTTCTCAGCTTCAACCGCTCCGAGCTCTCGAGGATGCCTACCGGCTCGAAGTTGGCCGACTCGAGCAGAATCGAGCTAGACGTTTCGGCGACCTCGCTCTCCTCGCCACCCATGATGCCGGCGATCGCCATCGGCTTGGCGGCGTCGGCGATGACCAGGTCGCGCGGATCGAGCTTGCGATCGACGCCGTCCAGGGTACGCATCTGCTCGCCCGCATCGGCGCGGCGAACGATCAGCCTGCCCTCCGCCAGACGCTCCAGATCGAAGGCATGGAGAGGATTTCCGAGCGCCAGCATGACGTAGTTGGTGACGTCTACCACGTTCGAGATCGGGCGCATGCCGGCACCACTCAGGCGCGCCTTCAGCCAGGGCGGAGATTGGCCGATCTCCACATCGCGGAAGAGGCGCCCGACGTAGCGCGGGCAACCCACGAAGTCCTCTACGGCGACCTGTACCGTCTCCTCGGCCGCCGGCTCGGGGTCGGTACCGGGCGGTGGCGCCAGCTCGAGCTCGTAGAGCGCGGCGATCTCGCGTGCCAGGCCGTAGACCGCGAGCAGATCGGGCCGGTTGCCCGTCACCTCTAGCTCCAGGACCGCTTCGCCCAGGGAAAAGTGATCGGCCAGGAGCGCGCCCGGCTCCCAGTCGTCCGGCAGCAGCATGATGCCCGAGTGATCCTGGCTCAACTCCAGCTCGCGCTCGGACATGATCATCCCCTCCGAGACGCTGCCCCTGAGCTTGACCCGTTCCAGCTTCATTCCGCCCGGGACGATGGCTCCCGGCAGCCCGACCGCGACCGTGGCACCGGTGCCGAAGTTCCAGGCGCCGCAGACGATCTGGCGCGGCTCGGGCTCGCCCACGTCGACCTTGCAGAGCTGCAGCCGATCGGCGTTCGGGTGCTTACCGGCCTCGAGCACCCTCCCGACGCGGAAGTGCTCGAAGTTGCCGCCGTCGTCGTCCACACCACGCCAGGAGACGCGCTCGACCTCGGCGGTGGTGACCGCCAGGCGATCTGCCAGCTGCTCGGGCGAGACCACGATCGGAACGTATTCAGATAGCCAGCTGAAGGGAACTTTCATCTCAGAACTGGCGCGAGAAGCGCAGGTCGTTCTCCCAGAGGAGACGGATGTCGGGGACATGGTGACGGAGCAACGCAATCCGCTCGAGGCCGAGACCGAAGGCGAAGCCCGAGACCTCCTCGGGGTCGTAGCCGACGAACTCGAGCACGTTCGGATCGACGATGCCGGCGCCGCCCATCTCGATCCAGCCGGAATGCTTGCAGACCGGGCAGCCCGCGCCGTCGCACATGTGGCAGGAGACGTCGGGCTCGATCGAGGGCTCGGTGAAGGGGAAGAAATGAGTGCGGAAGCGAAGCTCGCGCTTCTCGCCGAAGAGGGCGCGCATCAGATGCAGCAGCGTTCCCTTGAGATCGGCCAACGAGATGCCACGGTCGACGGCCAGGCCTTCGACCTGGTGAAAGACCGGGCTGTGGGTGGCGTCGGGAGTGTCGCGCCGGTAGACGCGGCCGGGCGAGATCATGTAGACGGGCGGCTTCTGGGCCTCCATCACACGGATCTGCGAGGGCGAGGTCTCCGTCCTCAGCAAGACGTCGTCGTCGAGGAAGAGCGAGTGCCCCGGCGAGCGGGCCGGGTGCCAGGACGGCATGTTGAGACCGTCGAAGTTGTAGCGGGTCGTCTCGACCTCACGCCCGTCCACGATCGTATATCCGAGCCCGAGGAAGACATCCTCGACCTCGCGCCTGATCTGCGTGATCAGATGCAGGTGCCCCTCGGGGAAGCGCTCGCCCGGGAGCGTGACGTCGACGCTACCTGCCGTCAGCTTGTGTTGGAGCTCGACGCGCTCGAGCTCGGATCGTCGTTCCTCGAGCGCGGCTTCGACGCGCTGCCGCAGGGAGTTAAGGCTCATCCCCGTTTCGCGATCGCGGACTTCGCGCAGTGCCAGCTTGAGCTCGCTCGAGCGACCGAGGAAACGCACGCGCAGCTCCTCGAGCTGCTCGAGCGAGCCCGCCCGCTCGAGCGCGCCTGCCGCCTCTTGTTCGAGTTTCTCTACGTCCACCTGCACAACCCTAGTTCTTCCATTCACCAACCGTTTCGCTACGACCTGCCTCGTCGCGTGACGCCGCCCGAGATAGCCCCGGCTCGGCGATCAAGGACAGGCGCCCTGGCTGCTCAGCACCAATCCCCGACTGCGAGCCGGGGCCGGGTAAACACGAACTCTGAGCACCTCTTCGCCACGCCGAAACGATAGCGCCGCCAACCCCCCGATGTCGGGGGCGGTGACGGCTCACGAGATCTCAGCGAGAATGCCGCCATGAGCGAGCACGCCGAGGTCAGCCCATACGACTCGATTGCCTCTCTTTACGACCGCTGGAACACGAGCGTCGTCGAGGACATCGGCTTCTACACCGAGGAGGCGCTTCGCTCGGGCGGCCCGGTGCTCGAGCTCGGTGTCGGTACGGGCAGGATCGCTGTTCCGATCGCTCGGGCCGGCGTCCAGGTGATCGGCGTCGACTCCTCCGCGCCGATGCTCGAGCGCTGCCGCGAGCGGGCGAGGGCGGTCGGGGTTGCCGAGTTGCTCGATCTGCGCCTCGGCGACCTCCGCGATCCTCCTTTGGCGGAGTGTGTCCCGCTCATCATCTCGCCGTTCCGCGCCCTTCTGCACCTCCTCGGCAAGCAAGAGCGGCGCCTAGCCCTCGCGCGCATGCGCGAGCTACTCCGGCCCCGGGGCCGGCTCGTATTCGACGTTTTCGCGCCCTCCCCCGAAGACATCAGCGAGACGCACGGGCGCTGGATCGAGCGCGAGCCCGAGATCTTCGAACGGGCCGATTGGGACGCGGCGGCGCGCCGCCTCACGCTGCGAGTGCGGGCGCTCGACGGCGAGACGAGCATGAAGCTCGCCTGGCTCTCGCAGGCGGAATGGCGCGAGCTGCTCGAGCAGACTGGCTTCAGCGTCGAGACCTGTTACGGCTGGTTCGATCGCAGTCCGTACAACGGAGGGCCGGACATGGTTTTTGTCGCCTCGGGCCGTTAAGGTACGAGCCGAGGTAACTCGACCACGCCACAGAAAGGCGCCGCAGATGCTCGTACTCTGGATCATCATCGGGCTCGTCGCTCTAGTCCTGTTCTTTCTCGTCGTCCTTTACAACCGCCTCGTTCGCCAGCGCAACGCCTGTCAGAACGCCTGGGCACAGGTGGACGTTCAGCTCCGCCGCCGTCACGACCTTATTCCCAACCTCGTCGAGACCGTGAAGGGTTATGCGGCCCACGAGCGCGGCACCTTCGACGAGGTCACCCAGGCCCGAACCGCGGCCCAAAAAGCGCAGGGGCCCGCCGAGCAGGGGCAGGCCGAGAACATCCTCAGCCAGGCGCTCGGCAAGCTCTTCGCCGTCGCCGAGGCCTACCCGCAGCTGCGCGCGACCGAGAACTTCCAGCAGCTTCAGGCCCAGCTGACCGAGACCGAGGACAAGATCCAGGTCTCACGCCAGGTCTACAACGACACGGTGCTGAGCTACAACAACGCGATTCAGACCGTTCCAACGAATATGGTCGCCGGCGCGTTTGGCTTCAAGCCGCGTGAGTTCTTCGAGGTCGGCGACGAGGCCGTCCGCGAAGCTCCCGAAGTCAAGTTCTGATGTTCGCTCGGAAGCGCCTGCTCGGCCTGCTGGTCGGGTTGTTCGTGGCCGCCTTTACGCCTGTGCCCGCCGCGGCGACCGTGCTCCACAGCGCCGCCGTGAATGCCGTCGTCTCGCCCGACGGCTCGCTCGAGGTCTCGGAGCAGATCGCGATGAGCGACGTGTTCCACGGCGCCTACCGAGACATCCCACTGCGCAAGGGCGAGTCGATCGATCACATCGTCGTCTCCGAGCAGGGTCGGCGCTACGCGTACGGAGGCAGCACCGAGCTGGGCTCGATCGGGAGTCCCAGCACCTATGCGACAACTCGAGTCGGCCCGACCGAGAGGATCGTCTGGCACTTCGACAACCCGAGCGGCGGCGTGCGCACGTTCACCGTCTCCTATCGCTTCCGCGGGCTCGCCGTCGCCTACGACGACGTGGTGGATGTCTACCTCCAGGTCTGGGGCAAGAACTGGAAGGCGTCGCTTCCATCGCTCAGCGCCGGTCTGCGCCTTCCGAGCAAGGAGCTGAGCCCGAGCTACCGCGTCTGGGGCATGCCGGTGTACGTTCACGGCAGCGTCGAACGTCGCCCCGGTGAGGCTCTTCTCCAGGCGTCGTCGGTCTCGCCCGGGCAGTACGTCGAGTTGCGCGTCGTCTTCCCACGCTCGTTTCTATCCTCGACCGGCGGCGCCCAGCTACGAAGCGGGCCCGGGCTGGAGCAGATCGTGGCAAAGCAGAAAGCGAGCTACGAGGCCTATGACCGCGACCGCAGACGCATTCACGATGCGCTCTCGCACTGGCAGAGGACGCTGGCGATTCTCTTCGCGCTGGCCTTTCTGCCGGCGATCCTGATCACGGCGCTCGTCTACCTCTTCCTCGGCCGCGACAGGAGCGAGGGCTACGAGCGCAGCTACGAGCAGGAACCGCCCTCCGACCTCTCACCCGCGCTCGCATCGGCGCTTCTACGGCAGCGCGCCAACGCCGGTGCCAACGAGTTCACCGCGACGCTCTTCGACCTCATTCGCCGCGGGCACTACAAAGCCGCGCACGTCACCACCGAGCATTCGACCTGGGCCGGTCTCCACCACACCGAGGTGGCCGATCTCGAGCTCTCCAAAGGCAAGCCGGTGGCCGATCTCACGCCCTGGGAGCAGGCGGTCGTCGATGTCGCCGACGACGTGCTCGGGAAGGAAGGAAGCGAACGCTTATCTCGTTTCCACACCCGTATCGCCGCCAAGCGCGCAACGAACGTCGAGCGCTTCAAGCGCTTCACGACGACGGTGTCGAAAGAGATACGAAAGCAGAGCTGGTACGACAACCGTGGCCTGGCGGTACTCATCGCCGGTTGTGTCGCCTTCTCCGCCGCCGGAGTCCTGCTCTTCTTCTACGGAGTGCACACGTTGCGACCGCAGGCGCCGCAGTACAACAGCCTGGTGGCCATCGCCTTTGGCGTCTGCGCGGGGTTCGATGCGCTGATCGTCGGGGTGGCGCTGGCGAAGGTGTCGCTCTGGCGCTCGCGCAAGAAGTCGGTCGAACTCGAGGGACAACGCTGGCGAGCCTTCCGCCACTACCTGAACGACTTCCCCAGGCTCGAGGAGGCGCCGCCGT
>CAZWTK010000014.1:31709-58235 GCA_964636655.1 uncultured Gaiellales bacterium
GAGCGCTACCTCGTCTACGGCATCGCCTTCGGTATCGCCGAGCGCGTTCTCCAGGGCGCGCAGATCCACATGCCACAGGAGATGCACGACCAAAGCTCGCTCTACTGGATCAGCCCAAGCAGCGATCTCGGCTCCGGCGCGAGCGCACTCGGGATCTCGGATCTGACCTCCGGCTTCAGCTCTGCCTTCACGCCGCCGTCGAGCTCGAGCGGCGGCGGTGGCAGCTTCGGCGGCGGCGGTGGTGGCGGCGGTGGTGGTGGCGGTGGTGGTGGCTGGTAGTCAGCCCGCCTGACGCCGGCGCTCGTACAGAGCAATCGCCCCGGCGACGGCGACGTTGAGCGACTCGGCGGCTGCGGCGAGTGGAATCGTTGCCAACCGGTCGCATCCGGCCGTGACCTCGGCCGGTAGTCCCTCGCGCTCGGCGCCGAGCACGAAACAGACCCGACCCGACAGATCGACCTCGGCGAGCGGCGTACCGCCGTGGGCGACCAGTCCGATGCGGCGTCCGGGCGCCTGATCGAAAGCGCCGATCGGAACGCGGAAGACCGCGCCCATCGAGGCTCGCAGCGCCTTGCCTCCGGTGGGGTCGGCGCAGCCCGAAGAGAGGCAGAGGTAGGCATGACCGAGCGCGTCGGCACTACGGAGAAGCGCGCCAACGTTGCCGGGGTCGGCGACTCGCCAAAGCGCGAGCCCCGCCTCGGGCTCGTTCGCCGGGTCGATCCGTGGCAGCCCGGAGCGGCGAAAGACGCCGATCGCCCGGGCGGGATGAGCCAGCTCGGACAGCTCGGCCATTAGCTCGGACGTGACGAGTGTCGCCCCGGTGACCTGTTCTTGTAAAGCGGGGCGATCCGCGTCCACCAGCAACTGCTCGGGCTCGAGCCCCGCCTCCAGCCCGGCGACGATCAGATCCTCGCCCTCGCAGACAAACAGCCCGAGGCGCTCGCGCTGGCCGGCGCTCTGCAACCGGCGGACGAGACGCAGCTTGGGATTGGACGAAGAAACGATCGGGCTGTGACCCCGGGAGTCGGCCATCGTCAAGGAAACCTACTCTCGCCGAGCGCCTGCGTCACGCCTCAACGAAGCCACTCGAGCCAGCGGCCGTGGTAGTCGAGCCGGGCGAGAATCTGTGGCTCGCCGGTGGGCCAGAGCCGAAAGCGAAGCTGCCAGTAGCCGGCCGGGTCGTCCGGTGGATGCTCGCCGGAGACGAAGGCGAGCTGTCCGCTCCGGCCGGCGCGATTCAGGATCTCTTCCATCCGCTCTCTCTCCTCGCTCGAGAGGTGGCTGAGCGAGGCGGTCTGGAAGACGACCGTCAGTGTTCGCTCCGATCGCCCTTCCAACAACGGCTCGAGCCGCTCGAGGTAGTCGCCGCGAACGATCCGCGGCGGATCGACGCGCACGATCTCGATCGCCCGCTCGAGCCGCTCCAGGCGCTCTTTCTGATCGGGCCAGACGAACGCTCGCAGAAGACGAGCTCCGTGCTCGCTGTTCACGTCGATCGGGTTCAGGTCGATGCCCAGGCGCCCGTGCACGACCGGCTTGACGGCGAGCAGCCCGTCGGGGAGCGGTGCGCGGATCTCTCCGCTCAGCTCGAGCGACGCGGTTTCGGCCCCCCAACGCTCGCCACCGTAGCGGTACGCGTAGCGATCCCAGAGCAGGTTGAAGCCTGCGCTCGGTCCCAGCTCGATCAGGTCGAGCGACCTCCCCGTCTCGCGGGCGGCGAGCAGGAATGCAGGCAGTAGCCCGAAGCAACGCTGTACCTCGTTCGTCTGCACCCCTTGCTCGCACAGAAAGCGGGCAACCCACTCCGACTCGCGTTCCAGCGCCTCCCGGGCGGCGGGCCAGACCTCGCGTCCCGCTGCGTAGGCACGCGCGAGCCGGGGTGCTCGTCCGGCCAGGGCGAGGTAGTGAAGCGCACCGAGTAGCCTCAGCGCAAGGTTCCACTCGTAGTCCGGCGCTATCTCGCGAACCAGAGGCTCGTCCGCCAGCCGCTCGCACAGCTCGCCGTAGAGCGACCCGGGATCGCTGGCACGGCACGCATCCGCCTGCCGTGTGAAGACCTCTCGTTGCCGTTCTTCCATGAACCACCCTCCGAAACTACTCGCGGGGATCAAGTCCAAAACACGCCGATTCCCGCGATGCCGCCGCAGCCGACATGGCGGCTGCGGCCCACAAACGCAAGTCCTTGATGAACCCGGACTCCACAAAACAACCCGAGCACCAACCTCCCACGACCTTTTGGGGGCAGAAAGCTTCGCAGGTGCCGCCAGGCACGTGAAGCTCCACGCTGTTCCCGCGGCCGGAAATCAGGGTTTCCGGCCGCTACTGCAGCGCGGCCTTCGCCTGCTCGGCGATCACCTTGAAGGCGGCCGGCTCGCGCACGGCGAGGTCGGCCAGCACCTTGCGATCGAGCTCGATGTTGGCCTTCTTGCAGCCGGCGACGAACTGGTTGTAAGAGAGACCCTCCTGGCGCGCCGCGGCGTTGATCCTGATGATCCAGAGCCTGCGGAAGCTGCGCTTGCGATTTCGGCGGTCGCGATAGGCGTAGACGAGCGAGTGGTCTACCTGCTCCTTGGCGTACTTGTAGCTCGACTTCTTGATGCCGAAGTAGCCACGAGCCTGCTCGAGGACCTTGCGCCGCTTCTTGCGCGCGTGTACGGAACGCTTAACACGTGGCATGGGGCTCTACCTCACCTTCCAAGCATCTTCTTGACGACGGCCGCCTGTGAATCGCCCAGTACCTCGGGCTTGCGAAAGCCGCGCTTTCGCTTCTGAGTCTTCTTGCCGAGGATGTGGCTGCGCATCGCGCGACGGCGCACGACCTTGCCGCCCGCGCTGACTTTGAACTTCTTCTTGGCACCGCTGTGAGTCTTCTGTTTCGGCATCTTTCTCCTCGATACTTCGCGCCGGCGCCTCAGGCTCCGTCGGCCTCCTCGGCCACCGCTTGCTCGGCGACTGCCGGGCTGGGGCCGGGCTTTGCCTCGGGCTCTGTCTTTTTCTCTCCGGCGCTCTTGGTCGGCGCCAACACCATGGTCATGTTCCTGCCCTCGAGCAGCGGCTGCGATTCGATCATTCCAAGCTCCTGCACATCCTCGGCGAGCCGCGTGAGAAGGTCGCGCCCGCGCTCCGGATGAGTCGTCTCGCGCCCGCGGAACATGATCGTGACCTTGACCTTCGCCCTCTGGTTGAGGAAGCGAACGACGTGCCCCTTCTTCGTCTCGTAGTCGTGCACGCCGATCTTCGGTCGCAGCTTTATCTCCTTGATGTGAATCTGCTGCTGGTGCTTGCGGGCCAGCTTCGCCTTCTGCTCCTCCGCGTAGCGGTACTTGCCGTAGTCCATCACCCGGCAAACGGGCGGGTCGGCGCTCGCAGCGATCTCGACCAGGTCGAGATTCTTGGCGTAGGCGTACTCACGCGCCTCGTCGGTCGTCTTGATTCCGATCTGGGAGCCGTCTGTGTCGATCAGACGGACGCGCGGAGCGCGGATGCCGTCATTGATACGAGCATGCGGAACCGAGGGGCGAGCGGGCTCATAACGTCGCCGAGGTCTCAACTGGCGCTCATCAAGCTAGGGCTTCCTCCTCTTCCAGAACAACAAAACCGCTGCAGGCAGCGGCTCCGTTCTTTCCACCAAACACCTTGGTTGAACCCCCGTCGGCTTCAGGCCGCGGAGGTGAGGGAACGGATGAGCCCCTACTTGCAGGCCGTAAATGTAGCCGATCCGGCTTAGCTGCGCGTTCACGCGCCGAGCCGAGCATCAAGAGTTGGGCACCGAAGTGAGTAGAGTCAGCTCTATCACGAGCTCCTTCAGGCTCTTATGCGACTGGGCGCCGCCGCGCTCGCGCACGGCCAGGTCGTCGGCCGATTCCTTGTCGCCGTAGACGACCAGGCGCGGGATCTTCTCCAGCTCGGCGTCGCGGATGCGCTTTCCCACCGATTCGCCGCGATCGTCGAGCTCGACGCGGAAGCCGGCGCCGCGCAGGCCCTCCACGATCGAGCGGGCGGCTTCGACGTGCCCCTCCCCCACCGGCAGCACGCGTACCTGCACCGGCGCCAGCCAGAGCGGAAGGTCGCCGCCGGTGTGCTCGAGCAGAATGCCTATGAAGCGCTCGAAGGAGCCGAGCAGCGCGCGGTGGATGACGTAGACGGGATGCTCGTGGTTGTCGGCGCCGACGTAGGTGAGATCGAAGCGAGCCGGCATCTGCGCATCGAGCTGGATCGTTCCCATCTGCCAGGAGCGACCGAGCACGTCGGTGATATGAAGGTCGATCTTGGGCCCGTAGAACGATCCCTCGCCGGCGCCGAGCGCGTAGGAGATGGAGTGACGATCGAGCGCCGAGCGCAGCTCGCCCTCGGTGAAGTCCCACTCCTCGTCGGAGCCGAGCTTGTTATCGGGTCGCGTCGACAGCTCCGCGCGGGGCTCGATCCCGAACAGGCCGTAGACGTAGCGCAGGTAGTCGAAACAGCCGTCGAGCTCGGCGGCGATCTGCTCTTCGCTGCAGAAGATGTGCGCATCGTCTTGGGTGACGTAGCGCACACGCGTGAGGCCGTGCAGAGCGCCCGCGAGCTCGTTGCGATGGAGCGGTGCGCCCTCGGCGTAGCGGATGGGGAGGTCGCGGTAGCTCCGAAGCTTGCTGCCGTAGAGCAGCATGTGGCCGGGGCAGTTCATCGGCTTGATGCCGTAGACGTGCTCCTCGCCGATCGGGATCAGGAACATGTTCTCGCGGAACTTCTCCCAGTGGCCCGAGGTGACCCAGAGCGCCTTGTCGTAGATCAGCGGCGTCTTCACCTCGGAGTAGCCGCGGCGAGCGTTCTCGCGCAGGCGCAGCGCCTCGAGCTGGTTGAAGATCGTCATCCCCTTGGGATGCCAGAAGGGCGAGCCCGGCGAGTGCTCGTCGAAGTGGAAGAGATCGAGCTGCACGCCGAGCTTGCGGTGATCGCGCCGCTTGGCCTCCTCGAGGCGCTCCAGGTGTGCGTCGAGATCCTTCTTGGAGAAAAAGGCCGTCCCGTAGATGCGGGTCAGCTGCTTGTTGGCCGAATCGCCGCGCCAGTAGGCCCCGGCGAGCCCCGTCAACTTGAGCGCCTTGATCGGCTTCGAGTCGATCAGGTGTGGGCCGCGGCAGAGATCGGTGAAGTCGCCCTGTGTGTAGAGGGAGATCGTTCCCTCGGCCTCGTCCACCAACTCGACCTTGTAGGGCTCGTCCTCGGCCAGGAAACGCGCGCGCGCCTGCTCGCGATCGATCTCCTCACGCCGCCACTGCCGCCCCTCCGACAACTCGCGCACGATCTCCTGCTCGATGCGGGCCAGATCGTCCTCGGCGATCGGCTGCGGGAAGTCGAAGTCGTAGTAAAAACCGTTCTCGATCGCCGGCCCGATCGCCACCTTGACGCCCGGGTAGAGCCTGCGCACGGCCTCGGCCAGCAGGTGCGCCGCAGAGTGCCTGAGTACGGTGAGCGCGTCCGGATCGCCGCCGTTCTTACTTGTCAAGATCTCGATCTGCTGCCCGCCGGCCAGTGGTAGGCGCAGATCGCGCAACTCGCCGTCTACGCGCACGCCGACCGCCTGCTCGGCGAGCCTGGGCCCGATCGAGCGTGCGGCGTCGAGCCCGCTCGCCCCGTCGGGCAGCTCGAGCGGCGATCCATCAGGTAGCTGAACATGCATGGACGAGAAGAATACTCAGAGCTGCCGGCTACCGAGCAGCGACTCCCTCGGATAGAAAATCGCCCGAGTTGGGTACTGAACAGATATGTCGATCATGGGACCGGTGGTTCGAACCGATCGCCGAACCGAGAGAGAGCTGATCATCTCTGTCAGCGGCGAGCTTGATCTTCACTCTGTAGGCGGGCTTCAGGACGCCCTCGACGAGGCCATCGCCGAGACGGGCGAGGTGGTCGTGGTCGATCTCGGCGAGGTCGAGCTAGTCGACTCGATCGCACTGGGAGCGCTGGCTCGCGCCTCGAGGCGCCTGCGCGAGAGTAGCGGCGCGCTGGGCGTGGTTGCGTCGAACGCCGACGTGGTGCGCGCCTTCGAGATAACCAGCCTCGACCGCGTTATTCCGATGGCGTCTACGGCAGAAGAGGTATTGCAGCGCTTACGAGCTTCCAGCGTCTAGCTGTCGGCATCCTGCTGGGAGCCGATTCCCTGCAGATAGATGCGCCCGAAGGAGGTCGGCACATAACGGGCGCGCCAGTAGGCGAAGGGATCGTCGTAGACGCGCTCGACGACGGCAAAGCGCTCGACGCTGCCAATCTCGTCCTCCTGGGCCAGGCGACCGCGCTCGAGCAGTTCTCGGACGCTGCGCCTGTCCTGATCCTTCTTCAGCCGTCGTGCGAGCTCGTCGATCGCCACACCACCCGGGCGCTCCACTGCGAGCGCGATCAACTCGCGCAGCACCACGAGGAGCTCTCGCTCGGCCTCGGCATCGTGGGCGATTGTCTTCTCGATAATCGACTTGGAATCGAGGTTCACGGCGTGCCTCGCTCTCGTCGGACGAAGGGGTTCTCTTGTTCCATCGGCAAACCCGAGCGCTTTACTGAGCTTCAAATCGAGGGATCGGCCGTGCTTCCGTTGTAATACGGCGCGAAAACGTGACCGAGTTGCGATTGCGTTAGCCACCGCCGAGGGAGGAAAATCCACAGTCTGTGCTCAATATGAAGACCGACGTAGCGATGCCTAGACGGACAACCGTCATCCTGCTCGGCGCGATTCTCGTCGCGGTTTTCGTAGCTGCCGCCGTCTCCGGTTGCGGCTCCGGCAAGGCGAGCACGCCTCGCTGCACCGCCTCCCAGCTTCGTGGACGCTCTCTGGGCGGGGGTGCCGCCGTGGGCACCGTCCTCAACACGATCACTCTTCAAAACACGGGCACCGCGTGCCGGCTCGAGGGTTACCCGTCACTGCGAGTCGAGGGTGTGCACGGTCTGCTTCCGATTCGCGTGATCCACGGCGGCGGCATGATCATTCCAAGCATCACCCCCGCGAAGCCGAGGCTCGTGAAACTGGCCCACCTGGGCATGGCAAGCCTGGTCATCTCCTATGAGGACGTCCCCTCCGGCGATCAGACGAGCTGCCCGGTCGGCAAGGCGATTCTCCTTCGCCCGCCGGGAGCGACCGGCTGGTTGACCGTCAAGCTCGAGACGAGTGCCTGCAACGGCAAGCTGCACGAGTCGGCGATCCTGGCGGGCGTGGTAACGGGCGCCTCTAGCGCGCCGGTGGGGACATCGACGACCGCTGTTCCCGAGACGGCCGCCAGCTCGGAGGCGAGCGCACCCGCCTGCCGAGCGTCGCAACTGCGCGGCAAGCTTCTCGACTCGAGCGGTGCCGCCGGCACGATCCTGTTCAGCGTAACCCTCCGAAACACCGGAGCCGCCTGCGCGCTGAAGGGTTACACCCGGTTGCGACTGAAGCGGGCGCGTGTTTTGCTTCCGACCCGCGTGGTACACGGCGGCCTGGCGGTTTTGAATTCAACGCCCAAGCTGGTGAAGCTGAAGCACCTCGGTCGCGCCAGCGTTCTCGTCTCCTACGGCGACGTGCCGGTCGGCAACGAGAGTTCCTGCCCGCACGGCACGGTGCTTCGCCTACGACCACCGGGTTTGCGCGGCTGGCTGGCCGTTCGCGTGAGCACGTACGCTTGCGCTCGCGGCACGCTGCACGAGTCGCCCGTGTTGGCCGGCGTTCGGCACACCACGTAGAGCCCGCCAAAGCAGGTGCTGTGGCGCTCTTCTCAGAGCCTTGGCCGCCCCACCCCGGTTCTCGCGCAGCGCCGATAACGGGTCGCCGGTGAACGCTCACGTCAACCAGAACGGGTTGCTGTTTGCTTTCCCTCCCGCCCACGTAGGACAATGCCCCTCGTTGAGACTCCGGGCGTCGTGGCTAATCGCATGAACTGCAGGCGCAGACAGCGCTCTCCCGCCCCTGCGGCCGGATCGTTTCCAAGCGACGTCCTCGAGAAAGGAATCGGAGTAACCATGCGCAAACGCACGTTTTTCGCCCTGCTGGGGGTGGCGCTGGTCGCCGTGCTCGTAGTCGGGCTCACGACTGGTTGCGGCAGTAGCTCAAAGAGCAAGAAAATCACGATCAAGGTCTTCCCGGCCGATACGAACGCTGCTATTGCCCTTCAGACCGGCAAAGTCGATGCCTACGTGGCCGACGCAACCCCGGTCCTCTACTACATGAAGCAGAACCCGGGCAAGTACGAGATCGCCGGAGAACAGCTCGACACCACGCCCGAGGGCATCGCCACCCGCAAGGGCGACCCGCTCGGCGCGAGCTTCAAGCAGGCGATAGCAGAGCTCTATGCGACCGGTCAGATGCAGAAGATACTCGCCGACTGGGGGCTGAGTGAGTTCGCGCTCCCGAACGCTCCGACGGCCGCCAGCGAGAGCAAGCCGCCGGCGAGCATCGGCGACACGATCACGTTCTGCAGCGACACCACCTACCCGCCGATGGAGTCGATCGTGAACGGCAAGGCCGCTGGGGCCGACGTCGACATCGCCAACGCGATCGGTGCGCTCTGGGGCAAGAAGGTGGAGATCAAGACGACCGGCTTCGACGTCCTCATCCCGGCCGTCCAGTCCAAGAAGTGCGACGCCGCGATCAGCGCTTTCTCCGATACGCCCGAGCGGGCCAAGGAGGTCGACTTCGCCGACTACGTCGCGGTCGGGACGCTGATAATGGTGCAGAAGGGCAATCCCGAAGACATCACCGATCTGGCCTCGCTGGCCGGAAAGACGGTCGCAGTCCAGGCCGCCACGACTCAGAAGGCGATGCTAGACGCCGAGAACAAGGCTCTCGCCGAGAGCTAGAAACGGAGCGTATTGCTCGCAAGCATCATCAACTGGCACCTCGTCTGGTCGCGCATAACGAGTCCGGACAGCGTGTTCGCCCATGCACTCTGGGCGACGATCTACATCTCGGTCGTCGCCCAGGTGATGGGCATACTCCTCGGCCTCCTTGCAGCGCTGATGCGCATGTCGAGGCTCGCGCCGCTCAGGGCCATCTCCGGGGCCTATGTGCTCGTCTTCCGCGGAACCCCGGTACTGGTTCAGATCATGTTCATCTGGCTGATCCTTCCGTCCAGCATCCGGGAGTTCAACTTCGGCGCCTTCAGTCTCTCGCAGGAGGTCGTCGCAGGGATCCTCGCGCTCGGCATCAACGAGGGCGCCTACATGCGCGAGATCATCCGGGCGGGGATCGACTCCATCGACAAGGGGCAGATGGAGGCTGGAAAGTCGCTCGGGATGCGCTCCGGCGCCATCATGCGCAGGATCGTCCTGCCGCAGGCCGCACGCGTGATCGTGCCGCCGCTCGGCAACGAGTTCAACAACATGATGAAGACGAGCTCGCTCATCTACCTGATCGGGGTGTACGAGCTGTTCAGCGACGCCGAGCAGGTCTTCTCGAAGACCGGGAACGTCGCACCCTTCATCGCCGTCGCCTTCTGGTACCTCGTGTTGACCTCGATCTGGAGCGTCATCCAGGCCGTGATCGAGCGCCGTCTCGCGGTCAGCGAGCACGCCGACGAGCTGTCGCTGCGCGAGCGGGCGGTCGAGATCTGGACCGAGGGCGGCGGAATGGTCCGATCTGCCTGGCCATGGAGGGCGAGAGCGTGAGCGACGGCTCCAGAGTGGTCATGCACGCCAGCGATGTGCACAAGCGCTTCGGCCGGGTGCACGTATTGAGGGGAGTGTCGCTCGACGTCCAGCCACGCGAGACCGTCTGCATCATCGGCGCCTCGGGCTCCGGCAAGACGACCTTTCTGCGCTGCATCAACCACCTCGAGAAGATCGACTCCGGCTCGATCGAGGTAAACGGGCATCCGATCGGCTACCGGATGAAGCGGAGCAGGCTGGTCGAGGACTCGGAGAGGAACATTGCCCGCCAGCGCACCGAGATCGGCTTCGTCTTCCAGCGCTTCAACCTGTTCCCGCACAGGACCGCGCTCGAGAACGTGATCGAGGCCCCAGTGCGCGTGCGCGGGACCGCGAAGGCCGAAGCGGTCACGGACGCAGAGAGACTGCTCGCCCGGGTCGGCCTGGCCGACAAGAAGGACGCCTATCCCGGCAAGCTCTCGGGCGGCCAGCAGCAGCGGGTGGCGATCGCGCGGGCGCTCGCGATGAAGCCGGCGCTGATGCTGTTCGACGAGCCGACGAGCGCGCTCGACCCGGAGGTCACCGGCGAGGTGCTTGACGTGATGGAAGAGCTGGCGCACGAGGGCACGACGATGATCGTCGTCACGCACGAGATGGGCTTTGCCAAGCGCGCCGCCGACCGCGTGGTGATGATGGACGAGGGAGTGATCATCGAGGAGGGCCCGCCCGAGCACTTCTTCGAATCGCCCACAAACGAGCGCACCAAGGCCTTCCTGTCCAAGATCCTCTGATCGCTAGGCATACTCGCCGACCGACAGACGCCTTAGGATTGCGCGGACGGCGCAACGGTAGCGCCGCGATCCACAACCAAGGAGGTATCTATGGCCGAGGCGACAGAAGAGCGAGGATTCTCGCGGGTCGCCGATCCTGCGCCGCTCGGTCTGGCGGCGTTCGCTCTTACAACCTTTCTGCTGAGCGGTCACAACGCGACTTTCATTCCCGATGGCATCTGGATCGGAGCGGCGATCTTCTACGGCGGCCTGGTCCAGCTGCTGGCCGGAATGTGGGAGTTCAAGAATCGCAACGTATTCGGCTCGACGGCGTTTGCCACCTACGGCGGTTTCTGGCTCTCGCTCGGAATCTTCGTCGTGCTGCTGCACACGTCCAGCGGCTTCGCGAGCCTATTCAAGGGCGCCGACATAGACAACGCACTGGCCTGGTTCCTGCTCGCGTTTGCGATCTTCAACACGTACATGCTGCTCTGGGCGTCACGGTTGAACCTGGCGACGTTCGCGGTGTTCCTGACGCTCGAGGTCACCGAGATTTTGCTCGTGATCGGCTTCTTCCTGGTGGCGCACGGCCGCACCGACTTCTGGCTTCACGCCGGCGGTTGGTCGGGCATCGTCACCGCCCTGACCGCCTGGTACACCTCGGCGGCGGGAGTCGTCAACGGAATGTCGCCGAAAGCGGTCGTTCCGGTTGGAAAGGCGCTCTGGGGCAAGTAACCCGAACGGCCTGATCAGGCGCTCCAAGAGGAGCGAGAGACACAAGAGAGCGGGGCGGCCAAGCCGCCCCGCTCTCTTTCATGCGACGTTCGCTTCGCCTACCTTCTGAGCGTTCCACTCAGAGCGGACGTGTACGAGCCCGCTCCGCACCCCTTCTTCTTGGCGGAGACCTTGAGCGTCCCGGCCCACTTGGTCACACGCCACTTGCCTTTGACCCACGAGCCCTTCTTTACCTTCATGCTGAACCTCTGGGTCGTCCGAATGGCGGTCGAGCGGCTGCAAGAGACCTTCTTCTTGACGCCAACCCGGGCCTTGTAGGACGTCTTGCCTGCGCGGGACAGCTTGTACTTGCCCTGTCCCTTCGTCTTCAGCTTAGTGCTGCACTTCTTCTTGGAGCAGCTCTTCTGGAAGCTCCAGACTTTCTTGCTGTTCTTCTTTTTCTGCTTCAAGAGGCCGCTCGACCTGACGATCTTCGAGGTGACCTTGTAGTCCCCGACCAACTCGGCGTTCGAGACGGCAAGCGGGAAGGCGTAGGAGCCTGTATCGGGAGCGCGGTCGAAGGCCGGCTCGTCGGTGAGGTCCGGCCAGCCGTCGTCATCGAAGCCGACGTTCGTCGCTGCATAGACAGCAAAGCCGAACGCCGCCGGGCTGCCGATGACCGAGGAGTCGAGCGAGAGCTTGAGCCCCTTCGTATACCACCAATCGAGCGAGCCGCCTTCGACGGCGTCCCAGCCCTCGCCGTTCCATTCCAGCAGGAACACTTTCGGCTGGTAGCACAGAGCGCGAAGGACTCCCTTTGCAGCCATCGGTAGCGATGCCCCGTGGTAGTAGGCGCGCTGGGCCTGGATCAGGTAGTCGTAACCGTTCGCGTCGCCGGTGGTGGCATCGTTATCCGAATCGATCAGGATTCGAATCAACATGTCCGCGCCGAACTCCTCGGTGCCCGGAATGGAGATCGCGAACTTGAGCAGGTCGCCCTTCCACTTCGTGACTCCGACGCCGGTGATGTCCGGAGCGTCCTCGGCGCTACCGTCCCCACTGAGATCGCTGAACGCGCTCCACTGGAACGGCTGATAGGTCCACGAGCCGGTATCGGGCGCCCGATCATAGGACGCGGCCGAGGTGTCGGGTACACCGGACTCGTCATAGCTGACGTCCGAGGCGGCGTAGACCGCGAAGTCGAAGGTCAGCGCCTCTCCGAGTTCGGAGGCGTTCAGCGTCACGGTAAGACTTTCGTCGCCGTACCACGAACTGAGTGTCTCGGTGTCCTCGGCAACCCAGTCCGACCCGTCCCAGGCGAAGAGCGCCGAAACCGGCTGATCCTTGCACTTGGCGGTTAGCAGCCCGCTGGCGGACAGGCTGTCGCCCGGCGCGGTTTGAATCATGTACTCGTAACCGTTCTCGTCTCCGGTCGCGGCGTTCTTGTCAGAGTCGATGTACGTCCTCACGAGCATGCCGGAACCGAGCGCGTTCACGTCGGGAAGCGCGATCTCAAACGTCGTTGCACCGCCTTCGTAGGACGTGACGACCACGTCTGAGATGTCGGGCGCATCGGCACTCGAACCGTCGCCGGTTGGATCGGCGAACGTGCTCGTACCGAGGATTTCCTCGCACTTGCTCGTAGCGCCCGCGCCTGAAGACAGTACGGAAAGTGCAACGGCGATGACAAGAGCACTTACGAGAGTGAAGGCGCGTCGTCTAGCGCCGGTTTCCTTGAAACTCATACCAAACCTCCTGTTGATCCAATCACTCCAGATCGCCGATCCGGCCGGCGCAGAGGCCGATACGAGCGCTTACGATCGTGTGAGTCATCTCGAATGACTCCAACCATTCCGCATTCGAACTGCGATTCTCCCCCCATGACTTGTTCTTAAGTGCGTGTCTCTTCTCCGTCAAGTAACCGAACGAGCGAGACGCTTCTCACCCTTTTCCGGACTACCTTCGGCTTCGGCGCCGCTCTTTCGCCGCTTGACCCTCGAAAGGGTTGTAGTGGTCTACGACATTTATGCGTGCGTTTCGGTAGATACGAGGCTTCCCGGCCTTGAAGAGGCGCACCGAACCGTAAAACGCCGGCGAGATTCCGGGCCCCGGTGGCTCCGCGCACCGGGATTCGACTAGGCCACCGAGCGCAGGCGGTGGTCGCTGCCGGCTCGGGTTGCCCGGTTCCGGTCTTGGGTAGAACCCCGGCACTTGGAGTCGAGCCTCAGAGGAGGTGAGTGAGTTGAGTGAGACAGTCGGCGCGCTCCTGATCGTCGCCGCGGTCGCGGCGTTCTTCCTCGCATCGGCGATCTGGAAGCGCCATCTCGACGGTTACATCGACGTCAGCGGTCGCATCCTCGCTCCCGAGGATCACGAGATAGCGCATCGGCTTCGCGTCAAAGGTGAACTCTCACCCGTCCCGCGCGGGCACCACGTCTGGCTCGCCTACGAGGTCCGGGGGCTACTCTTCCCGGTTGAACCGGAGCTGCACGCCGGCGGCGGGCGCTTTGCGCTGGAGATCGCTTCAAACGCTTCCGCCGAGCCGTTCTCGCTGGTGCTCGTACTGGTCGGGGCAAAGGGACAGCGGGCGATCGAGTACTGGCTGCTGGAGGGGGGCCTGGGTGAGGGATTCCCGGGGTTCGAGCGCATCCCCGGTTCCACCGAGATCGACCGCGTTCAGGGCCCTCTACTCGGGGACGATTCGTTACGCCTGACAAGCCGACGCTGAGAATCTTCGCGGCCGTTTTCGATAGACACCGGCCCCGTACCCACCCCTCTACTCGACCGAAAGCGGCGGACTCACGTACTGGCGAATCGGGCCGGGATTGAACGAAGCGATAAGACGCACGCGCAGGCGGTAACCGCTACCGGCGCGAAGAGCCGGGCCGCGGGGAAGCCTCACCTTGGTGATCACATCGGCCCGCAAGACCCCACGCTTGGCTCTGATCGGCTTCCGGTTGGCACCCTCCAGGGTGACCAGATAGGCGCAGTCACGAGTGCAGCCAAGCTTGACCCAGGGACGAGATCTAGTCGCGAATCTGATCGGATAGGCGAGGGTAGTCGCGGCCACGCTCACCTGGAGGCCCGGGCAGACCTCGAGCGCGCCTCGTGCGGCTAGAGCGGCCGATTTGGCAACGGCACCAGCGCTTGTCTTAGCGCTGCCGTCGGCGTAATAGAGCCCCGACTGGTCACCGGCCTGGTCGGCGCTTCCCGCCCTGTCCACAAGCCGGCCGAGCACCACCCCCGTGACGTTCGGCATACAGACAGCGCGCCGCAGCGCCTGTCTGTATGTTTTTTTCTGGGCGCTCTCACTTACGCCGGGCGTGGGGCCCGGTGGCGAAGGGTACACGCTCGCCTTCTCGACCGGAATCCTCGTCGCCGCGTCGATGCCGTCCACGAGTATCGGCAAGGTCGAGCCCTCCTGGACAGTGCCGGAGAACGTCCTGCCGAGCGCCGCCACGAGCTGCGCGTAGTTCGCGATCGTCCAGGCGTTCTTGGCGGCTTCCGGCGCTGGCCTGAACGCCAGCTCATCCATGATCGGCCGTGCGCGGCCCGAGGCGGAGAGGGCGTTTGCCAGCGCCTTCAGGGTCGCGTTCGGGACCGTGGTACCGTCCAGCTCTCCGGCCACCACGAGCGTGGGTGACTTGGCCTTTGCAGCGTCGCGAACGTAGGCCAGTGCGGCGGAATACGCCGGGGCGCTCGCCACCGTCGGCGCCGGTCCCAGCAGCAGCTCGTCGATGTTCGGGAGTTGCTCGACAAGCGAGCCGGCGAACGCCGCCAGCCTGCCGAGACCAGCCGCGTCGGTCGGGAGCGGGTCGGCCGCCAACTCGACGATCAGGCGGATCGAAGCCGGAACGCTTGCCAAATCGCCGACCGTGGCTGCGTCGGGGGTCGAGGCGGCGGGATTCCAGGCCACGGTCAGGCGAACACTGTTGAGGCTCGTGCTCGAGGCGAGGGGAGCTTGAGAGGCGCCGTCCAAACCGGCTCCTACGCTGAACGAATCCCGGCTCGAGGAGGACGCCGTCGTTGCCGCGACCGCTTGCGAAACCAGACCGGCTTCGGCGGCATCCCGGGTCAGAATCGATTTCCTCTGTGACGCGCTCGAGCGCGCAACCGACCAAACAGTCGCCGGAGCGACTCGCACGATCGGGAGGCTCGCAAAGGAAGCGCTGTTCCCGGCCCAATCGCGCGC
The DNA here is from genome assembly GCA_964636655.1 of uncultured Gaiellales bacterium. Classification (GTDB taxonomy): domain Bacteria; phylum Actinomycetota; class Thermoleophilia; order Gaiellales; family Gaiellaceae; genus Fen-549. The sequence goes on from CAZWTK010000014.1 coordinate 46,971, forward strand.
CTCTATGCGCACGGAATTAGTACCGGCGCGACGGGGTAGCTTCCAGCCCAGGTTGTACCAACCACCGTAGAGCGTGAGCCGTTTGTTCCGACCCACTCTCGACCTCATCTCGACGGCAGCCGGCTTGGAGAGCCAGAAGCGAACCGTGCCCGGACCGCCGCTGGAGAGCTTGAATGCCGGAGGCTGCTTGGCGTAACCGGCGATCCTGTTCGCGGCCTCCGCGAGCCTGGAGTACGGCGAGTCGAGCTTTCTCAGTAAACGCACGACGTATCTCTGGTAGTCGAGCGAGGAGGGCGTTCGCGGTAACGAGTAGTACGTCCAGTAGCCGGTGTCGAAGCGGCGTAGGTCGATGGCCGTGGCGCGCTCCATCGCCGAGGCGAGCGCGGCCGCCTCACCGTCGGCGGTTGCGTTGGCGTAGTCCCGAAGCGAGAGCAGCGACTGCAGCTGGGCGTTCAGCACGACGTTGCGGTTGAAGCCGTAAAGCCTTATCCAGGGACCCGAGGAGCGCCGTACGACAAGCCGCCCCGGAATCGCGCGGAAGGCAGCCCGAGCGACCGCCGTCAAACTCGTGGAGCCGGCCTCGTCGACGCCCGCGGCGCGGGAGAATGCCTGAGCCGCAACCGCCTGCGCCATTCCCGACAACCAGGGCGCTCTTCCGCCAGAGTAGTTGAAGTAGTACTCCCAACCGAGACCGCCACCCCGCTGCGGCACGCCCCGCTCGACCAGGGCCTGTGCCAGTCGCTGCACCGATTCGGGCGTTCCTCCCGCGACCTTCCCGTTCAGCGCTCCGAAGTTGGCCAGTGGGTGAAACTCGAAGCCGAGGCCCGTCATGTAGCGGTAGACGATGCCGTTGGAGTCGGTGATGTCAGTGTGGCGCGCGGGCGGAGCGTGTACCGCGAAGTAGGCGTTGTTGACCTCAAGCTGCCCCAACACCGCGCTGGCTCGTCCCTTGGTCAGCTTCCCAGCCACCTGCGCCACCTGATGCAGGTTGGCCGCGAGAGGAGCACCTCGTGCGCGCGGGAGCCGGCGGATGAGCTTCGCCGCACGGTTTACCGTGTTGCGATAGCGCGCAGCATCTGCCCGCTCGATCCAGCCCTTGGCGACTGCGCGCTGAATGCCCGCGAGAGCCACTTTTTGATCGGGGAGCGCTGTGCGGGCAGGCGCGGAGCCTACAAAAACGACCAAGCCTGCCATCGCTACGGCGGCGCCTAGCGAGAGCCTCATACAGAAACCGACGTCCCTTCTAGCAAGTTGTTTGTCGGGAACCGTTTCGCCCCGGTCACCGCGCTCCCCTTCCCGGCGCGCCGAAAAACGGCCAGGAGCGCTATCTCCACGGATGCCCTCAGGGTAGCGGTTGCCAGTCCGGCTGATCGCTCGAGCCGGGGCCCGTATCGAGCTGGACCGGCACCGTCCCGTCGGAGTTCATGACGTACAGCTGCGCCCAGTGGTCGCCGAACTGCCTGGAGAAAACGATCTGCGAACCATCGGGAGCCCAGGCCAGCGTGGCGTTCTCGGCCGGGCCGAGGGGGTTCGGATTGACCCCATCGCTATCGGCAAAGGCAATCGATTGATCGCAGGCGAAGGCGATGAGGGTTCCGCTCGGCGACCAGCTGGGTGAGCTGGCTCCGATAGTGGTGCAACCCAGGAGTAACTGCGCGAGCGAGTTTTGTTTCGGCATGAGCGTCCTGGGCTGCAGATCGAGCGAAAAGATGCTTCGGAGACCCGAGGTGTCGGTAGCGACGAAGGCGATGGAGCTCGTATTGTTTTTCTTGCTTACCGACCAGTCGGGCTCGGACAGGCTCGTGAACTCATCGGGGTTGAACTCCAAGCCGAGCGCGGTTGGCTCCGTCCCGTCGGCGTTCGCAATAACCAGGTCGAGCCCGGACGCTACAACGAGATGCTCGCCGTCGGGGCTCCAGGCCGGATCGTTGCCCTTCAGACCGGTCGAGCGTGGGAATCCTCCGTCCTCGCCCACCAGATATACGACTCCGTCACGCGTGAACGCCAGCTCGCTGCCGTCCGGCGACCACGCGGGGCTCGCGTCGAGTCGAGGCCGCAACAGCCACCTCGTGTGCTTCCCCTTCAGGTTCGTCCGCAGGACAAGACCGTTCCAACGAGATGTTCGCCGAGTGAAGACGATTCCGCTTGCTCCTTTTGCCCAGCTTGGCTGCAGACCCCTGGCGGCGACGAGTCGCACCTTCTTACCGTTGCTCCTCATCGCATAAACGCCTTTCTTGCCCGTGAAAGCGATCCAGCGACCACCCGGCGACCAGGCGGGCTGAGTTTCGTTGACCTTCCGCGTCGCGGTCAGCCGCTTGCGTCCGGATCTGTTCGCCCGTATCACGAAGATGTCGTTGGCTACGCCGCTACGAGGTACCGACACGTAAAGGAGCCTGCGGCCGTCGGGCGACCACGATGGCTGGCTACCCGACCCTATTCGGCGCTCCTTACCACTCTTGGGGCTCAAAACCCAGATGCTTCCGCCACGATCGAAAGCGATCAAACCTCGCTTCGACCAGCTCGGTGCGGCGCCGCTGAAATCGGCGTCGGCGAGCTTCCGGACACCTCTCCGGTTGGTGTTCGCAACCCAGAGGCTGCCGTCCCTGTAAAAGGCGAACTTCTTACCGTTGGGCGACCAAGTAGACGCGAACGGTCGATCCGAGGTTTGATCGAGGAAGCGCCCGACGTGAGTCCCGTCGGCCTTCATCGTCCAGAGCTCGTAGCTGAGCGTCAGCTTCGTCGCAATACGCACCGAGAAGAGGAACCTCTTTCCGTTTGGCGAGGCGACGGCGAACGCACCTTGCGGACGGTTCATGACCAGCTTCTCCAGGTTCGACCCATCCGCGTTCACCGTGAAGATCGAGGGTGTTCCGTTACGATCGTTGACGAACGCGACCTTGCCGTTGGCCCCGGGAAAGGCACCGCTTGCGCTACCCGAACAGATCGTCGCCGCCAGCGCGGCGAACAAGGTTGTGGCGAAGGCAGACCGGATCCTGATCACTCCAACTCTCCGTCCCTTCGAGTGCGTCATCTAGCGACCGTTATACCGAGTTTACGCGCTCTCCCACCCGGAGCGTCACGCCGAAGCGTCTCTGGATCCGGGCTCGTCCCGCTCGACCAGCGCCTCCCAGCGCTCGAGCAGCAGGTCGACTCGGGCTCGGGTAGTACGGAACGCGCTCAACTTTTCCAGGTCGGCCCAGTCCTCGGCCAGCTCCCGCTCGAGCGTCGAAAGCCGGCTCTGCAACCGTTCGATCTCTTGCTCGAGACGCTCGCGTTCGCGCTCGAGTGGCGGAGGCTTGGCCCGCTCCGATTGGGGTTTTCTCGCCCTTACCGGCGCCTGTGGCTTTGCCGGCACGCGTTCCTGCTCGCGCGCAAGCACGTAGTCGGCCCAGCGGCCGTCGTAGGAACGTAGCTCGCCGCTCTCAATCGCCAGAGTACGAGCCGCGACCGCGTCGAGCAGGGCGCGATCGTGAGAAACCAGTAGCAGCGTCCCGTCGAACGCCTCCAGCGCCGCCTCCAGAGCCTCGCGGCTTTCGACATCGAGGTGGTTGGTCGGCTCGTCCAGAACAAGGAAGTTGGCGCCCGAGGCGACAAGAAGCGCCAGTGCCAGTCGCCTTCTCTCCCCTCCCGAGAGCATGCGTACCGCTTTCTCTTGCGCTTCGTAGCCGGAGAAGAGGAAGCGCCCGAGCAGCTTCTGAGCGTCGGCGCGCGAAAGGCCGGTCGCCGAGCGTGCGCAATCGATGACGTTTCCGCGCTCGTCCAACTCCAGGGTGTGCTGGGAGAAGTAGCCGCACTCGACGGTCTGACCTAGCCGCACGCTTCCCGCCGTGGGCTCGCGGCGTCCGATCAGCGCCTCGACCAGCGTGGTCTTGCCCGAGCCGTTCGCGCCGATGAGAGCGACGTGCTCGCCGCGCTCCAGTACGAGGTCGACAGCGCCGAGAAGCCTGTGGCCGCCGATCTCGAGCTCGAGCCCCTTCGCCTCCAGCACGATCCGTCCCGATCGGGCCGGTTTCAAAAACTCGAAGCCGAGTGAGCGCCGTGGCCGCGCCGGCGCCTCGACTCTACCCGTCTCGATGCGTGCGATCTGCTTCAGCTTCGACTGCGCCTGACGCGACTTGGTGCCGTAGCGGAAGCGGGCGACGAAGTGCTCGAGGCGGGCGATGTCCTCGGCCTGGCGGGCGGCCATCCTGGCCGCGTGCTGCTCGCGGACGGCCCGTTCCTCGCGCCAGGCATGCCAGGGGCCCGAGAAGAAGGTACCGCGGCAGTTCTCCAGCTCGAGCACGCAGTTGGTGGCGGCCTCCAAGAACCAGCGGTCGTGGGCCACGAGAATGAGCGCCGCATCCAGCCGGCAGAGCTCGCTCTCGAGCCATTCGATGCTGGCCACGTCGAGGTGGTTGGTCGGCTCGTCGAGAAGCAACAGATCGGCGCCCGTGCCGAGCGCTCGGGCCAGCGAGGCACGCGTCAACTCGCCCCCCGAGAAGCTCTCGAGCGGTCGCTCCAGATCGGACTGCGAGAAGCCGAGCCCTCGCGCTGCCGCCTCGTAGCCCGTGCGCCACGCGTAACCACCGGCGTGCTCGAGTCGCGCCTGCACCGCGGCATAGCGTCGCAGCGTCGCCGGATCGTGAGTCCCGGCCGACATCGCCGCTTCCAGCTCTGCCAACTCCCTCTCGGCCTCGAGCAGATCCGCGCTGGCCGAGAGCATGTACGAGCGCAGGTCAAGCCCTCGCTCGAGCGGGGGCCGCTGATCGTGCAACGCGATCCTCGTGCCCTTGGCCAGCGCCAACTCGCCGGCCTGCAGCTCCGTCCCGCCGGCCAGCGCCTGAAGGAGCGTCGTCTTGCCGACCCCGTTCGCGCCGGCCAGAGCCATCCTCTCCCCGCGCTCGAGCGAGAAGGAGACGCCCTCGAAGAGGAGCGTCCCGGCGAACTCCTTACGCAGATTCGAAGCGACCACCACCGGCATGCGGCCAAGGGTAGCTCGGCCTCGCGACTCGTCGGCCTTTTCGGAGCGTCTTCGTCGAGGTTCGAGTGCCGAGCGAGCTCGGCTTCGGGGAACTGTTAGAAGCCGGCCACGCCCGACGGCGTGCCGAGTCCGGTTGGACCGTCATACCCGGCCGTGGCGGTGCACAGGTAAGCCGAAGAGCAGCGACCGTTGGCACCGTCTCGCACGTCGAACAGCGACGAGGCGTGGGTGTAGGGAAACGAGCCCGCGACTACCTCGTCGGCGTTGCCGGCCAGCGCGTAGATAGCCGCCACGATCGGTGCGGCCAGGCTCGTGCCGCCGACCTTGAACCAGCCGCGCCGTCCGGAGTAGCCGTAGGAGTCGTAGACGGCCGCACCGGTGTCGGGATTGGCGACGGCCGCGACATCCGGAACGGTCCTATGCCCGCAGCCCGAGTCGGACTGCCAGGCCGGCTTGGGCTCGTAGGCCGAGCAACCGGAGCCGCCCAGCTCCCAGGCGCTCTCGCTGATGCGGGCGTTGGAGCCGTCGAGATCGAGGGTGGTGCCGCCGACAGCGGTGACGTAGGGCGAGGCTGCGGGCCACTTCACTCCGTAACCGGTATCGCCGGAAGCGGCGGTGATGGCGATTCCGGGACGGTTGAAGTGCCGGTCGAGAGAGGTCTCGCCGCGAAACTCCTGCACCACCCAGGAGTTCGAGATCACATCGGCGCCGAGCCTCGCCGCGGTGTCGACGGCGGCGACGAGGTCGGTGACCGAGCTCGACTCGGCTTCGACGAGAAGGATCTTGCAGTTGGAGCAGACGGCGTGGGCAACCTCGACGTCGAGCGAGGTCTCGAGCGCCCAGAGAGCGTTTCGAGCGGGAAGTGGAGCCTTCGCGCCGCTCCCGTTCACTTTACGGAAGCAGCCGTTTGCGCTGTTGCAGATCGGCAGCGAGAAGGTCTTGGAGTAGACGCGGAGATCCTTCTCGATGTTGGGACTGTCGTAGGCCGAAACGATCGCGATCGTCTGCGAACGCGCGGCAGCGGAGGGCAGGTTGTAGGCCCCGCGCAGCTGCGCCGGTCCGTAGCCGTTGAGAAGCGCGCTCGCGGACTTCGCGTTGAGGCCGGCGCTGCTCTTCGACTTCTTCTTCGCGTTCTTGCGAGCCTGCGCCAGGCACTTCTTCGTGTGCTTCCGCGCCTTGGTCGCACAGCTCTTTCTAGCCTTCTTGCGAGCCTGCGCCAGGCACTTCTTCGTTCGCTTCCGTGCCTTGGTTGCGCAGCTCCTCTTGCCCTTCTTCTTCACCTTCTTGCTGTTGACGGCCACAGCCGCCTTGCACTCCTTGCCGACGTTGGCGCCGACGCACAGTGCAGGCCGTGCTCGAATGCCCGCGCTCGCGCTCGCGCTCGTGTCGGCCTTCTGCACCGCCGGGCCCGAGAGCAACAGCGCAACGAGCAGAGAGGCGACGCAGCAGTGAGCGAGGCAGTGCCTCCCGAACCCGCGATCGCCGGTTCGATCGCCTCGCCGGCCAGGTTTCCAGTAACGCGACCGGAGGTCTCGATTGCCCATACCCAGGCGATCGGAGGAGCTTGCTCAGCGTCCATCCTCGGATAGAACCTGCCCACGGCAACCAGCCGTTCGACCAGACCACTGTTTCCGCGTGGTGGCGCTACGGCGTGCACAGACCGACGTGACCCATTTGGGGGATGAGTTCGCGGACGCGTCCGCTCGAGCGCGGCGCTCAGCCAGTTCGAACGGCTTCGGACACCGCCCAGATCCTTATCTCCCCGTCCAGCCCGGCCGAGGCGAGCAGATCGCCGCCGGGGTTGAAAACAGCGCTACGCTGCTGACTCACCCGGCCCCCGAGGACGTGCAGACAGATACCGCTCTCGACCCTCCAGATCCGCACCGTCTGATCCGAGCTCGCGCTCGCCAACCGGCTTCCATCGGGGCTGAAGGCGACGCTCATCACGGCGTTCGTGTGACCTTCGAGCACGCCGGCGGCGTGACCGCCGGTGGGATTCCAGAGCCGAATCGTTCCGTCGTAACCCGCCGATGCGAGCAGCTTCCCCGAGGGAGCGAAGGCGACGCTGTTGATTAGTGAGGTGTGGCCCCGGAGCGTGTGCTTCGCGCGCCCGGTCTTCACGTCCCATAGCCGTACCGATCGGTCGTGCCCCGCCGAGGCGAGCAGACTTCCGCGTGGACCGAACGCGATGTCGGCGACGGTATCGGAGTGTCCCGTGAGCGTTCGCAGACAGTCGCCGCTGTCCGGATCCCAGATCCGCAGCGTCTTGTCGAAGCCCGCAGAGGCGAGCGGACTCCCTTTCGGACCGAAGGCGACGGCCTCGACGGAGCGCGTATGCCCCTCGAGCACGCGAAGCTCGAGCCCCGTCTTCACGTCCCACAGCCGCACGGTCTTGTCGTAGCTCGCCGACGCGAGGACGTCGCCGGACGCGTTGAAGGCGACGCCTGACACCAGTTCTTCGTGTCCCTCGAGCACGTGCAGGCAGGCGCCGCTCTCCAGATCCCAGAGCCGCGCCGTCTTGTCGGAGCCGGCTGAGGCGAGGAGCCGCCCGGATCGGTCGAAGGCGACGTCGGGCACTGCGCCGTAGTGGCCCTCGAAGACACCAACGAGGCCCTTTACGTCGCCGTGATCGCCCGGCGCGCCAGACTGCGCCTGCCGTCTGCTTCTTCGCGCTGAGCCCAGTTTCATAGCCCGCGTATACCCGCGACTTTGCGGCGCGAACCTCGGCTTGGTGCCGATCGGCGGAGAAGCAAGTCCCGCGAATACAGCTACGACGCCCGGACTGACGGAGCGCGGTCGTGGCCGACGGTCAGCACGACATTCCCCGTCTTCTGCTCCGTTTCGACGTACCGCGTCGCGTCGATCACCTGCTCCAACCGGTAGCTCCGATCGACGACCGCCCCGCACATCTCGTATACGACGGCTCTCATCGGTTCTCCCCGGGTGTCTCGATTGACTGCGGATACCGAATCGGTCGGCCGCGCTTCCACGCCCAACCTGCTCGGGGCAACTCCGAGGACGTAGTCTCGCAGAGGTCGCGCCAAGCGAGAGCGTCGGGAGCGCCTCGCCCGAGCCGATCCCGATTCGACTCCGCGGGCGCTTTTCGCTAGGCCACGAGCGATTCTGACGGTAGCCAGGCGGTGAAATCTTCTCGCGCCGGCGGGTCGGACATCCAGGAGGTGTCGGGCAAAGGCGTCCGTAGCGCTTCCCGAACCGAGCGCCAGCCTTGCCTCAAGGGCATCCGCCCGGTGGTTCCCCTGCGCGTGATCCAGAGCAGCTCACCTCGACGCTCAGCTTCGAGCGCGATCGCAAGCGCCAGCCTGGCGTCCTGGAGGTTGTACTCGAGCACGTCGTCGCAGCGCCCCTGAGCCCACATCACCGGGGCGTCGTAGCCCGTGAGGCCGGCGCATTTCCCGGGCAAGCCTAACCCCTCCGCCGCCTTGCCCAGGCCCACCGGATAGCCGAGCTCGCAGACGACGTGGAACATCATGTCCACGTGAGTCAGCGCAATACGCGCACATTCCTCCGCGAGGCCCGATTCCTCGGCCAGAACGTTGAAGTCGAAGCCGAGACCGTTCCAGGAGAGGAGCGTGTAGCCGTTGTCCGCCCAGGCGGCGAACTGCCCGATCGTCGAGCGTACCTCGGCTCGAGACATCTGCGCCGCCGGCTCGCCGCCGTTTTCTCCGTACCAGACGACGGGCTCCTCTTCTCCAGCCACGACGGCGGCCACACAGGCGATGCCGAGCGGCCGATGATCCATCAGATCCGTGACCGACTCGGGCAGCACCTTGGCCGTCTCGATGTCGAAAGCCACGTAGTTCCGCGTCGTGCCCATCTACGGAAGCACACGGTACTCGGTGGATCGGCGGGGATCGGCGCGATAGCCTCCCCGTAGGCGTCGCCTAACGGGCGCCGACGCTTGGCTCGAAGCGATCGAGGGTATGGCGAACGTGGAATGAACGATGAGACGAACGGGCGCGACTCGAGTGGAAAGAGGCTCATCGCAGACCTACGCGAGCTGGCCCGGCTCGAGATCGAGCTGGCCAAGAGCGAGCTCGCCGCGAAGGGACGGAACGCCGCGATCGGAGTCGGACTCTTCGTAGCGGCGGCCCTGGGCGGGTTGATGCTGATCGCAACGCTATTGACGGCGGCGATCCTGGCCGTGGCGCTGGCCGTTCCGGGTTGGGCGGCCGCGCTCGTGGTGGCGGGCCTGCTCGCGCTGATCACGGTCGCGTGCGTGCTGATCGGGGTCAAGTGCCTGCGCTCGGCGGTTCCGCCGTTTCCGAGACAAGCGATCGAGACCAGTAAGGAGAACGTCGAATGGCTCAAGACCCGGCTCAGATCCGCGCGCAGATAGAGGCCGTGCGGGCCCGGTTGGAGGATGACCTGGACGAGGTCGGACCGGTCGTCTCGCGGCGGCTGCATCGCGCGCGACGCCTGGCGCAGGTCGGGGCGATCGCCGGGGTGGCACTCGTCGTGGTGCTTCTACTTCCGGCTCGCAGGCAGAAACGCCGCGCGCGTAGGCGAGAGGGCTGTTGCTCGAAACGCCGGGCGGCATTCCGGCGCCGCTGAGCGAGTCGAGCACGGTCGCCGGCCGGTCTCGATCGCGGTCCGCTGACTGAAATAACCGCGCAGGGTCAGACGTTACACTGCTCATGGCGTTACTTCTCTTCGTCGGATTCGTGGCCGGCATCATCACCGCCTTGTCGCCGTGCGTCCTACCGGTGTTGCCGATCGTGCTGGCCGGCGGAGCGACAGGTGGGCGGCGGCGGCCGTACGCGATCATCGCCGGCTTGGTTGCCAGCTTCACCGTCTTCACGCTGACGGCGACGGCTCTCCTCTCGGCGCTGGGGCTGCCGCAGGATGCACTGCGAAACGCCGCGATCGTGCTGCTCTTTCTGCTCGCAGCCTCGCTGCTGGTGCCTCGGATTGGGCTACTGATCGAGGCGCCGTTCGCACGCCTGAGCCGCTGGCACTTCGGCGGCGACCTTGGTGGAGGCTTCCTTCTCGGCGCCAGTCTCGGACTCGTCTTCGTGCCCTGCGCCGGGCCGGTGCTGGCGACGGTCACGGTGCTCGCCGCCCAGCACCGGATCGGTTTCTACGCCGTCTTCCTGACGCTCTTCTATGCGCTCGGTGCGGGCCTGGTGCTGTTGTTGGTGGCATTGGGGGGCCAGCGTGTGACGAAGCGCCTTCGCGCCGGTAGGCGCTGGTTCCGCCCGGCGCTCGGAGCGGTCATGGCCGGCGCCGCTCTGGCGATCGTCTTCAACCTCGACCAGACGCTCCAGACCAGGCTCGGCTCCTACACGAACGCGCTGCAGCGGCACACCGAGCAGTCGAGCTCTGCCGCAAGCCGGCTTGCCCAACTGCGCGGCGGCGGGCCGCCGAAGCCAAAAACCGCGCAGGAGCAGTCTGTCGGCCTGCCCGACTACGGCACGGCGCCGGACTTCCGGGGAATCACCGCTTGGCTGAACACGCCGTCGAACCGGCCGCTGACGATCGCGGGCTTGCGCAACAAGGTCGTGCTGGTGGACTTCTGGACTTACTCCTGCATCAACTGCCTGCGCACGCTGCCGCACCTGCGCGCCTGGTACGCCGCCTACCACCGCCAGGGCCTACAGATAGTCGGCGTGCACACGCCGGAGTTCGCCTTCGAACACGTGCTCTCGAACGTTCGCAGCGCAACACAGCGGCTCGACGTCAGCTGGCCGGTCGCGCTCGACAACAACTACTCCACCTGGACCGCGTACTCGAACCAGTACTGGCCCGCTGAATACCTCGTCGACAAGACCGGCCGGATTCGCAGCGTTCACTTCGGCGAGGGCGACTACGCAAAGACCGATGCGGCGATTCGCACGCTGCTCGGGATCAAGCGCTCGCCCACGGCGGTCCTCGACACGACTCCGACCGAGGCGACCACGCCCGAGACCTACCTCGGCCCTGACCGGCTCGACCGCACCCACTACGCCGGCTCGCGCCTGGTCACCGGAAAGCCGGCGCAGTTCACGCTCGCAGCCAAGGTGCCTCAGGACTCGATCTCCTACGGCGGCCAGTGGACGCTCTCGGGCCAGACGGCACTGGCCGGAAAGGACGCGCGGCTGGAGCTCAACTTCCACGCCAGCGACGTCTACATCGTGCTGGGCGGAAAGGGCCGCGTGACGACGCTGCTCGACGGCAAGCCGCTCGGCTCGATCGACGTTACTTCCAACCGGCTGTACACGGTCTTCAGCGCGCGGGTGGAACGGAGCGGTCTACTCGAGCTTCGGTTTTCACCCGGTGTACAGGCGTTCAGCTTCACGTTTGGGTAG